>NZ_JBFAMZ010000005.1:0-554074 GCF_040674635.1 Nonomuraea sp. NPDC049758
GATGCAGCAGCATTGTGTACCGGGTAGTGCGCTCGACCAGCGTGCCGATCGCGGAGCTGTCCCAGACCGATGATCAGGTCGCCTTCCCAGTGCCCAGGCACCGCCCGATCGGTGACCTCGGCGGGCCGCGCACCTATCAGTACCTCGTCGGTGACGAACTTCTTGCCCCGGCCACGGGTCCGGGCCCGGGGCACTCGCAGCGCCCGGCCTGTACGCAGGCAGGCCGTCAGCTCGCGACGCAACGCGCCGCGGCCCTGGACATACAGGGCCTGGTAGATGGCCTCGTGCGAGATCCGCATCGTTTCATCCTCAGGAAAGTCGACCGGCAGCCGATTCGCGATCTGCTCCGGACTCCATGACGTCGCCCAGCGCCGGTCCTGGCGGCGCCCATGCCGTCGCCCGATCCAGCGGACCTGCGGCCCTTCGATCTCGCTGCCGTCCGGGGCGCGGACCGTGCCGGCCAGCCGGTCCTGCACGTACTGCCGCAGCCGGTCGTTGTCGGCGAGCTTGCACCTCCTGGGCCGGCGCGCTTGCCGGTCGGCGTGCCACTGCGCGACCGAGGCCCGATAGTCCAGGCGGCCGCCGCGAGTCGCCGCGTTGCGCCGCAGTTCCCGCGAGATCGTCGACGGGGCACGTCCCAGAGTGCGGGCGATCTCCCGCACCCCGCGGTCCTTGGCGGGCAGCAGGGCGATCTCCTCGCGTTCGGCGAAGGACAGGTAGCGACCCGACAGTGGCTCCAGGCTGATCGGCGGCATGCCGCCACCCTCACGAAACCACCGCGGCCCCAACGGCATCGACACGCCGCACGCGACAGCGGCCTCCTCACTCGACCTCCCCTCGGCGATCAGGCGCCAGAACCGCTGCTTCTCCTCGCGCCGGTTGACCGGAGGCCGCCCCGGTGACCGAAGCGGCGGCCGACCAGCCTGAATCGCCGCACGCGCCCTTCCCTGCGCCACAACATGCTCCTCAGGATCAAGGTGTTGCGACGATCAGTTGAATCCGCCCTTGCTCTGCTTGTCGGAATGACACACACGTCCTCTCATCACTGCCTGTCTGCAGCCTCTGTGCAGCTGATTCGACTCTCCGCATACGCACAACGCCGGGCCTGGAGCGATCACCAGTGCTCGCCGGACCGTGTTCTTGTTCCAGAGCGAGTCTGTCAGGACAGGCCATGACCAGCGCCCATCAGAAGATCGGTATGCGGGTGACCGTCGTGGACGTCCTGCACAGCCATGGCAGGGCGCGGGCGTACCGAGATCAGCTTCTCGGCCGACAGGGCGTCATCGTGGCTGTCCTGAGAGAGGGACTGCTTGCCCTCGTGAAGCTGGACGGCCACGCGGAAAACTGTCCGGGGGGTGTGCGCCGTTGGGCTCTGTGTTGGGACGACCTGGCCTTGGAAGAAGGCGAGGACCATGTCGAAGACGTGCTCGAAGCGGACTACAGGGCGGGATTCACCTGGAGCGGGCGCCACGCTGTCCAGCATGCCGCGCTTCCTGATGCGGGGATCAGCTTGTGCGGACAACCCGTACGTCCGTTGCCGATCTGCGGGTGGTCCCTGACCTTCTCCCCCAGGTCATCCCGGGCCTGTCCCCTCTGCATGGACTTGACAGAAGTATCGCGCCCGAGACGCTTCTCGAAAGCTGCCCCCTCTGCAGAAGGTTGTCCAACCACCACCGAGTCCCGGCAACCCGTTCCTCATGTCCCACACAAACCGGACAACAACTGCGGCGAGGACTGCAATCTTGCCGCTGAACAGCGAAGATGAGACGCCCAGGGCCCAAGCGAAGCACCGGGCGGACAAGGAGGCGGACATGGCCGACCACCCATTGTTCTGGCCGATCCGAATTCGGGCGGAACGTAAAGCCCGCAAATGGGACACCCACGCCATGGCCAGACAACTCCGAGAGGCGGCCGGCGAGGACCGACATGATCTGCCCGAGCACGGAGATCTCGTTCGTTCCATCCGCCGGTGGGAATCCGGCTCCATTGCCCTGATGAGTGAGCGCTATCGCCTGCTGTACTGCGCCGCATTCCAACTGGACGAGGCGACCCTCTTCGCGGCGACCGCCGAACCTAGCGCGCCGTGTCTGTCTCTGGAGACCGACAACGACCTCGGAAAGATGCGCTCCCTTCGGCAAGCTGACCGGCAGGTAGGCGGAGGCCATCTCTATGCCAGTGTTCTCGGCTACCTCCAAGCTGACATCGCGCCGCGTCTCTTCGGCGGATCCGACGGACCGCGGGCGTTCGTTGCCGCGGCGGCATTCACCGAGATGGCCGGCTGGATGGCTCATGATGCGGGCAAGGACAATATCGCCGACCGGCACTTCTGCCGCGCGCTCGACTTCGCCAAGACCAGCGGGGACCTGCAGCTCGAAGCCCACATCATGGGCAGCATGAGCCACCTCGCGCGGCATCGCGGACAGGCTGAGGAAGCGATCCGGCTCGCCCAGCTGGGAACGGCGAGGCTGGGCAGTCGCACGACAGCCCCGAGGATGCAGGCACGTCTGCTCTCTATGGCCGCGCGCGCCCATGCGGTCATGGGCGAGTCCAATGCCTGCGCTCGGCTTCTGATCCGGGCCGAGGACGCACTGACCTATGAGCAAGCGACTAGTCACTCACCCTGGGCGGGACCGTTCGACGAGGGCACTCTGGCGCTGGACACGGCACGGGCGATGCTGAGCTTGGGACAACTGGGCGAAGCACAACGGCAGGGAAGCCGAGCGCTGGAGCTTCGAGCGCGGGACCGAACACGCAGCCGAGCTCTCAGCCAACTTCTCCTGGCTCAGGTGATGCTCGCGCAAGACCATGTCGACGAAGCGTGTGCACGGGCAAAGGAGGCGGTGGAGGACACTCGGTCACTGAGCTCGTTCGTCATCGCTCAACAACTGGCCGATCTGCGCAGGGAGTTGCAAGTCCATGAGAAGCACGTCTCAGTGCCGGACACACTCCGAATCCTCGATAGTGCCCTTCGCGAGCGTTACTGGTTGTATCAGTGGGGAGACTCTCATCGTGAACCCGGACGCACCGCTGTACGAGCGTGATCCCAGAGCATGGAACGCCTACCTTGCTGAAGGCAACGCGCGCCAGGCGCGCAAGAGAGTTGGAGCGGATGTACTGATTCGCGACGAGCTCGGACGAATTCTCCTCGTGAATCCGTCCTATAAACCTGATTGGGATCTACCTGGCGGCATGGCCGAAGCCAACGAGCCCCCCGCTGCCGCAGCGCAACGTGAGATCAAAGAGGAACTGGGCTTGGATTTGGAGATCGGCCAACTCCTCGTGGTGGATTGGGTACCTCCACACGGACCTTGGGATGACTCTCTCATGTTCATTTTCGACGGAGGGGTATTGCCAAGCGATCGGGTCAGTGCCCTCCGAATCGTCGACTCTGAGCTGTCTGAATTTCGGTTCACCACGGCAGCTGAGGCAGCCGAGCTACTGCGCCCATACGTTTGGAACCGAGCGCGTTCCGCCATCGCCGCGATCTCCGGCGAGAAAGCCTTCTATTGTGAGGAAGGAGAAGGACGTTCCTGGTCAGAGAATTGAGCAGGCTCCCACCTTCTGGACAGACAACTCGCTCGCGCTAATAGGGGTTTCAGAGAACGCGCTGTAAGCGGGGATTGTTCTGAGCCATTGTCCTGCCCCCTCGCCCTGCGCGGTCGGTAGGTGCGCGCACGTGGGAAGCGACCGCGTCGATCGCAAGCATGATGGTCGGGATCCGCCGCCGGGGCAGCCCGCCCGACCCCACCCCCCCGGCTTGGAGTAGGCACGACGACGCGATGCCCTTGGCCGCGAGCACGGCCCTGACCGTCGACGCGACGCCTCAGGCGCTGAGCACGGAGACGGTAACGGCGACCGCCAGGATCTATTCGCCCGTGACGAGCACTGACATGCCCGTTAGATCCTCGGGTGTCACCCGCGGCCAGCGGCGACGGTCCCGACCCGGATCAAGCTGTCGTGGACGACCTCGGAGGCATCTTCCAGAGGCTGATCCACCGACCAATCGCGCATCCAAGCATTAAGCACGCTCACACCCTGTCGGGAAGTCCCTCTCGGACTCGGGCCAAGACTGGCCGCAACCTAACCGAGTAGTCACAAAGGGCCTGCTCAGGGCCTCCCGAATCAAGTTCAGGCCCCTAACCTGAAGATCCCCCGCACGCCGTCGGACAACGGATGAGACGGCCGCACGACGGGGCGCGCGAAACACCTCGCGCCATCGTTCCCAAGGAGCAAAGGACCTGTGCCATCGAAGAACGCTGACCTCCAAACAACTCCCGCCGAAGACCCGCAGAACAACGACGCGCCACACCTCTGGCGCACGACCGAGGAAGTCGCAGCCATTCTCACCGTCGACCCGTCAACCCTCCGCCGCTGGCGCTCGGCCAAGCCGCCGCAGGGGCCTCCCTTCGTCCGGCTCACAACGCGCCTGACCCTCTACAGCGTCCACGACCTTCAGCAATGGCTGGCCAAGCACCGCATCGATCCGACCGAGGTGGCGTGATGACCTCGGCCAAGGTACTCCCGCCCA
The DNA here is from genome assembly GCF_040674635.1 of Nonomuraea sp. NPDC049758. Classification (NCBI taxonomy): domain Bacteria; kingdom Bacillati; phylum Actinomycetota; class Actinomycetes; order Streptosporangiales; family Streptosporangiaceae; genus Nonomuraea; species Nonomuraea sp. NPDC049758. The sequence goes on from NZ_JBFAMZ010000005.1 coordinate 4,529, forward strand.
TGGGAGTGCCCCTCTCCATCGACATCGAGTACCGGCCCGACAAGGTCTCGCCCTATCGGGCTCGAGTGCGCTGGCGGGATCAGGCGACGCGACAGCGCCTGTCCAAGTCCGAGGCGTTCACCACGCAAGAGGCTGCTGATGCCTGGACCCAGTCCATTGAGCAACTGGCCAAAAGCGGTATCGCCCCCAAGGCCGCCACCTCCACCCTCGAGGAGTACGGCGAGGGGGTGATGCCCTTGGCGGTGCGCGGTCTGGAGCCTAAGACTCTCGCTCCGTACACGTCGGGATGGCGCAAGCGCGTGGTCCCCGCTCTTGGGTACCTGGGCGTACGGATGATCAGCAACGGCCTCGTGGACCGGGTCGTGCATGGATGGATCGCAGACGAATGCAGCCGCTCCACGGTGAAGAACAGCCTGGCCATCCTGGTTCGCGTCATGGAGCAGGCCGTTCGCGACGGCATCATCGACCGCAACCCTGCTCGCGTGACGGGCTGGCAGCACGAGTACAAGCGGGCCGAGGACGAGCTGGACGACCCGCGCGCCCTGGCGCTGCCCAACCGCGCGGCACTGGAACGGCTGGCACAGGCGCTTGTGGAACGTTCCGGAGACAAGTATCAAGGCTGGGGAGACATCGTCATCTTCGCGGCGTGCACGGCCGCACGCATCGGCGAGGTCTCCGGTGTCCGGGTCGGCGACATCGACACAAGAACCTGGACCTGGACAGTGCGCCGGCAGACCACACCGAGTCCGGGCGGGCTGGCCGACAAGGGGACCAAGGGCAAACGAGCCCGCAAGGTGCCGATCATCGCCGAGATCCGGAGCCTCGTCTCCAACCGGCTCGCAGCCGTCGACACTGATGATCCTGAGGCCCGACTGTTCACCGGGCCACGGGGTGGTCGCATCAGCACCGCGGTCCTGCGCGACGCGACGCACTGGGACGAGGTCGTCACCCAGCTCGGCTACGAACATCTTCGCCGTCACGATCTCCGCCACACCGGACTGACGTGGATGGCCGACGCCGGGGTCCCCGTCCATGTCCTTGGCAAGATCGCCGGCCACGGGTCTCTGACGACCACACAGCGCTACCTTCATCCAGACCTCAGCGCCATCGCCGAGGCCGGGAATGCGCTCAGCGCGCACATGGCGGCGACGTGGTCCCCAAGTGGTCCCCAGCTGCGAGTTGCCTAGGAGATCACTCTCAAGATCAAGGAACGAGAAAAGGCCGATTGACCTGGGCTTATGCCCAAGTCGATCGGCCTTTCGCAACCGTCGGGACGACAGGATTTGAACCTGCGACCCCTTGACCCCCAGTCAAGTGCGCTACCAAGCTGCGCTACGTCCCGGTTGTGTCGGCCGCCCCCTGCGGGGCGGGACGTCATAACCTTAGCGCACATCGGAGGCAGGCGCGTACACGGAAAGCGGGAGCGGAGGGCGTGGTGGGGCGGAGGCCGAGCGTTGATCGGGCGGAGCTGGCGCGGCTGGTGGCCGGCGGGATGAGTGTGCAGGAGCTGGCCGCTCATTTCGGGGTGTCCGAGTCGGGGGTGCTCCAGGCCAAGCGGGCCGCCGGGCTGGCCAAGCCGATGCTCGACCACAGTGCCGCCGTACCGTGGAAGCTGGCGCGCGTGCACGCGCAGTCCGGGCCGGCCACCAACCTGCGGAACCTGTCGGCGGCGGCGCAGGGGAAGCCGCCGGCGGCGGAGCGGTTGAACACGGCGCTGCGGTGGGCGCAGCGGCTCGTGGACGCGGGGCTCGACGTCCGGTACGACGCGGCTGAGGGGTTCAGTGAGGTTCCGGCGTCAGCTGCGGGCTCGCATGTCGCGACGGTGCTGGAGGCCGCCAGGAAAGGGCTTGCAGCTCACTGAGCACGCGAGTTTCGACGGCCTTGATCGTGGGCAGTCGCAGGTCTCATTACAGAGACCGGAGGCGAACATCAATGACCACCTTGATCTGGGTGGCCGTCGTCGTGGTCGCGGTGGTGGCGCTCGCCGCAGTGGGCTATGTCGTGCTACAGCAGCAACGCCGCAGCCGTCTCCGCGAACGTTTCGGCCCTGAGTACGAGCGTACGGTGGCCGAGAGTGACAACCGGCGTGAGGCCGAGCGGGAGCTCATCGCCCGCGAGCAGCGCCATTCCGAGCTCGACATCCGGCCGCTGCCGGAGGAGACGCGCGACGCGTACGCCAACCGGTGGACCGAGGTCCAGGAGCGTTTCGTCGACGCCCCCGGGTTCGCGGTGACCGAGGCGGACCAGCTCGTCACCTCGGTGATGGCGGACCGCGGCTACCCCACGGACGACTTCGAGCAGCGGCTGTCCGATCTGTCGGTCGGGCACGCGGCCACTCTCGACCACTACAGGACGGCCCACGAGATCAGCGGGCGGGCGGCCAGGAAGGAAGCCTCGACCGAGGAGCTCCGGCAGGCCATGGTTCATTACCGCGCGTTGTTCGAGGAACTGCTGCACGAGACCACGCGAGGGCGGTGAACGTAGATGAGCAGCAGCAGAAGAAGTGAGGACGAGCTCAAGGTCCCGTCGCAGCGGTCGGACGAGGCCGGCAGGGACGACGAGCACCGGGACCTCACCGACGGGACCGGCGACCGTTACGACGACACCACCGGACGGCACGACGGCGGCTACCCGAACGACGCCGGTCACACCCCGGCGAGCCACGGGTACGCCCCCACGGTCCCCGACCGGGACCATGACGACGAGCCGTCCTACAAGGACCCCTACGCGAGCACCGGCGACGCCGGCGACCTGCCGACCGAGCCGCACCGCGAGACCCCTCTGGGACACAATCCCGACCACCGCTCCCCCGACCCCGACCCCGCTCACGCCGGCGTCCCCGCCGACGAGACGCCCAGGCACGAGACCTCCCGGGACGTGCTGTCCGAAACCGGGGCACGCCACGACGACCGGTCCGACGACGTGCTGGTGCACAGCGACCGGTCCGAGGATGTGCTGGTCCACGGCGACCGGCCCGAGGACAGGTCGGTGCACGGCGATCGGCCTCACGGCGAGCTGGCCCATGACAGGCGAGCCCAGGGCGACGACGTCCTGGTTCACGGCGAGCGGGACGACGACGATCTCGCGCGCGATGATCTGGCGCGTGACGACCTGACCCCTGCTGGAGCGGCCCGCGACGGGCTGACGGCCGACGGCGGTCTCACCGACAGCCGTCGCACCGACAGCCGTCGCACCGACAACGATCTCACCGACGGTGAGTTCGGCGAGGGCGGGCGGCCGGTGGAGGGGGCTCCCCTCGAAGGAGCGCCCGTCCAGGGAGCACCCGTCGAGGGCGCTCCGGTCGATGACGTTCCCTCGCACGCGGCCCCTCTGGAGGTCGCCCTGTTCGATCAGGACCCCGCCGAGGTGCAGGCCCGCTGGCGGGACGTCCAGGCGTCCTTCGTGGACGACCCAGCCGAGGCGATCCAGCGCGCGGACGGCCTGGTCGGCGAGGTGGTGGAGTCGCTGACCAACTCCCTCACCAGCCGTACCGGCGCTCTGCGCGAACGCTGGAAGGACGTCGACTCCCCCGACACCGAGGACCTGCGTCAGGCGTTCCGCGACTACCGCAACGTCCTGGAGCGGCTGCTCGCGCTGTCCACCCACAATCTGTCCGCTGAAACGAGGAGGTGATCGGCATGCTCGCAGTCGTCGCAGCGATCATCTTCGGGTTGGGCTTCCTGCTCGACCTCGTGGGTGTGAAGATCGGCGGGATCTCCGGCATGACGTTCGTCCTGCTGGGGCTGACCTTGCTGGCCCTGCATCAGGCAGGCGTCGGCACGGCGAGCATCCGCGGCGGGACCGGCCACTGGCGCGGCCGCAGCCGCCGCTGAGCAGGCTACCGACCAGCCGCCGAACCAGCGGTGAGCAGCCGCTGAGCGCGCGCTCAGGGTGGGAGGCCGACCGGCCTCCCACCCGAAACACCGAAACACCGAAACAGCCAAACACCCCAAAGAACTAAATAGCGCTAAATATCCAGAAACACCGGGGCGGACCCGGGGCGGCACGGAATGAAGAAGAGTCAACGTCGAGATCGACGAAGACAGGCCCGGCGCACCGGGCCAGGCGCCGAAGTCGGCTTCCCCGAGGGTCACCCCTTGCCAGGAAACCTCATGATCACGGTGCTCCCCCCGCTCCCCACCCGCAACGTGAAATCAGAGGACAGCAGCCGCGCCACCCACAACCCCATCCCCCCCACCGCCCCCGGCAGCGGCCCCGGCTTCCAGAAGCCCTCGTCGTGCACCTCGACCACCAGGTCCCCGCTGATCACCCAGGTCCGCATGGCGGCCCGGTCGGCCCCGTGCGTGACCGCGTTGGTCGCCACCTCGTTGACCGCGATAACGAAGTCGCCGACCGCCTCCTCGGGCATCCCCACGGCGCGGGCCTCGTCCTCGGCGAACTGCCGGACCTCCGGCAGGTCCGGCAGGCGGAAGCGCAGCTCCTTCACGGGCACGCCGGGTGGCGGGCTCGTGTAGCCCGACTGAGGCTCGACGTCCTCGTTCACCCGGCGACTCGCCTTTCTCTCAGCAGCCGGCCAGCGGCTAACCGACCAGCAGCTCACTGCGAAGCTGGTCGAGTACCTTACGGAGAATCCGTGAGACGTGCATCTGCGAGATGCCGAACTCGGCGGCGATCTCGGCCTGCGTCATGTTGCCGAAGAAGCGCAGCAGCAGGATGTGCTTCTCGCGGCTGGGCAGCGCGTCGATGAGCGGCTTGACGGCCTCGCGGTCGACCATGGTGCTCAGCGTGTCGTCGTCCTCGGGGATGACGTCGCCGAGCGAGGCCGCGTCGTCGTCGGTGCCGAGCGGCGCGTCGAGCGACAGCGTGCTGTACGCGGCCGAGGCGTCGAGGGTGAGCAGGACGTCCTCCTCCGAGATGTTCATCTTCGCGGCCAGCTCGGCCACGGTCGGGGACCTGCCGAGGTCCTGGCTGAGGTCGGCGACGAGCCGGTTGAGCTCGGACCGTCGCTCCTGGTAGAGACGCGGGACCCGGATGGCCCAGGTGCGGTCGCGGAAGTGCCGCTTGACCTCACCGGTCATCGTGACGACCGCGTAGCCCCTGAAGGCGTGGCCGAGGGTCGGGTCGAAGCCGTTGACGGCCTTCATCAGGCCGACGTACGCGGCCTGGAGGAGGTCCTCCAGAGGTTCGCCCCGGTAACGGTAACGCCTGGCGATTTCCATGGCCAGCGGCCGGTGCATCTCCACGATGCGCTCGCGCAGCCGTTCCCTGTGGCTGTCGGGTGTGTCTTCCCTGACCATCTCAGCCAGGAGTTCTTCCGCGGTCATCTCCTCGAGGACGTACTCCTGCACAGCCATCGCTGCTCCTCATATGGGTCGCAGGGCGGCCTCCGCCAGCAGAAAAGCCCAGGCAGAGGCACGCCTCGCTCTACTCTCGAGACGGAAGCCCTCTGCTGGACTTCGGTCCCAGTCTCCCCCCTGCCGCGGGAAGTATTCCTCGGTCGCGTGGTGACAGTAGGGTTGCTTCGTGACAATGCCCGAAAACGGCGAGGGGCCCGTGGCCGCCCTGAGCCTGACGTCATCGCCCGTCGGCGAGATCACCGTCGTCAAGGTCGACGGTGTGCTCGACGCCACGACGCGTGAGCAGTTCGCCGACTACCTGTCGCTGGCCGGAGCCGACCTGATACTCGATCTGGCCGGGGTGACGTTCATGGATTCGCGGGCACTCGGGCTGATCGTCCATCACTGGCAGACGAGCCTCGCCTCACGTGCGAAGTTCGCGCTGGTCGGCGTGGAGTACTCCAAGTCGAAGGTGATGTGGATCACCGGGCTGGCCCAGCGCCTGCCGCTGTACGACACGCTCGACGACGCCCTGGCCGCCATCGGCTGAGGCCCTATGAGCGACGCGTCGACTTGCGCTGGTGCTCCTCCACCAGGAGCCTGGCCAGATCGGCCACCTTGACCTGATGGTGCTGCGAGATCCTGCGCAGCTCCTCGAAGGCGGCCTCGGCCGTGCATCCGCTGGTCTGCATGATGATGCCCTTGGCCTGGTCGATGACCGACCGGCCGGCCAGGGCCTCCTGGAGCTGGGCGGCGTCGGTGCGCACCTCCTCGAACTCCCACATGTTCGCCATGGCCACCCCGACCTGCTCGGTCAGCATGTCGGCCAGCGAGTGGGCGGCCTGGGGGGAGAAGGCACCCGGGCGCACGGAGTAGAGTCCGACGATGAGCTGCGCCGGCGCCACCTCGATGGGCACGATCAGTACCGAACGCACCCCCCAGCGGGTCGCCAGTGCGTTGTAGCGGGGCCAGCGGCTGTCGCTCAGCACGTCGCTCAGGCTCGCCCGGGCGCCGCTCTGGCGGGCCTCCAGGGACGGTCCCTCACCGAGTTCGCGTTCGCCCTCGACCAGCATGATCAGCTCGCTGTGCGAGCCGGAGACCAGCACCCGCTGGTCGCGCCAGTGTTCGGCCGAGCCGCCCGAGCACCCGGGCACACCGGCCGCCAGCGCCGTGGTCAGGCCGCGCAACACGCTCTCCGTGGAGGTGTCCTCACCCAGTCGCCCCAGCGCCGCCAGGTCTCGGGCGAGCCCGGGAGTGATCATCGCGGTCGATTCCATAGCAAGAAGCCCCTACCCCTTATGGCTACCGTTATCCCCGGTGGCGTAGCGTCAAAGGATGACCATGCCGGACCTCGAACACGCTCTGGACGCGCTGGCGGGACGCGTGTCGTCCTTGCGTGAGGCGAGGACCGCCTACCCTACCGACCTCGCGCCCACGCTCGACGCGGCCCTGGCCGAACTGGACACCGCCGCCGAGTTGCTCGCCGAGGCGCGCGAGGCGCTGCGCAAGGCGCCCAAGCGCGCCGCGAGCAAGAAGGACGGCACCCAGCGGGAGCTGAAGCTGCTGCGCCAGGTGTTCCGGGCCTTCCCGGTGCCGGTGATCGTGCTGGACGGCGGCGGGGTGGTCCGGCGGATCAACCCGGAGACCTCGCGGGTGCTCGGCAGCCCCGACGGCTACCTGGTGGGGCGGTCGTTCCCGCTGCTGGTGGACGTCTCCAGGCGGGCGGCGTTCCGCTCGCACCTGAACTCGGTGCTGCAGACCGGGCAGCCGTCGGCGTTCGAGACGCGGCTGGCGCACCAGGGGCGGACGCACACCGTGCAGCTCGCGCTGACGCGGGTGACGATGCCGGGCGAGCCGCAGCAGATGGTGGCGGCCGTGGCGCTGCCCACCGAGGTGCAGCTCCCCGAGCCCGGAGGGCGGCGGCCCGAGCAGTCCGACGGGGCGCTGCTGCTGGCCGCGTCCAAACGGCAGGACCTGCTGGCCAGGGTCGGCGGGCTGCTGCTGGACGAGGAGGCGCTGCTGCGCCCGGTGGCGCTGCCGCGGACGACGCGCCTGCTGGCGGCCGAGTGGGCCGACTGGGTGATCGCCGACCTGGTGCGCGACGGGCTGCCGCGGCGTTCGGTGGTGGTGGCGCCGAAGAACCATCCGCTGGGCGAGCTGGTGCGGCTGGTGGAGTCGGCCGACCCGGCCGGCAGCCAGGTGGTGATGCAGGTGCTGGAGCGCGGCTCGGGCGTGGTGCACGAGATGGTCGACGACGAGTCGCTGCTCGGCTTCACCGCCGACGGGCCGCTGCTGACCGCGATGGGCGCCGGCTCGCTGCTGTCGGTGCCGATCGGGCAGTCCGACGGGGTGCTGACGCTGGTGCGCACGCACGACCGGCCGCCGTTCTCGCTGGCCGACCTCGGCGTGCTGCAGGACGTCGGGATGCAGCTCGGCCTGGCCGTACGCGCCCAGTCGAGCTTCCAGAGCCGTTCGCGGGCCGCCGACGCGTTGTCGGCCAGCGTGGCCCCGCGCAACCTGCCCGACGTACCCGGCTACGAGGCGTCGGCGGTCTACCATCCGGGTGCGTCGGTGGGCGCGGAGTTCTACGACGTGTTCCCGGTCGCGGGCGGCTGGGGGTTCGCCCTGGGCGGCGCGGCGGGCAAGGGTGAGGAGGCGGCCTCGGTCAGCGCCATGGTGCGCGGCGGGCTGCGGGTGCTCAGCACCTGGGAGTCCCATCCCGACCTGGTGATGCGCAAGGTCAACGAGGCTCTGGTGGCGCAGGGCACGGGCATGTTCGTGATGGCCGTGGTGGGGTTCGTCAAGGGCCGGACGATCCAGCTCTCCTCGGCCGGTCACCATCCGGCGGCGCTGCTGCAGCCCGACGGCAACGTGCGCTTCGCGGCGGGCGGCGGCGTGCCGATGGGCATCTCCCCTGTGGCCGAGACGGGCGTGCAGGAGCTGACCGTCTCCGTCGGGGAGACGCTGGTGCTCTACTCCGAGGGCCTGATCTCCTCCAGGAACGACGCCGGCGAGCCGTACGGCGAGGAGCGGCTGGCCGACGTGCTGGGCCGTTGCGCGGGCCAGTCACCGGCCACCGTGGTCAAGGCGGTGGAGGCTGACCGGCACGCCTTCTCGGGCGGCCAGGTGTGGGACGAGATCGTCGTCCTGGCCCTCAAGGGTGTCTGATCTGCGGGGGTTTGCTATCCGGCTAAACATGGGTATTGTCTTTCCGTAGAACAACGTGCCTAAGACGCAGGCACACCTTGAAGGCTTTTCCACGCTGAGGTGTGCCATGAATATTGCGATCGTCGCGTCCGCCAAGGGAAACCAGCGCCACCGTATTCTCTCCGTAGCGCGCGAGCTGGGCCGCGAACACCACGTCACCATCTACTCCCGCCGTGACGACGCCGAGGGCAAGCCCAAGACGCGGGTGGCCCCGGGGGTCACTCTGGAGCAGATCGACGTGGGCCCGGCCAAGGACCTCACGCCCGAGGACGTCGTGCCGTACCTGAACGACGTGGGCGAGCACCTCATGAAGCGCTGGAACCAGGAGCGCCCGGACGTGATCCACGCCCACTCGTGGACCGGGGGGCTCGCCGCCGTGGCGGGCGCCAAGGGGTTGGACGTTCCGGTCATGCAGACCTTCCACACCGTGGACGCCGCGCACCAGAAGCTGGAGCGGGCGCTCGGACGCCGGGCCAAGGCGGTCATCGCCGGCTCGGGCGACGAGGAGTCGGCGTTGATCAGGCTGGGCGTGCCGCGCGGGAACATCGCGATCGTGCCACACGGTGTGGACACCGAGCGTTTCCAGCGGCGCGGGGCGATCGCCACCAAGGGCGCCCGCAAGCGGCTGCTGCACGTCGGCCCGCTGTCCCCCGAGCGCGGGGCGTACACGGCGGTGCGGGCGCTGCAGGGGCTGACGGACGTCGAGCTGGTCATCGCCGGCGGCCCCGAGCCCGAGGAACTGGACGACGACAGGGACGCGCGCCGGCTGCGCGCCCTGGCCGAGCAGCTCGGCGTCGCCGACCGGGTGACGCTGCTGGGGCAGGTCAAGCGGGCCTCGGTGCCGAAGCTCATGCGCAGCGCGGACGCCGTGGTGTCGGTGCCGCGCGAGGCCGCGACGGGCGTCGTCGCGCTGGAGGCCATGGCCTGCGGCGTGCCGGTGATCGCCTCGGCCGTGGGCGCCCACCTCGACTCCGTGATCGACGGCGTGACCGGCCTGCTGGTCCCGCCGGACCGGCCGGCGCGCACCGCGCGGCTGGCCCGCGAGATCCTGTGCGACCCGACGCTGCGCACCGCGCTCGGGTACGCCGGCGCCGACCGGGCGCGCTCGCGCTACTCCTGGGAGCGCGTGAGCCAGGAACTGGTCCGCGTCTACGAGTCGGCCTGCGTCTGACGGAGACCGCGCGGGAGGCGGGCGGCGGAAGCCGCCCGCCTCTCGCCGTTCCCGGAGCTTGTCCGGAAGGGGCCCTTGTTACCGGAGTGAGATCTTTGCTTCGATGGTCCGCATGTCTACTCGCGGTTCGAAGCGGGCGGCGGTGGCGGCGCTGATCACGGCCCTCGCCCTGCCCCAGAGCGCACAGGCGGAGACGTCGAGGTGGGGCGCGCCCGTCCTCGTCGAGAACTTCGACGGCTCCTCGGTCGACACGGGCAGGTGGATGGTCTACCACTCGCCGGACGCGGCCCGTAACCCCCGTACGGGCCGGGCCGCCACGGTCGCAGGCGGGATGTTGCGCCTCAAGGGCGGCCGGTACGGCGGCAAGGATCTGTCCGGCGGCGTGGCCACCCGGCTCACCCAGCGCTACGGCAGGTGGGAGGTGCGGTTCAGGGCCGAGGCGGGCAACGGCTACACGCCGGTCGCGCTGCTGTGGCCCACCGCCCAGGGCGAGGGCGACGGTTACGCCGAGGTCGACTTCGCCGAGATCGTGGACCCGCGCCGGCAGGGCGGCGGCATCTTCGTGCACGGCGGGCGCGGCCGGGCGCAACGGCAGCTGCGGGCCGACTTCACCCGCTGGCACACCGCCGCCGTGGACTGGCTGCCCGGCCGGCTGACGTTCTGGCTGGACGGCAGGAAGGTGTGGGACTACCGCGGCCCGTACGTGCCCGACGGCGACCGCATGGGCCTGGCGCTGCAGAACGACGTGGTGTGCGAGCCGCGCTGCCGCGACTCCTCCACCCCCGCGACGGTGTCGATGTACGTGGACTGGGTGAAGGTCTACCGGCTGTCCTGAGGCAGCAGCCTGGCCGCCTTCAGCGCGAGGTGCACGGTCAGCCGGTCGTCGCCGTCGGACAGGTCCCGGTGCAGGAGGCGTTCGGCCTTGCCCAGGCGGTAGTAGAGGGTCTGGCGGTGGACGCCCAGCTCGGCGGCCGTCTTCTGGGCGTGGCCGCCGAGATCGAGGTAGACCTCCAGCGTCTGGGCCAGCTCGGCGTCGAGGGCGGCGGTCTCGGCGGCCAGCTCGCGCAGGTCGGCGCGGCCGAGGCGGGCCAGCAGGCGGTGCACGCCCAGGTCCTGCCAGCGGGCGATGGGGGCGTGCCGGGGGAAGTGCTCGGCGATGCGCAGCGCCTGGCGGGCCTCGCGCCAGCTCTGCCACGCCTCGGCCGGGTCGTTCCTGGGGGCGCCGATGCCGGCGGCGGTGCCGTACGCGCTCTGCAGGGTCTGCGCGACCTCTCCGGCCAGGTGGGCGGGGGCCAGCAGGGCGACGGGCGAGCCGGTGCGGGCCAGCACGCCGCGCGGGAGCGTCCAGAGGGCGGCCACGCGCTCGCTGGACTCGCGCACGGCGACCGCGGTGACCGGGCCGGGGACCTCGATGGAGGCCGCGGCGCGTTCCTCGGGGTCGGCGGAGAGCAGGGCGAGCAGGCCGCGGCCGAGGTCCTGGCGGCTCCTGGCCTCCTGGGCGAGCGCCGCGGCGGCCCTGGCGACCAGCGGCGCGACGCGGCGCAGCGCCTCGTCGGCGAGGCTGCCGGAATCCAGCAGCCACAGGTAGCCGTAGGTGACCTCGCCGTGCCGCAGCGGCCAGCAGACCCGGGCCAGCACCTTGAGCTCGGCGTCGGCCGGGATCCTGACCGGGCCGCCGGCCCTGGCGATGCCATAGCGTTCGAAGTAGTCGCGCACCTCGCCGGTGGCGCGCCGGCGCAGGATCGACTCCTGGCGGACCGTGTCGATGTCGCCGTGCTGGGCGCCGTAGGCGAGCAGCCGGAACGAACGGTCCTCCAGCGTCGCGGACGCCCCGAGCGTGGCGGCGATCTCGTCGACGATTTCCTGAAGGTCGGACGTGTTGTGCATTTGTATGACAGCCTGCCACATCGATCGTTACGCGCGTTCATGGCCCCCTCTGACCTGGGCTTTCTAGACTTGAGGCATGTTGGGTCAACTGCTCCTTGCCGCCTCCGGGAGCGGCGTCGTGCGCCGTTCCGTGTCAGGCTTTCCGCTCACCCGCAAGGTGGTGGACCGGTTCGTCGCGGGCGAGAGCGTCCAGGAGGCCCGGAACGCCATCGAACGGCTGCGTGACGCCAACCTGGCCGTGACCGTCGACCACCTCGGCGAGGAGACGCGCGACGCGCGCGCCGCCGAGACCGTGGCGCAGGCGTACGTGACGCTGCTGGAGGCGCTGAAGCCGCTCCAGCTCGGCACCCGGGGCGAGGTGTCGGTCAAGTTGTCGGCGGTCGGGCAGCGGCTCGACGACGGCATGGCCCTGGAGCACGCCCGCGAGATCTGCGCCGCCGCCGCGGCCAATGGCTCGACCGTGACGCTCGACATGGAGGACCACACCACCGTCGACTCGACGCTGGGCATCCTGCGCAAGCTGCGCGAGGACTACCCGTCCACCGGCGTGGCGATCCAGGCCTACCTGTTCCGCAGCGAGGAAGACTGCCGCGACCTGGCCCACGAGGGCTCGCGCGTCCGGCTGGTCAAGGGCGCCTACCGCGAGCCCGCCTCGGTCGCGCACCAGGACAAGCAGGCCGTGGACAAGGCGTACGTGCGATGCCTGCGCATCCTCATGGCGGGGAAGGGTTACCCCATGGTGGCCACGCACGACGACCGGCTGATCTCCATCACCGAGCTGCTCGCCGACCGCTTCGGCCGCACGCTCGGCGACCACGAGTTCCAGATGCTCTACGGGATCCGGACCGACCGGCAGGAGGCCCTGGCCGGGGCCGGCCACACGGTCCGCGTGTACGTCCCCTACGGCGACGACTGGTACGGCTACTTCATGCGCCGGCTGGCCGAGCGCCCCGCCAACGTCGCCTTCTTCCTTCGTGCCCTTGGGGGTAAGTAAATGGATGCCATCAGCAACGTCCCCGTCCCCGTGAACGAGCCCGTGCTCGGCTACGCGCCGGGCAGCGCCGAGCGTTCGGCACTGGAGGACCGCATCAAGGAGCTGGCCGGCTCCCCCGTCGACCTGACCATGACCATCGACGGCGAGCAGCGGCTCGGCGGCGGCGCGCCCATCGACGTGGTGCAGCCGCACAACCATGCCTCCGTCCTGGGCCGTACCAACGACGCTACGGCTCAGGACGTGCAGGACGCCATCGACAGCGCCCTGCGGGCGGCGCCCGCCTGGCGGGCGCTGTCCTTCGACGAGCGGGCCGCGGTCTTCCTCAAGGCCGCCGACCTGCTGGCCGGCCCGTGGCGCCAGACGCTGAACGCGGCCACCGTGCTGGGCCAGTCGAAGTCGGCGCAGCAGGCGGAGATCGACGCGGCCTGCGAGCTGATCGACTTCCTGCGCTTCAACGTGACCTACGCCCGTCAGCTCTACTCCGACCAGCCGATCTCGTCGCCCGGCGTGTGGAACCGGATGGAGTACCGGCCCCTTGAGGGGTTCGTGCTGGCGATCACGCCGTTCAACTTCACCGCCATCGCCGGAAATTTGCCGACTTCTGCCGCTTTGATGGGCAATGTTGTCGTCTGGAAGCCGTCGCCGACGCAGCAGCTCGCCGCGCACCACACGATGCGCCTGCTGGAGGCGGCCGGGCTGCCGCCGGGCGTGATCAACATGGTCACCGGCAACGGGCAGGCCGTCTCCGAGGTCGCGATGACGCACCCGGCCCTGGCCGGCGTGCACTTCACCGGCTCGACCCCCACCTTCCAGCACCTGTGGGGCACGATCGGCGCCAACATCGCCTCCTACCACGGCTACCCGCGCCTGGTGGGCGAGACCGGCGGCAAGGACTTCGTGCTGGCCCACCCGTCGGCCGACCCGGCGGTGCTCTCGACCGCCCTCGTCAGGGGCGCCTTCGAGTACCAGGGCCAGAAGTGCTCGGCGGCCTCGCGGGCGTACGTGCCGCGTTCGGTGTGGAACCGCATGCGTGACGACTTCGTGGGCGTGGCCGAGTCGCTGACCGTGGGCGACGTGGCAGCCGACCTGTCGACGTTCATGGGCGCGGTCATCGACGAGCGGGCCTTCGCCAAGCACAAGGACGCCATCGACCGGGCCCGGGCCGCCTCGAACATCGACGTGCTCACCGGCTCCTACGACTCCGGCGTCGGCTACTTCGTCAAGCCGACCATCCTGGAGTGCGCCGACCCGACGGACGAGATCTTCGTCAAGGAGTACTTCGGGCCGATCCTCGGCGTGCACGTCTACGAGGACCGCGACTTCGACACGGTGCTCGACCAGATGGAGGGCATCGCCCCGTACGCGCTGACCGGCTCGATCATCGCCCAGGACCGGTACGCCATCGCCGCGGCCTCGGAGCGGCTGCGCTTCGCGGCGGGCAACTTCTACGTCAACGACAAGCCGACGGGCGCGGTCGTGGGCCAGCAGCCGTTCGGCGGCGCGCGCGCCTCGGGCACCAATGACAAGGCCGGCTCGATCTTCAACCTGATCCGCTGGGTGAACGCCCGCACGATCAAGGAGACCTTCGTCCCGCCGACCGACCACCGCTACCCCCACATGGGCTGACGCCCCCAAGAGCCACGGCCGGCACCCCCACAGGGGTGCCGGCCGTCTCCAATTCTCATCAGAAACCGCCCTCTACGATCGTCAGCAAATTCCGCGCTCCTCTGGCGAAGCCGGGAACCCCTGCCCTGTCCAGCGCAGTGAGGACGTCGTACGTGGTCATGGGCGGACGGCGTTTCCCCGCCGCCATCCGGGCCAGCACGCCCAGCACCTCACGCGAACTGCGGCTCAGCAGCGAGCACAGGTACGCATCGGGAGTGCTGACGCTCACCCCGTGGCGGCCGAGGAACGACGCCGGGAAGTCCGTGACGTTCCAGGTGACCAGAGTCCGGGCGCGACCCGCTATCGCGGCAGCCATATGATGGCGGTCGTCGAGGTCGGGGCCCTCCATCTGATCGATCAGGTGCTTGTAGTCGTCCTCGGAGATCCGGCTGTCGGCGAAGAACTCACGGATCACCTCCCCGATGCGCGCCGCCGCATGGGCAGAGCGGTGCTGCTCGCGCACGATGACACGTTCCCATTCTGACAGCAGGTGATCGCTCCAGACCCACGTGTGCACGGCGTCCTCGGTCAGCGCGAGCATGAGGTCCATCAGCGAGAACGGGAACAGCACGTTGGTGTCGACGAAGACCCGCGCCATCAGCCAACATCCCTCGGGAGATCAGTAGGGTAGTTCCGCCTCCTCGGCGACCTCCATGATCCTGCGACGGGCTTCGGCGCGACGCTCCCGGCGATCCTGGAACTCCAGGACATCTTCCAGGCGAACGACACGATGGCGGCTGCCTGGAAGACGTTGCGCGGGGATCTCGCCCTCGTCCAGCAGTCGCACGACGAAGGGACGCGACAGGCCGAGCAACTCCGCGACCTCGTTGGGGCTCAACAGGACTTCGGCGGGCAGGGCCCAGACGGCGTGTCCCTTGCCGAGGTCGTGGGCCGCGGCGACCAGGAGCCTGACCAACGAGCGCGGCAGCACGAGGTCGGTGCCGTCCGGCCCGCGCAGCACCAGCGACGCGTTCCCTGCGGCAGCCGTCGCCTCCAGATGTTCGAGCAGCTTGCGGTCACCGCTGTCGGCTTCGACGCGCGTCGCGCCGGCCAGGACGCCGCTGCGGGGCATGACCACCTCCGACCCTCGATATCTGTAATAAGTGTAACCCGCCACTGCCAGCAGGCGGGAGCGGGTGGCGTAATGTGCAAGGTTTGTGTCATTGACGCCAATGCAGGGCCGCGACCAGCATGAAGGCATGCAGCGACGGATCGTGATCGTCGTCTTCCCGGGCTTCCAGTTGCTGGACATGGCCGGGCCGGCGGACGTGTTCGCGACCGCCGACCTGATCGCCCGGGGACGGGGTTACCGGGTCGAGGTGGCCGGTGTGGCGGCGGGGGCGGTGAGCGCGTCGAACGGGGTCACCGTCATGGCGGGGGCGCTCGGCGAGGTGTCGGGGCCGATCGACACGCTCATGGTGGCCGGCGGGCTGTCGGTGCCCCGGCAGCTGGAGGACCGCGCGCTGGTCGGGGCGGTCGCCGCTCTGGCCGCGCGGGCGGGACGGGTGGCCTCGGTCTGCAACGGGGCCTTCCTGCTGGCCGAGGCCGGGCTGCTCGGCCGCCGCCGGGCCACCACCCACTGGCTGTCGGCCGACGACCTGCGCCACCGCTACGCCGACGTCGAGGTGGACCCCGACCCGCTCTACATCGAGGACGGCAACGTGTGGACCTCGGCGGGCGTGCTGTCCGGCGTGGACCTCGCGCTCGCGCTGGTGGCCAGGGACCACGGCCACGAGCTGGCCCGCGACGTCGCCCGCGGGCTCGTCGTCTACCTGCACCGGCCGGGCGGGCAGAGCCAGTTCAGCGCGCCGATGCGGGCCATGACGCCGCGCAGCCTCCCCCTGCGGGAGCTGCAGGGCTACATCGACGCCAACCCGGCCGCCGACCTGAGCGTGCCCGCGCTCGCCCGGCGCGTCGGGATGAGCGAACGGCACTTCTCCCGCGTCTTCACCGAGCAGACCGGCCTGCCACCCGGCCGGTACGTCGAACGCAGCCGCGCCGACGCCGCCAGACGCCTCCTGGAGGTCACCGGGCACCCCCTGGAGACCGTGGCCAGGGAGGCGGGCCTGGGCACGCCGGAGACCCTCTACCGCGTCTTCCGCCGCCACTGGCGGGTGTCGCCGGGCGAGCACCGCCGCAGATTCCAGTCGAAGGAGAAATGACACCATGCATGTGGCAATCCCGCTTTATCCCCGTTTCACCGCTCTCGACGCGGTCGGCCCCTACACGGTGCTGGCGTTCGCGCCCGGCGTCACGGTGACGTTCGTGGCCGGGGAGGTGGGGCCGGTGACCGACGACCAGGGCACCCTGTCGATCGCCGCCACCGCCTCCTACGCCGACCTGCCGCGTCCCGACGTGGTGATCGTGCCCGGCGGGCCCGGCACCCTGGAGGCGATGTCGGACGAGGCGCTGCTCGGCTGGCTGCGCGAGGCCCACGAGCACACGCGGTGGACGACGTCGGTGTGCAGCGGCTCGTACGTGCTGGGCGCGGCGGGGCTGCTCAAGGGCGTGCGCGCGACCACCCACTGGGCGGTGCTGGACGGCCTGGCGGGCGTCGGCGCAGAGCCGGCGGGCGAGCGCGTCGTCACCGAGGGCAAGATCGTGACGGCCGCCGGGGTGTCGGCCGGGATCGACATGGCCCTGACCCTGCTGGCCCAGGCCGACGGCGTCGAGACGGCCCAGGCGGTGCAGCTCGCGATCGAGTACGACCCGCAGCCGCCGTTCGACGCGGGCTCGCCCGCCAAGGCGCCCGAGGGCACCGTCGAGCGGGCCATGAGCCTGCTCTCCTGACCGTCCGGCCACGGCGCCCCCGTCCCTCCGGGGACGGGGGCGCCGCGCGTCGCAGGGGTCAGGACCGGTCCTGCGCGGGCGGGTCGCCCGTGGCCCCGAGCGGCAGGACGTCGAAGTGCACGACGACGTGGGCGCCGTCGGCGGGGGCGTCCCTGCCGTCCGACAGGCGGCGGAAGCGGTCCAGCACCTCCAGCACCCGGTCGCGCAGGTCGGCCGTCTCCTCGGGGGTGAGCCGCAGCGAGCGGCGGGCGAACACGCCGGCCTGAACCCATTCCTCGGGAGCCCGCAGCGCGCCTTCCCGCCACCGGGTCAGCTCCGCGCCGCGCTGCCGGACCATGTCGTCCAGCAGGAATCTCAGCGCGGCGTCGACCTCCTCGGGGTTGTCCTTCGCCGGTCCGAAGCTGAAGCCCCCGGGCGTGATCCGCCAGTACTTCTCCTTGCCCCGGCCGAGCTCGGGCGCGATCTCGATCATGCCGTGGCGGGCCAGCTCGCGCAGGTGGTAGCTGGTGGCCCCGGTGTTCTGCCCGAGCAGGCCGGCCAGGCCGGTGGCGGTGGCCGGGCCGTGCTCGTCGAGCAGCTCGTAGATGCGCAGCCGCAGCGGGTGCGCGAACGACTTCAGCGCCTTCGCGTCGAGGGTACGGGCGGAAAAGCCCTTGCCGTCTGTCACTGTGCAAGCCTATCTTTGCAAAGGAATCTATGCACACTTTTCTTTACACACTATCGGAGTGAGTCGTGAACCGTCTCGGGCGGGCCTTCTGGTTCCTGTGGTCGTCCACCGCGCTGTCGAACCTGGCCGACGGTGTCCTGCGGGTCGGCGCGCCGCTGCTGGCCGTGTCCATGACCCGCTCCCCCACGCTGGTGTCGCTGGCCGGGGCCGCCGCGACCGCGCCCTGGCTGCTGCTGGCGCTGCACGCGGGGGCCGTGGCCGACCGGGTCGACCGCCGCCGGATCATGACGCTGGCCAACGCCGCGCGTACGGCGGTGCTGGCGGTGGCTGCGCTGCTGGCGACGGCGGGCCTGCTGAACCTGTGGACGCTGCTCGCGGTGGTCTTCGCGGCCGGGGTGAGCGAGGTCTTCGCCGACACCTCGGCGCAGTCCGTCCTGCCCATGACCGTCGCCAAGGACGACCTCACCAGGGCCAACGCCCGGATCGTCGGCGTCCAGACCGTCGGCAACGACTTCGTCGGCGCGCCGGTGGCCGGGCTGCTCGCCGGCCTGCTGCCCGCCGCCCTCTTCGGCGCCCCCGCCCTCCTGTACGCCGCCGCCGCCCTGCTGCTGACCGGCATGGCCGGCTCCTTCCGGGCCGCTCCGGCCGCGTCCGGGCCGCGCCGCCCGCTGCGCGCCGACATCGCCGAGGCGCTGCGCTACCTGTGGGCCCACCGGCTGCTGCGCAAACTGGCGATCTCCGCGGGCATGCTGAACCTGGCCAGCGCCGGATACTTCGCCGTCTTCGTCCTGTGGGCCGTCGGCGACGGGTCGCGCATCGGCCTCGACCCGAGCGGCTACGGCCTCATGATGACCGCGTTCGCGGCCGGCGCGGTGCTCGGCTCACCGCTGACCGGGCCGGTCACGCGGCTGATCGGCGAGGCCGGCACGCTGGTCGGGGCGTGGCTGGTCAGCAGCCTGCTGCTGCTCGTCCCCATGCTCGTGCCGTCGCCGTGGGCGCTGTACCCGGTCGCGGTGGTGTGGGGCGTGACGGGGGCGGCGGCCAACGTGCTGGTCGTCTCGATCCGCCAGCGGCTGATCCCCGGCGAGATGCTGGGACGGGTGAACTCCGCCTACCGGCTGGTCGGCATGGGCGGCATGCCGGTGGGCGCGGCGCTCGGCGGCCTGGCGGGTGACCTGTTCGGGCTGGCCGCCGTCCTGGCCGGGGCCGCGGGGCTGTGCCTGGTGGCGGTAGGGCTCGTGTGGCGCGCCCTGCCTGGGCGAATTTCTGCGGCGCTGACCAGCGAACCTACACTTCCCGACATATCCAGATCACGTTAGGCACCCTATGCCGTGTGCGGAGATGACATGATTATCCCCGAGCTTGAGGGGATGGTATGCGGGAGATCGGCGGACGGTACCTCCTGAACGAGGAGGCCGGTCGTGGGGGTATGGGAGTCGTCTGGCGGGCGTTCGATCGGCTCCTCCACCGAGAGGTGGCGTTGAAGGAGCTGACTCTGGCCGGTGAGGCCGAGATGGTTCGCCGCCGGGTGCTGCGTGAGGCCCGGATGGCGGCCGGCCTGACGCACCCCAACATCGTCACGGTCCACGACCTGATGGAAGTGGGCGGCAAGCTCTGGATCGTGATGGAGTACCTGCACGGGCTCTCACTCCACCAGCTGCTCTCCCAGGTGGGCACGTTGCCCGCGCAGTCGGTGGTGGCGATCGGCCAGCACCTGCTCGCCGCGCTGCGCACCGCGCACAAGGCCGGCGTGCTCCATCGCGACGTCAAGCCCGCGAACGTGATGCTGACCGGCGACCGCGTGGTGCTGACCGACTTCGGCATCGCCACGGCCGAGGGCGACATCCGCATGACGACCTCGCGGCGGCTGCGCGGGACGCCCGCGTTCATGGCCCCGGAGCGGCTGCACGGCGGGCCGGCCAGCAAGGAGGCCGACATGTGGTCCTTCGGCGCGACGCTCTACAGCGCCGTCGAGGGCCAGCCGCCCTACCCCGGGCAGGACGCGGCCACGGTGCTCGGCATGGCCCGCAGCGGCCCGTACCCGCCGCCGCGGCGGGCCGGGGTGATGCGCCCGCTCATCGAGGGGCTGCTCCACCACGACCCGGTGCGCCGCTACACGCCGGAGCAGACGGCGGGCCTGCTGGCGGGCATGCGCGCCAGCGCCTACCAGGCCGCCATCTGACCGGTTCAGGCGGGCTCAGGCGGGCTCAGTCCCTCTGGGCGCGGGCCTCGGCCTCGGCGGCGTCCATGGCGGCCGCCTCCTCGGGCGTGGGCGCGGTGCCGCCCAGGTGCGCGGGCTGCCACCACACGCCCGGCGGCACCTCGGGATAGGTGCGCTGCGCCCGGTCGACCAGCTCCGACAGGCGCGTGTGCAGGTCGACGGTGTGCTGGTTGACGTCTTCCCCGCGCTTGGGGTGGAACGGCTCACCCACCAGGATGGTGATCGGCACGTGCCGCTGGGTGAGCTGCTTGGGGCGGCCCTTGGTCCACAATCGCTGACTGCCCCACAGGGCGACCGGGATGACCGGCACGTTGGTGGCCTGGGCCATGCGGATCGCGCCGTTCTTGATCTCCTTGACGGTGAAGGAGCGGCTGATCGTGGCCTCGGCGAAGACGCCCACCACCTCACCGGCCTTGAGCTTGCGCAGCGCGGTGGCGTACGAGCCGGCCCCGGCCCCGCGGTCGACCGGGATGTGGTGCATGCCGCGCATCAGCGGCCCGGAGACACGGTGGTCGAAGACGTCCTGCTTGGCCATGAAGCGCACCAGCCGCTTGGACGGCACCGCGGCGAACCCCGCGAAGATGAAGTCGAGATAGCTGATGTGATTGCTCACCAGCACCGCTCCCCCGGTCCGCGGCACGTGCTCGGTGCCCTCCATGTGGAAGCGGTAGTCGAGCACGCGAAAGAGGGTCCGCGCGGCGGCGATCACCGGCGGGTACACAATCTCAGCCATGAGCAGAAGGTAGCCTACTCACGCCGGTCGGCAGGCCACCCGGGAGACCTCGTCCCGCCCGGAAAAGATCGGCTCGGGTCACGAGATCGTAGGACATCCCCCCTGTTCACGCGGCGGCGCTTGCCCTCCCGTGAGAACGGGCAGATGTTTTGACCATGAAGAAGCTCATCAACACCGCCGACTCCGTGGTGGAGGACGCGCTGAACGGCATGGCCGCGGCCCATCCCGCGCTGAGGGTCCAGAACCGCGTGGTCTACCGGGCCGCGGGGCCGCGCCCCGGCAAGGTGGGGCTGGTGTCGGGCGGCGGCTCGGGCCACGAGCCGCTGCACGCCGGGTTCGTCGGCCACGGCATGCTGGACGCCGCCTGCCCCGGCGAGATCTTCACCTCGCCCGTGCCCGACCAGATCATCGAGGCCACCAAGGCCGTCGACGGCGGCGCCGGGGTGCTGCACATCGTCAAGAACTACACCGGCGACGTGCTCAACTTCGAGATGGCCGCCGAGCTGGCCGAGGACAACGACGTGGCCTCCGTGCTGGTCGACGACGACGTGGCCGTCCAGAACTCGCTCTACACGGCCGGGCGGCGCGGCACGGGCGCGACGCTGTTCGTGGAGAAGATCGCCGGCGCGCTGGCCGAGGAGGGCGCGCCGCTGACCGAGGTGGCCAGGGTGGCCGCCGAGGTGAACGAGCGCAGCAGGTCCTTCGGCATCGCGCTGACCTCGTGCACGACGCCGTCGGCGGGCAAGCCGACGTTCGACCTGCCCGAGACGGACGTGGAGCTGGGCATCGGCATCCACGGCGAGCCCGGCCGCACGCGGGCGCCGATGGCCTCGGCCCGCGAGCTGGCCGCCGTCGCCATGGAGGCACTGCACAGCGACCTGCCGCTCCGCGGCGACCTGCTGGTCATGGTCAACGGCATGGGCGGCACCCCGCTCATGGAGCTGTACGTGCTGTTCGCCGAGGTCGCGGCGTTCGTGAAGGGCAAGGACGCGCGGGTGGCCCGCTCGCTCGTCGGCAACTACGTGACGAGCCTGGACATGCAGGGCTTCTCGGTCACCGTGTGCCGGGTCGACGACCCGCTCATCCGGCTCTGGGACGCGCCCGTCGAGACCCCGGCGCTGCGCTGGGGGCGTTGATGGACACCCGCTTCTTCGCGGACTGGCTCGACGAGGCGGCCCGGCTGGTCCGCCGCGACCGCGAACGGCTGACGGACCTCGACGCGGCCATCGGCGACGCCGACCACGGCGCGAACCTCGACCGCGGCTTCACCGAGGTCGCCAAGGCGCTGGCCGACCGGCCGCCGGGCTCCCCCGGGCAGGTGCTGACCGACGCGGGCACGGCCCTCATCCGCCGCGTCGGCGGCGCCTCCGGCCCGCTGTACGGGTCGATGTTCCGCCAGATGGGCCGGACGCTGGAGTCCCCGGTGACGCTGGCCCGCTTCGAGGCGGCGTTCGAGGAGGGAGTGGTCGCGCTGGAACGGCTGGGCAAGGCGGCCGTGGGCGACAAGACCATGGTGGACGCGCTGGTCCCGGCCTCCCGGTCGCTGGCCCTGGCCGTACGGGACGGCATCGGGGCGCTGGAGGCGTTCGAACGGGCGGCGGACGCGGCGGCCGAGGGCGCGCGCGAGACGATCCCCCTCCAGGCCCGCAAGGGCCGGGCCAGCTACCTGGGCGAACGCAGCGTGGGCCACGAGGACCCGGGAGCGGCCTCGGCGGCCCTGATCATGCGCGCCCTGGCCACGGTGGCCCGGAACCGCGCAGCGGGCCAGGGGCGGGCGGAGGGCTGATGGTCGGGGTGGTGCTGGTTTCGCACAGTGCCGGGCTGGCGGCCGAGACGGCGGCGCTGGCCCTGGGGATCGCCGCGGAGCCCGTGCCGGTGGCGGCGGCCGGCGGCACCGCGGACGGCGGCCTGGGCACCAGCTTCGACCTCGTCGAGCAGGCGGTGCGCAGCGTGGACCGGGGCGACGGCGTGCTGATCATCCCCGACCTCGGCAGCTCGGTGCTGACCGCCCGGCTGCTGGAGGAGGACGGGCGGGTGGTGATCGCGGACGTGCCGTTCGTGGAGGGGGCGGTGGCGGCGTGCGTGGCGGCGTGCACGGGCGGGTCACTGGCGGAGGTGCTGGCCGCCGCCGAAGAGGCCCGCACCTACCGCAAACTCTGACCGCCCCCGTCCCTGGCCCCGCTCAGTGGCCCTTGAAGGCCTCCTCCAGCCACCAGGAGCCATGTTCCCCGGTGATCTTGGCGTGCACCAGCAACGGGCGGTCCCTGGGCCCCTTGAGCCATTCGGCCACGCCCGCCAGCCCGGCGGCGTCCGTGACGGTCACCGCCGCGAACCCGTGGCCCCGGGCGATCGCGGCCAGGTCGGCGGGCGGGAAGCGGACCGTGCCGAGCGGATGCCCGTGCGGCCCGAAGTGGTGCACCTCCGCCCCGTACGCCTCGTCGTCGTAGACCACGACCACCATGGGCAGCCCCAGCCGGACGACGGTCTCCAGCTCGGCGATGCCCATGAACGCGCCGCCGTCGCCCAGGGCGGCCACCGGGAGCCGGTCCGGACGGGCCAGGGCGGCCCCGATCGCGGTCGCCAGGCCGAGCCCGACCGACTGGAACGCCTGGGTGAAGCAGAACCCGCCCGCGTCCGGCACGTCCAGGAACATCGAGGGGTATCCCATGAAGTTGCCCGAGTCGACGGACACGACGCGCTCGCTCGGGAGCAGGTCGTCCAGGGCGATGGTGAGCGTTCTCGGGTCGATGCGGCCCGCGCCGCTCTCGTCCCGGTACGGCACCGCGCGCCAGCGCCCCTCGTCCCTGATCCGCCGGGCCAGCTCGGCCGACCGGTAACCCGGCGCGGCGCCGCCCGGCCCGGTCAGGGCCGCCGCCACGGCGCGGACGTCCCCGACCACGCCCAGGTCGGCCCGGACGTGCGCGCCGACGGCCGCCGGGTCGAGGTCGACCTGCGCCACCTTCGCCTCCGGCGGGATCAGCGTGCCGTGGCGGGTCGTCCACATGTTGAGGGCGCAGCCCCAGCCGACGATCAGGTCCGCGCCGCGGATCAGCTCGGCGGCCAGCGGGGTGGCGAAGCCGCCGCTCACGTCGAGGTCCCAGGGGCTGCCGCGGAACAGGCCCTTGGCGACGGCGGAGGTGGCCAGCAGGGCGCCGGTGCGGTCGGCCAGCGCCTCCAGCTCGCGGCGGGCGTGCCGGGCGCCACGGCCCGCGACGAACACCGGCCGCCGCGCCCCGGCCAGCAGCCGCCGCAGCTCGGCCGTCGCGTCGTCCGCGGCTGCCCGGTCGGATCCGGCCGTCGTGTCCAGTGCGGCTGCCCGGTCGGATCCGGCCGCGCCGGTCAGGGCAGGTGCGGGGGCGCGGGAGCGGGAGGGGGCGGACTGCACGTCGAGCGGCAGGTTCAGCAGGACCGTGCGGCGTTCCTGCGAGGCCACGCGGAAGGCTTCGAGCGCCTGCTCCTCGGCCCGCGCGGCGTCCGTGAGGCGCATGGGGACCGCGCCGACCGCCGCGGCCAGGGCGTCCTGGTCGATGTGGAAGTTGGAGCGCGCGTCCGTCGCCTCACCGGCCAGGACGATCATCGGCGTACGGCTCTTGGCCGCCTCGGCGATCCCCGTCATCGCGTTGGTCAGCCCGGGCCCCTGGTGGACCGTGACGACGCCGACCTCGCCGCTCATCCTGGCGTAGGCGTCGGCCATGGTCGCCGCCCCGCCCTCGTGCCGCGCGGCGACGAACCGCACGCCGTGCTCGACCAGCGCGTTCGTGACGTGGAAGTTGCCGCTGCCGACCACCCCGAACGCCGTGCGGACGCCGCCGGCGGCCAGCGCCCGGCCGACCGCAGCGGCCGCCGTCTCCGGGACGGTCAACGTTCCACCAGGGCCAGGACGCGGACGGGGCTGCCGGAGCCGCCCACGATGGGCAGCGGCGGGGCGACCACGGCGGCCCCGGTCACCGGCAGGCGGTCGAGGTTGCGGAGCTGGGTCAGGCCGTACTTGCCCGCGCCGAGCAGGAAGGAGTGACAGGGGAAGGGCGGGTCGAAGGAGTGGGCGGCCCCGGCGTCGGTGCCGACGGTCTCCACGCCGAGCCCGAGGATCGGGGTCTCGGCGGCCAGCCAGGACGCGCACTCGACCGAGATGCCCGGCGAGTGGGGGCCGGTCTCGTCGGCGTTGAGGAAGGCGGCCTGGTCGGCGGAGCGGGCGTCCCAGCCGGTGCGGTAGAGCAGCCAGCCGCCGTCGGGCAGCGGGCCGTTGGCGCGTTCCCATTCCTTGACGTGGTCGATCTGCAGGAGGAAGTCGGGGTCCTTGGCCGCCTCGGCGGCGAAGTCGAGCACGATCGCGGGCGCGATCAGGCTGCGTACGGGCACCTGGGAGACGTCCTGGCCGTCGCGGGCGGTGACCCAGTGGACGGGCGCGTCGAAGTGGGTGCCGGAGTGCTCGCCGGTGTGGATGTCGTTCCAGTACCAGGCGGGGCCGCGGTCGTCGTAACGGCTGATCTCCTCCAGCCGGAACGGGATGGTGTTGCCGAACGGCTCGGGCAACTGGAGGATCGGCGTCTCGGAGGACAGGGGCGCGGTGAGGTCGACCACCTCGATGGCACCGCCGCGCACGCTGTCCAGGAAGCTCTGCAACACCGACATGTCATCCTCCTTGTTGGGCTGAGCGCATCCTCCTCCAGCGGGACTCACCCGCGCAACGACACGGCGGGGCGGTCTTCACAGGTCGTCCCAGGTGGGTTGGGCGGCGGTGCCGCCGGCCGCGCCGTCCTTGACGACGACGGCCGGTCCGAGGGCGCCCAGCCGCGCCGCGACGGCCTCCAGCGGCCCGTCACGGACGCCGGACAGGCGGGCCGCGATCGCCCTGGCCTCGCCGGCGTTGGGCAGGAACACGTCGGTGGCGGCGAGCACGTCCGCCAGGCCGTCCCAGCGGCCGGCCGGGTCGTCGTTGGTGTCCAGCGAGGTCGTGGCGCCCGCCGCGCGCAGCTCCGCCAGCAGCGCGGGCAGCCCGTCCGCCAGTCCCGGCTGCAGGAAGTACGACGACACGTGCACGTGCCGGGCCAGGCCGCGCGGCACGTCCGCGGCGGTCAGGTACGGCAGGCAGCCCGGCGAGGTGAGGATGGCCCGGTCCGTCCCGTCGGCGAGCACCACGGTCATGGCCGTGGTGCTCGGGGTCGGAGACGCAGTGGGAGACGTCCACCCCGCGCTCGGCCAGCGCGCCGAGCACGAAACGCCGGCGAAGGCGGTGCGCAGGCCGAGCCTGGCGGCCCCGCACGCGGTGATCGCGCCGGACCCGCCGAGGACCAGGTCGCCGCCCGCGACGAGCTGTTCGCGCTGGCCGTACGCCAGGTCGCGCGGCGCGCCCGTCAGCACGATGTCGGGGTTGGCGTCGCCGACGACCAGGAGGTCGAACCCACCGGTCACGGCAGCCGTCACGCCTTGGTCCACTGTGCGCATCCGGCCGTCTGGAACGCCTTGTCGCCCGGCTCGATGGTGACGCTCGCCGGGCCGGTCGGCGCGCCCGCGTTGATCACCGCGCCGAGGTCGGGGGACGTGCTGTTCAGCCGGGCCCAGAAGCAGTTCGTGGAGCCCGCGACGGGACCGGTCGTCCGGTAGGTGCCGGGCTGCATGTCCACGCCCACGACGAACGTGCGCATCCCGGCCATCGGCCCGGTCTGCGCGGGTCCGGGCTGCGTGGGACCGGTCTGTGCCGGTCCAGGTTGCGTGGGACCGGTTTGGGCCGGGCCGGTCTGAGCAGGGCCGGTCTGGAGGGGGTCCGTCTGGAGGGGGCCGGTCTGCGGGGCGTCCGTCGGGGCGGGCTGGGTGGCGGGGACGGAGGCCGAGGGCGGCCCGGTGCCCTCGACCGTCACCGTGACCCTGGGGGCCGGCGAGGCCGACGAGCCCTCCGCGCCGTACCCGACGAAGATGCCCAGGATGAAGGCCACCACGGCGGCCAGCCCGGACACGAGCAGGATGATCGGCGGACTGCTCGTCGCCCGAGGGGGCTCAGGGGGGCCGTACGTCACGGACCCAAGGGTGCCATCTCCATCGACGCCCCTGTCAACGCCCCGGTCAGCGGTGGAGGTAGTCGACGAGCGACGCCTTCTCCGTCTCCAGCTCCTCGATCGCGCTCTTGACCACGTCGCCGATGCTGACGATGCCCACCAGGCGGCCGTTCTCGACCACGGGCATGTGGCGGAACCGGTGGGTGGTCATCGTGCGGCGCAGCTCGTCGACGTTGTCGCCGGGCCCGGCCGTGCGGACCTCGGTCGTCATGATCGAGGAGACCGGCGCGTCGAGGATCTCGGGGCCCCGGTCGTGCAGCCGCCGCACCACGTCGCGCTCGGAGACGATCCCCTGGATCGTCGTGCCGTCGGTGGAGACGACGACCGCGCCGATGTTGTGGTCGGCGAGCTTGCCGAGCAGTTCCCGTACTGTCGCCGCCGGCGCCACCGTGGTGACAGCGCTTCCCTTGTTGCGCAGGATCGTCCCGATGAGCATGTGCACCACCTCTGCTCCCGTTGTCCCCGGCCGAGGGCCGGCTTATGCCCGGTCCTCACAGGCAAACAACCGAGTGGGGACCCCGTCAAGCGGTCACGTAGGCTGACTTGCCGCATCTCCGACGACGTGGAAGGCATCGATGACCGAGCAGCTCAACACCGGAAGCCACGACCTGCCCATCACCCCGGAGCTGGCCGCGTTCATGCGCACCGGCTGGGCCGACACCCGGCGCACCGGCGTGACCGCGCTGCCGATCGCTCCCTGGGCGGCCCGGCGCAGGGCGGCGCTGGCCGCGCGCTTCCCCGGTGAGCGGCTGGTCGTCCCGTCGGGCACGCTCAAGGTGCGCAGCAACGACAGCGACTACCGGTTCCGTCCGCACAGCGCGTACTCCTACCTGACGGGCGCGGGCGAGCCCGGCGACGTGCTGGTCATCGAGCCGTCCGGGCAGGCCGTGCTGTACGTGCGCCCGCGCTCGCCGCGCGAGGAGGGCGAGGAGTTCTACCGCGACCGCCGCTACGGCGAGTTCTGGGTGGGCCGCAGGCCCGACCTGGCCGAGGCGTCGGAGCTGTACCAGATCGAGTGCGCGCATATCCGCGACCTGCGCTCCGAGGGCCCGGCCCGGGTGCTGCGCGGCGTCGACGCCTCCGTCGACGCGCTGGTGCCGGCGGGCGGCCGCGACGCCGAGCTGGAGGTGTTCCTGTCGGAGATGCGGCTGGTCAAGGACGAGTGGGAGGTCGGCGAGCTGCAGTCGGCCGTGGACGCCACCGTGCGCGGCTTCGAGGACGTCGTGCGCGCCCTGCCCGCGGCCCTCGGCCACCCGCGCGGCGAGCGTTACCTGGAGGGCGTCTTCGGGCTGCGCTCGCGCCTGGAGGGGAACGCGGTCGGCTACGACAGCATCGTGGCCTCCGGCGCCCACGCCTGCGTGCTCCACTGGATCCGCAACGACGGCGCGCTGGCCGAGGGCGACCTGCTCCTGCTGGACGCCGGCGTCGAGACCGACACCCTCTACACCGCCGACGTCACCCGGACGTTCCCGCTGTCGGGCCGGTTCACCCCGGCGCAGCGGCAGGCGTACGAGCTGGTGCTGGCCGCCCAGGACGCCGGCATCGGGGCGCTGAAGCCCGGCGCGAGCTTCCGCGACTTCCACCTGGCGGCCATGCGCGTCATCTGCGAGGGCCTGCACGACTGGGGCCTGCTGAAGGACTCCCCCGACGCCCTCATGGAGTCGGGCCTGTACCGGCGCTACACGCTGTGCAGCAGCGGCCACATGCTCGGCCTCGACGTGCACGACTGCGCCAGGTCGCGGGCCGAGGTCTACCTCGACGGCGTGCTGGAGGAGGGCAACGTCCTGACGGTCGAGCCGGGCCTGTACTTCCAGCCCGACGACCTGACGCTGCCCGCCGAGCTGCGCGGCATGGGCATCCGCATCGAGGACGACCTGGTGGTCACCGCCGAGGGCGCCACCCTGATGTCGAAGGCCCTCCCCCGCCACCCCGACGAGATCGAGTCCTGGATGAACGTCGTCCGTTCGTGACGGCCCGGTCACTTTTCGTGGGCGACTGACAAGGTGCGTCCTGGGCTGGCATCGTGGGCTGGATCGCGGCGGGCCGGGCAGCCCGCCGCCGTGAGGAGTCACCATGACCGCCGACCGCCACCTCACCGCCCCCGCCATCCCGGACACCGAGGCACCTCCGGAGACCGCCACCGAGGCTCTCACCGAGGCTTCCGCCGAGGCAGAGAGCGGCCGGGAGGCGGCGGGGGCGGGTGCGACGGTGGCCGGGCGGTTCACGCGGGGGCGGGTGCTCGGCGCGCTGGCGGCGATGCTGGCGGCGGCCGTCGCGGCCGCGGCCGTGCCGCAGTGGATCGACGCCTCCCGGGCCCGGGAGGCGCTGGCCCGCCTGGAGAGCGAGCGCGCCCTGCGCCTGGAGGTCTCCGGCGCCGCGAGCGCCTTCGGCCAGGCCCTGCTCAGCTACGACTACAAGGACCTCCAGAGCACCCGCTCGTCCCTGTCCGCCCAGGCCACGGGCGACTTCCAGGCCACCTACGACGCGGCGTTCGGCGGCGCGATGTCCCAGGTGATCGTCAAGCTCAAGGCCGTCTCCCAGGCCAAGGTCCGCGAGGTCTATCTGGCCGACGCCGGCGAGGCCACCGCGCACGCCATCGTCGTCGTGGACCAGCAGGTGAACACCGCGCAGGCGATTCGCTCGGTGAAGGATTCGCACCTTAAGATCACGCTTGTGAAGCAGAAGGGCGCTTGGAAGGTCCAGGACGTGACCGTGCTCGGCGCGGCCTCGGAGGACCAGTACAAGCTCGACGACCCCGCGGCGAAGAAGGACTGACGATCGTCCCCCTGGCAATGGGCGGCCGCCCCGAAGAGGTGCGCGCCCCCGAGACGTGGCTGACCGAGGCCGAGCGCGAACGCGCCGACCGGTTCGTCTTCCCCGCCGACCGCGCCTGTTTCGTCGCGGCCCACCTGCTCGTCCGCCTGTGCGCCGCGGCCGTGCTGGATCTGCCGCCGGAGGGGCTGACCCTGCTGCAGCACTGCGAGGTGCACGGCCCCGGCCACGGCAGGCCGTACCTGCGCGAGGCCCCCGATCTGGGCGTGAGCTTCAGCCACACCCGCGGCTACGTGTGCGCCGCGGCCGGCCCCGGCCGGGTCGGCGTGGACGCCGAGCACGTGCCGACGGGCCCGCTGAACGAGGGCCTGGCCGACCACGCGCTCACCCCCGCCGAACGCGCCCTGGTGACCGGCAACGACGACCTGATCCGCCACTGGACCCGCAAGGAGGCCCTGGTCAAACGCGGCGAGCTCACCCTGGACGAGCTGCGCACGACCGGCGTCGACCCGCTGCCGTTCGGTCACCTGCTGGAATGGCGGGCCGCCCCGGACATCAGGGTCGCCGTCGTCACCGACACGCCGGCCGAGCGGATTCCCGTCCCGGCGCTCTGAGGGCCCGGTCAGCGGCGGCGGGTCGGGGTGGGGTCGAGGAAGACCAGGGTGACGCCGGAGAAGCGGTCGCGCAGCCGCCGGTCGATCTCGTCGCAGGCGATCTCCACGCCCGCCGCGCTCGCCTCGTCCCGGAAGTCGATCTTGGCGGCGATCATGATGGAGCCCGGCCCGATCATCATCGTCAGCAGCTCGACCACGTCGTCCACCTCGGGCTGGGCCAGCAGCACGGCGCGGATGCCGACCTCGATCTGCCTGGGGGCGGCCTGGCCGATCAGCAGCGACAGGTTCGACTGGATCAGGATGAGCGCGACCACCAGCAGGAGCAGGCCGATGGCGACCGAGGCCGCGCCGTCCCACAGGGCCGAGCCGGACCACTGCGAGCCGAGCAGCCCGAGCGCCGCGATCACCAGGCCCACCAGCGCGGCGGCGTCCTCGAACAGCACGGCCTTGAGCGCGGTGTCGGACGTGATCCGCACCAGCCGCACCGGATGCACCTTGTACCGGCCGGCCTCGGCGCGCAACTGCGAGTACGCCTTCGTGAACGAGACGCCCTCGATCACGAACGAGACGGCCAGCACGACGTAGGACGGCGTGAGGTTGCCCAGCTTCTCGCCGTGGCTGATCTCGTGCAGCCCGTGGGTGACGGAGAACCCCGCACCGCCGACCAGCGTCGCGACCGCCGCCATCATCGCCCAGAAGAAGCCCGCCTTGCCGTAGCCGAACGGGTGGCGCTCGTCGGGCGGCTTGCCCGCCCGGCGTACGGAGACCAGCAGCAGCAGCTCGGTCATCGTGTCGGCGGCCGAGTGGGCCGCCTCGGACAACATCGCGGCCGAGCCGCCGATCAGCCCCGCGACGAGCTTGGCCAGGGCGATGGTCAGGTTCGCGGCGCCCGCGACCAGCACGGTCGCCAGGCTCTCCCCCGACTTCTCCTCCATCAGATCACTGTACGGCGGCCCTGCGCGGCGGCCCCCCGCAGGTAGCCGCATCGTCGGGGGCGTGCGATAGATTGGGGATCATGAGCGCGCCCCGCTGGCTTTCCCCCGCCGAACAGCGTGCCTGGCGTACGCATCTCGCGCTGCACAAACTGCTCATGCACCGCCTCGACCGCGAGCTGCAGGAGCACCAGCTCTCGCTGAACGACTACGAGATCCTGGTCAACCTCTCCGAGAGCCCCGAGCGGCGCATGCGGATGAGCGACCTGGCCGACGCCACGATCCAGTCGCGCAGCAGGCTGTCGCACCAGATCTCCCGTATGGAGGCCAAAGGGCTGGTCACCAGGGAAGACTGCCGCGACGACCGGCGCGGCACGTTCGCCGTCCTGACCGACGAGGGCTGGGCGACGATCCAGCGGGTGGCGCCCGACCACGTCGCGAGCGTGCGCGAGCATTTCGTCGACCGGCTCACCGACGACCAGCTGGAGGCGCTGGAGCAGGCGTTCGGGCCCATCGTCGACCACCTGAAGAAGCTGCGCTGAGGCCCAACCGATATCGGCGACGGCTCACCGGCGTTCCCGGGCGCTCGCTACGATCCGCTCATGCTCCGAAAGCTGCTGATCGTTGTCGTGCTCGCGCTGATGCCGGCCTGCTCCGCGGGGGGCGGCGGGGGTGACGAGCTCCCCGCCGGGCCCGAGGTGATGAAGAAGTCCGCGGAGGCCATGAAGGCCGTCAGGTCGGCCGGTTTCTCGATCGCCACGGAGGGCAAGCCCAACGTGCCGCTCAAGAAGGCCGACGGCAGGCTCACCTCGGCGGGCGACGCCGACGGCACGATCACGCTGGAGGTGCTGGGCACCCTGCAGGAGATCACCTTCGCCCTCATCGGCGACACCGTGCACTTCAAGGGGCCGACCGGCGGCTTCCAGACGATGACCAGGCAGCAGCTCGCCCAGTTCTACGACCCGTCGGTGATCCTCGATCCGGGCAAGGGCATCGCGCAGCTGCTCGCCTCGGCGACCGACCCCAAGGTGGAGGCGGTCGAGGACGGCTCGTACCGGGTGGCCACGACGTTCTCCGGGCAGGTCGTCGGGCAGATCGTCCCGGGCGTCACGCAGGGCGTCAACGGCAAGGTCTGGATCGACAAGGCCACCGGCAGGCTCACCAAGGCGAGCCTGCCGCTGCAGAACGGCACGGTGACGGTGACGTTCAGCGACTACGACGCGCCGGTCACGATCACGCCGCCCCCGTCCGGATGAGCCCGGTGAGCCGGAACGTCCCGGCCGACCGCGCCCGCCGGGTCGCGCTCGGCGCGGGCGGCGCGGTGGTGCTGCTGGCCGCGCTCGACGCCTACGTGGTCGTGACGGTCCTGATGGACATCGCCCACGACGTCGGCGTGCCGCAGAACCACCTGGAGCGGGTCACACCGGTCGTCACCGGGTTCCTGCTCGGCTACGTCGCCGCGATGCCCCTGCTCGGCCAGCTCTCCGACCGCTACGGCCGGCGGCCGCTGATCCACGCCTGCCTGGCGGCGTTCGCGCTCGGCTCGGTGCTGACCGCGCTGGCGGCCGGTGAGGCGATGGTGGTGTCGGGTCGTACGGTGCAGGGCGTGGCGGGCGGGGCGCTGCTGCCGATCACGATGGCGCTGATCGGCGACCTGTGGGAGGCGCGCGACCGGCCGCTCGCGCTGGGCGCGGTGGGCGCGGCGCAGGAGCTGGGCAGCGCCCTCGGCCCCCTGTACGGCGGCGTGCTGGCGCTGGTCCCGCCGGTCGCCGTCGCGGGCGTGGAGCTGGGCGGCTGGCACGCCATCTTCTGGGTCAACGTGCCCCTCGCCGCCCTGGCCGCCGTCGCCGTGCAGCGTACGGTCCCGGCCCGGCCGCCCTCCGGCACGGCCCGCGTCGACGTCGTCGGTGGCGCCCTGCTGGCGCTGGCGCTGGCCCTCCTGGTCGTCGGCCTGTACAACCCCGACCCGGCCACGACCGTGCTGCCGCCGTGGGGTCCGCCGGTGATCGCGGCCGGGGCGGTGGCGGGCGGCGTCTTCGTCTGGTGGGAGATCCGCTCCCCCGTCCGGCTGCTCGACCTGTCGGCCGCCCGCAAGTCGCCGCTGCTGGCGACGCTGGGCGTGAGCTTCCTGGCGGGCGCGGCGCTGCTGGTGACGATGGTGTTCGTGCAGTTCGCCGCCCAGACGCTGCTGGACAAGGACGCTCTGGGCGCGGCGCTGGTCCTGGCCCGGTTCCTCGGCGCGCTGGCCGTGGGCGCATTGCTCGGCGGCGTGCTGGCCCGGCGGGCCGGCGAACGCGCGGTGGCGGTGCCCGGCCTGCTGCTCGCCGCGGCCGGGTACTGGCTGATGAGCCGCTGGCCGCTCGACCTGGCCGGAGCGGGCCTGGCCGTGGACGCCGACCTGGTCGTGGCGGGGCTCGGCCTCGGCCTGGTGATCGCGCCGGTCTCGTCGGCGGTCCTGCGGGTCAGCCCGGCCGTCCAGCACGGCGTCGCCTCGGCGGCGGTCGTGGTGGCCAGGATGATGGGCATGCTCGTCGGCGTGGCGGGCGTGTCGGCGTGGGGGTTCCACCGGTTCCAGTCGCTGACCGCGAACCTGGACACGCCGCTGCCGTTCGGTGTGGACGCGCAGACCTACCAGCGGCGGCTGGCCGACTACCTGGCCCAGGTCGATGCCGCCCTGCACGTCGAGTACACCGAGATGTTCCTGCTCACGGCGTTCGTCTGCCTGCTGGGGGCGGCGGTGGCGCTGCTCATGCCGCGCCGCGCCCTGCCGGAGGCGGCGCCCGCCCTCGCGGACGCCGCCCCCGACCCCGAGCTCTGATCGCCGGTCAGGCCGGGCCGCCGGTCAGGGCGACAGGCGGTGCAGGTCGCGGGGGAATGCGGTGGTCTGCCGGATGTTGGCGGCGCCGGTCAGCCGGGCCGTCCAGCGTTCCAGGCCGAGGGCGAACCCGCCGTGCGGCGGCATCCCGTACCGGAACGCCTGGAGGTAGCCCTCGTACGGCTCCACGTCCCCGCCCAGGGCCTGGACGTAGTCGTCGTACCGGTGCAGGCGCTGGCCGCCGGTCACCAGCTCCAGGCCCCTGAACAGCAGGTCGAAGCCGTTGGAGTAGCCCGGTCTGGCCGGGTCGGGATGGGTGTAGAACGGCCGCTTGGACATCGGGTAGCCGGTGACGAACAGGAACTCCGACCCGTGCTCGCGCAGCGCCCAGTCCGACAACCAGCGTTCCTGGGCCGGTGACAGGTCGGGCTCGTCCTCGCCGGTCAGCCGCTGGGCCTCGGTGAAGTGCACGGCCGGGATCTCGGCGGGCACGGCGGGCAGCACGGCCCCGGCCGCCTCGACGGCGGACGCGGCCCGGCGGCGCACCGACTCCACCATGCCGGCGACGACCTCCCGCAGCACGGCCATCACGTCCCGATGGTCGGCCACGAAGCCCAGCTCGGCGTCGAGGCTGGTGTACTGGGCCAGGTGGCGGACGGTGTCGTGCGGCTCGGCGCGGAAGACCGGCCCGACCTCGTAGACCCGCTCGAACACCCCGACCATCGTCTGCTTGTAGAACTGCGGCGACTGCGCGAGGTAGGCGCGGCGGCCGAAGTAGTCGATGCCGAAGACGTTCGCGCCGGACTCGGTGGCCGAGGCCACGATCTTGGGCGTGTGGATCTCGGTGAAGCCGAGGCCGTCCAGCGTCTCGCGGAACCCGGCCACGCTCGCCGCCGAGATCTCCAGCGGCGCCCGCAGCAGCGGATGCCGCAGCGCGACGGGCGCGTGGTCGAGGACCGTCGGCAGCGTCGCGGCCACGACCGGCCGGTACAGGTCGAACGGCGGCGCCTGGGCGGGCTCGGCCAGGACCTCGATCTCCGGGGCGGTCAGCTCGACCCCGCCCGGCGCCTGCCCGGCCGGGGTCACTGTGCCGGTGACCCGGACGACGCTCTCCTCCGGCGGCAGCTCCCCGTCCGCGCTGACCACCTGGGCCAGCCCGGCACGGTCGCGTACGACCAGGAAGGAGACGGATTTCAGGTGCCGGCGGCGATGGACCCAGCCGGCGATCGTCACTCGTCGGCCGGCGTGCTCAGCGAGCGACGCCGACAGGACACGAGAGATCATTACAGCTCCTCTGCAGGAAATGCATGACCCCTTGGGAGTGCGGGGGAGAAGGGAGCTCCCGGTGCCACCGCACTTTCGCCGCCCGCGAGGGGCGGCCTCCACGACCCGATGACGAGGGTCAGCCGGCGGGGCATTTCCTCCCCGCACTCGGGAGTGTCTTCACCAGCGGACACGGGACCGCCTTCACAGCTGCCGGCGGCTCTCTGGGCCCGTGCGGCCCGCTGGCTACTCGTCTCCGTCCACGTGTTGCCGTAGATGATACGGCAACGCCGTTACTTGTCCTTCTTGGGACGCTTCTCGCGGATCTTCATCGTGACGTCGATCGGCGAGCCGGCGAACCCGAACTCCTCGCGGATGCGCCGCTCGATGAAGCGCCGGTAGGTGTCCTCCAGCCAGCCGGAGGTGAACAGCACGAACTTGGGCGGCTCGACCGACGCCTGCGTGGCGAACAGGATCTTCGGCTGCTTGCCGCCCCGGACGGGCGGCGGCGTCGCGTGCACCAGCTCGGTGAGGAACGCGTTGAGCCGCGCCGTCGGCACCCGGGTGGACCAGGAGTCGAGCGCCTTCTCCAGCGCCGGCACCAGCCGGTCCATGTGGCGGCCGGTCTTGGCGGAGATGTTCACCCGCAGCGCCCACGGGGTGCGCACGAGCTGCCGGTCGATCTCCTTCTCCAGGTAGTAGCGGCGGTCTTCGTCGACGAGGTCCCACTTGTTGAAGGCCACCACCATGGCCCGGCCCGACTCGATCACCAGGCCGATGATCCGCAGGTCCTGCTCGGTGAGCGGCTCGCTGGCGTCGATCAGCACGATCGCCACCTCAGACCGCTCCAGGGCGGCGCGGGTGCGCATGGCCGCGTAGAAGTCGGCGCCCTGCAGCTCGCGGTCGCGCCGCCGGATGCCGGCGGTGTCGACGAAGCGCCAGGTGCGCCCGCCCAGCTCGATCAGCTCGTCGACCGGGTCGCGGGTGGTGCCCGCCATCGGGTCGACCAGCACCCGCTCCTCCCCCGCCAGCTTGTTGAGCAGCGAGGACTTGCCCACGTTGGGCTTGCCGAGCAGCGCCACGCGGGCAGGGCCGCGCTCGCCGCCGAAGGTCAGCTGCGGCGTCTCGGGCAGCGCGTCGAGCACCACGTCGAGCAGGTCGCCGCTGGAGCGGCCGTGCAGCGCGGAGACCGGGTAGGGCTCGCCCAGGCCGAGCGCCCACAGCGCGGCGGCCTCCAGCTCCAGCTGCTGGTTGTCGACCTTGTTGGCGGCCAGGAGCACCGGCTTGCCCGACTGGCGCAGCACCGCGCCCACGATCTCGTCGGCGTCGGTGGCGCCCACGGTGGCGTCGACCACGAACACGATCACGTCGGCCAGCTCGACGGCGACCTGGGCCTGCTCGGCGATGCGCAGGTTCATGCCGGTGGCGTCAGGGTCCCAGCCGCCGGTGTCGACGACGGTGAAGCGGCGGCCGCGCCAGTTGGCGTCGTAGGTGACGCGGTCGCGGGTGACGCCCGGCACGTCTTCCACGACTGCCTCGCGGCGGCCGATGATGCGGTTGACCAGCGTGGACTTGCCCACGTTGGGGCGGCCCACGATGGCCACGACCGGCAGAGGCGTGGTGTCGCCGTGCTCGGTGACTTCCAGCTCGTCGAGGTCAGCCTCGACCCAATCCCCCGTTGACATGCTTGTTCATCCTTAGGTGAGTACCGCACCTGGAGGTCAGGTGCGCTCCTTGACCAGCCTCAGCACCTCCGCGATGACCTCCTCGAGGTTCAGCGCGGTGGTGTCGAGCTCGACGGCGCCATCCGCCATCGAGAGTGGGTCCGTCTTACGTGTCGAGTCCAGGGTGTCACGCCGCTCCATGGCGGCCTGCTGCGCCTCCACCGTCGAGCCGGCCAGCTCGGCGCTCCTGCGCCGGGCACGGGCCTCGGCGCTGGCCGTCAGGTAGACCTTGACGGGCGCGTCGGGGCAGACGACCTTGCCGATGTCGCGGCCCTCGACCACGATGTCACCGGCGCCGGCGATCTCCCGCTGCAGCGCGACGAGCCGCCTGCGCACCTCGGGGACGGCGGCCACGGCGGAGACCGAGCCGGTCACCTCGGCCTCCCGGATGGGCCCGCCCACGTCGACGCCGTCGACCAGGATCGTCGGCCCCTCGGGGTCGGTGCCGGAGACGATGGACGGCTCGCCGCAACGGGCCGCGACCGCCTCGGGATCGGCCAGGTCGACGCCCTGCCGGAGCATCCACCACGTCATCGCCCGGTACATGGCCCCGGTGTCGAGGTAACGCAGGCCCAGCGCACGGGCGACCCCGCGCGACACGCTCGACTTGCCCGACCCCGAAGGACCGTCCATGGCGACGACCAGACCGGACACGGCCTCTCCCTCTTCACGTGTGTTTCCCCAACCTGAAGAGGCTACCGCCTCCGGTCAGTCCGCGATCCAGCTCCCGTGGAAGCCGAGCGGGACCCTGGCGGGCAGGTGCACGACCGCGACCGGCTCGCCGGTGAAGTCCTGGGCCGACAGGATCACCAGGTCGGCCGCTCCCCTGGCCGGGTCGTTGACGTAGGTGAGCAGGTAGCCGTCGTCCTCGGCGGCGCCGGAGGGCACGAAGACCGGCTCCCCCACGTACGCGCCGCGCCCGAACCGCCGCGCCTCCTGCGTGCCGCGTTCCAGGTCGTGCTTGATGAGCGTGTTGTCGAACGCCTCGTCCGGCAGGTCCTCCAGCTCGGCGGCCGGGTAGATCACGTCGTGCAGGTCGGCGGCGGCCGAGGTGTAGCCGTAGCGGTACGGGCCGCCGGTGCGGCGCTCGTCGATGCGGGGGAACTCCTGGGGGCGGTCGTCCAGGCGGGTGGTGGTGACCCGGCCCGCGCCGGGGTCGATGCGCCACCGGTCGAGCGTGGGCGCGCCGCCGAGGTCGAGCCGGGCGTCCACGAACCGCTTGGGGTAGCGGACGACGTCCACCACGACCTGGTCGCC
This sequence comes from Nonomuraea sp. NPDC049758, assembly GCF_040674635.1. Taxonomy (NCBI): domain Bacteria; kingdom Bacillati; phylum Actinomycetota; class Actinomycetes; order Streptosporangiales; family Streptosporangiaceae; genus Nonomuraea; species Nonomuraea sp. NPDC049758. The sequence continues at coordinate 42,591 of NZ_JBFAMZ010000005.1, forward strand.
GTCGTCGTAGGCGTTGAGGGTGTGGAAGACCCAGCAGGGGTCGATCTCCACCCACTGCACGTCGCCGGTCTCGCGGGAGAGCAGGCCGAGCCGGGCGGGCCGGGCGTCGTCCCACGCGTACGGGAGCGGCGCGCCGCGCTCGGCGTGGGCCATGCTGAGCGTGACCGGCAGGTCGTAGATCACGACGTGCCGGCGGGTCAGCGCGAAGTCGTGCAGCATCGGGCGGTCGGCGACCGGGATGTCCCTGACCTGGGCCACCACGCCCTTGGGGTCGATCACGATGTGCTGGTGGTGGTCCCAGCCGGCGAAGTAGGCCATCGCGTGCAGCTCGCCGGTGACCGGGTCGAGGTGGGTGTGGGCGGCGTACCCGCCGGGCAGGCCGCCGACGAAGTCGCACGCGCCGACCGTGTCGAGCTCGTAACCCAGCTCGTACGGCAGCCCGCCCGCCTCGACGGTCGCGAACGTGCGCCCGGCGATGCCGATGACGTGCGTGTTGGCCGCGAAGTCCATGCCCGCGTGCACCGGGCCCGGCGCCGGCGGCTCGCCCAGCCGGCGGGCCACCTCGGCGTTGCGCACCCACCGGTTGCGGTACCACTCGGCCCGCCCGCCGCGCAGCCGCACGCCGTGGACCATGCCCTGGCCCATGAACAGGTGGGTGGCGGCCGGGTCGTCGAGGCTGAGCGGGTTGGGGCCGTTGCGCAGGTAGCGGCCGTCGAGCTCGGCGGGGATGCGGCCGGTGACCTCCAGGTCGAAGGCCGTGATCTCCTCCGTCGCGGGTGCGAAGCCGTTGCGGAAGGGGGTGCTGGTCATCGTGCGCTTCCTCTCAGGTCAGGAACGGCGTGAGCACGGAGGTGTAGAGCAGCCGGTAGCGCCGCTCCGCCTCGGCGCTGTCGAAGAAGCCGGAGATCTCCAGGCTCACCGCGCCGTGGATCGCCATCCACAGCACGTCGGCTATCTCGCCGGCGGCGGCCCCGCGCAGCCGTCCGGCCTCCAGGCAGGCGGCCACGGCCTCGACCAGGATGTCGAAGGTCCGCCGGCCGGTCGCGACCGCGTCGGGGGCGGGCTGGAAGCCGTGCATCGCGTTCTGGAACATGACCCGGTAGTAGTCGGGCTCGTCCAGCGCGTACTCGCGGTAGGCCGCCAGGCCCGCGTGCAGCGCCGGGAGCGGGTCCTCCTGGGCGGGGACGGCCAGCAGGCGCGCCTCCAGCCGGGCGAAGCCCTCCAGCCACAGCGCCTCGCTGAGGCCGTCCTTGCCGCCGAAGAGGGTGTAGATCACCTTCGTGGAGCAGCCGACCTCGCCGGAGATGCGCCGGACGGTGAGCGCCGCCGGGCCCTCGGCGACGAGCAGGTGTTTGGCGGCGTCGAGGATGGCCGTCCTGACCACGCTCTGGCCTTCCTGCTGGGCTTGCCGGTACGCGGTGACCGCCATGTGAGTAACACCGTTTCTTGTCGGTAACGCTGTTACCGACCTTTTTACGCCCCCTGCGCCCCGCCGTCAATGCCGCCGGCCAGGAGTAAGGGCGTCCGCCCAGGTAAGGAGGTCCGGCGTGACGGAGACGAACCGAGCGCGGGTCACGGTCGTGGTGGCCACCAGGGACCGGGTCAGAACGCTGGCCCGGACGATCCCCCGCCACCCGAGGCCGGTGATCCTCGTCGACAACGGCTCCTCCGACGGGACCGCCGGGTTCGTCCGCAAGCACTTCCCCGACGTCCAGGTGGTCGAGGCGGGGGCCAATCTGGGCGCGCCGGGCCGCAACGTCGGCGTGCGCCTGGCAGAGACGCCCTACGTCGCCTTCGCCGACGACGACTCCTGGTGGGCGCCCGGCGCCCTGGAACTGGCCGCCGACGTGCTGGACGCCCATCCCCGCCTGGCCGTGCTGGGCGCGCGCGTGCTGGTCGGGCCGCAGGAGCGGCTGGACGCGGTGTCGGAGGCGATGCGCGACTCCCCGCTCGGCGTCGAGGACGACCTGCCGGGACCGAGCGTGCTGGGCTTCCTGGCCTGCGGGGCCGTCGTGCGCAGGGAGGCGTTCCTGGAGGCGGGCGGCTTCGACGACGTGATCTTCTTCTTCGGCGAGGAGGAGCGGCTGGCCGTGGACCTGGCCGCGCGCGGCTGGGGGCTGGCCTACGTGGACGACGTCGTCGCCCACCACCACCCCTCCCCCGCCCGCGACCCGCGCGGCAGGCAGGCGCTGGCGGCGCGCAACGCCGTGCTGACCGCCGTGCTGCGCCGTCCCTGGCCGGTGGTGGCGCGCCGGTCCCTGGAGGCGCTGCTGGGCGGTCCGGCGGGCCGGGAGGGGCTGCGCACCGCCGTACGGCGGCTGCCCAGGGCCCTGGCCGCCCGGCGCGGCCTGCCGGTCGCCGTGGAACGCGCCCGCCGCAGACTGGAACGCACGGCCGGCTGACGCCGTGGGCGGGGCCCGGCGCCCGCCCGTCGCGTCGTGCTCAGCGTCCCCGGTCAGGGGACGTCAGGGGACCTGCCAGCCGCGTTCGCGCAGGGCGTCGGCGAGCGGGGAGGCCGCGTCCGGCTGGACCCACAGCTCGGCGATGCCCAGGGGCAGCCCGGGCGCGTGCTCCAGCCGCACGTCCTCGACGTTGACGCCGACCTCGTCGCACACCTGGAACAGCCGCGCGAGCTGGCCGGGACGGTCACCGATGACCACCTGGACGACCACGTACGCCGGAGCGGGGCCGCCGTGCTTGCCCGGGATGCGCCCGTGCCCGGCGACGCCGCGCTTGAGGAGCTGGGTGAGGTCGCCGCTCGCGGTGCCGTCGCCCTCGGCCAGGGAGCGCAGCGCGGTCGCGGCCTCGGCCAGGTCGCGGGAGACCGCCTCCAGCACCTCGGCGACCGGGGTCGCGTTGCCCGACAGGATGCCGAGCCAGAGCCCGGGGTCGCCGCCCGCGATCCTGGTCACGTCGCGCACCCCCTGCCCGGCCAGGCCGAGCGCGACCTCGGTGGCGTCGGCCAGGCGGGCCGCCACGGCCGAGGCGGCGACGTGGGGGGCGTGCGAGACGACGGCGACCGCGCGGTCATGCTCCTCCGCGCCCACCTCGACGGGGTTGGCGCCGCACAGCTCGACCAGCTTGAGCACCGCCGCCCTGGCGTCGTCGGCGGCCTCGCCGGTCGGGCACAGCGCCCACGGCCGGCCGAGGAACAGGTCGGCCCTGGCCGCGCCCGGACCGGACTTCTCCCGCCCGGCCAGCGGGTGGGAGGCGACGTAGGTCGTCAGGTCGCAGCCGAGCCGCGCGGCCATGCGGATGGGCTCGGCCTTGACGCTGGCGACGTCGGTGTAGAACCGGGCCACGCCGCGGCTCTGCAGCTTCAGCAGCTCGTCGGCCACGTGCGCCGGGGGCACCGCGATGACCGCCAGGTCGACCTGGCCTGCGGGCAGCCGCTCCGGCTCCCACTCCTCGCCCGCGCCCAGTTCCCTGGCCAGCCGCACGGCGGCCGCGTCACGGTCGGCGAGCAGCACGCGCACGTCGTGCTTGCGCAGCGCCAGGGCCGCCGAGGTGCCGATGAGACCGGTGCCGACGACGAGCACGGTACGGAGTTCCGAGGCCATATCGATGTCCTGATTTATCGGGCTAGTGAGAGTGTTGCCTGCCGTGTCCGTCAGGCACGTGCCGCGCGACGATCCGGCTCACGCCGGTCGCCTACTGGGCGATGTCCTGCCGCAGCGCCACCGCGCCCCGCAGATACACATGCTGCATCTCTGCCCGCGGACGGTCGGTCTCCACATGCGCCATCAGGCGCACCACGCGCGGCAGCGCCCCCGGCACGCCGATCTCGGTGCAGCAGATCAGCGGCACGTCGTGGAAACCCAGCTTCCGCGCCGCGAGGGCGGGGAACTCGGAGGTCAGGTCGGGGGTGGCGGTGAACAGCACGCTGATCACGTCGTCGGTGGTCAGGCTGTTGCGCTCCATGATCGCCTGGACCAGCTCGGTCGTCCCCTGGATGATCGAGTCGCGGTCGTCGGCATCCACCTGGATCGCCCCGCGGATCGCCCGCACCATGCGCCCTTTTCCCCTTCCATAGCGGGAGAGCCCGTGCGGAGATGCGCACGGGCCCCTGCGTTCCGGCCAGATTACAGCTTCACGGCCGCGTAAAGCTCGCCGACCTCCTTCAGGCTCAGCGCGCGGACCGTGCCGGCCTTGGTGCGGCCCAGCTTCACCGGACCGAACTCGATCCGGGCCAGGTCGATCACCCGGTGACCGGCCTCCTCCAGCATGCGCCGCACGACGTGCTTGCGGCCCTCGTGCAGTACCACCTCGACCAGCGCCTGCTGGCCGTGCTCCTGGACGATGGCGAAGCTGTCGGCCTTGGCGATGCCGTCCTCCAGCTCGATGCCCTGCTTGAGCCTGCGGCCCAGGTCGCGCGGGATCGGCCCCGGCACCTTGGCCCAGTACTTCTTCTGCACCCCGTAGCTCGGGTGCGTCAGCCGGTTGGCCAGCTCGCCGTCGTTGGTGAGCAGCAGCAGGCCCTCGGTCTCGGTGTCGAGCCGGCCGACGTGGAACAGGCGGGGCGCCAGCTCCTCGACGTAGTCGGCCAGGCACGGGCGGCCCTGCGGGTCGTCCATGGTGGACACGACGCCGATCGGCTTGTTGAGTGCGTAGTAGACGAGGTCGGGGGCGGTCGGGATGCGCTTGCCGTCGACGTGGATGACCTGGGCGGCGGGGTCGACCTTGGCACCGAAGCGGCGCACGACCTGGCCGTTGACCGTGACGCGGCCGTCGCCGATCATCTCCTCGCAGGCGCGCCTGCTGGCCACGCCCGCCTGGGCGAGCACCTTCTGCAGGCGAACGCCGTTGGGCACCTCGGTGGTGTCGCGCTCGTCGGTGTAGTCGTCGTCGTAGAAAGCCCGGTCGCGCAGCGGCTGACGGGCGGCCTTGACGCGCCTGGCCTGGGGACTCTCAGCGCCGACCGTACGACGTCCGCCGCCGAGCGTCTGCACGTCGTCGCGCCTCGGGGTGCGCGGCTGCTGCCCGCGGGGGTTGTCCTCGCGCCTGCCGAAACGGGCGCGGGTGTTGCCGGCGGAGGCGGACCTGGGAGCGTCGTCCCTGCGCCCGCCGCGGTCGGCACGGAATCCGCCGCGGTCCTGACGCTCGCCGTCGCCACCACGTACGGGACGCCCGCCGCCACGGGAGCCGGCGTAACCGCCACGCTCCCCGCGCCGCTCGCCCGCGTAGCCGCCGCGACCCGCGGAGGATCCGCCACGACCGCCGGAGAACCCGCCGCGGTCACCCGAGAAGCCACCGCGGTCATTCGAGAAGCCACCGCGCTCGCCGGAGCCGCCACGGTCGCCGGAGTATCCGCCGCGGTCGCCCGAGTACCCGCCGCGCTCGCCACCGGAGTGACCGCCGCGCTCACCGCGCCGGTCGCCGCCGTAACCGCCGCGCCGGTCGTCGCCGAACCTGCCCCGGTCGCCGGACCGGGAAGCTCCGCCGAAGCCCTCACCGCGCGGCCGGTCCCCGCCCTCACGACGCGGACCCTCGAAACCGCCCTCACGACGCGGACGCTCGAAACGGTCGCCGCCCTCACGGCGGGGACGCTCGAAACGGTCGCCGCCGCGCGGGCCGCGGTCACCGCGGTCGTCACGGGGACGGTCGTCGCGGAAGCGGTCGCCGCGGTCGTCACGCGCCGGACGGTCCGCGCGGTCGCCGCGCGAGTAGCCGTCACGGTCGCCACCGGAACGCCCGAAGCGGTCACCACCGGAAGCGGGGCGACCGGAACGGTCACCGCCAAAGCTGGGACGACCCGAACGGTCACCACTGAAACCGGGGCGACCCGAACGGTCACCACCGAAGCCGGAGCGCTCGCCGCCGGAGCGGCCGGAGCGGTCGCCGCCGGAGGTGGGGCGGCCGGAGCGGTCGCCGCCGCGGAAGCCGGAGTCCTGGCGGGGGCGGTCGTCGCGGTCGCCGAAGCGGGCGCGGGCGCCGCCGCGGTCGGCGCGAAGGGAGTCGCGGCGGGGGTCGTCCCCGCCGAAGCCGCCGCCGGAGCCGTCGCGGCGGTTGTCGTCGCGGCGGTTGTCGTCGGAGCGGAAGGCGGGACGCCCGCCGCGGCCGGAGCCGCCGGTACGTCCACGACCGCGTCCATCACCGGACGGGGTGCTGCGCCTGTTGATCACTTTGTTGTCTCCTCGAGGTTCTCCACGTCGTCGGGGAGGAAGGGGGCGAGCTCGGGAAGCTCGCTCAGGTCCCGCAGTCCCAGACGTTCCAGGAAGTATGAGCTTGTCCGGTAGAGCACTGCCTGGCTCTCCGGGTCGGTGCCGGCCTCCTCGACCAGCCCCCTGGCGACGAGCGTCCGCATGACGCCGTCGCTGTTGACGCCGCGTACGGCGGCGACACGGGCGCGGCTCACCGGTTGCCGGTAGGCCACGACCGCGAGGGTCTCCAGCGCGGCCTGGGTCAGCCGCGTCTGCTGGCCGTCGCGGACGAACCGCTCGACCAGCGCCGCGCAGTCGGCCCGCGTGTAGAAACGCCAGCCACCCGCGACTTCCCGCAGATCAAAACCCCGCCCGGCGGCCGTATATTCCGCCGCCAGCCCCCTGAGTGCCGAAGCGACCTCGTGGGTGGGGCGCTCCAGCACCTGGGCCAGCGTGATCTCGGCGACGGGCTCGTCGACGACCATCAGGATGGCCTCCAGGGCCGTCTCAAGAGCGGGCCCTTCCGCCTGAACGCCCTCCTCCGGGCCCTGCTGCTCTTCCTCCAGGTCGGCGGCGGTGTCCGCGGGCCGCTCGGGGCCCACGGAAGGCGACTCGGTGAAGGACGACTCAGGGGCCGGCGACTCAGGCGAGGGCTTCGGCGGCGCGACCGGCAGGTCGGGGCCGGCGGGCAGGGCGGACGCCTCCTCCGGCGACGACGGCTGGACGAGAGAGCCCGGGAGCGTCATCCAGGCGGGCAGCGGCGACCCCGAGTCGGGGGCCTTGCGGGGGCCTGGCAGGGGGTTGGGGTTGTCAGTCATTCGATGGTTTCTCCGCGGATTCCTCGTAGTCGTCCCCCACCGCGACGTCGCCGTCGTCGGCGCCCGTCCAGGTCACGTGGAGCTCTCCCAGCGCCTCGACCTGCTCGAACGTCACCGCGGACTCGCGGAACAGCTCCAGCACGGCCAGGAAGCGGGCGATGACCTCGAAGGTGCCCTCGCAGTCGGCCGTCAGCGCGCGGAAGGTGGCCCGGCGCAGCCTGCGCAGGTGCATGACCAGGATGGCCGCCTGCTCCTTGACGCTGGCCAGCGGCTGGTAGATGTGGCCGACGCTGACGGTGGGCGGCAGTTTCGGGGTGAACGCCTTGGCCGCGATGCGGGCGAGCTGCTCGGGCCCGATGCCGAGGATGAGCTCGGGCAGCAGGTTGGCGAACTGCGGCTCCAGCGACACCGTGCGGGGGAAACGCAACGCCTCCTCGGCCATCCGCCCCGCGAAGACCTTCGCGACCTCCTTGTACGCCTTGTACTGCAGCAGCCGGGCGAACAGCAGGTCTCTGGCCTCCAGGAGCGCGAGGTCCTCTTCGTCCTCCACCTCGCCGGAGGGCAGCAGCCGGGCCGCCTTCAGGTCGAGCAGCGTGGCCGCGACCAGCAGGAAGTGGCTGGTCTGGTCGAGGTCCCACTCCGGGCCCTTGGACCGGATGTAGGCGATGAACTCGTCGGTGACCTTGGAGAGCGAGACCTCGGTGATGTCGAGCTTGTGCTTGGCGATCAGGCCGAGGAGCAGGTCGAAGGGGCCTTCGAAGACGTCCAGGTGTACCTGGAAGCCTTGGGGGGCCTCGGTCTGCTCTGCGGTCACCTGGCCATTGTCGCAGGAGCCGGCCAGCGCGAGAGCACCTCGCGGGCCAGTTCGCGGTAGGCGTTGGCGCCGAGGGACGACGGGTCGAAGGTGGTGATCGGCTCGCCGGCGACGGTGGCGTCGGGGAAGCGGACCGTACGGTTGATCACCGTGTGGAACACCTTGTCGCCGAACGCCTCCACCACGCGGGCCAGCACCTCGCGGCCGTGCAGGGTACGGGCGTCGTACATGGTGGCGAGCAGGCCCTCGATCTCGAGGTCTTCGTTGAGCCGCTCCTGGACCTTGGAGATGGTGTCCATGAGCAGCGCGACGCCGCGCAGCGCGAAGAACTCGCACTCCAGCGGCACCATGACGCCGTGGGCGCAGGTCAGCGCGTTGATGGTGAGCAGGCCGAGCGACGGCTGGCAGTCGATGAGGCAGACGTCGTAGTGCGGCAGCAGCGGCTTGATCACCCGGCCGAGCACCTGCTCGCGGGCGACCTCGGTGACGAGCTGCACTTCGGCGGCCGACAGGTCGATGTTGCTGGGCAGCAGGTCGAGGCCCTCGACGCCGGTCTCCAGCAGGACGTCCTCGGCGGTGACGCCGCGGTCCATCAGCAGGTTGTAGACGGTCAGGTCGAGCTGGAGCGGGTTGATGCCCAGGCCGACCGAGAGCGCGCCCTGCGGGTCGAAGTCGACCAGCAGCACCTTCAGCCCGCACTCGACCAGCGCCGCGCCCAGGTTGATGGTGGTGGTCGTCTTGCCGACGCCGCCCTTCTGGTTGACCATCGCGACCACTCGCGCCGGCCCGTGCACCTGCGGCGGGACCGGTTCAGGGAACACCGGCCGCGGGCGCTGGGTGGGGCCCAGGTTGACGCCGTTGGAAGGCGCGTTGGTCTTGGTGTCACCCCAGGGGTTGTCGGGGGTCCCCGGGGTCGAACCCTTGGTCGTCACAGTCACCAGCTCGAACCTCCCTGACGATCCCGAACCGGACCGTCCGGACGGACACTATGGCGTCACCACTAAACGCGGCAAGGCGGCACGCCGGGGCACCGCGCACGCGCAAAAGACTATAGATCACTGCCGGGCGCGCGGGTGCGCCGCGGCGTAGACCTCGCGGAGTTTGTCGACCGTCACCAGGGTGTAGACCTGCGTGGTCGTGACGGAGGCGTGACCGAGCAGCTCCTGGACCACCCGGACGTCCGCGCCGCCGTCGAGCAGGTGGGTGGCGAAGGAGTGGCGCAGGACGTGCGGGCTGATGCCGGCCAGGCCGGCGCGTTCGGCCGCGGCCTGGAGCACTTCCCAGGCTCCCTGCCTGGTCAGCCGGCCGCCGCGGGCGTTGAGGAAGACCCCGGGGGTGCCGCGGCCGTGGGCCAGCAGGCCGGGCCTGGCGCGGACGAGGTAGGCGTCGAGCGCCGAGCGGGCGTAGCGGCCGAGCGGGACGACGCGGGTGCGGCCGCCCTTGCCGCGCAGTCGCACCTGGTCGGGTTCGAGGTCGTCCACGGCCAGGCCGACGGCTTCGGAGATGCGGGCGCCGGTGCCGTACAGGACCTCCAGCAGGGCGCGGTTGCGCAGGGTGAGCGGGGCGCCGTCGGGGCCGGAGGCGGCGATGAGGCGTTCGACCTCGTCGACGGCGATCGCCTTGGGCAGCCTGCGGAGCTGGCGCGGCGGGCGTACCTCGTGGGCGGGGTCGTGGGCCGTGACGCCTTCGCGCAGGGCGAACCGGTGGAGCCCCCGTACGGCCGAGACGGCCCGCGCGGCCGAGCTGGCGACGAGGGCGGGATGTTCCCGGTCGCCCTCGCGCAACGCGGCGAGGAAGGCCTGGACGTCGGCCTCCCCCACCTCGTCGAGCTTCAGCCGCCCGCGCGCCTGCAGATGTTCGAAGTATCGCCGCAGGTCACGGCGGTAGGACGCGAGCGTGTTGGCAGCCAGGCCCCGCTCCACCGCCAGATGGGCGAGGTAGCTGGAGAGCACCGCCTCCACGACATGGTCCTTCCGTCACGCCTCCGGGGCGTCGGCGGGGCGCAACAGGGCGAATCCCTCAACCGAAGCCGCATATGCGGCGAGGATACCGGCCACAGCCGGGGAATTGTGGATCATTCCCATGAGCGCCTTCTCGACCGCGTCGGACAGCGGCACCCATTCGACCGGCATGCCGATCTCCTCGTGCCGGTGGACGAAGGTGTTCTCCTCGTCGGGGATCCTGCTCAGGCCGCGGGCGAGGAAGACCCTGATCCGCTCGTCGGTCATGCCGGGAGAGGAGCGCAGGTCGACCAGGGTGTGCCAGGTGTCGGCGCGGTAGCCGGACTCCTCGGCGAGCTCGCGGGCCGCGGTGTCGGCGAGCGGTTCGCCCGCCACGTCGCGGATGCCGGCCGGCAGCTCCCACATGAGCTGCCGGGTGGGGTGGCGGTACTGCCTGATCATCAGGACGCGGTCGTGGTCGTCGAGCGCGAGTACGGCGACCGAGCCGGGGTGGACGACGTAGTCGCGGTCGGCGACCTCGTCCTGGGGCATCCTGACCGTGTCGGTGACGACCTTGATCACGTAGCCCTGGAAGTGCTCCTTGGACGCGACGACGTCCCACGCCTCGGGCGTGTCCTGGATCTTCACTTGCCGACCTTGGTGCTCACTCGGCTGTCGGCGTAGGTCAGGGCGGCGCCGATGAGGCCCTTGAACATCGGGTTGGCCCGGGTGGGACGGGAGCGGAACTCGGGGTGCGCCTGCGTGCCGATGAAGAACGGGTGCACGTCGACGGGCAGCTCGGTGTACTCCACCAGGCGGCCGTCGGGCGACAGGCCGGAGAAGACCAGGCCGACGTTCTCCAGGCGCTCGCGGTAGGCGTTGTTGACCTCGTACCTGTGACGGTGGCGCTCGTCGGCCTTGGCCTTGCCGCCGTAGAGCTGCCTGGCCAGGGTGCCCTCGCCGAGCTTGGCGGTGTAGCTGCCGAGCCGCATGGTGCCGCCCATGTCGCGCTCGCCGGCGACGACGTCCTCCTGGTCGGCCATGGTGGAGATGACCGCGTGCTTGGTGTCGGGGTCGAACTCGGCGGAGTTGGCGTCCTCGATGCCGGCCATGTTGCGGGCCGCCTCGATGACCATGCCCTGCATGCCGAGGCAGATGCCGAGCAGCGGGATCCGGCCCTCGCGGGCGTGCCGGATGGCGCCGATCTTGCCCTCGATGCCGCGCACGCCGAACCCGCCGGGGATCAGCACGCCGTCGACGCCGTCGAGCTCGCGCTCGGCGCCCTCGGGGGTCTCGCAGTCGTCGCTCTTGACCCAGCGGATGTTGACCCGCGCGTCGTTGGCGAAACCGCCGGCGCGCAGCGCCTCGGTGACCGACAGGTACGCGTCGGGCAGGTCGATGTACTTGCCGACCAGCGCGATCGTGACCTCCTTGGCCGGGCGGTGCACGCGGCGCAGGAGCTGCTCCCACTCCTTCCAGTCGACGTCGCGGAAGGGCAGGCCGAGGCGGCGCACGACGTAGGCGTCGAGGCCCTCGGCGTGCAGCACCTTGGGGATGTCGTAGATGGAGGCGGCGTCGACGGCCGAGACGACGGCGTCCTCGTCGACGTCGCACATGAGGCTGATCTTGCGCTTGATCGCCGTCTGGACCGGACGGTCGGAGCGCAGCACGATCGCGTCGGGCTGGATGCCGATGCTGCGCAGCGCGGCCACGCTGTGCTGGGTCGGCTTGGTCTTCAGCTCGCCGGACGGGCCGATGTAGGGCAGCAGCGACACGTGCAGGAAGAAGACGTTGTCGCGGCCGACCTCGTGCCTGATCTGGCGGACGGCCTCCAGGAACGGCAGCGACTCGATGTCGCCGACCGTGCCTCCGACCTCGGTGATCACGACGTCGACGTCGGGGCCGGCCATGCCCCGGATGCGGTCCTTGATCTCGTTGGTGATGTGCGGGATGACCTGGACGGTGTCGCCCAGGTATTCGCCGCGCCGCTCCTTGGCGATGACGTTGGAGTAGACCTGGCCGGTGGTGACGTTGGCCGAGCCGTGCAGATCGGTGTCCAGGAACCGCTCGTAGTGGCCGACGTCGAGGTCGGTCTCGGAGCCGTCGTCGGTGACGAAGACCTCGCCGTGCTGGAACGGGTTCATCGTGCCGGGGTCGACGTTGAGGTAAGGGTCGAGCTTCTGCATGGTGACCCGGAGACCGCGCCCCTTGAGCAGCCGGCCGAGGCTGGAGGCCGTGAGCCCCTTGCCGAGACTGGAGGCGACACCGCCGGTGACGAACAGATGCTTGGTTTGCGATGCGCTGCGCAAAGGGGCTCCCGTGGCTCGAATGGTGGCCGAAGTGTCCACGGGCTCTCAGGATATCAAACAACGCCCCTCACATGCCCGAACGGCATGACCTAGCGGTAACTTTGGGCCCTATGTCACTAGTACGCCGGGCCATGGGCGCACTGATTCACCGTGCGTACGCGGCGATCCGCCACGCCGGGGCTATCTCCCCGGACTCCACGGCGGGTTACCGTTTCCGCCGGATCGGCGAGGGAGTCAGCATCGCCTTCCCGCCGGGGGCGATCTTCGGCGAGCGGTGGATCGAGATCGGCGAGCACACGCTGATCGGCGAGCGCGTGTCGATCTCCTGCGGCATGTGGCCGGGCGTCGAGCTCGGCCCGGACTCGATCCTGCGGATCGGCGGCTCGTGCTCGATCGGCAGGGGCTCGCACATCGTGGCCCACCAGTCGATCGACATCGGCGACCACGTCTTCACCGGCCCGTACGTCTACATCACCGACCAGAACCACGTCTACGACGACCCCGAGACGCCGATCGGGCGGCAGTGGCCGCGCAACAGCCCGGTCTCGATCGGCGCCGGGTCCTGGCTCGGCACGGGCGCGATCATCCTGCCGGGCACGGTCCTCGGGCGGCAGTGCGTGGTGGCGGGGGGCGCGGTGGTGCGCGGCGAGTTCCCCGACCACAGCGTGGTCGCCGGGGTGCCCGCCAGGCGCGTCCGCGGGTACACGCCGGAGCTCGGCTGGCACGCCCCCGGCGCCGCCGAGGCGGCTGCCGCGATCGCCCTGGCGCTCGACGGGCAGACCGGGCCTTCCTGAGGTCCGGGACGCGCGGACCCGGGAACGGGGATGGACCGAACAAGCTTCTGGAGGTTAGCGTCGATGCATGCGGACCGCCATCTGTGAGCGCCTGGGCGTCGAGTTCCCGTTGTTCGCCTTCAGCCACTGCCGCGACGTGGTGGCCGCGGTCACGAACGCGGGCGGGTTCGGGGTGCTGGGAGCCGTCGCGTACTCGCCGGAGCGGCTGGACGCCGAGCTGACCTGGATCGACGAGCGGGTGGGCGGGCGGCCCTACGGGGTGGACGTGCTCGTCCCCGGCCGGATCGACGCCTCCGCGCTCGACCTGCGGGCCCACCTGCTGGACTTCGTGCCCGACCGCCACCGCGACTTCGTCGCCCACCTGCTGTCCAAGTACGGCGTGAACGCGCCGCCGCAACCCCTGAGCGCGGTGGCCGACGAGTTCGGCCGGCGGGTGACGGCGCCGGGCGCGACCGCGCTGGTCGACGTGGCGCTCAAGCACCCGATCGGGCTCATCGCCAGCGCGCTCGGACCGCCGCCGCCGGAGATGGTGGCGGGCGCCAGGGAGGCGGGCGTGCCGGTGGCCGCGCTGGTCGGGACCGTGGAGCACGCCCGCAGGCAGGTGGCGGCCGGGGCGGACATCGTCGTGGCCCAGGGCACCGAGGCGGGCGGCCACACCGGCGAGATCTCCACGATGGTGCTCGTGCCGCAGGTCGTGGACGCGGTCGCGCCGGTCCCGGTGCTGGCCGCGGGAGGCATCGCCTCGGGACGCCAGATGGCCGCGGCCATGGCGCTCGGGGCCGAGGGCGTCTGGTGCGGCTCGGTGTGGCTGACGACCGAGGAGGCGGAGACGTCGCCCGCGCTGCGGCGCAAGCTGCTGGCCGCCTCGTCGCTGGACACCGTGCGGTCCCGGTCGCGTACGGGCAAGCCGGCGCGGCAGCTCAGGTCGGCCTGGACCGAGGAGTGGGACTCCGGGCCGGAGAGCCCGGGGCCGCTGGGCATGCCCCTGCAACTGCTGCTGGCCGAGGGGGCGATGGCCCGCATCGGCGCGGCGGCCGACCGCGGCGACCCCGGGGCCGTGGAGCTCGTCACCTACTACGTGGGCCAGGTGGTGGGCCAGCTCGACCGGGTGCGGCCGGCCCGGGACGTGGTGTACGACATGATCAGCGAGTTCACCGACGCCGTGACCCGCCTCTCGTCGTCCTGAGTGGTTCCTCCCGGATGGCCCGATAGCATGCGCGTGTGGTCGGGACACCGCCTGAGCTGGAGCGTGGCACCGGGGTTCCCGCGCACACGCAGATCGAGCAGTGGCTGCTGGCGGCGATCTCCTCCGGCGAGATGGCCCCGGGCGACCGGCTGCCCGGCGAGCGGGAGCTGGCCGCCCGCCTCGGCGTGAGCCGGATGACCCTGCGCCAGGCCCTGGCCACCCTCGAACGCGACGGCGTGCTGATCAGGCTCCCCGGCAGGTCGGGCGGCGCGTTCGTGGCCGAGCCGCGCATCGAGTGCGACCTGACGGGCCTGGCCGGGTTCACCGAGCAGATGCGCCGCGCCCACCTGCGGGCCGAGGCGCGGATCCTGACGGCCGCCACCGTGCCCGCGCCGGCGGCCGTGGCCGCCGCGCTCGGCGTCGTGCCGGGCGAGCCGGTGCACGAGGTGGCCCGGGTGCGGTCGGCGGGCCGCTCGCCGGTGGCGCTCGAACGGTCCTTCTTCCCCGCGCTGCCCGGCTTCCTGGACGAGGACCTCGGCGGCTCGCTCTACGCCCTGCTGGGCGGCCGCTACGGGCTGGAGCCGCGGACCGCGGTCGAGCACCTGGACCCGGTGATCGCCGGTCCGGAGGAGGCGGCCGAGCTGGGCATCGCGGCGGGCGCGCCGCTCATGCTGATCGAGCGCACGGCCTACGCCGCCGACGGCACCCCCGTCGAGTACGCCCGCGACCTGTTCCGCCCCGACCGGGTGCGCCTGTCGGTGCGCAGCGGCGTCACCGCGCCCGCGACCCCGCCGGGTCGTGCAGCGGCTCCCTGACCACGACGCCCGGCACCCACTCCCCCTCGACCTCGACCTCCACCTCGGCCCCCGGCCCGACCGGCAGGTACGCGTAGGCGATCGACCGCTCGACCGTGTATCCGTAGCCGCCGGAGGTGACCCGGGCCACGACCTGGCCGTCCACCCGGACGGGCTCGTTGCCCAGGGCGACCGCCCGCGGGTCGGCCAGGGTGAGGCAGCGCAGGCGGCGGGCCGGGTGGGGGTCGAGGGCGTCGCGGCCGAGGAAGTCCTTGCCGGGCTTGACGCAGAACCCGAGCCCGGCCTCGTACGGCGTCGTCTCGGGTCCGATGTCGGCGCCCCACACCCGGTAACCCTTCTCCAGCCGCAGGCTGTCGATCGCCCGGTAGCCGCCCGCGACCAGCCCGTACGGCTCGCCCGCCCGCCACAGCGTCTCCCACAGCGCGAGCCCGTACTCGCTGGAGCAGTACAGCTCCCAGCCGTGCTCCCCCACGAACGTCACCCGCAGCGCCAGCGCGGGCACGTCGCCCACGGTGAGCTCCCGGGCCGACATGAACGGCAGGTCCGGCGGGTCCGGGGTCAGCCCGGCCAGGATGTCCCGGGCCTTGGGGCCCCACAGGGCGAAACAGGCGTACTGGCCGGTGACGTCGGCGATCCTGGCCGTCGAGCCGGTGAGGGCGGCCTGGCGGCGCAGCCAGGCGAGGTCGCGGGAGCCCGACGCGGTGCCGGTGACGATCAGGAACTCCTGCTCGCCGCGCCGGGTGACGGTGAAGTCGCACTCGATGCCGCCGCGCCGGTTCAGCGCCTGCGTGTAGGTGACGGCGCCCACCTGGCGGGCCACGTGGTTGTCGCACACCCATTCCAGCAGGGCGGCGGCGTCCGGACCGGTGATCTCGATCTTGGCGAAGGAGCTCTCGTCGAACAGCCCGGCCGCGGTGCGGGTGGCGCGGTGCTCGGCCCCGACGGCGGGCGACCACAGGCGTCCGGCCCAGCCGCGAGGGCGCTCGTCCGCGGCGTCGGGGGCGGCGGAGTAGTGGTTGACCCGCTCCCAGCCCGCCTTCTCGCCGAAGACGGCCCCGTGGGCGGCGTGCCAGGAGTAGGCGGGGGAGACCCGCAGCGGGCGCCCGGCCGCGCGCTCGTGGCCCGGGTAGCGGATGTCGTAGTACGTCTCGTAGTTCTCGACCGAGCGTTTGACCGTGTACGACGGCGACCGGTACTGGCGGCCGAAGCGGCGTACGTCCATGTGGTGGACGTCCATGCCGGGCTCGCCGTCGACGATCCAGTCGGCCATGACCCTGCCGATGCCGCCCGCGCCGGCGATGCCGTGGGCGCAGAACCCGGCCGCCACGAAGAACCCGCCCACCTCGGTCTCCCCCAGGCAGAACTCGTTGTCCGGGGTGAACGCCTCCGGCCCGTTGATCAGCTTGCGGATGCCGACGTCGGCCATCGCGGGCACCCGGATCCGGGAGTTGGCGGAGATCTCCTCCAGGCGCGGCCAGTCCTCGGGCAGCAGCCTGCCGTTGAAGTCGGCCGGCACGGAGTCGTAGGAGGTCGCGGAGGCGGTCCAGGGGGCGCAGGTGCGCTCGTAGCCGCCCATGACCAGGCCGCGCACCTCCTGCCGGTAGTAGACGAGCAGGTCGGGATCGCGCAGCGTGGGCAGGACGGGGTGGTCGTGGCAGGCGTCGGTGACGACGTACTGGTGGGACATCGGCACGATCGGGATGCGCACCCCGGCCATGCGGCCGATCTCGGCGGCGAACATGCCGCCGCAGTTGACCACGATCTCGCAGGCGATGTCCCCCTGGTCGGTGCGCACGCCGGTGACCCGCCCGCGCTCGACGTCGACGCCCAGCACCCGCGTACGGGTGCGCAGGCGGGCGCCGCCCTCGCGGGCGCGGGCGGCGAGGGCGTGACACAGCATCGAGGGGTCGATCTGGCCGTCGGTCGGCAGGTACGCCGCCCCCACCACCCCGGAGGGGTCCATCAGCGGGAACAGCTCCACCGCCGCGGCGACCGAGATCTCCTCCAGCGGCAGCCCGAACGTCCTGGCCCAGCCGATCTGGCGGCGGATCTCGGCCATCCGCTCGGGGGTGGAGGCCAGCTTGAGTCCGCCGCACTCGGTCCAGCCGGCGTCCAGGGTGCGGTAGAGCTCGACGGAGTACTGGTTCATCCGGGTCAGGGTGGGGTCGGAGCGGAGCTGGCCGACCAGGCCCGCCGAGTGGAAGGTGGAGCCGCTGGTGAGCTCGTCCCGCTCCAGCAGGACGACGTCGCGTTCGCCGCGCCGGGTGAGGTGGTAGGCGACGGACGCGCCGCCCACCCCGCCGCCGATGATCACGATGCGGGCCGAGTCGCTCATGGTCGCGAGGCTAACCCGCGTACCCTAAAAGGTCTAGACCGTTTAGGACGGCGGAGCTAGCATCGATCATGGCGATCGCCCGGGTCCTCGACCGCATCCCGCTGCTGTCCGGCCTGCCGCGCTCCGTCGAGGAGCTGCCCGGCGGGATGACCAACCGCAACTACAAGGTCACCACCCCGGACGGGGTCTACGTCGTGCGCGTGGCCGCCAGCGACGGCTCCCTGCTGGGCATCGACAAGGACGCCGAGCACGCCGACTCGCTCGCCGCCGCACGGGCCGGGGTCGGGGCGCCCGTGCACGGCTACCTGCCGGAGGCGGGCGTGCTGGTGATCGGGTTCCTGCCGGGCCGCACGTTCACCGAGGCCGACCTGTGGGAGCCGGCGAACCTGGCGCGGGTGGCGGAGGTGTGCCGGCGGCTGCACGCGGGGCCGCGCTTCGTCCGCGATTTCGACATGTTCGAGGTGCAGCGGGGGTATCTGCGGATCGTCCAGGAACGAGGTTTCCGACTTCCTGCGAAATATCTGGATTTCATGCCCGCCGCCGCAGAAATCAGGAAATGTCTGGCGGTACGCGCCGAGCCCACCGTCCCCTGCCACAACGATCTCCTCCCCGGCAACATCGTCGAGTGCGGCGACCGCCTGCACCTCATCGACTACGAGTACGCCGGCAACAACGACCCCTGCTTCGAGCTCGGCAACCTCTGGAGCGAGGCCGACCTGCCGCCCGGCCACCTGGAGGAGCTCGTCACCGCCTACTACGGCCGCCGCCTGCGCCACAGGATCGCCCGCGCCCGGCTGCTCGGCCTGATGTCCAAGTACGGCTGGACCCTGTGGGCCTCGATCCAGGACGGCGCCAACGACACGATCGACTTCGACTTCTGGTCCTGGGGCATGGAGAAGTACGAGCGTGCGGCGGCCGAGTTCACCCGGCCGGGCCTGGCCCGCGTGATGGAGGCCGCGGCGGGGGCAGACTAGGGGGATGTTCGCCGCGCTGACCGGCCTCGGCCTCTCCACCGCCGCCGGCCTTAACGCCTACATCCCGCTCCTGGTCGTGGGCGTGCTGGCCAACCTCACCGACAAGGTGAAGCTGCCCGACGGCTACGCCTGGCTGTCGAACTGGGGCGTGCTGGCGATCATCGCGGTGCTGCTGCTCGCCGAGATGGTGCTCGACAAGGTGCCGGCCGTCGACACCGTCAACGACGCCATCCAGACCGTGGTGCGCCCGGCCGCGGGCGGCGTGGTCTTCTCCGCCACCAACGCCGCCGCCGAGTTCGACCACTCGACCTGGATGACCGAGAACCCGTGGGCCGGCTGGCTGCTGGGCATCGTGATGGCGCTGGCCGTCCACACGCTGAAGGCGACGGCCCGTCCGGTGATCAACGCGGGCACGGCGGGGGTGGGCGCGCCCGTGGTGAGCACCGCCGAGGACGCCGGCTCCCTCGGCATGAGCCTGATCGCGGTGTTCCTGCCGGTGCTGGTGATCGTCGCGCTGCTGCTGTTCGTCGTGCTCGCGTGGTGGACCTTCCGGCGGGTACGCCGGCTGCGCGCCCGGCGCAGGATCAGGAGGAATCCACCCGCAGGCTGAGTACGCCTCACCCTGCGGGCTGATTCGCCGCCCCGTCCCGCGCTTCTACGGTGTTCCCTCATGAAGCGAGTCATCATCACGGGGGGAGTCGCTGCTCTCGGCCTGGCCGCGTCGGTCGCGCCCGTCCCGGCGTCGGCGTCCGCGCAGGCGAGCGTCACGGTCGTCGCCGCCAAGCTCGACGGCCCGCGCGGCCTGACCTTCGGCCCCGACGGCGCCCTGTACGTCGCCGAGTCCGGTTCCGGCGGGAAGATCAAGTGCGCGACCGTGCCCGCCGAGCCGGGCGGCGAGGCGAGCAAGGTGTGCCTCGGCCTCACCGGGAAGATCTCCAAGCTCGCCGACGGCACGCTGACCACCGTGGTCAAGGACCTGCCCTCGGCCGGCTCCGACGGCCTCGGCACCGGCCCGCACGACGTCGCCTTCGCCGCGGACGGCTCCATGCTGGTGCCCGTCGGCCTGGGCGGCAACGGCAAACTGCGGGCCGACCTCGGCCCCAAGGGCCGCACCCTCGGCACGCTGCTGAAGATCAAGGACGGGAAGTCGTCCGTCATGGGCGACCTGCTGGCGTTCGAGGTCAAGCACAACCCCGACAAGAAGGACAAGGGCAGCGCGATCGACTCGTACCCGTTCGCGGTCGTGCCGACCCCGCAGGGCGGCGCGCTGGTCACGGACGTGGGCGGCAACGACGTGCTGCAGGTGAGCGCGTCGGGCAAGGTGACGCTCCGGGCGGTGTTCCACGCGCGCAAGGTCGCGGCCCCGGCCATGCTCAAGCTGCCCAAGGGCAGCAAGGTGCCGATGCAGTCGGTGCCCATGGGCATCGCGGCGGCCCCCGACGGTTCCTACTACGTGGCCGAGCACGCCGGGTTCCCGCAGCCCGAGGGCGTGGCCAGGGTGTTCAGGCTGGCCGGGAAGAAGGCCGAGACCGCCGTCAAGGGCTTCACCACCGCGGTCGACGTCGCCTTCGACGACTCGGGCCGCCTGCTCGTGCTCGGCTCGGTCGGCCCGGTGCCCGCCGACCACCAGCCCCGTACGTCGCTCTACCGCATCGAGGCCGACGGCACGCGCACCGAGCTGCTCAAGCCGGGCACGCTGACCGTGCCGCTGGGCATGGCGGTCGCCGGCGACGGTTCGGTCTACGTGTCGAACAAGGGCTTCACCCCCGGCAAGGGCGAGATCGTCCGGGTGGAGCTGCCCGCATAGACGTGTGAGCGCCATGGCCCCCAACCCCCGTGGCGCGCTCACACGGAGGGCCCGGCAGCAGCGTCCGCGCTGCCGGGCCCTTCACCATGTCCTCACCGCCCCCTGAGCCAGCCCTCCAGCACGCGGACGAACTCCGCCGGGCGCTCCTCGTGCAGCCGGTGACCCGAGCCCTCCCAGCACACGACCTTCGAGTCCGGATGCTTGAGCAGCCCGGACTCCCACGCCGCGCGTCCCGGGTCGGCCCAGATCGACAACACCGGGCAGCGCCGACGGGCCAGGTACTCGTCGCTGGCCGGGCGCACGCCGATGGCCCCTGGGCCGGTGAACATGGCCTCGAACGCCTCGGCCAGCACGTGCGGGGGCATGCCGTACAGGCGGCGTTTGTGCCAGCGCCGGATGACGGCGGGGGTCGCGGAGGTGGTGCACCACCGGTCGATCTCCTCGGCGGCGGCGTGCGGGTGCGCGCCGCGCAGGGCCGCGATCATGCCGGGGAAGCCCGCGGCGAGGTCCCGGCTCATGCCGTAACCGGGGTCGAGGGTGACCAGCGCCCGTACGCGTCCCGGATGCTCGACCGCGAGGATCGAGACGACCTGGCCGCCCATGGAGTGGCCGACCGCGATCACCTCGGGGACGTCCAGGCGGTCGAGCAACGTGTTCAGGTCCTCGGCCATCGCCTGCGGGGTGTTGCCGGTCTCCGGGACCGATGAGTAGCCGTGGCCGCGCAGGTCCACGGCGATGACGCGGTGGCGGGCGGCCAGGGCGTCGATGTGCCAGGACCACTGGTGGGAGTCGGCGCCCCAGCCGTGCACGAGCAGCAGCGGCGGGTCGCCGGCGCCGTCGTCGGTGTAGAAGAGGCTGGTGGTTGCCGAAATTTCGGCGTACGGCATGAAAAATCCCCTTTATTTGACGGCGCGGATGGCGGCGCACACCCGGTCCGTGGCGTCGGCGGCGGCGGGCAGGATCGCGCCCGTGCCGAAGAAGCCGTGGAACAGGCCCTCGTACCGGACGCACTCCGCCTCGACCCCGGAGTGGCGCAGGTGGCGGGCGTACGCCTCGCCCTCGTCGCGCAGCGGGTCGTGCCCGGCCGTGATCACCAGGGCCGGCGGCAGTCCGCTCACGTCCGCGCCCAGGGGCGAGCTGTACGGCTCCCCGCGCCGCTCCCGGTCGGGCTGGTAGCAGTCCCAGAACCACCGCATGTGCGCCGTCGTCAGGAAATATCCCTCGCCGTTCTGGTCGTACGAGGGCCAGTGACGGACGCCGTCCGTCGCGGGATAGACCAGCACCTGCAGCACGATCGGCGGCCCGCCCTCCTCGCGCGCCCGCAGGCAGGTGACGGTGGCGAGGTTGCCGCCCGCGCTGTCGCCCGCCACCACCAGCGCCCCCGGGTCGGCGCCGAGCCCGGCCGCGTGCTCGTGGGCCCACCGGGTGACGGCGAAGGCGTCCTCGACGGCGGCCGGATAGGGGTGCTCGGGCGCGAGCCGGTAGTCGGCGGCGACCACCACCGCCCCGGACCCGGCGCAGATCTGCCGGCAGACGCCGTCGTGGCTGTCCAGCGACCCCAGGGTGAAGCCGCCGCCGTGGAAGTACACGACGAGCGGCCGCCCCTCGGCGTCCTCCGGTGGCCAGTAGACCCGCACGGGGACGCCCGCCGCGTCGCGGTCCTCCACCCGGCCCACGGGCATCGGCTCCGGGCTCGGGACCGAGGCCAGCACCTGTCGCGCCGCCACCGGGTCCCAGGGGCCCTCGCCCTTGGGGAAGAACTCGCTCATCAGGTCGATGACCGCGCGGGTCGGCTCGTCAACGGCCATCTGCGGCCTCCTCCGCCGCGGCGGGAGCGGCCTCGCGCGGGACGGAGCCGAGCAGGGCCGTCTCCCCCGCCGTCCAGCCGCCGTCGATCGCCAGCTCCGCGCCCGTGACGTACGAGGCCGCGTCGGACAGCAGGAACGCGATGGCCTCGGCGACCTCCTCGGGCTCACCCCATCGCCCGGCGGCGGCCAGCGGGAACGTGCCCTCGCCCGAGACCGCCCCCAGCGAGGCGGTCATCGGGGTGACGATCATCCCGGGATGCACCGAGTTCACCCTGATGCGGTCCCGCCCGAACTCCAGCGCCGCGATCTTGGTCAGCCCGCGTACGCCCCACTTCGACGCGCCGTACCCGCCCGTGCCGGGCAGGGCGGTCAGCCCCGCGACCGACGAGAGGTTCACCACGGCCCCGCCGCCGGACGCCCGCATGGCCCCGGCCACGGCCTTCAGTCCGAGGAACACGCCGACCAGGTTCACCTGGAGCACCCGCTCGAACTCCGCCAGGGTCTGCTGCTCGATGGTCCGCACGGTGACGATCCCGGCGTTGTTCACCAGCCCGTCGAGCCGCCCGTGCGCCTCGACGGTCGCGGCCACGACGGCCGCCCACTGCTCTGGGTCCGTCACATCGTGCGGGACGAACGTGCCTCCGACGTCCTTGGCGGTGGCCGTCCCCTCCTCGGTGAGGACGTCGGTGAGCACGACCCGCGCCCCGGCCGCCGCGCACCGGCGCGCCGTGGCCGCGCCCATGCCCCGGGCGGCGCCCGTGATGATCACTACCTTGCCGTCGAGCACGCGCACCCCTCATCCGAGACGACCGAACATGTGCACTGAAACACGCGTCCACGTCCCCGATCAAGAGCTTGCTCGGCGCAGTCGCCGGAACCCGGGATCCCCGTCGCGCGTTGAACCCCTTGGGGGTCGAACTATCCTTCTAGGCAACAACCCAACGGGAGGTGGCGGAGATCAGCGAGTTCCTTGTCATCGTGCTGGCCATCCTGGCGTTTCTCCTGCTGCTGACCGGCGTGGGCGTCTATCTGCTGGTCAAGGTGGGCAAGAAGGCGGCCAAGAAGGCCCGGCAGGCCACCACCCGGCTGACCACGCACGTCAACGCCATGGGCACCGGCGACGCGGCCGAGGTCGAACGCCTCCGCCTCGACCTGCGCCGCGAGGTGACCCTCACCCGCCAGGCCGTCGAACAGGCCCAGCAGCGCGGCTGGGGCCTCGGCGACCTGCCCCGGCTGCTGGCCGACCTGTCGGCCCAGGCCGACGTGCACGACGGCCAGCTCGCCACGTACGCCCAGCAGCGCCGCGTCTCGCCGTACGTCGACCACGCCGCCCTCGACCGGCTGCGCCAGCACCAGGCCAAGCTGACCGCCATGTGCGCCCGCATCCGCGCCGACCTCCTGGGCGACCAGATGCACCACGCGTCCTCCGGCATCGACGAGCTGTACTCGCGCACGGAGCTGGAGATCGAGGCCCGCCGCCGTCCCCCGGACCCGCTGGACCAGATCGACGAGCTCTACCGCCGCTCGATGGAGCAGCGCAAAGACCACTCCTGAGCGTCACTGTCTGTGACACAATAGGCTCGCCGAGTAAACCTTAGGAGGCGCGCATGAGTACAGCCCTTCCTGAGTGGTTCTACCCCGGCCCACCCGGCGGTTGGACCGCCGACATGCTCGATCACCTTCCCCCCGGCGCGCCCCGGCACGTCGAGCTGATCGATGGGTCGCTCATCATGATGTCGCCGCAGACCGCCTTCCACCTATACACGATCAGGTTGCTGGAGAATGCCCTGAAACCGCCCGCGCATCTCGCGGTAGTCCGTGAAATGACCGTCACTCTGGGCCTACGGCAGCGGCCGGAACCGGACATCCTGGTGGTGGAGAAGTCAGCGATCGGGCCGAAGACGACTTCCTTCCGCCCAGAGGATGTGCACCTTGTCGCCGAGGTGGTTTCTGAGGAGTCCAAGGAGCGGGATCGCAGCACCAAACCGATCAAATACTCCGATGCCGGCATCAAACACTTCTGGCGGGTGGAGCAGGAAGATGGCCTACCCGTTGTCTACACCTTTGAGCTGGAACCCACAGTCAAGGCCTATGTCCCCACCGGCATCCATCGCAAGCAG
Source organism: Nonomuraea sp. NPDC049758 (assembly GCF_040674635.1). Lineage (NCBI taxonomy): Bacteria > Bacillati > Actinomycetota > Actinomycetes > Streptosporangiales > Streptosporangiaceae > Nonomuraea > Nonomuraea sp. NPDC049758. The sequence goes on from NZ_JBFAMZ010000005.1 coordinate 66,451, forward strand.
TTGCGAGCTTCCGTCGGGTTCGACGTGGACATCGACCTCGGCCTGGAATGGCCGCCCGCCTAGCTCCGGGCGTGGCCATGAGGGGCCCAGGCGCTCCTGAGGCCCCTCGGCGGCGCGGACCGGCCGCGGCCGGGGTCAGCGGTGCCGGCGGTACTGCAGCTCCATGATCCCGCCGTCCGAGGCGAAGCTGGAGACCAGGTCGAGCCGGTAGGACTTGGGGAAGCCGTCGAACAGCCGGGTGCCCTCGCCCGCGACGTAGGGGAACACGCTCAGCCGGAACTCGTCGATCAGGTCGAGCCGCATGAGCGACCGCCAGAGGCCGACACCGCCCCAGACCAGGATGTGGCCGTCGCCGTCCAGCCGGAGCTTGTCGATCTCTTCCGCCGTGTCGCCGTCGGCGACGGTGGTGTTGGCCCAGTCGGCCGTCTTCATGGTCCGGGAGAAGACGACCTTGCGCCCGGCGGTCAGGATGTCGGCGAACGGGTGGTCGGTGGCGGTCGTCATGCCCTTGGCGATGCCCTCGTAGGCGTTGCGGCCCATGACGTGCGCGTGCGCGCTCCGCAGGAAGTCGAGGTAGGCCGGGGAGTCGGGCCGGTCGTTCTCGGGCAGGTCGAAGCAGAACTTCCAGAAGTCGGTGCCCTCGTCGGCGAGCAGGCCATCGAGGGAGTAGTTGAAGACCGTCGCTATGAGCTTCCGCATGATCGCATCTCCGTGGTCGCGGGTCGTCCGGTGACACGTACGACACCGGAGCCGCCCGGAAATCATCGGTGTCCGGCCGGCCGCCGCTCAGTACTTGTCGACGCAGATGGTCAGCGCGGGGACGGGCCACGTCCAGGAATGTCTGGTCACGCCATCGCAGGCGGTGGCGTCCTTGTCGGCGTTCCCCCGCAGAACGCGCCGCACGGTGAACGTCTTCGGCGCTCGGCACTTCCGGGCGAAGTCCACGTACTCGTCGTTCTTCGACCACTTGTAGCAGTAGTTCCGCCCGAACTGGTAGGCCAGGCAGTACAGCACGTCGTTGTGGACGAGGTAGCGGTGGTTGGTCTCGCCGTCGCAGAGTCCGGAGGGAGTGGTGATGGCGGCCACCCGATAGGGCGCGCCCTGCTTGCAACCGTCGACCACAGGCGCGTCCGGCAGGCCGGACAGGCAGTCGCCGACCTCGAAGGCGGCCACCGGCTCGCTCGGCGCCGAGGTCGGGGCCACAGTTGGGGCCACAGTTGGGGCCACGGTCGGGGCCGAGGTGGGTGCCGCCTGGGTGGGGAAGTCGGTGGGCGCGGGGAACGACGACGACGTCTCGGCGGGCTCGGTCGTGGCCGTCGAAGAGCCGGTCAGGGCCTCGCGTACGTTGTTCTTGATCACGTTCTTCGCGACCACCGCGAGCACCACCAGCACGACGGCCACCACCGCGGCCCCGATGCCGACCATTTTCGACCGTCCGGAACCCGAGGCCGCCTCGGCCTGCCGGGCAGGCGGCGATACCGGCTCCGGCTGGGCGGCCTCGCGTAATCGCGCGGCCCACTGCGCGGGCATGGGACGGCTGAACGGGGGCTGGTCGAGCGCGGTCGTGGCGAACTCCGCCAGGCCGGGATGGACGGCGGCCAGCGCGGACACGTCGGTGGTGGACGGGTCACGGGCGAAGACGCGGATGGCCAGCAGCGCGAACTGGTAGGCGTCACCCTGCGGCGTCCCCGGCTGCTCCCCGGCGGGGATCCGCCGGTCGGGCGGCGTCTCCACGGGCGGCAGCGCCCGCGCTCCGCCCAGCCCCATCGCGTCGCAGCCGATGAGGAAACATCCCGGCGGCGGCTCTGTCGTGAACAGCACGTTCTCCGGGGACAGATCGCCGACGACGACGCCCGCCGCGTGCAGGCGGGCGAGCGTGTCGGCGAGATCGGCCAGGATCAGCGAGCGGTCGCGGTCGGTGACGTCCTCCTGGCCGAACAGGCGGTCGAGGGTCGCGAGCCGGCGTACGGCGCCGGGCTGGCCGGGCGTCTCGCGGAAGAACCGCTGAGGCACGGTCCGCATCAGGAAGCCGACGACGGCGCCGTTCTCCTCCACCAGTTCGGCCGGCCAGGCCGCGCGCTCCTCCAACCAGGCGACGTCCGACGGGGAGAGACGGCCGGCCAGCTGCGTCATCGCGGTGAGGACGGCGACGTCGAGGCCAGGTCGGACGTCGTAGTCGATCTCCTTGTACGCGACGCCCGGCCGGCCGTTGATCCTGCCGCTGAGCTCCTCGTAGACCATTCCCTGGCCCTCACGCCCGAGCGGCCGCCCGAGGGCGAGCTTTGCGCGGCCGATCACGGTTCATCACCTCTGGCCTTGACCATGCAGCGACCCTAGTTCCGCCGACACCGGAGATCAAAGAGACATGTCTCACCTCCGACACCGGGCCGTTCGGCCGCGGACGACTTTCCCGAGAGGAAAACAGATGCTACTTTCCTTACAGGAAAGCAGTAGTCGCCCCCGGAGAAGGCCGATGAACCAGCACGACGCCCAGACTTCCCTCGACGACATCCACCGCCTCCAGGCCAGGACCCGGCAGCAGATCGTCCGCCAGAGCTTCGCGCTCCCCCGCGTGATCGTCTCCGCGCTCGGCCTCTTCGTCATGCTCGCGGCCATGGACCTGCCGAGCCCGTGGTTCTACCTCGGCGCGGCGCTCGGGGTGGTCGTGTACGCGGGCGTGGGGATCGTCTGCGAGCACCGGGCCTCGGTCCGGCGGAAGGCCACCGGCCGGGAGGCCCTGTTCCACGGCGTGCTGCTGGCCTGCGTCATGGTGGGCTTCGGCATCGGCCGGATCGCCTCCTTCGCCCTGTTCGACCTGCCGCCGCACGGGCTGGTGTCGCAGGCGGTCGCGGGCGCGGTCGTGGCGGCCCTGGTGTACGTCGCGGCCACGCCCGTCAACCGCCTGGTCATGAGGTCGATCGTGCGGCAGGACGGCGGGGTCGCCTGATGGATCCGCTCTTCGACGAGTTCCTGCACGTCCCGGCGCGTCTGTCCATCGTGGCGCTGCTGGCGCCGGCCGAGTGGGTGGACTTCGGCTTCCTCAGGGACTCGGTCGGCACCAGCGACTCGGCGCTGTCCAAGCAGGTCTCCGCGCTGGCCGCCGCCGGGTATGTGGTCGTCCGCAAGGACCAGGACAAACGGGCGCGGCGGACGTACGTGCAGCTCACCCCGCAGGGGCGGTCGGCCTTCCAGCGGCATGCGGCGGCCCTGGAACGGATCGTCGCCCTCGCCCGCGACTCCGCCGCCCGCCCCGCCGCCGACCAGAAGTGACGGACGCACCGCCGGGCCCGGCAGCGCGTCACGCTCAACTGTTCCAGTCCGCGTAGATCACGGCGGCCAGTTCCTGTTCCGTGGCGCCCTTGCGGGCCAGGGCCTTGGTGGCCTGGGCCTGGGCCGTCGTGGGCAGGCGGCCCTCGATCAGCACGGGCAGCGAGAGCCGGCGCACCAGCACCTCCGTGGCCGCGATCCCGTACGGGCGGCGCGTCACGGCCACGTTGACCCGCAGCGCGTGCTCGTTGCCGGGCGGCACGCCGGGGCGGTCGATCTCGACGGCCGAGTAGCGGAAGCCGTTCGCGAGGTCGCAGGAGGCGCATCCGGCCGGGCCGCGGCTCAATCGGCCGCCGCACTCGGGGCACGTCAGGCGGTCGTAGGCGGCGTCCACGACCCGCCACGGGTGCTTGTCCGGCTCGTCGACCACCATGCGGGCGATGAGCTGCTCGTCCGGCGGGGCCACGGCGCCGAACTCCGCCAGCAGGAAGGCGCGCCAGCCCTCCTCGACCAGTTCGTCCACCAGCCCGGCGCAGCGGTCGCAGTCCGGCGCGCCGGCGGGTTCCTGGTGTCCGCACACCTCACATCGCCGCATGGCAGAACCGTACAAGCCGGGCATATCGCGACGCACTCGGTTATCGGGCCGTCGTTTATTCGATTGCGAGTGCCGTGCCGGACCCGGCATACTCGTCCGCGTCGATCGCAGCGAGACGAAGGGAGGCTGAGACCGTGACGACCGTTGCCCGCGTGCCGTTTTCCGCGACCTCAGACCTTCCCACCAGGTGTCCGCTGACCTGATCCGTCCGGCGAGCCGGTGGGGCCTCGAAACTGGAGACATCTCACCGTGCCCAAGCACTCGCAACACCGCCGCCGTGGCAAGTTCGCGCTCGACGCCGACGACCTCGAATGGCTCGAAAGCACCCCCGAGACCGATGACGGGCCGCCCGAGGGCGACCGCTGGTCCACCTGGGACCAGAGCACGCCCACCGAGAAGGGGCCGAAGCCGTACCCCGGCTGGCTGGTCACCGAGCTGGCCGCCGTCGACACCGAGCTCGGCCTGCTCAAGACCGGCAAGGAGGCCGACGTCCACCTGATCTCGCGGGGCGTGCCGGGCACCGACCGGGTCTGCCTGCTGGCGGCCAAACGCTACCGTTCCTCCGAGCACCGCCTGTTCCACCGGGACTCCGGCTACCTGGAGGGCCGCAGGGCCCGCGAGAGCCGGATGAACCGGGCCATGGCCAACCGCACCGCCTTCGGCAAGCAGGTGATCGCCGCGCAGTGGGCGGTGGCCGAGTTCACGGCGCTCTGCCGGCTCTGGGAGCTGGGGGTGCCGGTGCCGTACCCGGTGCAGATCGTGGGGACGGAGATCCTGGAGGAGTTCGTCGGCACCCCCGACGGGTACGCCGCACCGCGCCTGGCCCAGGTCTCCGACGGCCTCGACGACCTGTGGGAGCAGCTCGTGGCGGCCATGGTGACGCTGGCGGCGGAAGGGCTGGCGCACGGGGACCTGTCGCCGTACAACCTGCTGGTGCACGAGGGACGACTGGTGATCATCGACCTGCCGCAGATCGTCGACGTGATCGCCCATCCCACGGGCCCGTCGTACCTGGAACGGGACGCCCGCAACGTGGCCACCTGGTTCGCCGCCAAGGGCGTGGCCGCCGCGGACCCCGACGCGCTCGCCGACCTGCTCCGCAAGGAGTCAGGCCGGACGTGACCGGCGGAACGCGCGCGGCCCGGCCGCCGGAGCGCCGGGCCCGTCCGCGCGGATCGGCTACGTACGGGCGGGGGCGGGCAGGGGCCGTTCCTCCCCTGCCACCGCCGGGAGCCGGGTGTCGAGGAGGACGCGTACCGCGCCCACCCACACCATTGCCGAGCCCAGCAGGTGGGCGAGGACGACGACCTCGGGCAGGTCCGTCACGATCTGCGTCAGGCCGACGAGCCCCTGGCCGAGCAGCACGGCGAGGAACAACGTGGTGCGCTGGTGGGCCGCCGAGCCCGCCTCGCGCCGGGTCCTGAGCCACAGGGCGACGGCCAGGCCGAGGCTGAGCGCGGCGGCGACCCCGTGCAGCCACACCATCGCCGTCCAGTTGAACGGCATGCGCGGCACGTCGGAGGAGTCACCCGCGTGTGGCCCGGCGCCGGTGACGATCGTGCCCGCCACCACCAGCACCGCCACGGACGCCACCAGCGCCGCCGGAAGGCGGCCCACCGGCACGGAGGGCGGCCGCGCGGGCCGGTCGAGCAGGCGGGCCTTGTGCCAGACGACCGTGGTGGCGGTCAGGAACAGCACGGCGGCCAGGAAGTGCGCGGCGACGAGGTACGGGCTCAGCCGCGCCCACACGGTGAGGCCGCCGACGACCGCGTTCAGCACGACGATCCAGAACTGCACCCACCCCCACCGGGTCAGCTCGGGCACCGGACGGCGCTGCAGCCGGGCGACGACGATGAGCCAGCCGACGGCCACGCACACGACCCCGGACAACACCCGGTTGGTGAACTCGATCGCGCCGTGGACGCCGAGCTCGGGCGTGGCCGCGAAACCGGCCTCCGAGCAGCGCGGCCACCCGTCACAGCCCAGCCCGGACCCGGTCAGGCGGACGACTCCGCCGGTCACGATGATCATCAGGCTGGTGGCCAGCGCCGCGCCCGCGGCCCGTCGCAGGGCGGCTCGTTCGAAGGCGACCCGGGCGGCGAGCCACTGGAAGGGAGTGGTCATGGGGGAAGAGGTCTCTCTGCTGCTCGGCGGACCGCCGCGGGTGGCGGCCGCAAACACGATCAAGACCTTACTCTACAACCTGTAGAGCACCCCTCCCGGCTCCGCCTCCTCGGCAGGCGTCCGGCGCCGTGCGGCACCCGCTTGAGGCCGCGGGACGGCCACCTCCGCCGATGGCCGGAGGTGGCCTGCTCCCCCGTGGGTCAGCTGGTTTCCATCTTCTTGGTGACCTCACCGGTGGCGGCGTCGACCATCACCTCGTGCTTGGTCCCGTCCGGGGTCATCACGTCCGACTGCCAGACGGTCTTGCCGTTCTCGGTGTCGAGCTTCAGCTTGGCGACGTGTCCCTCCGGTACGGCCGCGGCGACCTTGTCGGCGGCCTGGGCGTAGTCGAGCTTGGCCTCGGTGATGCGGGTGTGCATCTTGGCCTTCTCCTGCTCGTCCATCTGCTCGGCGGTCGGCCCCTTGACGACCTTGCCGGACTTCACGTCGACCTGATGTTCCGTGCCGTCGGAGCCGACGACCTTGACCTCCCAGACCATGCCGTTCTCCTTGCTCTCGACGGAGACGACCTTGGATCCGGGCACCGCGGCCATCGCGACCTTGGCGGCGTCCTTGAGCTCTCCGGCTCCTGGCTTCATGGACGTGGCGCCCGGCGAGGGGGACATGGTCCCCGTTTCGGGCGGGCTTTCCATCGACGGAGACGGGCTTCCCATGGTGGGGCCCGGCGTGGGCTCGACGGCGAACTGGCCGACTTCCCGTACGGCGCCGCAGCCGGCTGCGAGCAGCGCCGCACCGACCAGTGCCCCGATGATCGACTTGTTCATACCTGGACCGCTGCCCCAGGAACCCGCCTTCATTCCCGCAGGTCAGAACCCTGGGCCACGGCCGGGGCCGGCGAAGCGCGCCACGCGGGGACCCGCCGCCGGCCCACCGGCCCCTACTGGACGCCCGTTTCGCCCGTGCTGTCGGCCACTACTGGATGACCGCTTCGCGCATGTCGCCGGCCACTACTTGACGCCTGCTTCGCGCATGTCGCGCAGTTCGCGCTTGAGCTCCTTGATCTCGTCGCGCAGCCGCGCGGCCACCTCGAACTGAAGGTCGGCGGCCGACTGGTGCATCTGCTCGGTCAGCGACTCGATCAGCGACTCCATCTGCGCCCGCGGCATCTCGCCCGCGATGGCCTTGGCGTGCTGACCCGCCTGGCGGGCGGCGAAGCCGGGCACCGGGGCCTTGCCGCGCGACTGCTGACGGCCGCCGCCGAGCAGCTTGTCGGTGTCGGCGTCCTCGCGCTGGAGGGAGTCGAGGATGTCGGCGATCTTCTTGCGCAGCGGCTGGGGGTCGATGCCGTTGGCCTCGTTGTAGGCCATCTGCTTGGCCCGGCGCCGGTTGGTCTCGTCGATGGCCCGCTCCATCGACGGCGTGATCTTGTCGGCGTACATGTGGACCTGGCCGGAGACGTTACGGGCGGCGCGGCCGATGGTCTGGATCAGGGAGGTCTCCGAGCGCAGGAAGCCCTCCTTGTCGGCGTCGAGGATGGCCACCAGCGACACCTCGGGCAGGTCGAGGCCCTCGCGCAGCAGGTTGATGCCGACCAGCACGTCGAACTCGCCGATGCGCAGCTCGCGCAGCAGTTCGATGCGGCGCAGCGTGTCGACCTCGCTGTGCAGGTAGCGCACCCGGATGCCGAGCTCCAGGAGATAGTCGGTCAAGTCTTCGGACATCTTCTTGGTCAGCGTGGTGACCAGGACGCGCTCGTCGCGCTCGGCGCGCTCGCGGATCTCGTGGACCAGGTCGTCGATCTGCCCCTTGGTGGGCTTGACGACGATCTCGGGGTCGACCAGGCCGGTGGGCCGGATGACCTGCTCGACGACGTCGCCCTTGACCCGCCCCAGCTCGTACGGCCCGGGCGTGGCCGACAGGTAGACCGACTGCCCGATGCGCTCCAGGAACTCCTCCCACTTCAGCGGCCGGTTGTCCAGCGCGGACGGCAGCCGGAACCCGTGGTCGACCAGCGTGCGCTTGCGCGAGGCGTCGCCCTCGTACATCGCGCCGATCTGCGGCACGGTCTGGTGGGACTCGTCGAGGACCAGCAGGAAGTCTTCGGGGAAGTAGTCGAGCAGCGTGTTGGGCGCGGTGCCGGCGGCGCGGCCGTCGAGGTGGCGGGAGTAGTTCTCGATGCCGGAGCAGGTGCCGATCTGGCGCATCATCTCGATGTCGTAGGTGGTGCGCATGCGCAGCCGCTGGGCCTCCAGCAGCTTGCCCTGCCGCTCCAGCTCCGACAGGCGCGCGGCCAGCTCGGCCTCGATGCCGGCCACGGCCGCCGCCATGCGCTCCTCGCCGGCGATGTAGTGGGAGGCGGGGAAGATGTAGAGCTCTTCGTCCTCCGTGATGACCTCGCCGGTCAGCGGATGCATGGTGGCGAGCTTCTCGATCTCGTCGCCGAACATCTCGATGCGCACGGCCAGCTCTTCGTACTTCGGGATGATCTCGATCGTGTCGCCGCGCACCCGGAACGTGCCCCGGGTGAAGGCCAGGTCGTTGCGCGTGTACTGCATGTCGACCAGGCGGCGCAGGAGCTGGTCGCGGTCGATCTCCATGCCGACGCGGAGCCTGGCCATGCGGTCGACGTACTCCTGCGGGGTGCCCAGGCCGTAGATGCACGAGACGGAGGCGACCACGATGGTGTCGCGGCGGGTGAGCAGCGAGTTGGTGGCCGAGTGGCGCAGCCGCTCGACCTCGTCGTTGATCGAGGAGTCCTTCTCGATGTACGTGTCGCTCTGCGGCACGTACGCCTCGGGCTGGTAGTAGTCGTAATAGGAGACGAAATATTCGACCGCGTTGTTGGGCAGCATCTCGCGCAGCTCGTTGGCGAACTGGGCGGCGAGCGTCTTGTTGGGCTGCATGACCAGCGCGGGCCGCTGCAGGCGCTCGATCAGCCAGGCGATCGTGGCCGTCTTGCCGGTGCCCGTGGCGCCGAGCAGGACGCTGTCCTTCTCCCCGGCCCGGACGCGGCGCTCCAGCTCGGCGATGGCCGTCGGCTGGTCGCCGGATGGAGTCATCTCGGTGACGACCTCGAAAGGCGCCACCTTCCGCTGCAAATCTGTGACCGGACGCATGCTGCCACTGTAGGCGGCGCCACCGACAGAAACCGTCAGGCCGTGGGCTGCCCGATCCGGGGGAACGGCGTGGTGGAGAACACCACCTCGACCGGCACCTCGAAGTATGCGGCCATGCGCAACGCCAGGTGAAGACTCGGGCTGTATTCGCCCCGCTCCAGGTATCCCACGGTCTGGTAGTGCACCCCCAGCGCCTGCGCGAGCTGCCTGCGGCTCACCCCCCGCTCGGCGCGCAGCAGCGCGATGCGGTTGTGGACGGTCTCACTCATCAACCCTCCAGGTAGCAGACCTGCTCCATCCATAACACCCCTGCTATGGGACGTAACAGTCATATGACGACACATTGCAAGCGAACAGCAAGTCATACCCGATACGGTCGGATTCGCCTGTAGCGGAAAAGGAAGGTTCGATGTCACGACCCCGAGAGGCACTGATCCAGGCAGGTCAGGGCATAGCCCAAGCGGTCGCTCAAGGAGGTGACGTACGGCAGGCGATGAGCCAGGCGATCGGCCAGGTCACCGACCAGGCCGGCCAGCTCGCCGGCCAGGCCCCCGGCTTCGCGCTCAACCCGCACGACTTCGCCGCCGCCCGCGACGGCGGCGCCTCCGTCGGCACGCTGATCGAGGCCAGGTCCGCCTCGCTGAACGAGGCCGGCGAGATCGTCAACCGCAGCTTCGCCGAGAACGGCATGCACGTCATCTCGCCGGTGGTGATCCCCAAGGGCAGCACGGCCAAGGTGGTCATCCCGCTGACGGTCCTGGTGGTCCTCGGCCTGATCGGCGCGCTCGGCGGCATCGTGCCGGGGTCGGACATCTTCTTCGGCCCGCACTACTGGGTGGTGCTGGTGCTGGCCGCCGCGTTCCTGTGGTGGCGCCGGAGCGTGGTGATGGTCCCCGAGGGCTGCAAGGCGCTGATCACCAAGTTCGGCAAGCTGGTGCACATCGCCGATCCGGGCCGGGTGACGCTGTTCAACCCGTGGAAGCGGGTCAGCTACATCGTCAACACCACCCGCGAGTACCCGTTCAACGCCCCTATCAGAGAGGCGCCGACCCAGCAGGGCGTCAAGGCCAGCGTCGACCTGTTCCTGCAGTTCAGGATCGAGAACCCGGCCGAGTTCATCTTCGTGCTCGGCTCGGTCAGCGGCTTCCAGTCCAAGCTGCAGAACGCCATCAGCGAGGTCACCCGCTCGCTGATCTACGCCCAGCGGGCCGAGGACATCTACGACCTGGTGGGCGAGAGCACCCTCGGCATGCTGGAGAACCTGAACCAGCAGTTCCTGCCCGCCGTACGGCTCACCGACGTGAACATCACCCACGCCGAGCCGTCCAGCCAGGAGTACCGCATGGACCTGGCCGCCCCCGAGATGGTCCGGGTGGCCAAGGAGGCCTACACCTACGAGTACGAGCTCCAGCTCCGCAAGGAGCAGAACGAGGGCGACCTGGTCAAGGAGCTGGCGGGGCTGCAGGAGACGCTGAGCGCCATCCAGGCCGAGATCGCCGGCTACCAGGCCCGGATGGACACCGCGCTCGAACGCGCCAGCCACCAGGCCACCGCGCAGGCCAGGCAGCGCCTGGTCGAGGCCGAGTCCACGGCCAACGCCAACGCCGCGCTCCTGGAGGCCCAGGCCCTGGACATCCGGGCGCTGTCGGCCGCCGAGGCCCCCGAGATCCTCGACTACCGCTTCCAGCAGGACCTGCTGACCAAGCTGGAGTCGGTGGCCACCCGGCTGCCGCAGGTGGTGCAGGTGGGCGAGCAGACCGACATCGACTTCCTGGCCCTGGCCCAGCAGCTCGTGGGCGGCAAGGGCGCGGCGCTGTTCTCCGCCGAGGACATGGCCGCCATCCGCGGCCGGCTCGGCGAGATCGCCGCCCGCGTCAGCGGCCGCGAGGACGAGATCGCGGCCCTGCTGAAGAAGGCCGCCGCCGACGTGAGCGAGCCGCAGGCGACGCCTGAGCCCGACCACGACCTGGAAAGCACGGTCGAGCGCCTGCTGCCCGGCCGCCTGAGCGAGGGTGAGGTCCGATGACCCGCGAGTTCTCGAAGATCAAGGAGTCGCTGGCCTCCTGGTCCGACATCCGCCAGCTGCTGCGCGGCGGCGAGCAGGGCCAGCTCGTGCCGGTGGTGATCCCCAAGGACCGGCGCGGCTTCGCCTGGATGGCGCTCGTCCTGCTGGCCCTGTACTTCGCCGGGATGGCCGCGCTCACCGACCTCACCCTGCCCGCCACGCTGGCCGCGCTGTTCTTCCTGGTCGTGGCGCTGGTCACGATCTGGCGCCAGGCGATCATCGAGATCGAGGAGGGCACCACCGGCGTGCGCAGCCGCTGGGGCGCGATCACCGGCACGCTCCCGCCGGGCCGCCACTACCTGTGGCTGCCCTGGGACCGGGTGGACGCGGTCGTGGACACCTCCACCGAGATCCCGTACTCGGCGCCGATCGTGGCCTGCCCGACGGCCGAGAACGTGCCGCTGAAGTCGATCGAGTTCTTCCTGAAGTTCCGCATCGTGGACCCGGTGGCGTTCGTCCGGACGATCGGCGCGGGCAACTTCGACCTCGTGCTCTCCAGCGCCGTGCAGGACGCGATCAGGCAGCGCAGCCGGCGGGTCAACACCGAGCGCGCCTACGACCTGCGCGGCTCCGACGTCGGCGACATGCAGGAGGCGCTCAACCGCCAGCTCGGCCGGTACGGCGTGCGCGTCACCGGCGCCAACATCCCCGACGTCCAGCTCCCCGACCAGTACCAGCAGCACCTGGCCACCCGGGAGAAGGTCGCCAAGGAGCTGTCGGCCTACGAGCGCGAGTGGGAGCTGACCCGCAAGCGCCGCATCGACACGCTGCTCATGGAGATCGAGCGCTCCAAGAAGACCCGCGACGCCCGCGTGGTCGAGGTCAAGGCCGCCCACAACACCGCGCGCAAGAACGTGGCGCGCATGCTGGAGGAGCAGGAGACCGAGGCCCAGCGCGTGACGTGGGAGATCGAGGCGCGCGGCAGGGCCGACCTGACCGCCGCCGAGAACGAGGCCAAGGCCCTGCGCAGGCTGGCCGAGTCCTACCGCGACAACCGGGCCGTGCTGCAGTACGAGCTGGCCCGCCGGCGCCTGGACGTGGGCGCCAAGCTCGCCGAGAACGCCCCCCAGCCGCTGGTCGTACGGACCCAGCAGGGCCAGGCCGACTCTGCGCTGTCCACCCTCGTCCTGGCCCAGCTGCTCCCCCGCATCTCGGGCATGGGACACGTCGCCGTCAACGGCCAGACCCCCACCGCATAGGAGAGACCCCATGGTGTTCCGCAAGTTGATGGCCGCCTTCGGCGCGGGCGTCGAGGTCGACACGGTGCTGACCGACGCGACCGTGCGTCCCGGTGAGCCGCTGCGCGGCGTCGTGCACTTCCGCAGCGGCGGCTCGGACTACAAGGTCGAGGGCATCTACCTCGACCTGACCGCCGTGGTGGAGGTCGAGAGCGGCGACAACGAGTACAAGACGACCTACAGCTTCCTGCGCCAGCAGGTGGCCGGGACGTTCCAGCTCGCCTCGGGCGCCCAGCACCAGCAGCCGTTCGAGCTCATGGTGCCGTGGGAGACGCCGATCAGCGCGATCGGCGGCCACCCGCTGCACGGCATGCGGCTCGGCGTCCAGACGGAGCTGGCGCTGGCGGGCGCGATCGACAAGGGCGACCTCGACCCGCTGTTCGTCAGCCCGCTGCCGGCCCAGGAGCACGTCATCGCCGCCCTCGACCGGCTGGGCTTCGGCTTCAAGAAGGCCGACCTGGAGCGCGGCACGCTCTACGGCTCGACGATGCCGTTCTTCCAGGAGATCGAGTACTACGCGGGCGGCCAGTGGCGGCGGCACTTCAACGAGCTGGAGCTGACGTTCATCGCCGGGCCGCGGCAGATGGACGTCATCCTGGAGGCCGACAAGCGCGGCGGCTTCCTGACCTCCAGCCACGACACCTACAACCGCTTCACCGTGCGCTACGACGACCACCCCGGCGCGGCCGACCAGGCGTTGCAGCACGGCCTGGAGCAGATGGCCCGCCGCCGCGGCTGGTTCTAGCCGGGCGCTCCCCTGAGCCGGGCGGCGTCCCGGCTCAGGGGACCCGGTACATGCGCTCGGTCCAGGCCCGGTAGCGCCAGGTGTGGCCGACGCGGTAGTCGTGGCCCAGGTAGACGCCGAAGACCTGGCGCTTGAGCTCGCGCAGCGCCCCCGCGACGTTGGGGGCCCAGCCGGTCATCGGGTAGCCGCGGTAGGAGACCGCCCGCAGCCCCAGCCCGCTCGCCGCGGCCAGCGCGAAGCGGGCCGAGGCGACGTGGTCGGGGTGGTCGCACAACCCCCGGCCGGTGGGCGGCTCGGGGTCGAGCGTGCGCAGCACCGTCGGACGGAAGCGGGCGTAGAGCGCGCGCAGCACGCCGACCACGTCCCGCCGGCCGACGCAGCGCGGCTCGGGGCCGGCGCCGAACCGGCGCACGCAGGAGCGGTCCTGCCACAGCCTGGTCAGCGCGTCGCGGCCGCCGTCGGCGCGCGGGTCGCCGCCGTCCGGCAGCCCGACGAAGGCGAGCCTGACGGCCGGCCTGTCGGCCAGCTCCTCCAGGCGGACGGGGAAGCCGCCCGCCGTGATCGTCGTGACCCGCCAGACGTCGGGCGCGCCGGCCAGGAAGGCGTACGCGGCCCGCAGGCCCCGCGCGCGGTCCCGGGCGTAGGCGACGGGGTCGCGGTCGTCGTCCCAGCCGGCCTGGCCCTCGCCCGCGGTCAGGTAGACGGTCACCGTCGGGCGGTGCCACTGGACGGCGCCGTACAGGTCGGGGCTCATGAACAGCAGGTCGTCGTCCGGATGGGCCACGACCTGCATGAACCGCTCCGACGACGACGGCCGGTGGACCTCCGCCCACGCCGCCGCGGGCGGGGCCGGGCACGCCAGCAAGGCCACCAGCACCAGCGCCAGCGCGGCCGCCGAGAACATCCTGATCCCCTTCATCCCCCACCCCCGTGCGATTCCAGTATCGAACCTGGTCAGGTCCCGGTCCTGAGCTGCCAGGGGGAGATGTCATGTCATTCCCGGGTAGGAGATACCTCCTTCCCGTGCGCTGGAAGTCGCATGCCGGCGGTCGTTACGATGACCTAGGGATTGACTGATCGTCGGACGGGTGGGCGAACGATGGCACGGTTCATGGCGGCGCTGAAGCGGGTCGCCCCATGGGCGGCCCAGAACGCCGACGGCGCCATCGCGTTGTTACTGGCCATCGTGATCGGCGTGCTCGGCATCATGCCCGACACGGTGGTGCCGACCGATGTGCAGACCCAGCTCGTCAACGCCGCGACGCTGGTGATCATGGCGCTGGTGGCCACCGCCCTGCTGCGCGACCGCGCCCGTCAGGCCCCGGTGGAGGAGACCATCACCTCCGGCGCGCTGGCCCAGCTGCCGGTCCGGCTGTCGCGGCTGGAGGAGATCGAGACGCTCGTCCACGGCACCCGCAAGGCCCTCGACGCGCTGCAGCTGGTCAGGGTGCTGGGCAGCAAGCAGGAGATCGCCCAGATGCACGCCGAGGCGCGCAAGGACACCACCCGGTGGAGCTTCAAGGGCGGCACCGGCACCTACCTGCGCGCGGTCACCCTGCCCGAGTGCGTGGCCGCCGCCCGCCGGGACAAACGGCACCTCGTGGTGCGGGTCGAGGTGATCGACCCGTCCAACGTCGAGGTGTGCGAGACGTACGCCCACTACCGGCGCTCCCTGTCGGACTCCCCCGACGCGACCGGCGAGACGTGGACGACCGACCGGGTCAGGAAGGAGTCGTACGCGACGATCCTGGCCGCCTTCTGGTACCGCCAGCGTTACGGCCTGCTCGACATCGAGGTCGGCCTGTCGTCGTCGATGACGACGTTCCGCTGGGACCTGTCGGCCACCCGGCTGATCATGACGGTGGAGGACCCCAACCGCGCCATGACCGCGCTGGCCGGCACGTTCTACTACGAGAACTGCGACACCGAGCTGCGGCTCAGCTTCGAGCAGGCGCGGCGGGTGCCGATGGACATGTACAAGAAGGCGCCGCTCGGCGACGAGCCCACGATCGAGGAGGTCCAGGACCTGTTCGGTCGCATCGGGGTGCCCCTTCCCAAGGCCTACGACGGCCGCGACGTCGTGGACATCGCGCGCAAGGCCCTGCGCGCCGTCGATCCCTACGGCGAGGCGCGTCCTGCGGCCCTCCGACGAGACGGAACGTGAGTGCGGCTCATGAGCTATCGGTCGGTCTTCCAGCGGGTCCGCGACGGACAGGCCAGGTCGTGGGCGCTCGGCGTGCTGAGGGAAACCGCGCGCCCCAGGGCCGTACGCCATCCGCTCGGCTTCGTCTGCCTGCCGCTGGAGCGTGAGGGCGGCGAGGGGGTATGCCTCCACCTGTGGTCCGACTCGCTCCAGCACGCCGAGAGCACCACCTCGCAGATCCACTGCCACAGCTGGGACCTGGTCAGCCACGTGCTCTACGGCCAGGTGCGCAACGTGCACGCGGTGGTCACCGACGCGGGGCCCGACGCCACGCACCGGGTGTTCGAGGTGGTCAGCGGCGCCGACGGCGACCGCATCTCGCCCACCCGCCGCACCGTGCGGCACGCGACCGGGCTGGTGGAGCTGTTCGGCCCCGGCGACACCTACACCCTGCCGGCCGACCGCTTCCACAGCAGCGTGGTGCCGGAGGGCGGCGAGGCGGCCACGATCGCGCTCGGGCGCGGCCGGCCCGGCAGCCGCGACCTGTCGCTCGGCCCGCTCGGGGCGGGCGGCCACCACGTTCCCCGGGAACCGCTGAACGCCGAGGAGACGGCGCTGGCCGTCCGGCTGATCACCGCCCACCTGACCTGAGGGGTGCCCGATGGACCTGGATCACGCTCGCTCTGTGGCCGTCGAGGCCGCCCAGGCCGCCGGGGCGCTGCTCGCGGCGGGCACGCGTGGGGCCGTCGGCATCCGGGCCAAGGGCGACGCCGGCGACGTCGTCACCGATCTCGACCTGGCCTCGGAGAAGCTGCTGGTCGAGCGCATCCTGACGGCCTTCCCCTCGCACACGATCGTGGCCGAGGAGTCGGGGCTGATCGGCGCGGCGGGCGGCGAGTGGACGTGGCTGGTCGACCCGCTCGACGGCACCAACAACGTGGCCATCGGGCTGCCCACGTACGTCGTGGGGGTGGCGTTGTGCCGGGCCGGGCGGCCGGTGCTGGGCGTGGTGCACGACCCGGTGACGACCCAGACGTGGTCGGCGATCCGGGGGCGCGGGGCCGTGGCGTCCACGGGGGCGCGGCTGGCGCCGCCGTACACGGCCAGCCCGCACGGCCCGCTGCTGGCCTGGACCCAGGGGTACGGCGTGAGCAGGGGCGACGCCACCGTGCTGGCGTTGAAGGCGGCGCTGGAGGCGGGCGCGCGGCGGGTGCTGCAACTGTGGGCGCCGCTGCTGTCGTGGGCGATGCTGGCCCGCGGCGACATCGACGGCATCGTCGGCTACCGCGCCGAGGCGGTCGACCTGCCGGCCGGCGCGCTGCTGGCCCAGGAGGCCGGGATCGAGATCAGGGCGCTCGACGGCGGCCCGTTCGAGGAGAGCATCGACGGCACGGCCGAGGACCGCAGCTTCGTGGCCGCCCACCCGCGCGCGCTTCCCGGGCTGATGTCGCTGCTGCCCGGCTGACGCCCCCGGCGCTCAGCCGAACGTGACCAGGGCCCAGACCGTGGCCAGCAGCCCGGTGACGGCCAGGCCGGTGCCGGTGAGCAGGAAGCGGCGCAGCGGCACCGCGACGCCGTGGCGGCGGCACGACTCGAACCACAGGAGCGTGGCCAGCGAGGCCCACGGGGTGATCACCGTGCCCACGTTCGTGCCCACGAGCAGGGCCAGCAGGCGGTCCTGGTCGGCGGCCGGGATGACCTGCGAGACGGCCTGGTAGGCGGGCAGGTTGTTGATCGCGTTGGACAGGCCCGCGCCCACCGCGGCCGTCCGGTACGGGTCGCCCTCCGTGCCGATCATCCACGTCATCAGCGCGTCGAGCCCGTGGGCGCTGAGCGTGGGCACCACCAGGAACAGCCCGGTCACGAAGACGACGAGCTGCCAGGGCAGCAGGCTCCAGGTCAGCTTGGCCCGGTCGCGCACCAGGAAGGCGGCCACCACCAGCACGGCCGCGGCGGTGGCGGCGACGGCGACGTGCGCCTTGAGCAGCAGCAGGGCGATGAACAGCAAACAGCCGGCCGAGGCCGCGCCGAACAGCACACGGTCGGCCACCGGCTCCAGCACCGGCGGGGTGTAGCGCAGGTCGCGGCGCTCGCCCCGGCGCCAGAAGAACACCCACAGGAACACCATCGTCACCGCGATCGAGGCGATCTGCGGGGCCCACATGCGGGCGGCGAAGCCCTGGGCGTCGAGGCCGAGCTTGTCCATGGCGAGCAGGTTGGTCAGGTTGGAGACCGGCAGCAGCAGGCTCGCGGTGTTGGCCAGCCAGATGGTGGTCATCGCCAGCGGCAGGGCGGCGATGCGGGCCCGGGGCGCCAGGGCGAGCATGACGGGGGTGAGCAGGACGGCGGTCGTGTCAAGGTTCAGAAAAATCGTGACAAATGACGCGAAAGCCGTACAAAGAAAGAAAAGTGCGGTGTAGTTACCGCGGCCGAGCACCGCCATCCGGGCCGCGATGGCGTCGAAGACCTGCGCTTCCTTGGTCAGCTCGGCCAGCACGATGATGGCGACCAGGAAGATCAGCAGCGGCCCGATCGTCTCCAGGCTCTCGACCGCGTCGCGCCACGGCAGCAGACCGGTCGCCACGAAGATCAGACCGAGAGCAAGCAGCCCGATCCGGATCAGATCGAGCACAGCCAGACGCCGCCACACTCGACGATGATCGCACACTGACTCCAAATCACCGATTCCTCGGTGGATACTGAGCAGATGGCACGTGACGGCAGGCCGACCGAGATCTTCGTCAGCTACTCCCCGGCCGACACCGCCTGGGCGACCTGGATCGCCTGGGAGCTGGAGGCGGCCGGCTACCGGACCATGATCCAAGCCTGGGACTTCGTGCCCGGCACCAACTTCATCGACTTCATGGACCGCGGGGTCAGTGAGGCGCAGCTCGTCGTGGCCGTGCTCTCGCGCAACTACCTCACCTCGCGCTACGGGCGCATGGAGTGGCAGGCGGCCATGCGCGCCGACCCCGACAACCCCTCCAACAAGCTCGTCACGATCCGGCTGGAGGACGTGCAGCTGGAGGGCCTGCTGTCCACGATCACCTGGGTCGACCTGCTCGGCGTCACCGACTCCGGGCAGGCCAGGGCGCTGCTGCTGGGCCGGGTCGGCGAGGCGCTGGCCGGGCGGGCCAAGCCGGCGGCCGCCCCCGTCTTCCCCTCCGGCCGGGTCGTCCCGGCCCCGGCCGTCCCGACGCTGCCCCCGACGACCGACCTGGCCAGGGCCCGCCGCACCCCGGTGACGGCCCCCAAGTTCCCGCCCTCGGGCGGCGACGACCGCGGGCGCGAGTCGGTCAACGTCCTGCACATCGGCGGGCCGAGGTTCGGGCGGGCGCTGCCCGATCCCGGCGAGCCGTTCACGCCGGAGGACATGCAGGCCCGCATCTGGGCCGACCTGACGGCCATGTACGACCGGGGCATGCCGCGTCCCGACCTCATGGTGGTCAGCGGCGACCTGACCGAGTCCGGCAGCCTCGGGCAGTTCGCGCAGGCCACGCAGTTCGTCACCGACCTGCGGCTGCTGATCGGGCTGGAGCCCCACCGGCTGGTGCTGCTGCCCGGCCCGCGCGACGTCACCAAGGCCGCGGCCAGCGCGTACTTCATGACCTGCGAGGCCGACGACGTGAGCCCGCAGCCCCCCTACTGGCCCAAGTGGCGGCATTTCGCCGGGTTGTTCCGCGAGGTGTACCAGGGGCTCGACGACCGGGTGTTCGACGGTGGCCAGCCCTGGACCTTGTTCGAGGTGCCCGACCTGAGGGTGGTCGTGGCCGGGCTCAACTCGACGATGGCGATGAGCCATCTGGAGCGCGACGCGTACGCGCTGCTGGGCGAGGCGCAGGCCGCCTGGTTCGCCGAGCGGCTGCGCCCCTACGAGGAGAGCGCCTGGCTGCGGCTGGGCGCGATCGGCCATCCGCCCGCCGCGTTGCGGGACGCGCCCACGTTCGACCGGCTGCTCACCCACCGGCTCAACCTGCTCTTCCACGGGTCCGGCCCGGGCGTCCCGGCCGCCGGGCCGCGGCCGGGCTTCGCCGCGGTCGCGGCCCCGCGCTCCGGCCGCCACCAGGTGATCGAGATCTCCCCCGACGGCATGCGCACCTGGACGCCCGACACCGGCAAGCCCGCACGCGCCCGGCACGGCTGGCGGGCTGTGCGGGCCACGTTCACCGGCGAGACCCCCGGCACCCCGCCGCCCGCCCCCCAGCCCGAGGAGCGCGAGCCGAGCCCCGTGGAGCTGCTGCTCGACCGCATCGCCGAGGTCTGCGAGGCCCGGCACGAGCGGGCCAAGATCCGGCGCTTCCCCGACCATCTGGTGGTCACCCATCCCGAGGACGGGTTCGTCCGGCAGCTCATGATCGGCGCGCACGTCGGCGAGCTGACCGAGGCCGCCGCGACCGGGTTCGCCCGCCGCGCCCACGCCGCCGACCTGGCCGCCGAGCTGATCTACCAGGGCCCGCCGGCCTCCCGCGCGCTCCGCGACGACCTCATGCGCAAGGGCGTGCGGGTGCGCAGCTTCCTGGAGTTCCAGGGCCTGCTCGACCTGTCGGGATATGTCGCCGAGCAGACCGCCCGGCTCACCGGCGACCGCCGCTACCCGCCCGGCCTGTACGTCCCCCAGCGCTACCGCGAGCTCGACCGGCCGGGCAGCCAGATCAGGCAGGGGCTCACCGACGAGCTGATGCGGCTGCTGGCCGCCGACCACGGCCGGTTCCTGCTGATGCTCGGCGACTTCGGCCACGGCAAGACGTTCGCGCTGCGCGAGCTGGCCAGGCGCATCCCGGCCGAGCTGCCGCACCTGACCCCGATCTTCATCGAGCTGCGCGCCCTGGACAAGGCCCACTCGGTCGACGCCCTGGTCGCCGCGCACCTGGCCGGGCACGGCGAGGAGTTCATCGACCTCAAGGCGTTCCGCTACCTGCTCCGGCAGGGGCGCATCGTGCTGCTGTTCGACGGGTTCGACGAGCTGGTCACCCGGCTGACCTACGACCGGGCGGCCGACCACCTGGCCACCCTGCTGGCCGCGGCCGAGGACAAGGCCAAGATCGTGGTGGCCAGCCGTACGCAGCACTTCAAGTCGCACAGCCAGGTGCTGACCTCGCTCGGCGAGATGGTGGGCGTGCTGCCGCAGCGGCGGGTGCTCAGCGTGGAGGACTTCACGCACGACCAGATCCGCTCCTACCTGGCCAACCGGTTCGACGACGGCGACGAGGCCGGCGCCCGCATGTCGCTCATGGGCGAGATCAAAGACCTGCTGGCGCTGGCCCAGAACCCGCGCATGCTCAGCTTCATCGCCGACCTCGACGCCGACCGCCTGCGCACGGTCGCCGGCGCCCAGCACACCCTCAGCCCGGCCCTGCTGTACGAGGAGATCCTCAGCACCTGGCTGGCCTTCGAGGAGCGGCGGGCCCGCGTCCCCGGCTCGCCCGGCGCGTTGTCGATCGGCGAGCTGTGGCGGGTGGTGACCGCGCTGGCGCTGCGCCTGTGGGACAGCGGCGAGACGCTGCTCGGCGTCGACGAGCTGACCGAGATCGGCGAGACGCTGAGCGACCTGGCCTCGGGCCAGCTCTCGCCCGCGCACGCCGCGCACGCGATGGGCTCGGGCAGCCTGCTCGTGCGCACCGAGGAGGGCATGTTCGGGTTCATCCACGCCTCGGTGATGGAATGGCTCATCGCCCGCCACATCGCCGCGAACCTCGACAATCCCCTCCCGCTGACCCGCCGGCCGCTGTCGGCGCTGACCGTCGAGTTCCTGTGCGACCTGGCCGACGTACGGGCGTTGCGCGCCTGGGTGGCCGACCCGCCCGCCGACGACGTGGCCATGGCGAACGCGGTCAAGATCGCGGCCAGGCTGCGCACCCCGGCCAAGGCCGACCTGCGCGGCGCGAACCTCAAGGGCGAGGACCTGTCGGCGCGCGACCTGCAGGAGGTCGACCTGACCGGCGCCGACCTGTCGGAGGCCACCCTCGCCGGCACGAACCTGTCCAGGGCCGTCCTGCGCGACGCGAGCCTGGCCGGCGCCCGGCTCGACGGCGCCCGGCTGACCGGCGCCGACCTGACCGGGGCCGACCTGTCGGGCGCGCGGCTGGCGCAGGTCGACCTGAGCGACGTCACGGTCGAGGGCGCCCGCTGGCACCGGGCGTCCCTGATCAACGTCACCGGCACGCTGCCGCACCTGCCGGGCGCGGCGGTGGTGCCGGGCCAGCCGGTGGAGGTGGGGTTCGCGCCCGCCGGCATCGGCGTCCCGTACGGCTACCACTTCCAGACCTCCCGCCTGCCCGAGCCCATCGCCTACAGCCCCGACGGCTCGACCATCGCCATCGGCAACGAGGACGGCGGCGTGCTGCTGTGCGCCGGCGGCTCCCCGGTCCGCACCCTCCAGGGCCACCGCGGCCGCGTCTACGCCGTCACCTTCGCCGGCGACCTGCTGGCCACCGGCGCGAGCGACGGCACGGTCCAGCTCTGGGACACCCTCACCGGCCGGCGCCTGCACACCCTGACCGGCCATCCCGACGGCGTGTGGCCGGTACGCCTCAGCGCCTCGGGCGAGCTGGTGGCGGCCGGCGGCGGCGACGGCGTGGTCCGCGTGTGGGAGACCGCGACCGGCCGGCTGGTCCACGAGCTCCCGGGCCACCGCGCGCCGGTCTACACCGCCTCCTTCGGCCGCTCCCAGCTGGTGACCGGCGACTCCGCGGGCGTCGTCCGGGTCTGGGACCTGAGCGCCGGGCAGACGGCCGTGACCCTCGACGGCCACCGCGGCAGCGTCTACCGGGCCGTGCACAGCCCCGACGGCACCCTGCTGGCCACCGGCGACGAGGCGGGCACGATCCGGCTCTGGGACACCGCCACCTGGGCCCCCCGGCACGAGCTGACCGGCCACACCGGCAGCGTCTACTGCCTGACGTTCTCCCCCGACGGCTCGATGCTGGCCAGCGGCGACACGTCCGGCAGCGTGCGCCTGTGGGAGGCGTCGGGCGAGCCGCTCGGCGTGCACACCACCCACACGGCGTCCGTCTACCAGGTGACCTTCAGCCCCGACGGCCGCACGCTGGCCAGCGGCGACTCCGGCGGCACGGTCCGGCTGCAGCCCGTGGGCGGCGGCAAGCGCGTCGAGCTGACCGGCCATCGCAGCTCGGTCTGGCCGTTCGCGTTCCGTCCCGACGGCCAGCAGCTGGCCACCAGCAGCAACGACGGCACCGTCCGGCTGTGGGACCCGATTTCCGGGCAGTGCCAGCGGGTGCTGCGCGGCCACGGCCGGCGGATCTCGTCGGTGCGCTTCAGCGCCGACGGCTCGATGCTGGCCACCAGCGGCAACGACGGCGTCGTCCGGGTGTGGGAGCCGCGCACCGGGCGGCGGCTGCGGGAGTTCACCGGCACCGCCGACCGGCTGATCTCCGCGCTGTTCTCGCCCGCCGGCCCGGTGCTGGCCACCTCCAGCAACGACGGCGGCGTGCACTTCTGGAACGCCACCACCGGCGACTACGAGCGCGAGCTGCACGCCGAGACCGACCATGTGTGGGCCGAGGCGTTCAGCCCCGACGGCAACATGCTGGCCACCGCCAACGACGACGACAGCGTCAAGATCTGGTACCGGCCGACCGGCCGCATGGCCGTCGACCTGGTCGACCACCGGGGGCGGGTGCGCTCGATCGCCTTCAGCCCCCTCGGCGACTACGTGGCCACCGGCTGCGACGACAAGCTCGTCCGCCTGTGGCACGTCTCCTCCGGCGGCCGGGTGGCGACGCTGGAGGGCCACACCGACCGGGTGTACTCCGTGGCCTTCTCCCCCGACGGCCGCTACCTGGCCAGCGCCGGCAACGACGGCCGCGCGCTGGTGTGGGAGCTGCGGCCCGGCCAGCCCTGGCAGCCGCGCCTGGCGCACACGCTCACCCAGCACGAAGGCCGGCTGTGGAGCCTGGCCTTCGACGCCACGGGCCGCCACCTGGCGACCGGCGGCGACGACATGACCGTGCGGGTGTGGGAGACCGCGACCGGGCAGCTGCGGCACACCCTCACCGGGCACGCGCGCCGGGTGTGGTCGGTGGCCTACAGCCCCACGTCGGACCTGCTGGCCAGCGCCGGCGACGACGGCGTGGTGATCCTCTGGGAGGGCGGCGAGCGGCGGGCGACGCTGCTGGGGCTGCCCGAGGGCTGGGCCGCCCTGGCGCCGGACGGGCGGTACAAGGTGCACGGCGAGCCGGGCGGGCAGTTCTGGCACGTCATCGGGATGTCACGGTTCGAGCTGGGAGAGCTGGATCCGTACCTGCCGGAGGTGAGTCAGGTGCCGCTCGACTCGCCCTTCTGACCGCAGGTGGCTGACTAACCGCGGGCGGCGCGGCGTACGAGCTCGTGCCAGACCTCGTCGACCCGGGCCTCCAGGTCGTCGAGCGAGCCCTCGTTGGGGATCACCAGGTCGGCGGCGGCCAGGCGGTCCTCCCGGCTCGCCTGGGCGGCGATGCGGGCCTTGGCGTCGGCCTCCGGCATGCCGCGGTGGTCGGCGAGGCGCCGGATCCGCACCTCGTCGGCCGCGTCGACCACGATCACCACGTCGTACATGGGCGCCAGCTTGTTCTCCACGAGCAGCGGCACGTCGTAGACCACGATCGCGTCGTCGGCCGCCTGGCCCTGCAGCTCGGCCACCCGCTCCCCCACCAGCGGATGCACGATCGCGTTGAGCGCGGCCAGCCGGTCGGGGTCGGCGAAGACCACCGCGCCCAGCCGCTCCCGGTTCAGCGAGCCGTCGGGGCGCAGCACCCCTTCCCCGAACGCGGCCACCACCCGGGACAGCCCCACCGTGCCGGGCTCGACCACCTCTCGCGCGATCTTGTCGGCGTCGATGACGACGGCGCCCCTGGCCGACAGCCGCCTGGACACCTCGCTCTTGCCGGAGCCGATGCCGCCGGTGAGCCCAATCTTCAGCACCGGAAAAGACTACCCATCCCGGCGTACCCGGTCATCCCGCCGTCCCGCTCAGTACCCGCCGCGGCGTGGGGCGGCGGTCGGGCGGCGGGACGGGTTGGCCCGGCCCGTGGGCTTGAGGTCGCGCGCCGGCTGGTCGTGCCGGTGCGGCGAGCGGGCCTGCTGGTCGGACTTGGCCTGGGTGATCGTGGCGGGAAGTTTGATTTGCATACTTTTTCTCCTTGGGGGTGTGGGTCAGGCGCGGGTGAGCCAGGTGACCTGGGCGCCGTTGTCGAAGGACTCGCGCCTGGTCGGGGTGAACAGGGTGGGGCTGAACCGGCCGGAGAACATGGAGATGCCCGCCCCGGCCACCACGGGGTAGCGCTTGAGGATGATCTCGTCGATCTCCGGGAGCAGGGAGCCGGCGAGCTTGCCGCCGCCGCAGAGGTAGATGTCCATGCCGGTGTCCTCGGCCTTCAGCCGCCGGACGAGCTCGACCGGGTCGCCCTTCTCCACGTGCACCGTGGGGTCGTCGATCGTCAGCGTGCTGGAGACGACGTACTGGCGAAGGTGGGAGTACGGGCTGGTGGTGGGCACCTCCAGGGCCGGCTCGAAGGTGCCGCGGCCCATCACCAGGGTGTCGAACACCTTGTTGGGCACGCCCTCAAGGCCGACAAGCCTGCGGACGTGGGTGGGCAGCGTCTCGGGATAGCGGGTGTTGATCCAGTCGGCCATGTCGGCGGACACGGGGTAGAAGTCGAACTCGGCGCCGGGTCCGGCGATGTAGCCGTCGAGGGAGACGCCGATGTAGTAGACAAGCTTTCGCATTCGGAGCAACTCCTGCTGTAGTACTATGACTGAAGTGGTTTGAACATAGTACTACGTCTGGAGTGGTGTCAAGTGCGGAAGAACCCCGAGCGGAGGCAGGCGCTGATCGACGCGGCCATCGAGGTGCTGGCCAGGGAGGGAGCGCGCGGGCTGACGTTCCGGGCCGTCGACGCCGAGGCGGCCGTGCCCCCCGGCACGGCCTCCAACTACTTCGCCAACCGCGACGACCTGTTCACCCAGGTCGGCGGACGCATCTACGAACGTCTGCTGCCCGACGAGGCCACGCTCGCCCGCGGCCACGAGGGCGTGCAGGACGAGACCCGCTACGCCGAGCTCATGCACGAGCTGGTGGACCGGGTCACCGCCTTCAACTCCGGCTACCTGGCCCTGCTCGAACTGCGGCTGGAGTCCACCCGGCGTCCTGAGCTGCGCGCCGTGCTCACCAAGCGCATCCGCGAGGACATCGACGCCAACATCGGCTACCACGCGATGTCGGGCCTGCCGGGCGACTCGACCTCGGTGATCCTGCTCTACCTCGCCCTGAACTGGCTCATCGTCGAACGGCTGACTTTGCCGGACATCTTCAGCGAGCAGGAGGTCCGCCAGCTCGTGGACGCCGCCGTGCGGAGGTCACTGAACGGCTGACAACGCCCGGACCGGTGGGCCCCGTTCACCGGGCCGGGAGCTTGCCGAAGGCGGTGTCGGGCGAGGCGAGGCCGAACTGGTCCGTGTGGAGGACCTGGGTGCCGGTGGCGGGCGGAGACGCCGCCGGACGAGCCGCGCAGGACGACGAGCGTGCCTGCGCGGCCGTTCTGGGCCGGGGCGCCCGTGACGTCCAGGACCTTGACCGTTTGCCCGAAGCGGTCACCCGCCTGCGACTGCTTACCGATCGGGTCGGTGACGCTCCCATCGGGAGCCGTCATGGCGTCCAGGATGATGAGACGGGCCGCGGAGAGCACCGGGCCGCAAGGCGAGCTCTTCGACCTCGGGATCACCACAATCCCGCCCGCTCCCGCCTGCCCGGACGCCGTGGCGTCGGGCACCGGACAGGGCGGAGGCCGTGCCGTACGCCCGCGCCATGGACGCCGCTGGTGGCCATCGAGCAGATGTGGCCGTGGGTCCGGGCAGGGTGGAACAGCGGCGTCGCAGGCGAAGGCCATGTGCGCCCGCGGGAAACGATCAGTCTGCGCTGCGGCGCAGGTGGATCAGGGTGAGGTGGTCGTCCATCCGCTCCCGCCGGGTCTCGCGGTAGCCGAGCCGCCGGTACAGCCGCAGGTTCCCCTCCGACAGATGCCCCGTGAACAGGTCGAACGCCCCCGCCTCCGGCACCTGCTCGTGCAACGCCGCGAGCAGGGCCGTGCCGAGCCCCTGTCCCTGCCGGTCGGGCGCGACCACGAGCCGTCCGACCAGGCAGGTGGTGCCGGCCACCTGCCCGCGCACTGCGGCGACGATCCGGCCGGCGTCCACGGCCTTGAGCACGACGCCCGTCTCGACGGCCTTGCGCACCTGCTCCAGCGACTCCACGAGCGGCGGGATGTAGGGGTCGCCGTAGAGCTGGGCCTCGCTCACGTACGCCGCCCGCTGCAGGGTGAGGATCTCGCCCGCGTCCGCCGCCACCGCCCGTTCGATCTTCACGCCAGCACCCTATCTGCTGCCTTCCCACCGCCACTGCCGCTTCCCCGCCCTCCGACCGCCCGCTCCCCGGCCTTGGACGGCCCTCTCGCGCTGCCGGCTAGGGAGCGTTGCCCGCCGTGAGCTCGCCCGGGCAGAACGTGCCCTGCTTCGGCAGGACGCCGTTGACCAGGTAGTCGTGCACCTTCGTACGCAGGCAGGCCGCGCGCAGCTTGCTCACGCCCTGCGCCAGGTACGCGCCCTGCCCGTCCCCGTGCCACAGCACCCTCGCCCCGGGGATCTGCCCGGCCGCCCTTGCCGCCCCGGAGGACGGGGTCTCGTTGTCCAGCCGTCCCACGCCGACCAGCACCGGGGGCACCTTGAGCCCGCCTGGCAACGGGTGCGGCGCCCAGCCCGGCGAACGTGCCACCCCCAGGCACCTGGCGACCTCCGCCCGCCCACTCAGCCACCCCACCCGGGGGGCCGCCTTCCGCAGTCGCGCCTCCACCTGGAGAAAACGGCGATAACCGGGCACCGCCAACCCGAAGTCATGACACCACCTGACCCCCTCCGCACTTGCCGGCCCCACCTCCCCAACCTCGGACGCCACTCCCCCCACCACACCGGGAACCGCCTCCCCAGGCTGCGACACCGCCCCCGCCGTCCCTGAAGCCCCCCGCACATCGGACGCGACGCCTCCCCCCGCCACTCCCGAGGCCACCGCCCTAGAGGCTGCGGTACCAGGAGCCGCCGCTCCAGGAACTGCCGCGTCCCGAACCGCCGCGTCCCGAACCGCCGCGTCCCGAACCGCCGTGTCCGGGACGGCCGTGTCCGGGACGGCCGTGTCCGGGACCGCCGCTCCAGGAACTGCCGCTCCGCGCCGAGAGGTCGCCCCAGCCGGTCCCTGAGGCGTCGCCCCCGACCTCCCCGGCAGCGCCTCAGAGGGCCAGGTGCCGGCCGGTGCGGGAGGCGTCTGCCCTGCGCCGAGGGGTGTTCCCACCGCACCTTCGGGGGCCGCCTCGCCCGCACCGAGGCGTGCTCCGGCCGTACCTGCGGGGGGCGCCTGGCCCGGGCCGGGGGTTGTTGCCGTCGGGGCGGGAGGGGTGGGCTGTGGGGGCTCGGCGGGGAGCAGGGCGGCCAGGCCCGTGGCGTCGCCCGTTCGGGCTCTGGAGAGGGCCTGCGCGAGCGCCGGCCACCGTGCGGGCGTGAGGCCCGCCCATACGGCGGCGGCGATCTCGTGGCCGCTCACCGTACGTTCGCCGCCACCGAGCCGCAGAGGCGCGCGCCTGACCAGACCGTCGAACACCCGGACGGCGTCCGCGCGGCCGAGCGGGCAGCCGGGACGGTTCCGGCACCAGTCGCGGAAGTACCCGAGCTGCCGCTCCTGGGCGCGGGCGTGGGCGAGCAGCCGCCGTTCGAGCCCGGTCTCGGTGTGGTCGGGCAGCCCCTCCAGGTACATCCGCCCGGCCCGGCCGGGGAACAGCTCCAGGTACGCCTGCCCGTACACGCTCCCGTAGCCGTTGCCGAGGTAGCGCAGCCGCGACTCCCCCAGCGCGGCACGTACGGCATCGAGGTCGTGGGCGACCTGCCAGGACGTCAGCCCGGCGTAGTCGGGCCCGAGCGCGGCGCGGCAGGCCCGGTCGTAGACGGCGTTGTCCCGGGCGAACGCGCGCCAGGCCGTCCGCCCCTCGGCCACCTGCAGCCGGGCCGGGTCCGGCCGGGGGCGGGGGCACGCCCCCGCGTGCCCCCCATCCCCGGCCCCGCGCGCCTCGACCAGCACGACGTCGAACCATCTGGCCAGCTCGCCCACGGTGTCCGGCCGCGCCGCGACCTCTCGTACGACCGACGCGGACCCCGTGTTGACCACCAGCGCGCCGAGCCGCCGCAGCGGGTCCTGGGCGGGCATCATGGCGAGCTGGACGGCCACGCGGCCCTCGCGCGGCCTGGCCCAGTCGGCGGGGACGGGCAACGTGGCGCACCGCATCCCGCCGCCGCACTCGGACCAGGCGAGCGTCTCCCGCCCAGGTGCCGGCCGCACCGCCCCGGCAACGCCCCGCTCCTCCAGCCCCGCCGCCCCGAGCTCCGACGCTCCCGGCTCCTGCCCTGCCGATCCGGCCACCCCAAGCTCCGAGTCGGCCGATCTGGTCGCTCCCAAGACCGCTCCAGCCGACCCGGTCGCATCCTTCTCCGGCTTCTCAGGCCAGGCCGCCTCAGGTTGCGGCTCCGTGAGCTCGGTCACGTCGCGTTCCGGCCATGGGGTGGGCGAGGCGACCAGGCGCATCGCCCGCCCGACTCCCCCGCCTGCAACCGAAACCAGGACGGTGACCGCCGCCACCACCGGGATCACGCGCCGAACCATACGCACCGCATCGCCCCCGAACGCTCGTACCTCCAGCCGCATGTCAGTTTCCCAGCGGCCGTCTTCGCAGGTAGAGAAGTCGTAAAAGGTCGATGGGTAAAATCTCGCGCCCGCTCGGCGATTCTCCGTGCCACCGAACCCTCGCCCCCTCACAGAACCCCGCTCGGGCCAGAGGAGGGAAAAGACAGATCGGCTGTAATCAGACCCTCAAGGGCTGCCCAGCCCCCCTGCGGCTCAGCCTCCCCGCCACAGGCCACTCTTGAGGGACGCGACGCGCCACATGCCGGGGTGGCACCAGCGCCTCCGCGTCGTTGCCGTCCGTACCTGGTGGGGAAACGGCGAGAAGGCAAACCCGGGCAGCGGGGCGCTACGCCGCGAAAGCCGGCGACCGAGCGGGCAGCGTGTTCTTGAGCGTGGCCGTCATCCTCGGACGGGTTGCGTGATGCGCTCAAGCCATCGCCGCAGAAGGGCGGTCTCGGCCGGTTCCAGGGCCTCGGTCCCGGTGAGATCGAGTTGTGCGTGCAGGCGCAGCGCGGCGGCGTACAGCGGGTCGGCGTCGTTCTGAGCGGCCGGCCCGGTCAGGACGTGCGAGAACACGGCGTCTCGCATGCGGTGGGACAGCGCGGGGTCGTCGAACAGAGCCGGTCTGGCGATGTGGTCGAGGGCGGTGCCGACGTTCGCCGACAGGATCAGCTGAGCGGCGGTCTGCGGCTCGGCCTTCAACACCCCCGCCGCCGCGCACCGCGTGAGCGCCGCCACCAGCAGGTCCATCACGCGATCTCGCGCCGTCGAGTGTGACCACGGCCGCGGAGTGAACATCAACTGGTAGAGGGCCGGCTTCGCCCGGGCGAAGGCCATGTGGCCGTCCCAGCCGGCGTGCAGGTCGGCGACCGGGTCGCCGGTCTGCTCCTGGGCGGCCTTGAGCGCGGCATATTGCTCGTAGCCGTGGTCGGCGACGGCGTCCAGCAGCCCGCGCTTGTCACCGAACAACCGGTAGAGCACGGGCTGGCTCACGCCGACCGCCTCGCAGACCGCGCGCGTGGCCACCTCGTGATCCAGGGACGACGCCAGCTGCCGCTCTGCGGCCTCGATCATCGCCGCGCGAAGCGGGTCCGTCTCTGCCATGCGATCGATGATAGCGCCAATCAATAGCGGCGATACGACATGTGCTACCGTCGATTCTCGTAACGCCGATACGGAAATCCCGTATCGGCGCTAGAAGCCCAAGGAGTTTCCATGAGTGACCAGCGTGTGGCCGTCGTCAGCGGCGGTTCCCGCGGGATAGGCAAGGCGATCGCGGTGGCGCTGGCGGCACGGGGCTGTGCGGTCGCAGTGGGGTTCCAAGGGTCGGTCTCCGCCGCGGCGCAGGTGGTCGAGGAGATCGCGGCATCCGGCGGCCAGGCCATCCCGGTTCAGGCCGACGTGGCCGACGGTGACGCCGTCGCGGAGATGTTCGAGGCGACGGAGAAGTCCTTCGGCGGGGTCGATGTGGTCGTCAACTCTGCGGGGCGGCTGTCGTTGTCCCCGATCGCGGACCTCGACCTCCACGAGCTGGACGCTCTGCACCGCACCAACATCCGCGGCACGTTCGTGATGGCCCGCGAGGCCGCGCGCCGCGTGCGCGACGGTGGCGCGATCGTCAACCTGTCCACCTCCGTGGTCGGCCTGCAGTTCCCGGGTTACGGGGCGTACGCCGCCAGCAAGGGAGCCGTCGAGGCGATGACACTGGTGCTCGCCCGGGAGCTGCGCGGGCGGAACATCACGGTCAACGCGGTCGCGCCCGGCCCGACCGCCACCGAGCTGTTCCTCGACGGCAAGACCGAGGCGACGATCCAGCAGCTCGCCAAGCAGCCGCCGCTGGAACGGCTCGGCACCCCCGAGGACATCGCCGAGGTCGTCGCGTTCCTGGCGAGCCCGGCCGGGCACTGGATCAACGGCCAGGTCGTGCGCGCCAACGGCGGGATCATCTGATGGCCGCCGCGCGACAGGCCATCGTCGCCACCGGGGCCTCCAGCGGGTTCGGCCGGCGAGCCGTTCCAGAGCGGCGGGCGCGTTGCGGTCCGCGATTCGCCTCATGCCGACGCCGACGGTGTGCCCAGCTCGCGCCAGGGTCGAGCCGTCAGGACGGTAGCGAGGTCGTCTCGATCGTCGCCGACCGTATCCGCGCCGAGTCCTACCGCCGCGCCGGCAGCGCAGACCTCCGGCCATCCGCGGCCTCACTCTGAATCCCCACACGAAAGGAAACCGACATGCCGTTCGCCAACCTCAAGGTTCCCGCCGACACCCTGACCCCCGAGTCCAAGAAGAAGCTCATCGACGCAGTCACCGACGCCTATGCCACCGTCTACGGAGAACGAGCTCGGGCCACCACCCTGGTCCTCCTGGAGGAGGTTCCGGACGGCGGCTGGGGTCTGGGTGGCAACATCCTCACCGCGGACATGCTCGGCCGCAGCTGACCCGTCCAGGACGCCGGGCCGCCCCCGGCCCGGCTCTACCCCCCCACCACGCACATAGAGACCGATTGACCTGTCCCGAATCGCCCAACCAAGTCACGGATGTACCGCGCCATCCCGGACAGCAGGGCGAGCCGCGGCGAGTGACCGCACCCGGGGTCGGGTGGGCCGGGGGCCGCAGATCAGGCGCGGAGGGCGTCGATCAGGGTGTCCACGGCGGCGAGCGCGACGGAGGTGTCGAGTCCTGCGCGGGAGACCAGGGACAGGCCCTGGACGGTGAACAGCAGGAGCTGCGCCTGGGCCTCGGGGGTGGCGGCCCGGGCGACCTCGCCTTCGGCCTGCGCGCGGCGCAGGGCGTCGGCGACGATCCGGGTGAAGCGGCCGTGCGACCGGGCGACGATCTCGCGGGCCTCGGCATCCTGCGGAACCAGTTCGGCGGTGGTGTTGCCGATCATGCACCCTTGCGGAACGCCGGCTTCGGAGGCGTACTCCTGCGCCCGGGCCGGGTTGGCGAGCACCTCGCGCAGCGCCGGCAGCACCGGCCCGGACGCCAGCGCCGCGATCAGCTCGCGCTCGTAGGTGTCCCAGTACAGCTGGACCGCCGCCAGGTAGAACTGCCGCTTGTCGCCGAAGGCGCCGTACAGGCTGCCCCGCTCCAGATCCAGCGCTTCGACGAGGTCCTGGATGGAGGTCTCTCCGTAGCCCCGCGACCAGAACAGCAGCAGCGCGCGCTGCAGCGCCTGGTCCTTGTCGAATGCGCGAGGGCGTCCTGTCCGTGCCATGTGCCCAGGTTACGACTTTTTGACCGCTTGCACAAAAGTATGTACGTTGAAGGCCGAGCGACTTATTGAACGGCTGCATAGAAGTCGTCGGCTCTCGCACCGGCGGAGAAAGGCAGAACCCCATGGACTTTCACAGCAAGACGGCGCTGATCACCGGATCGGGCGCCATCGGCGGGCTCGGGCACGCCACGGCGAAGGTTCTCGCCGCCGGCGGGGCGAACGTGATCATCACCGGCACCGACCCGGGCCGCGGCGCCCAGGTCGTGGACGACGTGCGGACCGGCGCGACCGGCTCCGTACGCTTCATCGGCGCCGACCTGGCCGACCCGCAGGCCGTGCGGCGGCTGGCCGAGGAGGCCGGGGCGGTGGACATCCTCGTCAACAACGCCGGTGTCGTCCCGTTCAGCGCGACCACCGACCAGGACCTCGCCGCCTACAACGCGGCCTTCGCGGTCAACGTGCGCGCGCCGTTCATCCTGGTCGCCCAGCTCGCACCGAAGATGGCCGCCGGCGGGGGCGGCAGCATCGTCAACGTCACCTCCACCGCCGCCGGCCTGGGCATGCCGCCGATGGCGGTCTACGGCGCCACCAAGGCGGCGCTGGAGTCCCTGACCCGCACCTGGGCCGCCGAGTTCGCCGCCTCCGGCGTACGCGTCAACGCCGTGGCGCCCGGCCCGATGACCACCTCCAAGGTGGTGGCGGTGATGGGACCGGACGTCGGCGGCATGGGCCTGACGACCGCGCTCAGGCGCGCCGCCGCCCCGGCCGAGGTCGCTCGCGTCATCGCCTTCGTCGCCGGAGACCAGGCCAGCTATGTGACCGGCGCCGTCGTGGCCGCCGACGGCGGACGCACCGCCATCTGACCCCGAACGCACCGGCCAGAGCCACGTCCGCAGTACGGGGCCGGCCTCCGGCGGATGCCTCACGACGGCGGGACGGCCCGTCGTCATCACCACAACCATGCGCCTTGCGCCAGTCAGGAGGATGACTTCCATGGGTCGTCTTGCAGGAAAGCACGCACTGATCACCGGCGGGACGAGCGGCATCGGGCGGGAGACAGCTCGTCAGTTCCTCGCCGAGGGAGCGATCGTCGCGATCACCGGCCGCTCACGGGAACGGCTGGCCGAGACCGCCCGGCAGCTGGACGGCCCGCTGCTGCCCATCGTCAGCGACGCCGGCGACGTCCCCGGCCAGGCGGCGCTCGCGGCGCGGTTGCAGCAGGAATGGCCGAAGGTCGACATCGTGATGAGCAACGCCGCCGACGTCACCCATCTCCCGATCGAGCAATGGAGCGAGGAGGCGTTCGACACGCTCGTCGCCACCAATCTCAAGGGGCCGTTCTTCCTGGTCAGAGCTTTGCTTCCGCTCTTGTCACAGCAGGCCTCGGTCATTGTCGTCGGCTCGGTCTCCGCTTACGTCGGGCACGAGAACGCGGCGGTCTACGGTGCCGCCAAGGCGGGCCTGCTGTCCCTTTCCCGCGGGCTGACCCATGAGCTGAAGGACCGGGGCATCCGGGTCAACGGGCTGAGCCCGGGGCCGACCCTCACGGACGCGTTCAAGTCGCTCGGCCCCGAGCGACAGGCCGCCATCTACGACGAACTCCGGCGGACCGTGCCCCTGCATCGCATCGGCACCACCACCGAGGTGGCGAAGGCGGCCGTCTACCTGGCCTCCGACGAGTCCGCCTACACCGCCGGCACCGTCCTGCGCGTCGATGGCGGCATCGGGGAACTCGCCTACTGACCTCCGTTCGTCAGCGGCCCGCCGACAGTCTTGGCTGCGCGAATCAGCGAGGTGTTGCATGAGCGTGTCGTCGTGTCGCTGATCTTGCCTGAGGCGGCCACGACCTCCGCTCACGGAACGAGCGCGGTCATCACCCCCTGCTCGCAGAGCGCGGCCACCGTGGTGGACGCAGACCGGCGTCCGGTGGGAGTGGTTCGGAGGACGACCTCCTGCTCAAGGAGATCGCTCCGGACATGGCACGGTGTGTCCGCGTCGGCGGCGGCACGAGCACCACCAAGCCGTCGCCGTCACGGCGGCCCAGCTCATGACCACCCGGCGATCCCCTACGGCAAGGCTCCTCCGCGAGACCCGTCCCAGAGAAGGGCATGAAAAAGCCCCGCACGGAAACCCGTGCGGGGCCTTTCAAGGCTGAGCCTTAGCTCTGGCCGCCCGCGAGCTTCTCGCGGAGGGCTGCGAGCGCCTCGTCAGAGGCGAGCGCGCCGCTGGCCGGAGCCGACGACGAGCTGCCCGACGGAGGAGCGGTCTCGCCGCTGTAGGACGAGGGAGCGGCCTCGCCGGCCTCCGCCTCGGCCTTGCGGGCCTCCTCGATCTGCTTGCGGTGAGCCTCGAAGCGAGTCTGGGCCTCGGCGTACTGCCGCTCCCACTCCTCACGCTGCTTGTCGAAGCCCTCGAGCCACTCCCCGGTCTCCGGGTCGAAGCCCTCGGGGTAGATGTAGTTGCCCTGGTCGTCGTACGTGGCCGCCATGCCGTAGAGGGTCGGGTCGAACTCGACCTCGGTGCCGACACCCTCGTTGGCCTGCTTCAGCGAGAGGCTGATGCGACGACGGTCGAGGTCGATGTCGATGATCTTCACGAAGATCTCGTCGCCGACCTGGACGACCTGCTCCGGGATCTCCACGTGGCGCTCGGCCAGCTCGGAGATGTGGACCAGGCCCTCGATGCCCTCCTCGACCCGGACGAACGCACCGAACGGCACCAGCTTGGTGACGCGGCCCGGCACGACCTGGCCGATCTGGTGGGTACGGGCGAACTGCTGCCACGGGTCTTCCTGCGTGGCCTTGAGCGACAGGGAGACGCGCTCGCGCTCCATGTCGACGTCGAGGACCTCGACCGTGACCTCCTGGCCGACCTCGACAACCTCGGACGGGTGGTCGATGTGCTTCCAGGACAGCTCGGACACGTGGACCAGACCGTCGACCCCGCCGAGATCGACGAAGGCGCCGAAGTTGACGATCGAAGAGACGACGCCCTTGCGGACCTGGCCCTTCTGCAGGGTGTTGAGGAACGTCTGGCGAACCTCGGACTGCGTCTGCTCCAGCCAGGCGCGGCGGGAGAGAACCACGTTGTTGCGGTTCTTGTCGAGTTCGATGATCTTCGCCTCGAGCTCGCGGCCGACGTACGGCTGCAGGTCGCGGACCCGTCGCATCTCGACCAGGGAGGCGGGGAGGAAGCCGCGCAGGCCGATGTCGAGGATGAGACCACCCTTGACGACCTCGATGACGGTACCGGTGACGATGCCGTCCTCGTCCTTGATCTTCTCGATCGTGCCCCAGGCGCGCTCGTACTGGGCGCGCTTCTTGGACAGGATCAGGCGGCCCTCTTTGTCCTCCTTCTGGAGAACCAGGGCTTCGACGTGCTCCCCGACCTCCACGACGTCAGCAGGGTCGACATCGTGCTTGATCGAAAGCTCGCGCGAGGGGATGACACCCTCGGTCTTGTAGCCGATATCGAGAAGGACCTCGTCTCGATCGACCTTGACGACGGTGCCCTCGACGATGTCGCCGTCGTTGAAGTATTTGATGGTCTCGTCGATCGCTGCGAGGAAGGCTTCCTCGGACCCGATGTCGTTGACCGCTACCTGCGGGGTGCTCGAGGTGGCCTCAGTGCTGGACGTCATGTGTGGAATTGCTCCGAACGCGGACAGGATGTCGATGTGGCGGATGCGCGGCAGGCCCTCTTCCGCATCAAGCCGAGGAATTACGACATCGACGTGACCGAGCGCGAGCCCGCTCCGTCTGAGGCGCGCGCGAGCCCACAGCGCAGCGATCAGCATATGAGACCTTGGCCACGGGGTCAATCCGGAGGCACATCAGTACCCGATGATCTGGGACTCCCGCTTGGGGTTGATATTACCCCGTAGTCTGCGCGGGACGGAGATCCGCGTGGGATCGCCGTCCGAGACGTAGCGCTCGCCAGGGTGCTTGTTCAGCCACTCCAGCCAGTACTGCGAGCACCACTTGCGGCACTCTCCCCGCTTGCCGTTGCTCTGGATCCGCTGGATCGCCCCACGGTCGAAGTCTTTCGCGAAGGGCGAAAGGGACGGCTGGGCCCCGGCGAGGAACACGCCCGCGAAATCATAGCGGGTTCCGTCCCAGGAGCCGGTACGGGCGAGCTTCTTGGGCCGCGGCAGCGACCCGTACGGCAGGGCCAGGGTCTTGTCGGGCGGCGCCCCCAGCTTCTTCAGCAGGCGCTCCAGCCGGACGATCTGCTCGCGCACCTTCTTCTTGCCCAGCCGCCGCAGGTCCGGATGGGACCAGGTGTGGTTGGCGACCTCGAAGCCGTGATCGACCAGCCACCGCACCGCGGCCGCCTGCCGCTCCTGGTCGCGCAGCCCGAACGGCTCACGGGTGATCCAGAACGTCGCGGCCGGCCGGAACGAGGGGTAACGGGCGGCCACGTCGAGGATCACGCCGACGGCGGTGTCGGGCTTGGGGTTGCCCGCGTCGTCGAGCGCGAAGTGGCTCGGGTGACCGTCGTCGAACGTCAGCACTACCGGGAACCGCCCGGCCGGCACCCGGATGTCGCCGGTGGCGAACTCCCTGGCCGTGATGGGCACGTAGCCCTGCCTGGCCAGTTTCTCCAGCTCCTGCCTGAGCTGGGCGGGGGTGCGGTCGATGGAGGCCACGCGCTTGCGCAGGATCCGGTGGTACATGATGACCGGCACCAGGCCCGCCTCGTTGGCGCGCACCTGCCGGGCGAACTCGGGGGTGGCGACCACGCCGGGGGGCTGGGAGGTGTCCTGCGGCTGCCCCTGCGGGGGTGAGACGGGGGCGATCACGCCGACCCGGGCCGACGCCTGGGTAGTAGGAGTCTCACCGTCAGGTAAGAGGCTCAGCCCGACGACGGCCACGGTCACCACGGCCACGTTCGCGATTGCGATGATCCGCGTGAAGGACGCTGGTACCCGCACAAATCTCCCGACATCTCGGCCAAACTGTCATCAGCGTAGACGAGAAGCCCCGGAGACGGCGGGGCCACGCCGTTCGCGATATGTCGGACTGCCCCGCCGTGTCGGGATAAACATCGTCAGTGGCCGGCGTCCTGCCACGTACGCCCGACGCCCACCGAGACCTCCAGCGGAACGCGCAGGTGGTAGGCGGCGTTCATCTGGTCGCACACGAGCTGCCGCAGCGTCTCCAGCTCGCCCGGCGCGACCTCGAACACCAGCTCGTCGTGGACCTGCAGCAACATCCGCGAGGCCAGCCCCTCCTCGGCGATGGCCTGGTGGACGTGGAGCATGGCGACCTTGATGATGTCGGCCGCCGAGCCCTGGATGGGGGCGTTGAGCGCCATGCGCTCGGCCATCTCCCTGCGCTGGCGGTTGTCGCTGGTCAGGTCGGGCAGGTAGCGGCGGCGGCCCATGATCGTCTCGGTGTAGCCGTCGGTGCGCGCCTGGGCCACGATGGCCTGCAGGAAGTCGCGCACGCCGCCGAACTCGGTGAAGTACTCCTCCTTCAGCGCCCGCGCCTCCGAGACCGGGATGTTGAGCTGCCCGGACAGGCCGAAGTCGGACAGGCCGTAGGCCAGGCCGTAGTTCATCGCCTTGATGCGCGCCCGCAGCTCGCTGTCGATCTGCTCGGGCGGCAGGTCGAACACCCGGGCCGCGGTGGCCTGGTGGAAGTCGTGGCCGGACTCGAAGGCCTCGATCAGCGACTCGTCGCCGGACAGGTGGGCCATGATGCGCAGCTCGATCTGGCTGTAGTCGGCCGTCAGCAGCCGCTCGTAGCCCTCGCCGACCACGAAGCCCTGCCGGATGCGGCGGCCCTCGGCGGTGCGGATCGGGATGTTCTGCAGGTTGGGCTTCTCCGACGACAGGCGGCCGGTGGCGGCGATGATCTGGTTGAACGTGGTGTGGATGCGCCCGTCGTCGCCGACCTCCTTGATCAGGCCCTCGACGGTGGTGCGCAGCTTCTGCTGGTCGCGGTGGCGCAGCATGATCGTCGGCAGCTCGTGCTCGGTCTGGGTGGCGAGCCAGGCGAGCTGGTCGGCGTCGGTGCTGTAGCCGGTCTTGATCTTCTTGGTCTTCGGCAGGTTGAGCCGGGTGAACAGGATCTCCTGGAGCTGCTTGGGCGAGCCCAGGTTGAACTGCTCGCCGACGGAGCGGTGGGCCTCCTCCACGGCGTGCTTGACCGCGGCGCCGAACTCGGCCTCCAGGCCCGCGAAGTACTGGCTGTCGACGGCGATGCCGGCCCGCTCCATCTCGGCCAGCACCGACAGCAGCGGCAGCTCGACGTCGGCCAGGAGCTGGGTGCCGCCGCGGCCGGCCAGGAAGCCCTCGAGGGAGTCGGCCAGCTCGCGCACGGCGTGGGCGCGCAGCGCGAGGTCTTTGGCCGGCGCGTCCTCGTCGTCGCCGAACAGGGCGGCCTGGCCGCCGGACTCCTCCTCGGCCCGCAGGTCGCGGTGGAGGTAGCGCCTGGCCAGGTCCTCCAGCGCGAACGTGCGCTGGCCCGGCATGGCGAGGTAGGCGGCCAGCGCGGTGTCGCAGCTCAGGCCGCGCAGCTCCATGCCCTGGGCCCACAGGGCCAGGATCGGCCCCTTGGCGTCGTGGACGGCCTTGGGCCTGCTCTCGTCGCCCAGCCAGGCCCGCAGCGCCGCCTCGTCGGCCTCGGTGAGCTTGACGGGGTCGATGTGGGCGGCGGTGCCGTCGGGCGAGGCGACGGCGATGCCGTCGATGCGGCCGGAACCGCTGCCGTAGGAGCCCTTGAAGGCCAGCCCGGCGCGGCCCTGCGGGAGCGCCGCCAGCCAGCCGGCCACCCGGTCGGGGCCGAGGATGACGGTCTCGACCTCGAAGCCCTGCTCGGGCTCCGCCTCGCCGGTGCCGAGCACCTTGAAGACGCGCTCGCGCAGCTCGCCGCGGATCTGCAGGGTGTCGAACAGCTTGTTGATCTCCTCGCGCTCCCACGTGCCCTGGGTGAGGTCGCCGAGCTCGACGTCGAGCGGCACGTCGCGCAGCAGCTCGGTCAGGCGGCGGTTCATCAGCACCTGGGCGACGTGCTCGCGCAGCTTGTCGCCGACCTTGCCCTTGACCTCGTCGACGCGGTCGACCAGCGCGGTGAGGGAGCCGAACTCGCGCACCCACTTGGCCGCGGTCTTCTCGCCGACGCTGGGGATGGACAGCAGGTTGTCGCTGGGGTCGCCGCGCAGTGCGGCGAAGTCGGGGTACTGGGCCGGGGTCAGGCCGTACTTCTCCTCGACCGCCTCGGGGGTGAACCGGGTCATGTCGCTGATGCCGCGGCGCGTCATCAGCACGGTGACGTGCTCGTTGACGAGCTGCAGGGCGTCGCGGTCGCCGGTGACGATCAGGACGTTCATCCCGTCGCCGGCCGCGCGGGTGGCCAGGGTGGCGATGAGGTCGTCGGCCTCGAAGCCCGCCTTGGACAGATGCGGGATGCGCAGCGTGTCGAGCAGCTCGTAGATGAGCTGCATCTGGCCGCGGAAGTCTTCGGGCGTCTCGCTCCGGTTGGCCTTGTAGTCGGAGTACTCCTCGTGGCGGAACGTCGGCTCCGACCGGTCGAAGGCCACCGCCACGTGGGTCGGCTGCTCGTCGCGCAGGATGTTCGTCAGCATCGAGGTGAACCCGTAGACCGCCTCGGTGTGCTGACCGTCGGTGGTCATGAGGTTGGCGTCTTTGAGCGCGTAGAAGGCGCGGTAGGCCAGGGAATGCCCGTCAAGCAGCAACAGGCACGGGCGGCTGGGGGTCACTTCACTCTTCGGCACGTACGCAGCCTAGTCTGCGTCAACGACAGAAAACCCGAGCTCGGAAGAGTGGAGACATCCCCTTGACGCAGACCGATCCGCTGGACTTCTCCGCGTACGGCGCGGTGCACGAGGGCACGCTGGCCCACCGCATGGGCATCGAGTTCGTCGAGGCCGGGCCCGAGCGCGTCGTCGGCAGGATGCCGGTCGAGGGCAACACCCAGCCCTACGGCCTGCTGCACGGCGGCGCGTCGGCGGTGCTGGCCGAGACGCTGGGCTCGGTGGCCGCGGCGATCCACGCCGGCCCCGGCCGCATCGCCGTCGGCATCGAGATCAACGCCACCCACCACCGCTCGGCGACCTCCGGATACGTGACCGGGGTCGCGACGCGGTTGCACGGCGGACGCACCTTGGCGACGTACGACATCGAGATCACCGACGAGGAGGGACGGCGGGTGTGCACCTCCAGACTGACGTGCATGCTGCGCGACCAGCGTCCCTGACGTCACTTTGACCGAACCTTTGCGCAGCGGCCCCATCGATCGCTACGGTTGTCCGAACAGAGCCCGCGGGGAGGCCCGGTAGATAACGTGTGCGGCCGGGGAAGCCCTACATGGCCCCAAAGGCCGCTCCGCGGGCTCGTCCACGTTTTCTCCCCATTGTTACCGTTTCGTTTTCGGCGTGGGCCAGGCGTCTTCCCTCATTTAGCCCCTGACCTGCCGCGTTGTTTGCTCACATGTGTGGCACACGCATGTCACTAATTGGTGACGAACCATACTGAAACGGGCGTCTGCGGAATAAGCTCCCGCCATTGCATCCCAGTTGTGCCTGCGATGCGCGCGTGTCGAGATGGAGGGGTACAACCCCGCCTTGACCTATTTGAGGGAGCACCATTGCGCAGAGCCGTGATCGCGTTCACGGCCTTCCTGGGTGGACTCATCTTCCTGCTGGCCAGTCCCGCGCAGGCGGGGCCGGCCGGATGCCAGGGTTTGAAGGGGACGCTCAAACTCCAAGGCCAGCCAGTGAACGGCGTCAAAATCGTCGTGACCACCGAGGGCGGACAACCCGTCAAGGAGGTCACAACCAACGCACAGGGCACGTGGGAAGTTCCTACCGACAAGGGCAAGTTCAAGGTCACCCTTGACCCGAACTCCCTTCCGAAGAACGCCGAGGTGCGCGGTGGCAGCAATGTGCGCACGCCGACCGTCTTCGAGGGCAACTGCTCGACCGTGCTGTTCGCGTTGCAGGCCAAGGGTGTCGCCGGGCAGCCGCAGGGAGACGAGAGCGGGGAGAGCAGCGTCTGGGACACCGCGGCGCAGCTCACCTTCGAGGGGCTCAACCTCGGTCTGATCATCGCCCTGGCCGCGCTCGGCCTGTCGCTGATCTACGGCACGACCGGCCTGACCAACTTCGCCCACGGCGAGCTGGTCACGCTCGGCGCGGTGCTGGCCTACATGTTCAACGTGGGCTTCGGCCTCCATCTCATACCCGCCGCGGTGCTCGCCGTGGCGCTGGGCGGCGCGTTCGGCTACGCCCAGGACCGCCTCTTCTGGGGCCAGCTGCGCAGGCGCGGCACCGGCATCGTCGCCATGATGATCGTCTCCATCGGCGTCGCGCTGGTCATGCGCTACGTCATGCTGATCTTCTTCGGCGGCCAGAACGAGGCCTACGCCCAGTACACGGCCCAGCCGGGCATCGAGGTCGGGCCGATCTCCGCGGCGCCCAAGAACTTCGTGGCGATGGGCATCGAGCTGGCCGTGCTGCTCCTGGTCGGCTTCGCCCTGCTGCGCACCCGTACCGGCAAGGCGGCCAGGGCCGTGTCGGACAACCCCGCGCTCGCGGCCTCGTCCGGCATCAACGTCGACCGGGTCATCCGGATCATCTGGACCCTGGGTGGCGCCATCGCGGCGCTGGCCGGCATCATGCTCGGGCTCTCGCAGAACCTGAAGTACACGATGGGCCAGGACATCCTGCTGCTCATCTTCGCCGGCGTCACGCTCGGCGGGCTCGGCACCGCCTTCGGCGCGCTGGTCGGCTCGCTGGTGGTCGGCCTGTTCATCCAGGTCTCCACCCTGTGGGTGCCGCCGGAGCTCAAGAGCGTCGGCGCGCTGGTCGTGCTCATCATCGTGCTCCTCGTCCGGCCCCAGGGCATCCTGGGCCGCCGCGAGCGAATCGGCTGATCGGGGGAGGATCAGAATGGACTGGATCACGATCATCAGCACGACGCTGAAGTCCGCGGTCGGCGTCGAGACCGTGCTGTACGCGCTCGCCGCGATCGGCATCAACATCCAATTCGGCTACACCGGCCTGCTCAACTTCGGCCAGGCGGCGTTCATGGGCGTGGCCGGCTACGGCCTGGCCGTCACCGTCACCGTCATGGGCCTGCCGTTCTGGGTC
The DNA here is from genome assembly GCF_040674635.1 of Nonomuraea sp. NPDC049758. Classification (NCBI taxonomy): domain Bacteria; kingdom Bacillati; phylum Actinomycetota; class Actinomycetes; order Streptosporangiales; family Streptosporangiaceae; genus Nonomuraea; species Nonomuraea sp. NPDC049758. The sequence continues at coordinate 108,788 of NZ_JBFAMZ010000005.1, forward strand.
GGCATCATCGTCGGCCTGCTCGCCGCGGTGCTCCTGGCGATCCTGCTCGGCATCCCGACCCTCCAGCTGCGCGCCGACTACCTGGCCATCGTGACCATCGCGGCGGCCGAGATCGTCCGGCTGGTGTTCCGCTCGGTGGCGTTCAAGAGCGTCTTCGGCGGCTCGGACGGCCAGCGCGGCTTCTCCGACGGCTTCTACGCGCTCAACCCCTACCCCGAGGGCCAGTACGGCTTCAACCTCGGCTCCGTCCCGCTGTTCTTCAACCACCGGGTGCTGTGGGTGCTGACCGTCGGCTGGGTGCTCATCGCCCTGTGCTGCGGGCTGGTCTACCTGCTGATGAAGAGCCCCTGGGGCCGCGTGCTCAAGGCCATCCGCGAGGACGAGGACGCCGTGCGCAGCCTCGGCAAGAACGTCTTCTCCTACAAGATGCAGTCGCTCATCCTGGGCGGCGTCGTGGGCTGCCTGGGCGGCTTCATCTACGGCCTGGCCTACGCCTCGGTCCAGCCCGACATCTTCGGCACCGAGACGACGTTCTACGCGTACACGATGGTCATCCTCGGCGGCGCCGCCCGCGTGCTCGGCCCCGTCGTGGGCGCGTCGATCTTCTGGGTGCTGCTCGTCCTGATCTACGGCGTGCTGTCCGAGGCCGTCGGCGCCGGGATCATCACCTTCATGGACACGAACCAGGTGGGCGCCGTCCGCTGGATCCTGGTCGGCCTGGGTCTCGTCCTGTTGCTCATCTTCCGGCCACAGGGCATCTTCGGCGACAAGAGGGAGATAGCAATCAATGCACGCTGAAACCACGGCCACCGAGCGCAAGGCCGCGGCGCTGGCCGCCTTCAAGGACCTGGCCCGCGACCCGGGCGTGCCGAAGCCGGACCCGATCCTCACCGTCGACAACGTCGTGCGCCGCTTCGGCGGCCTGACCGCGGTCGAGGTCGCCCACGTCGAGATCCAGCGGGGTTCTATCACCGCGCTGATCGGCCCCAACGGCGCCGGCAAGACGACCTTCTTCAACCAGCTCACCGGTTTCGACACCGCCGACTCCGGCTCGTGGACGTTCAACGGGCGCAGCATGAGCGGGGTGCCGGCCCACAAGGTCGCCCGCGCCGGCATGGTGCGCACCTTCCAGCTCACCAAGGCGCTGTCCCGCCTGACCGTCATGGAGAACATGCGCCTGGGCGCCCAGCGGCAGAAGGGCGAGACGTTCTGGCGGGCGCTCATCCCGTCGATGTGGCGCGGCCAGGAGGACGAGATCACCGTCCGCGCCGAGGAGCTCCTCGAACGCTTCAAGCTGGGCGCCAAGCGGGACGACTTCGCCGGCTCGTTGTCCGGCGGCCAGCGCAAGCTGCTGGAGATGGCCCGCGCCCTCATGGTCCAGCCGGAGCTGGTCATGCTGGACGAGCCCATGGCGGGCGTGAACCCGGCCCTGACCCAGTCGCTGCTCGGCCACGTCAAGGACCTGCGCGAGCAGGGCATGACGGTGCTGTTCGTCGAGCACGACATGGACATGGTCCGCGACATCAGCGACTGGGTGATCGTCATGGCGCAGGGCGCAGTGATCGCCGAGGGCCCGCCCGACACGATCATGTCGGACGAGCGCGTGATCGACGCCTACCTCGGCGCCCACCACGACGCCCCGCTCTCGGACACCGAGCTGGAGTCGCAGCTCCACGAGGCCGAGGCGGCCCTGGAGGCCGAGATCGAAGAGGAGACGCAGAAGTGAGCGACGCCCCCGAGGCCGCCCCCGAGTCGCAGGCGGCCGTCACCGACCGCGCCGCGCACCTGGAAGGCGCCGAAGACGCCGTGCTGCGGTGCGACGAGCTGATCGCCGGCTATCTGCCGGGCGTCAACATCCTCAACGGCTCCGACCTCTACGTCAAAGAGGGCGAGCTGATCGGCATCATCGGCCCCAACGGCGCCGGCAAGTCGACGCTGCTGAAGGCCATGTTCGGGCTGGTCAACATCCGCAGCGGCACGGTGCTGCTCAAGGGTGAGAACATCACGAACATGAAGGCGCACTCGCTGGTCTCCCGCGGCGTCGGCTACGTGCCGCAGACCAACAACGTCTTCCCCAGCCTCACCATCGAGGAGAACCTGGAGATGGGCGCCTTCCAGGTGCCCGGCAAGTTCAAGGAGCGCTTCGAGTTCGTCGCCGAGCTGTTCCCGGCGCTCAAGGAGCGCCGCAAGCAGCGCGCGGGCTCCCTGTCCGGCGGTGAGCGGCAGATGGTGGCCATGGCCAGGGCGCTCATGACCGAGCCGTCCGTGCTGCTGCTGGACGAGCCGTCGGCGGGCCTGTCGCCCAAGCTCCAGGACCTGGTCTTCATCCAGGCCCAGCAGATCAACAAGGCGGGCGTGACGGTGATCATGGTGGAGCAGAACGCCCGCCGCTGCCTGCAGATCTGCCACCGCGGCTACGTGCTCGACCAGGGCCGCAACGCCTACACCGGCACCGGCAGGCAGCTCGCCAACGACCCCAAGGTCATCGAGCTGTACCTGGGCACGCTGGCCAAGGCGTAACCGGATCGAACGGAGAAGGGGCTCCCCCGGGGCCCCTTCTCCGTTTTTTAATGAACGCTGTGAAACGAATGCTGACAGTGGCGCTCGTCCTGCCCGTCCTGCTCGTCGGCTGCCAGGAGGACGCCTCCTCTGCGCAGCGGTACAGCACCGGCGGCGACCCGACCGACAGTCCGTGCGCGCGCGTGGTCTCGGCCATCGGCTACGCCGAACTGATGCTGAGGCCGAAGGGCCAGGAGGAGCAGCAGTACTTCGAGGACGCCGTCATCGGCCGGCTGGCCGAGCTGCGCGGCATCACGCTCCAGTTCGGCGACCGGCTGCCGGCCTCGCTGCACGCCGCCGTCCAGAGCGTCGAGACGGCCACCGCGGGCCTGTCCAGGAACGACGTGCCGCACGCGCGGCAGGTCGCGCTGCTGCGGCAGTACCGGGCCGCCGCCGAACAGATCGTGGCCGGCTGCGCATGACGGAAGGGCCCGGTCCGCGCGGACCGGGCCCTTGTCGGGGTGCTGCGGGAGGCTGATCAGCCGGCGATGTTGCCGGTGCGGTACTCCAGCGCCTTGGTGGCGTACTTGTTGTCCTTGCCGTACTGGTAGATGCCGATGGTGGCCACGGCGGGGTCACCGGCGTCGTTGAACTCGACCGGGCCGCTCACGCCGTCGTAGTCGATGTCCTTGCCGGCCTTGAGCAGGTCGTCGCAGCTCTTGAAGTCCTTGCACTTCTCCCCGCCCTTGCTGACCTCGGCCAGCTTGGCGGCGATGTCGGTGCCCGCGTCGCTCTTGGCGGCCTCGGCGGCCAGCGCGAGCAGGTTCATCGCGTCGTAGGACTCGGGGGCGTAGCTGTAGTCCTCCAGCTTGGGGTTGATGGCGAGGAGCTTCTTGCGGAACTCCTCCGGAGCGGCCGCGCCCGGGATGGTGCCCTTGACGCCGTCAAGCGTGCCCTTGGGCATCTTGATGTAGTTCGTGTTGGAGGTGTTGCCGTCGACCATGTACCACTTGTGCTTGTCGGCCGGCAGGCCCTGCTTGACCAGCTCCTGGATGACCTTGGCGGTCTCCTCGAACCCGATCAGGACGATGCCCTTGGGGTTCTTGGCCTTGATCTTCGCCACGTCGGCGGAGAAGTCGGCGGCCTTGGGGTCGTAGTCGACGCGCTCGACGACCTCGCCACCGCCGTCGGTGACCGTCTTCTGCACCTGGTCGGCCAGGCCGGAGCCGTAGGAGTCCTGCATGGCCAGGATGCCGACCGTGTCGTTGCCGTCGGCGACCACCAGGTCGCCCAGCACGCGGCCCTGCAGCTTGTCCGGCGGCGCCGTGCGGAAGTACAGGCCCTTGTCCTCGATCGTGGTGAACTTGTCGGAGGTGTTGGCGGGCGAGAAGTGGATGACGCCCGCGCCCGTGATCTTGTCGATCACCGACTCCGACACCGAGGAGGACGCCGCGCCGATGATGGCGTCGGCCTTCTGGGCCAGCAGCTTGTCCACCGACTGCGAGGCGATGTTCGTGGTGGTGTCGCCCGAGTCGGTGTCGTACTTGGTGACAGGCTTGCCCAGCACGCCCCCGGCCTCGTTGATCTCCTTGATGGCCAGGTCGACGCCGGCGAACTCGGGCGGGCCGAGGAAGGCGAGCGAACCGGTCTGGGGCAGCAGCGTACCGATCGTGAGGGTGCCGTCGCCCTTGGCCGCGGGAGCCGACGAGGATGGCGCGGCCGGCTGCGAGGACTGCGTGGCGGTGTTGCTGCCGCCACCGCCGCAGGCCGTCAGGGCCAAGCTGGTGGCGGCCGCGACGGCCAGCGCCCGTCCCACGGGAGCAATGCGGATCATGAAGTGTCTCCTTCATTTCCAGGCCGGGATCGTCAGCACCGCCGAGCGCTCCCGATCGAATGACGGAAACGTACAAAATCGCTGTGTACTCGAACCAGATGGCGGGGTGAACTGTCGGCACTTGGATGCGGAGTCGTAATCAGTCCTCAACTTACGGACCTGCGCTAGCAGGCTTAATGTGCGACGGGTGAAGCGTTTTACGCCAGTCCTAGTCACGGCGGTCCTTCTTGCCGGGTGCGCCTCGTCGCCGCCGCCCCCGCCGCCTTCCTCGGATCCTCCCGCCGGCGTATCGGTCACGCTGGAGCAATGGCGTTCCGACGAGCCCGTGCACGCGCTGGAGGTGGCCGTCCGTAATACCAGTGGCATACCCGTGTATTTCGCCGACGTCCAGCTCGTGACGCCGTCGTTCAAAACGCTGCCGCCGGAAAAGACGGACGCCACGATCAAGCGGACCGAGCGCACCGACCTGCGCATCACCTACGGCGCGGCCAACTGCCTGCCCGCGGGCCTGCCGCAGCTCCAGCCCGCCACCGTGGTGGCCAACATCCGCGCCGGCGCCGAGCAGCCGCGCCGGGCGGTCTTCAAGGTGCCGCACCCCAGCCCGCTGCTGACCCGCCTGCTACGGGACGAATGCTCGGAATTCCTCATCAAGGAGGCCGCCGGCATCGAGTTCGGGCCCGACTGGAAGCAGGTGGGCAAGGAGATGCGGGGCAAGCTGGTGGTCACCCGGCGCGGCGCCGGCAAGGTGACGCTGACCGAGCTCGACGGCACCACGCACTACATCATCACGCCGGACGCCGGCGGGCGGCCCGTGGCCGTGCTGGAGAGCGGGCAGCAGCGGACGGAGGTGCCGGTGACGCTCACCCCCGGCCGCTGCGACCCGCACGCCTTCGCCGAGGCCAAGAAGGCGTTCCTGTTCCCCGTGCGGGCCACCGTGGACGGCGGGCCCGAGCGGGTGGTGATCGTGGTGCCGCCCAAGCCGCTGCAGGACCGGTTGATCCAGTACTCGTTGCGAGTGTGCGGCCTGGGCGGCGGGTGAGGGTCAGCCCTCGATGTTGCCCGTGCGGTACTCCAGGGCCTTGGGCGCGTACTTGTTGTCGTCGCCGTACTGGTAGACGCCGATCGTGGCCACGGCGGGGTCACCGGCGTCGTTGAACTCGATCGGGCCGCTGATGCCGTCGTAGTCGATGTCCTTGCCGGCCTTCAGCAGGTCGGCGCACTCCTTGAAGGTCTTGCACTTCTCGCCGCCCTTGCTGACCTCGGGCAGCTTGGCGGCGATGGACTTGCCGCTGTCGTCCTTGGCGGCCTCGGCCGCCAGGGCGATGAGGATGGCGGCGTCGTAGGACTCGGCGGCGTAGGTGTAGTCCTCGAGCTTGGGGTTGATCTCCAGGAGCTTCTTGCGGAAGTCCTCCGGAGCCTCGGCGCCGGGGATCGTGCCCTTGACGCCCTTGAGCGTGCCCTTGGGCATCTTGAGGTAGTTGGTGTTCGACATGTTGCCGTCCACCATGTACCACTTGACCTTGTCGACCGTCAGGCCCTGCTTGACCAGCTCCTGGATGACCTTGGCGCCCTCCTCGAAGCCGATCAGCACGATCGCCTTCGGGTTCTTGGCCTTGATCTTGGCGACGTCCGCGGAGAACTCGGCCGCCTTGGGGTCGTAGTCCACGCGCTCCACGACGCTGGCGCCGGCCGCCTCGGCGGTCTTGGTCACCTGGTCGGCCAGGCCGGAGCCGTAGGAGTCCTGCATGGCCAGGATGCCGATGGTGTCGTTGCCGTCCGCGGCGATCAGGTCGCCCAGCACGCGGCCCTGCAGCTTGTCCGGGGGCGCGGTACGGAAGTACAGGCCCTGGTCACTGATGGTGGTGAACTTGTCAGAGGTGTTGGCGGGCGAGAACTGCACCACGCCGGCACCGGTGACCTTGTCGATGATCGACTCCGACACCGACGAGGAGGCGGCGCCGATGATGGCGTCGGCCTTCTGCGCGATCAGCTTGTCCGCCGACTGCGAGGCCACGTTCGTGGTGGTGTCACCCGAGTCCGTGTGGACCTTGGTGACCGGCTTGCCGAGCACGCCGCCCGCGTCGTTGATCTCCTTGACGGCCTGGTCGACGCCGGCGAACTCGGGCGGGCCGAGGAACGCCAGCGAGCCGGTCTGGGGCAGCACGGTGCCGATCGTGAGCGTGCCGTCGCCCTTGGCCGCCTCCGTCTGGGTGGCCGGGGCCGACGAGGACGGCGCCGCGGACGTGGTCTGCTGCGCGGCCGTGTCGCCACCGCCGCCACAGGCCGTCAGGGCCAGGCTCGCCGCTGCCGCGACGGCCAGGAAGCGCCCTGCTGGAGCAATGCGGATCATAAAAGAGACTCCCCTTATTCCCAGCGGGGGAACGATCTCCCTCGCTGCGTTTTCCGAGCTCAGCATGCCTCTTTGACGGGGAGATGTGGGGATTTCGGGTACTTTTATGCTAATTTGTAATGTCGCAATCACCCTCTGTAATTGCATGTTTCATCAGCGTTACGGCCCTGACTCCATATGAACCACCCCAGCCCGAAATTTCGGGACTGGGGTGGTTGTATGGCGGGTTGTCCGGGTTGGGGTGCGGCCACTGCCTAGCCGGCGATGTTGCCCTTGCGATATTCGAGCGCCTTGGCCGCGTCGTACTTGTTGTCCTTGTCGTACTGGTAGACGCCGATCGTCGCGACCGACGGGTCACCGGCGTCGTTGAAGTCCACCGGGCCGCTCACGCCGTCGTAGTCGATGTCCTTGCCCGCCTTGAGCAGGTCGGCGCACGACTTGAAGTCCTGGCACTTCTCACCGCCCTTGCTGACCTCGATCAGCTTGGGGGCCAGCGCGGTGCCCGAGTCGTCCTTGGCCGCCTCGGCCGCCAGCGCGATCAGGGTCGTCGCGTCGTACGACTCCGCCGCGTAGGTGTAGTTCGTCAGCTTCGGGTTCACCGTCAGCAGCCGCTTCTGGAACGCCTCCGGGGCCGCGGCACCCGGGATCGTGCCCTTCACGCCCTTGAGCGTGCCCTTGGGCATCTTGAGGTAGTTGGAGTTCGACATGTTGCCGTCCACCATGTACCACTTGACCTTGTCGGCCGTCAGACCCTGCTTGACCAGCTCCTGCACGACCTTCGCCGTCTCCTCGAAGCCGATCAGCACGATCGCCTTCGGGTTCTTGGCCTTGACCTTGGCCACGTCCGCGGAGAACTCGGCCGCCTTGGGGTCGTAGTCGACCCGCTCGACCACGCTCGCGCCGGCCTCCTCGGCCGTCCTGGTCACCTGGTCGGCCAGGCCGGAGCCGTAGGAGTCCTGCATGGCCAGGACGGCGACCGTGTCGTTGCCGTCGGCGGCCACCAGGTCGCCCAGCACGCGGCCCTGCAGCTTGTCCGGCGGCGCCGTGCGGAAGTACAGGCCCTGGTCGTTGATCGTGGTGAACTTGTCGGAGGTGTTGGCCGGCGAGAACTGCACCACGCCCGCCCGCGTGATCTTGTCCACGATCGACTCCGACACCGACGAGGACGCCGCGCCGATGATCGCGTCGGCTTTCTGGCCGAGCAGTTTGTCCACCGACTGCGAGGCGATGTTGGTCGTGGTGTCGCCCGAGTCGGTGTCGATCTTCGCCACCGGCTTGCCGAGCACTCCCCCGGCGTCGTTGATCTCCTTGAGCGCCAGGTCGACCCCGGCGAACTCGGGTGGTCCCAGATACGCGAGATTGCCCGTCTGGGGCAGCACGGTGCCGATCGTCAGCGTGCCGTCCCCCTTGACCGCGGCGGCCGAGGAGGGTTTCACGGACGCGGCGCCGGTGGCGCCCGTCCCGGCGGTCGTGCCGCCGGTCGAACACGCCGCCAGTGCCAGGCTCGTCGCTGTGGCGACGGCCAGCGCGCGGGAAATGCGGATCATCGAAAGCGTCTCCGTTCGAGATGAGCGGACCTTCCGTCCGCCCATCAGCATGCGCCGGGACGCCTGCGCAGAAAGAAGCCGAAGCCGGTTGGATGCCCAGTCGTGACCGGGCCACAACCCGCGGGGCTAAATCACCTGATATAGGCGCTTTTCATGCCCGCTCGGCCGCGTCGTCTATAACGATCTGAGCAACCTCCCGCATGCTCAGCCGCCGGTCCATCGACGCCTTCTGGATCCACCGGAACGCCTGCGGCTCGGTCCAGCCGTGCTGGGCCATCAACTGGCCCTTGGCCCGCTCGACCAGCTTGCGGGTCTCCAGCCGCTCGGAAAGGCTGGACACCTCCGCGCTGAGCGCCACCATCTCCTCGTGCCTGCTGACCGCCATCTCGATCGCCGGCACCAGATCTGCCTTGGTGAACGGCTTGACCAGGTAGGCCATCGCCCCCGCGTCGCGGGCCCGCTCCACCAGGTCACGCTGGGAGAAGGCGGTGAGGATGAGGCACGGCGCGATCCGGTCGGCCACGATGCGCTCGGCCGCCGAGATGCCGTCGAGCACGGGCATCTTCACGTCGAGGATGACGAGGTCGGGCCGCAGGTCGGCGGCGAGCTGGATCGCCTGCTCCCCGTCACCGGCCTCGCCCACGACGACGTAACCGTCCTCCTGGAGCATCTCCTTGAGGTCGAGGCGGATCAGGGCCTCGTCTTCCGCGATCACTACTCGCCGCTGCGTACTCACGAGCAGAAGAGTACAGACGTCCGGTAGATTAGATCCACGCCGGTGCGGCCTCGGGCATTACGCTGCGAGATCACAAACCGGACGAAGTCGCCCCGGTAGACCAACGGCAGAGTCGATGGCCTCAAAATCCATACAGTGTGGGTTCGAATCCCACCCGGGGCACCGGCCTGACCGCCCGGCTCCCTCATAGGCCGGGCGGTTTTTCGTTCTCCACCCGCTGACTGCCGGATCGACAGGCAGGCCCGAAAACGTTGACCGGGTCAGGGCGTCCAGGAGGGCGAGCGGCCGAGGAGGGCGACCACGCGGTCGAGGGGCGTGGCGGCGCCGCCGGGCTCGACGCCGGGCAGGAACGCCTTCCCCGAACCGCGCGACTCCGGTGTGTCGGGCACCTGCGCGGCCAGCGGGAGAGCGGCCGCGGCGAGGTCGTCGTCGATGCCGGGCGGCACACCGAGCGCCCTGGCGAAGTCCCAGGCGTGCACGACGCAGTCGATGAAGTGGAAGCCGATCGCCATGGCCGCCGGGAACGGGCCGCCGTCGCGGATCTCGGGCAGGAAGAAGGCCCGGTCGAGCACCCCGTCCGCGGCGAAGGCGGCGACGACGGCCTGCGCGGAGGCGGCGTACTCGGCCACGTGGTCCTCGCCCGGGGGGCGCGGTTGCCAGCTCGCCAGTTCCGACCGCGCGCCCGAGGCCGCCAGGGCGAAGCCGTGGTTCTGCACGATCTGGTGTGCCAGCAGGTCGCGGACGGCCCATCCGGCGCAGGGCGTCGGCCGGTCGAGGTCGGCGGGCTTGATCGTGTTCACCAGGTCGACGGTGGCCCGCACCGACCGCCGGTTGAGCTCGATGATGTCTGCCAAGGCGATGTCCCGTCATCGTCGAAGAACCCACCCGGCCGGCCCGGCAGGCCCGCGGGTGGCCAACCTGTCGATGATGGCGGCACCCTCGGCGGCGGTGCGAGTGGTTTTCGCCGGTGCAGGGCGTCGGCGCGATCAAGGAGCCGGAGCGGCGGCCGGGCGGGATTTCGCGGGCGGTTCGCCGGGAACAGTCCTCTGTGACGAGTTGCGACGGACGAGACGGGGGTGGCGGGGGATGCCGTTGAGCGTGACCGAGCGGGAGACGTTCCTGGCCGAGCCGCACATCGCGAGCCTGGCGGTGGAGACGGGCGCGGGGCGGTCGCCACTGGCCGTGCCCGTCTGGTACGACTACAGCCCCGGCGGCGAGATCAGGTTCCTGACCGACAGCGAGTCGCGCAAGGCGCGGCTGGTGGCGAAGGCGGGCCGGTTCACGATGCTGGTCCAGCGGGTCAGCCCGACCTACCGGTACGTGTCGGTCGAGGGCCCGGTGGTGCGCTCCGACCCCACGACGATCGACGAGCTGACCCGCATCGCCGCCCGCTACCTGCCGCAGGAGGCGGTGTCGGGCTACGTGTACGGCTCGGACCTGCACGTCCTGGTGACGTTCCGGATGCGGCCCGAGCGGTGGCTGTCGGCGGACCTGGGCTCCTTGGGCTGAGCGGGCGCCCGGTATTTTTGGCTCGTGACTGCAATCGATCCCACCTCGACCGGCGCGTTCGGCGTCGGCCTCGCCACCATCGCCGACGACGGCACCGTTCTCGACACCTGGTTCCCGGCTCCCGAGCTGGGCGAGCCGCCCGCGACGGGCACCGAGCGGATCTCCGCCGAGGAGGCCGGCGAGCTGGCCGCGCTGACCGGCCGCGACGCGGCGCGGGGCGTCGAGGTGGTGGCGGTGCGCACGGGCGTCGCCAAGCTCTCCGAGCCGCCGGTCGACGCGCACGACGTCTACCTGCGGCTCCACCTGCTCTCCCACCGGCTGGTCCGGCCGCACGGCGTGAGCCTGGACGGCCAGTTCGGCCTGCTGGCCAACGTGGTGTGGACCAACTTCGGGCCGTGCCCGGTGCCCGGCTTCGAGCGCACCCGGCTGCGCCTGCGGGCCAAGGGCGTGGTGACGGTGTACGGGGTGGACAAGTTCCCGCGGATGGTCGACTACGTGCTGCCTGAGGGCGTGCGGATCGCCGACGCCGACCGGGTGCGGCTGGGCGCCCACCTGGCGTCGGGCACGGTCGTCATGCACGAGGGCTTCGTGAACTTCAACGCCGGCACGGTGGGCACCTCGATGGTCGAGGGGCGCATCTCGGCGGGCGTGGTGGTCGGCGACGGCTCCGACGTCGGCGGCGGCGCCTCGATCATGGGGACGCTGTCGGGCGGCGGCAAGCAGGTCATCTCGATCGGCGAGCGCTGCCTGCTGGGCGCCAACGCGGGCATCGGCATCTCGCTGGGCGACGACTGCGTGGTGGAGGCGGGCCTCTACGTGACCGCGGGCACGCGGGTGACGCTGCCCGACGGCACGGTGGTCAAGGCGGCCGAGCTGTCGGGCTCCAACGGGATCCTGCTGCGCCGCAACTCGCAGTCGGGCGCGGTGGAGGCCCTGCCCCGCACGGGTTCGGGCATCACCCTGAACGCCGCCCTGCACGCCCACTGACCGTCAGGGCCCTCTCCGCCGGCCGGTGCCACGGAGGGGGCCCCACAGGACGTCCCGGCGAAGGCTCACCCGCCTGGGCGAGCCTGCGCGGAGCGTGGGCGGGTCAGTTCGCGTGGGAGACCGCGGAGCCGATGGTGTGCACCCGCAGCGCGTTGGTGCTGCCCGGCGTGCCGGGAGGCGAGCCGGCCACGATGACCACCTTGTCGCCCTTCTCCAGCCGCCCGAGCGACAGCAGTGACGCCTCCACCTGCCGCACCATGTCGTCGGTGTGGTGCACGAACGGCACGTGGAACGTCTCCACGCCCCACGTCAGCGACAGCTGCCCGCGCACGTGCGGGGCCGAGGTGAAGGCCAGCAGCGGGATCGGCGAGCGGTAGCGGGCCAGGCGGCGGGCGGTCTCGCCGGACATGGTGAACGCGATCAGCGCCTTGGCGCCGACGATCGCGCCGACCTCGGCCGCGGCCCTGGCGATGGCGCCGCCGGTGGTCTCCGGCAGGCGCTCCAGGCTGTGGGTGGCGTGCAGGGACGACTTCTCGGCGGCGCAGGCGATGCGGTCCATCGTCGCGACCGACTCGATCGGGTAGCTGCCGACCGACGTCTCACCCGACAGCATGACGGCGTCGGCGCCGTCCATGACGGCGTAGGCGACGTCGCTGGCCTCGGCGCGGGTGGGGCGCGGGGCGCTCATCATGGAGTCAAGCATCTGGGTGGCGACGATGACCGGGCGGGCCTTCTCGCGGCACAGCCCGATGATGCGCCGCTGCACGATCGGCACCTGCTCCAGCGGCAGCTCCACGCCGAGGTCGCCGCGGGCGACCATGATGCCGTCGAAGGCCTCGACGATCTCCGGCAGGCGGTCGACGGCCTGCGGCTTCTCGATCTTGGCGAGCAGCGGCAGGCGGACGGCCTCCTGCTCCATGATGTTGCGCACGACGTCGGCGTCGGAGGGACGGCGGACGAAGGACAGCGCGATCATGTCGAAGCCGGTGCGCAGCGCCCAGCGCAGGTCGGCCTCGTCCTTGTCGGTGAGCGCGGGCGCGCTGACGTTGACGCCCGGCAGGTTGAGGCCCTTGTTGTTGGAGATCATGCCGCCGATGACGACGCGGGTGATGACGCGGTCGCCGTCGACGCGGGTGGCCTCCAGGACCAGGCGGCCGTCGTCGACCAGGATCTTGTCACCGGGACGCACGTCGCCGGGCAGGCCCTTGTAGGTGGTCGAGACCTGCTCGCGGTCTCCGGGCACGTCCTCGGTGGTGATGGTGAAGACGTCGCCGAAGCCGAGGCGCACCGGCCCTTCCTCGAAGGTGCCGACGCGGATCTTGGGGCCCTGCAGGTCGGCGAGCACGCCTACGCCGCGGCCGAGGTCGGCCGCCACCTCCCGGACCCGGTCGTAGACCTCTCTGTGCATGTCATGGTTGCCATGGCTGAGGTTGAACCGTGCCACGTCCATGCCCGCGGAGATCAGCTCGTGGAGGCGTTCTTTGGACGAAGTGGCTGGGCCTAGGGTGCAGACGATTTTCGCGCGACGAGTCACGAGTCCTACCTTAATTGGTACAGACCACTTGGCAGTCACTGACGACGGAGAACGTACCCGGCGTAGGAGAACAACACGAGAACGGCGAGTCCCAGCCGTACCAAGTTCGCGTACTGTTCAGGGTAGACGACACCTTCGATGTAATGGTCGACGAAGCCGCTCGGCGGCAGGCCCGGCAGCCCTCCCCTGCGCCGCGCCCAGTCCTCGGCGACGGTCAGCGGGCAGTCCACATGAGTGACGAGAGTCACCACGGCCCAGCCGACGGCCGCGAGATGAAGGTAGATCGTCCGCCGCCACCGCCAGGCCAGGAACCCGCCCACGGCCACGTAGGCGAGGAAGGCGAAGTGCGTCACCATCACCGCGTCCGCGAGCAGGCGGTACATCATGGCTCTATGGTGGCCGCCTTCCAGGCGTTCACGACGCCGTGCCCGTAGAAGCCGTTCTTGGCCTGGTCGCCCTCGCACTGGTGGGTCTCGTTCTCGCCGTACACCTTGTAGACGTAGGCGCGCGGGGTCGGGCAGGCCACGGGCGTCGCGGTCCGGTAGAGCAGGTCCTCGACGGTGGCGGGGTCCATGGACAGGCCGCCGGGGCCGGGCTTGCCGAACCGGCTGATCAGGATGGCCGCGACGCCGGTGGCGTGCGGGGCGGCCATGGAGGTGCCGTCGAGGTACTGGTAGTAGGAGCAGGTGCCCTTGTGGCAGTCGCGCACGACGTCGGCGCCCTTGGGCTTGCCGGAGGCGTCGATCCGGCCGCCCGCCTTGAGCACGTGCTCGGGGGCGGCGGCCAGGATCGACCGGCTGGCCTGCGCGCCCTTGCCGTCCAGCGCGTCGCCGCCGGGGGCGGCCAGGTCGGTCTGCTCCAGGCCGTAGTCGCTGTAGACGGCCTTGCGTCCGGACGGCCCGACGGCGGAGATCGAGATCACGCCCTTGGACTCGGCCGGCACGTTGATGCACGAGTTGTCTATCTTGCGGGTCTTCTCGTCGCCGCGCGGGTAGCCGGGGCTCTGCTTGTCGGCCGTGGGGTGCCCGAGGTCGGTGGAGCCGTTGCCGAGGGCGGAGATGAGCGTGACGCCCCTGCCGCGGGCGTAGTCGAGGGCGCGCTGCATGCCGACGACGACGGCCCGCTGTTCGAGCTGCTCCTTCTTGGTGTCGGCCGGGTTGGCTGCGCAGTTGAACAGCCAGGGGTCGACGTAGTAGCTCATGTTGACGACGTCCACGCCGATGTCGGCGGCGTAGGTGAGGGCGTCGAGGCTGGGCTTGAGGAAGAAGAAGCCGGAGTCCTGGCCGGCCCTGATGCTGACGATCCGCACGTCGGGGGCGACGCCGGCGATGCCGATGCCGTTGATCGGGGAGGCGATGGTGCTGGCGACGTGGGTGCCGTGGCCGTCGTCGTCCTCGTCCACGGGGTCCTTGCAGGAGGGGACCTCGCAGGGGCCGTCCAGGGTCTCGCCGCGCTCGTCCTTGGGCTTGTCGGTGACGAAGTTGCGGCTCAGCTCGCGGTCGAAGTTGGGCGCGATGTCGGGGTGCTTGCCGTCGACGCCGGTGTCGATGACGCCGACCAGCACCTTCTTGCTGCCGGGGGCCTTGGCGTTGGCCCGGTCGGCGCCGATCATCTTCATGTCCCACTGCAGGTGGGCCAGGGGTTCCTGGGCCAGGCCCTTCCCCGCCATGGATCCGGCGTCGGGGAAGCCCGTGCCCGCGGGGCGGGCGGCGCGGGAGGAGGTGGAGCCGATGACGCGGCGGTCGGGCGAGACGCCGACGACGGCCGGGTCGGCGCCGACGCTCTCGGCGAAACCGTCGCCGCCGCCCTGGGTGAGCACGTAGCCGAGCTTGCCGTCCTCCTCGACGACCGTGCCGCCGGCGCGCTTGACGGCCGCCAGGGCCTGGCCCTGCTTGCCGTCGGCGTAGAAGACCAGGTTCTGGTTCTGGCCGGTACGGGACGTCGCGCCGGACTGCGTGGGCTGCGCGGAGCTGGTGGGGCCGTCCTGCGCGGGCTCCTCTGGGGTGGCCCGGTCGCCCGCGGCGGCCGAGCACGCGGTCAGCGCGGCGGCGACGGCCAGCGCCGTCAGGCCAGAGGCGACTCGCCGCATTGCTCCCCCATCCACCGACTGTCGCAGAATCTGCATCTTCCCGACACTCAACGGCTGATGCAACTTAGGTGTGAAATTTCGGTAGATGGGGGGCTAAGCGGGCTCTAGGGGATTTCGTGTGGAGCCCGCGTCGTACGGAGTCAGGCGTCGCGGTGCAGGCGCACGTTCGGCAGGCAGGCCAGCAGCACGACGCCGACCAGCATGACCGGCGTGACCCACGCGAAGACCCCGGTGACCGCCTCGGCGAACGCCGGCCGTACGGACTCGGGCACCGCGCCCGCGACCCCCGAGGCCAGGGCCGCCTGCCCCAGCCTGCCGCTGAAGACGCCCCCGAGCACGGCCACCCCCACGGCGCCGCCCACGTTCCTGGCGAAGGACACCACCGACGTGGCCGCGCCCCGGTCGGCGGCGGGCGCGCTGACCTGGACGGCCAGCATCAGGTTCTGCAGCACCATGCCGAGCCCGACCCCGAACAGCACCATGTACAGCCCGGACGTGACCGCCCCGGTCCCCAGCCCCATGGTCGAGAACAGGAACGCGGCCACCGTCGCCAGCACCGCTCCGGTCACCACGACCCACTTGTACGTCCCCAGCCGGGTCACCACCCGCCCCGCGACGGCCGAGGCGGCGATCATGCCCGCCATCAGCGGAAGCAGCAGCAGCCCCGAGTTCGACGCGCTGGCCCCGGCGGCCAGTTGCAGGTAGAGCGGGAGGAACGTGGCCGCCCCGACCATCCCGGTGGCCATCAGCACGATGGTCGCCGTGGCGATCGTGAGCGTGCGGTCGCGGAACAGCCCGAGCGGCAGCACCGGCTCCTCCGCCCGCCGCTCCACCAGCACGAACAGCCCCGCCAGCACGACCGCCCCCACGCCCAGCCCGACGACGACCGGCGAGGTCCACGCGTACGTCGTCCCGCCCCACGAGGCGAACAGCGTCAGGCAGGTCAGCACCCCGGAGATCAGCGCGGCCCCCGGCCAGTCGATCCGGTGCGGCGAGGTGCGCCGCGGCAGCCGGAGGACGGCGAACGCGACCGCCAGCGCGACCGCCCCGAGCGGCAGGTTGATGTAGAAGATCCAGCGCCAGGAGACGTGCTCGGTGAGGTAGCCGCCGATGACCGGCCCGAGGACGGCGGCCACGCCGATCACCGCGCCGAACAGGCCCTGGAACTTGGCGCGCTCGCGCGGGGTGGCGATGTCGGCCGAGATCGCCAGGGTCAGCACCATCAGGCCGCCGGCGCCGATGCCCTGGAAGGCGCGGAAGGCGATGAGCTGGGCCATCGTCTGGGCGAGCCCGCACAGGGCCGAGCCGGCGAGGAACAGGGCGATGGCCGACAGGTACAGGCGGCGGCGGCCGTACATGTCGCTGAGCTTGCCGTAGAGGGGCGCGACGATGCCGGAGGTCAGGGAGAAGGCCGTGACCAGCCACGACACGTTCTCCAGGCCGTTCAGCTCGCCCACGATGGTGGGGGTGGCCGTGGCCACCACCGTCTGGTCGACGGCGGCCAGGAACAGGCACAGCAGGAGCGAGCCCATGCTGAGCAGGAGGCCGCGCCGCGGTGCGGCCTCCTGGGCGATTGTCGATACCATTCAGTTGTCTCCTTGCTTCTTTCGCGAGGGCAGGAGGAATCCGCGGCGGTCGGGGGTGCCACCCCGATCGCCGCTTTCTTTCCGGATGTGTCAGAGTCCGCGTTCGAGCAGTGCGAACGCCTCGTCGAGCAGTTCTTCGACCGGCTCGTCCGTGGCCGCCGACTCCTGGATGGCCGAGATCATCGCGCCGAACGTCGTGATGAGCAGCATCCGGGCGTGGATGCCGCCGGTCACTCCGGGCCTGGCCCGCACGGCGCCGAGGACCGTCTCCATGATCTGGGTCTGGTCGGCGGCGCGCGCCCTGGCGGCCAGCTCGGGGTAACGGTTGTTGAGCTCCATGAACGGCTGCATGGTGTCCCAGACCGGGCGCACGCGCACGGCGAGCTCCCGGGCCACCGTCTTGAGCGACAGGAAGGCGGGCTCGTCGGCCGGACGGTCGGCGAGCATGGCGACGATGTCGTCCGGCCGCCAGATCGGCTCCATGACGAGCGCCTCCTCCTTGGAGGCGAAGTAGTTGAAGAACGTGCGGGGCGAGATGTCGGCCGCTGCGCTGACGGCCTCGACGGTCACGGCGTCGAGACCCTCGTCGAGCGCCAGCCGCACCGCGGCCAGCCGGATGGCCTGCCGCTTCTCGGCCCGGCGGCGCTCACGGCGCTGTTCCGGACTCTCCATGCGTTGCACTCTACGCAGAATTTGCACACCCTGCAACTCTTGCAGAGTGTGCAAATGACGAAGGGCCCCGGAGCCGTCCGGCTCCGGGGCCCTTCGCACAGGTCAGACCAGCGGACGCGCCGTCGGCAGGATCGGGTACGGCAGCGCCGTCTCCCCGCTCAGGTACCGGTCGACGCCCGAGGCGGCCGAACGGCCCTCGGCGATGGCCCACACGATGAGCGACTGCCCGCGGCCCATGTCACCGGCCACGAACACGCCGTCCACCTTCGACATGTACGTCTTGTCCCGGGCGACGTTGCCGCGGGCGTCGTAGAAGCCCTCGCCCGCGACCTCGGCCAGGTCCTCCAGCAGGGCGCCCTTCTCCGGCCCGAGGAAGCCCATGGACAGGGTGATCAGCTCGGCCGGGATCTCCCGCTCGGTGCCGGGGATCGGCTTGAAGCCGTTCTGCGGCCCCTCGACCTCGACCAGGCGCAGCGCCCTGACGTTGCCCTCCTCGTCGCCGACGAACTCGGTGGTGGAGACCGCGTAGACGCGCTCCCCGCCGCCGTCGGCCAGCTCCTCGTGCGCGCTCTCCATCTTGAACAGGATGGGGAACGTCGGCCACGGCTGGCTGCCGGGCCGGGACGCGGGCGGCTGCGGCATGATCTCCAGCTGGGTCACCGACGCGGCGCCCTGCCGGATCGCGGTGCCGATGCAGTCGGCCCCGGTGTCGCCGCCGCCGATCACCACGACGTGCTTGCCCTCGGCCGAGACCGGCGCGACCGCGTAGTCGCCCTCCTGGACCTTGTTGGCCAGCGGCAGGTACTCCATCGCCTGGTAGACGCCCTTGAGCTCGCGCCCGGCGACCGGCAGGTCACGCCACCAGGTGGCGCCGCCCGACAGCACCACCGCGTCGAACTGCTCGCGCAGCTCGGCCGCGGTGACGTCGACGCCGACGTCGACGCCGGTGCGGAACCTGGTGCCCTCGGCCCGCATCTGCTCCAGGCGCCGCTCGATGTGGCGCTTCTCCATCTTGAACTCGGGGATGCCGTACCGCAGCAGGCCGCCGAGGCGGTCGGCGCGTTCGAACACCACTACGTCGTGCCCGGCCCTGGTGAGCTGCTGGGCGGCGGCCAGGCCCGCGGGGCCCGAGCCGACGACGGCCACCTTCTTGCCCGTGCGCACCTGCGGCGGCTGCGGGGTCACCCAGCCCTCGGCGAACGCGCGGTCGATGATCTCGACCTCGACCCGCTTGATCGCCACCGGGTCGGAGTTGATGCCGAGCACGCACGCCGCCTCGCACGGAGCCGGGCAGAGCCTGCCGGTGAACTCCGGGAAGTTGTTCGTGGCGTGCAGCCGCTCGATCGCCTCGCGCCAGTCGGTGCGGTACACGAGGTCGTTCCACTCGGGGATGAGGTTCCCGAGCGGGCAGCCGTTGTGGCAGAACGGGATGCCGCAGTCCATGCAGCGGGCCGCCTGCCTGGTCAGCTTCTCCTGCGGGAAGTCCTGGTAGACCTCCCGCCAGTCGCTGATGCGGACGTCGACCGGGCGGCGCGCCGGCAGCTCCCGCTCGTGCGTGAGAAAACCCTTGGGGTCAGCCATCGAGTACGCCTCCCTAGCCCTGAACCGCAGCCGCCATGACGGCCTCGTCGATGTCCCTGCCTTCGGCGCGGGCGGCCTCGGCGGCCGCCAGCACCCTCTTGTAGTCGGTCGGCATGATCTTGCCGAACCGGGCGAGCGCGGCGTCCCAGTCGGCCAGCAGCTGCTTGGCCACCGGGGACGCGGTCTCGGCGAAGTGCTTCTCGACCGTTTCCTTCAGGAACTCCGCGTCCTGCTCGGTCAGCGTCTCGATGGCGACCATCTCCCGGTTGACCCGCTCGGGCCGCAGGTCGAGCAGGTACGCCACGCCGCCGGACATGCCGGCCGCGAAGTTGCGCCCGGTCGCCCCGAGCACGACCACGCGGCCGCCGGTCATGTACTCGCACCCGTGGTCGCCCACACCCTCGACGACCGCCGTGGCGCCGGAGTTGCGGACGCAGAACCGCTCGCCGACCACCCCGCGGACGAACACCTCGCCGGACGTGGCGCCGTACAGGGCGACGTTGCCGGCGATGATGTGCCCGTCGAGCGGCGCCTCCTCGTGCGGCCGGACGGTGATCCGCCCGCCCGACAGGCCCTTGCCGAGGTAGTCGTTGGCGTCGCCGGTCAGCCGCAGCGTGATCCCGCGGGGCACGAACGCGCCGAAGGAGTTGCCCGCCGAGCCGGTGAAGCCGATGTCGATGGTGTTCTCGGGCAGGCCCTGGCCGCCGTACCGCTTGGTCACCTGGTAGCCGAGCATGGTGCCGACCGTGCGGTTGACGTTGCGGATGGGCAGCTCCATCGTGACCGGGGTGCCGTCGTTGAGTGCGCCCTCGGCCAGCTGGATCAGGGTGTTGTCGAGGGCGTGCTCCAGGCCGTGGTCCTGCTCGACGGTGCGCCGCTTGGGCGTGCCCACGGGCAGGTCGGGCTGGTGCAGGATCGGCGACAGGTCGAGCCCGTCGGCCTTCCAGTGGTTCTCGGCGGCCGTGGTGTCGAGCATCTCGACGTGCCCGATCGCCTCCTCGAGCGAGCGGAAGCCCAGCTCGGCCAGGTACTCGCGGATCTCCTCGGCGATGAACTCGAAGAAGTTGACCACGAACTCGGGCTTGCCGCTGAAGCGCTTGCGCAGCTCGGGGTTCTGCGTGGCCACGCCCACCGGGCAGGTGTCGAGGTGGCAGACCCGCATCATCACGCAGCCGGAGACGACCAGCGGGGCGGTGGCGAAGCCGTACTCCTCGGCGCCCAGCAGGGCGGCGATGACGACGTCGCGGCCGGTCTTGAGCTGGCCGTCCACCTGCACGACGATGCGGTCGCGCAGGTCGTTCAGCAGCAGCGTCTGCTGGGTCTCGGCCAGGCCGAGCTCCCAGGGCGCGCCCGCGTGCTTGAGCGAGGTCAGCGGCGAGGCGCCGGTGCCGCCGTCGTGGCCGGAGATGAGCACCACGTCGGCGTGCGCCTTGGACACGCCCGCCGCGACCGTGCCGACGCCGACCTCGGCGACCAGCTTCACGTGGACCCTGGCCTCCGGGTTGGAGTTCTTCAGGTCGTGGATGAGCTGGGCCAGGTCCTCGATCGAGTAGATGTCGTGGTGCGGCGGCGGCGAGATGAGGCCGACGCCGGGCGTGGAGTGGCGGGTCTTGGCGATCCACGGGTAGACCTTGTGGCCGGGCAGCTGGCCGCCCTCGCCGGGCTTGGCCCCCTGGGCCATCTTGATCTGCAGGTCGGCCGCGTTGACCAGGTATTCGCTGGTGACGCCGAACCGGCCGGAGGCGACCTGCTTGATCGCCGACCTGCGGGTGGCGTCGTACAGGCGCTCGGGGTCCTCGCCGCCCTCGCCGGTGTTGGACTTGCCGCCGAGCCGGTTCATCGCGATGGCGAGCGTCTCGTGCGCCTCCATCGAGATCGAGCCGTACGACATCGCGCCCGTCGAGAAGCGCCTGACGATGCTCTCGACCGGCTCGACCTCGTCGATCGGGATCGACTGGCCCTTGCGCAGCTTGAACAGGCCGCGCAGGGTCATCAGCCGCTCGGCCTGGGAGTCCACGAGGCTCGTGTACTCCTTGAAGATCTCGTAGCGGCGGGTGCGGGTGGCGTGCTGCAGCTTGAAGACGGTCTCGGGGTTGAACAGGTGCGGCTCGCCCTCGCGCCGCCACTGGTACTCGCCGCCGACCTGGAGCCTGCGGTGGGCGTTCTCCACCCGCGGGTAGGCGTGGCGGTGGCGCTGGGCGGTCTCCTCGGCCAGCACGTCGAAGCCGACGCCGCCCAGGCGGGACGTCGTGCCGGTGAAGCAGGCGTCGATGACCTCCTGGCTCAGGCCGAGCGCCTCGAAGATCTGCGCGCCGGTGTAGGAGGCCACCGTGGACACGCCCATCTTGGACATGACCTTGATGACGCCCTTGCCGTACGCCTTGATCAGGTTGCGCACCGCCTTGTGCTTGCCGATCTGCAGCACACCGGTGTCGACCAGGTCCTCGACGGTCTCGATCGCCAGGTACGGGTTGACCGCGCCGGCGCCGTAGCCGATGAGCAGCGCCATGTGGTGGCACTCGCGGGCCTCGCCGGTCTCGATGACGAGACCGATCTTGGTCCGGGTCTTCTCCTGGATCAGGTGGTGGTGCACCGCGCCGGTGAGCAGCAGCGACGGGATCGGGGCGAGCGCGTCGGAGGAGCCGCGGTCGGACAGCACGATGATGCGCGCGCCGTTCGCGATGGCCGCCGACGCCTCGGCCCTGATCTCCTCAAGGCGGCCGAGCAGCGCCCGCCCGCCGCCGGCGACCTCGTACAGGCCGCTGATGACGTGCGGGTGGAAGCCCGGCAGGTCGTGCTCGTCGTTGATGTGGATGATCTTGGCGAGCTCGTCGTTGTCGATCACCGGGTACGGCAGCACGAGCTGGCGGCACGAGGTCGGGCCCGGGTCGAGCAGGTTGCCCTCGGGGCCGAGCACGCTGGCCAGGGAGGTGACCAGCTCCTCCCGGATGGCGTCCAGCGGCGGGTTGGTGACCTGGGCGAACAGCTGCGTGAAGTAGTCGAACAGCAGCCGCGGCTTCTCGCTCAGCACCGCGACCGGCGTGTCGGTGCCCATCGAGCCGATCGGCTCGGCACCGGACCTGGCCATCGGCGACAGGATGATCCGCAGCTCTTCCTCGGTGTAGCCGAAGGTCTGCTGCCGCTTGACCAGCGCCTCGTGCGTGGGGATCTCCCGCTGCCGCGCGGGCAGCTCCTCGAACCTGACCAGCCCGGCGTGCAGCCACTCCTCGTACGGGTGCGCGGCGGCCAGCTCGGCCTTGATCTCGTCGTCCTCGATGATCTTGCCGCGGGCGGTGTCGATGAGGAACATGCGGCCCGGCTGCAGGCGGCCCTTGCGGACGACGTCCTCGGGCTTGAAGTCCAGCACGCCGGCCTCCGAGGCCAGCACGACCAGCCCGTCGGCGGTCACCCAGAAACGCCCGGGACGCAGCCCGTTGCGGTCGAGCACGGCCCCGGCCAGGGTGCCGTCGGTGAACGTGATCGAGGCCGGGCCGTCCCACGCCTCCATCAGGGAGGAGTGGAACTCGTAGAAGGCGCGGCGCGCCGGATCCATCTCGGTGTGGTTCTCCCACGCCTCGGGGATCATCATCAGCACCGCGTGCGGCAGGCTCCGGCCGCCGATGTGCAGCAGCTCCAGGGCCTCGTCGAAGCTGGCGGTGTCGCTGCCGTCGGGGTCGCAGATCGGGAAGAGCCGCGAGATGTCGCCCGGGATGTGGGCCGATGCCAGCATCGCCTCGCGGGCCCGCATCCAGTTGCGGTTGCCCTTGACCGTGTTGATCTCGCCGTTGTGCGCCACGTACCGGTAGGGGTGGGCCAGCGGCCAGCTCGGGAAGGTGTTGGTGGAGAAGCGCGAGTGCACCAGCGCGATCGCGCTCTCGTAACGCTCGTCGCTCAGGTCGGGGAAGAACGGCTCCACCTGGTCGGGCGTGAGCATCCCCTTGTAGACCACCGTGCGGGCCGACAGCGAGGGGAAGTAGACGTCCGCCTCGTGCTCGGACCGCTTGCGCAGGCAGAAGGCCAGCCGGTCGAGGTCGAGGCCCTGCTCGCCGCCGGGGCTCGACACGAAGAGCTGGGCGAAGTGCGGCATGACGGCGCGGGCGCTCGGGCCCGGCAGGGCGCGGTCGACGGGGACGTCCCGCCAGCCCAGCACCGTGAGGCCCTCCTCGGCCGCGATCTCCTCGATCAGGCCGGTGGCCACGGCCCTGGCCTGCTCGTCGGCCGGCAGGAAGGCGATGCCGGTCGCGTACGCGCCGGCCTCGGGCAGCGCGAACGGCACGCTCGCGCGGTAGAACCCATCGGGGATCTGCGTCAGGATCCCGGCTCCGTCGCCGGTGTCCGGCTCGCTACCCTTGGCTCCCCGGTGATCGAGATTGCACAACGCCGTCAGTGCCTTGACCACGATCGTGTGCCCACGGCGTCCGGCGACGTCGGCGACCATGGCGACACCGCAGGCATCATGCTCGTTGGCGGGGTGGTAGAGGCCCTGAGGCTCGGGGAATCCGAGGTGGGCAGCAGGCATTGAATCCCTCCCGTCGTCTTCGTCTGTCAAGAACTGCTCTACAGGCGGGGACGACGTTGGCCCTGCTGCATATCGTGGGTAGAGATTACCGCACGATGCCGGAATGGTGCCCGCCACGTCCGCATTGCGAACATTGCGCAGGGTTCCAGCATCCGAACTTCCCATCCCAAACCCCGGACCCGGCCATCAGAATTCCCAGGTCAAGCCCCTGTTGTCCCATGGCCCTCACGAGCCCCGGAAGCTTCTTGCGGACGAGCCCGGCCCGGCCCGGCGGGCGGCCGGAGCCGGGCCCGGCCCTCGATAGGGTTGGCGCATGGATCGTGACGGCGTGGAGCGCCTGCTCGCCGAGGCGGGCGTCGACGGCAGGCGGCTGCGGCACGCCCTCACCCTCCTGTGCGACGGCCAGTGGTGGTCCCTGGCCGGCCTGGTCAGGGAGACCGCCACCTCCCGGCGGACCGTCGAGGCCCTGCTGCGCGAGGTGCGCCTGGAGCGCTCGGGCGAGAACTTCCGGGTGCCGCCCGGCGACACGCCCGCCTACCAGGACCTGCTGGCCATGGCGCCGCCGCCCGAAGACCCGGTGGCCCACCTGCTCCCCCACTACCCCGGCGTGCTCGAACGCCTGACCGCGCTGGTCGCGGGCGCGCCGCGGGCCCGCCACGTGCTCGACCACGTCTCGGCCACCCCCGAGACGGCCCTGCGGCGCGCGCTGCTGCTCGGGGCGCGGTTCTGGCTGCCCGGGGCGCGGCTGCTGTGCGTCGGCGACCACGACCTGACCTCGCTGGCCGTCAAGCTGGTCCATCCCGAGACCGACGTCACGGTGGTCGACGTCGACGAGCGCATCCTGGCCTACATCGACGAGCAGGGGCTCGGGGTCCGCACGCGCTGGGCCGACCTGCGGCTCGGGCTGCCGGCCTCGGCGCGGGAGCACGACCTGGCGTTCACCGACCCGCCGTACACGCCGGAGGGGATCGGGCTGTTCGCGGCGCGCGCCGTGGAGGGGCTGAAGGACGACGGGCGGCTGCTGGTGGCGTACGGGGCCAGCGAGCGTACGCCGATGCTGGCCTTCAAGGTCCAGCAGGCGTTGTCGGAGCTCAACCTCGCCTACGAGGCGATCTATCCGGATTTCAATCGCTATTTCGGGGCGGAGGCGATCGGCTCGGCGGCCGACCTCTACCTGCTGCGTCCCACGACCAAGACCCGCCCGGCGGTAAACGCCCGGCTGGGCCGTCAGGCCACGGCCATCTACACGCAGGGCCCCCAGTCGGTCGAGTCGGCTCCGGCGGCGGCCCCGGCGCCCGAGCTGGCCGGGTTCGAGGCTGACCTGCTGGTGGGCGAGTGGCCCAAGGAGCTGCCCCAGCCCCGGGTGCGGCTGGCGACCTGGCTGGCCAAGCCGTACGCGGCGGCCGTCGAGCGGGTGGCCGTCGCGCTGCCGCCGGGGCTGGAGGCGGCGCTCCCCCGCGTGCTGCTCGCCACCCGCGCCGGGCACGTGCGCGTGTGGGGGGCCGACCTGCCGCCGCTGCCCGAGGCGCTGTCCGGCGTCTACGAGTTCCGCCGGACGGGCGGGGCGCTCGACGCCGTACGCCGCCCGCAACCCGCCGGGTCGGCCGACGCGGTGCTGCGCAGGATCCTCGACAACGGCCACGCCAAACTCGCCAACACCTGGCGGGAGGCCCTCATCGCGGTGGCCCGCGACCAGGGCACGGCGCTCACCAAGAACGAGGCCCGCACCCTCATTCGCCAGACGGCTCCCTGGTCCGACGACCTGACCCCGCTGGAAGCCCCCCTCCACCGCCTGGCCGACCTCCCCGCCGCCGTCTCCACCACCGTCACCGCCCTCACCACCACAACCCCCTGACTCCGCGCACGGCATGGCGTTGTGAGTAAGCAGCGGCAGGACGGCCGAACCGCCGGACGACCGCAACCCTCCGAGCAACAGGCGGCCGCGGCACCCCTTCGAGCGGGCAGGTGGCCGGAGGGGGGTGGGGGGGGTCAGGTGGCGGCGAGGATGCGGTTCTGGACCACGCGGCCGAGACCGTCGAGGGCGACCAGGGCCGTGACCAGGCCGTCGGCGGAGACCGTGCCGCCCGCCCAGCTGACCGTCACGTAGTGGCCCATGGCACGCGCCTGGGCACGGCTCCGGGCGGCGTCGAACGCGGCGTCCTGCCGGACGAAGCCGTCCTTGCCCAGGGCCGCCACCAGGGCGTCGGCCGCGCGCCCGTCGGGCAGGTTGAAGATGGCGAACTGCCCCGCCAGCCCGTCACCCTCGTACGCCGCCGCCAGCACCTGCGTGCACCCGGACGCCGACGCTCCCCACAACACCTCGTCGCAGTCGTCGTGCTCCTGCGTGGAGACCCGCCGCAGCGCGCCGAGCGTCTGCGTCTCAGCGGTGAAGACCTCCTGCGCGGTCAGCGGCGCGGCGTCGGCCTGACGGGAGTCGACGGCCGCGTAGAAGGCCGAGGTGGGCTCGCCCCGGAAGGCGGCCGGCCGCGGCTCCCCCGGACGCAGCCACAACCACCCGGCCACGGCGACCGCCAGCACCCCCACGGCCACCCCCGCCACCACGACCACACGACGGGACATCACGCGCCCGCCTCCGCGAACCCCATCCCGGTGTGGGACATCAGGGCCGCTTCCTTGATCGCGACCGCCCGAGGCGACGTCACGAGGCCGGGCCCGTGATCGCGACGACGCGGCGGTAGACGGACTTCTCGGCGCCGCGCAGGGCCAGGGTGACGGAGACGAAGTCGTCCCGGGCGGTCGGGTCGAGGCCGTCGGTCTTGCCGAGCCAGACGAGGCCGACGTAGTGGCCGAGCGCGTAACCGCCGCCCTCGGAGTAGCCGCCCGCCGGGAAGGCCGCCTTGGACGAGGTCAACGGCCGTGCCCAGCCGCCCCGGTAGAGCGTCTTCAGGGATTCGACCAGGTCGCCGGCCGACTGGCCGTCCTTGAGGTTGAGCAACGTGTACTGGCCGACGTAGCGGCCGTCGGAGCTGACGTACAGGCCGCGGGCCGCCTGGAGGCAGTCGGCGTCGGCCACCTTCTCCAGCAGGGCCGTGCCCCACAGGGCGGCCGAGCAGTCGGCGTCGATGCGCTTGGCGGCGAGCTTGAGCGTGAGCTTCTTGGAGACCGCGAGCTCGCTCTGCCCGAACACCTCCTTGTCGGTGAGCTCCCGGCTGTCCTTGGCCCGGTCGGCCAGGGCCGCGAACAGCTTGGGCGAGCTCCAGCCCTGGTAGGACATGGGCATGGCGGCGTCCGGGCCGAGGACGGCGGCGCTGGCCTCCCGCTCGGGGGCGTAGTCGCCGAGCGAGCCGACGACCGCCACCAGCCCCGTCGCGCCCGCGACGACGCCGATGACCGTGGCGATGATGACGATCAACCGCTGCTGCTCCGGACGCAGACCCCACTCGGTGAGCACCGGGAACTGCCAGTCGGAGCGCGGTGTGCGGCGCCGTTTGCGCGACCCGGAGCCGGTCGGGAACTCGGCGGACTCCCCGGTCCTTCCGGACTCCGCGGACGATCCCGACGCCCCGAACGCGGCGAAACCCTCGGCTGCGTCGTCGTGCCCGCCACCGTCCGCGGGGGCGCTCCTGCGTCCCGGACGGGACTGCTCGCCGCCGTCGGTGGCCGTGCTGCGACGGCCCGTACGGGCGGCCTCCGCCAGGTCGTCCATGCTCGCGGCCCAGACGGAGTCGTCGTTGTCCGGCGCCCGCCTCCTCCCGCGAGCCGTCTCCCCACCGTCGTGAGCGCGTCTCCCCCGGGACGCCTCTCCGCCCTCCTGGGCACGCCTGCCCCGGCCGGACTCCGCGGCTGCCTGGGAACGTCTGCCCCGTTGGGAACGTCTGCCGCGCGGTGCGTCGGCGTCGTCGGCGGGCGTGGACGCCTCCGGCGCGGCGGGCTGCGCGGCCCATCCGGCATCGGAAGCCGGGGACGCGGGCCGCTGACCGTCACTCCGCTCACCACGAGCCGCCCACTGAGCGTCGGATCCCTGCACATCACCACGAGCCGCCCACTGCGCGTCCGACCCCTGCACGCCGGAGCCGGCGGGCCACTGCGCGTTCGACCCCTGTGAGGCGGCGGGACCAACAGGCCACTGCGTGTCAGACCCCTGGGAGGCGGAACCAGCGGGCCACTGCGTGTTCGAGCCCTGAGAGGCGGGGGGACCAGCGGGCCACTGCGCGTTCGAGCCCTGTGACCCGGAACGAGCCGCCCACTGTGCGTCGGAGCCCTGAGAGGCGGGTTGAGAGGGCCAGGAAGCGTCGGGCCCCTGGGGGGCGGGTGGGCGGGCGGCCCAGCCCGGGTCGGCGGGCTGTTGGGGGCGGGCGGCGCGGCGGGCCGCCCAGAGGTCCTGTCCGCCGTCGCCACCGGTCGCCGGCTGCTCGGGGGCCGCGGCCTCAGCCGCGCGAGCAGCGGAACGGCGACGAGCCCTCCCGGACCCCGCGCCACGCCCGCCACGCGAACCACCGGCTCGCCCGCCGCCACCGGCCCCGCCAGCAGCGCCGGAAGCACCGGGCGCGCCAGGACCACCGCCGGAACGACCGGAACCGTCAAAAGCCCCAGGATTACCGCCAGAACGGCCGGAACCGCCAAAAGCCCCAGGAGCACCGCCATACCCGCCGGAAGCGCCGCCGGTGCCCGGAGTGTTGGGGCCGGTGCCGGAGGAGTCGGCGGAGTCGCCGGAGCGTCGTCCCGATCTCACAGTCCTGACGCCCCGATCAGGTTGCCCAGCCCGTACGTGATCCCCGCGGCCACCGCGCCCACCACGAGCTGACGCAACCCCGAGTACCACCAGCTGCGCGCCGTCACGGCGGACACCAGCGCGCCCGCCCCGAACAACGCCGCGCACGACACCACGGCCGACACGGTAAGCCCCTCGACTCCGAACAGGTACGGCAGGAGCGGCAGCACCGCCCCCACACTGAACGACAGGAACGACGACACCGCCGCCACCTTCGGCGAGGGCAGCGCGCCGGGAATGACACCCAGCTCGTTCTGGGCGTGGACCTCAAGGGCCCGCTCGGGATTGCGGGAGATCTGCCCGGCCACCGCCGCGGCGAGGTCGGGCTCCACCCCCTTGTCCACGAACGACTGAGCCAGCTCGGCCAGCTCGGCCTCCGGGTTGCCGGCGAGCTCCCGCTGCTCGACGGCGATCTCGGCCTGGGCCAGTTCGCGCTGGCTGGCCACGGAGACGTACTCGCCGCCCGCCATGGACAGGGCCCCGGCCGCCAGCCCGGCCACGCCGCTGAGGGCGACGACCTTGGTGGTGGCGGTGCCGCCCGCGACGCCGGCGATGAGCGCGAAGTTCGACACCAGGCCGTCCATCGCGCCGAACACCGAGGGCCGCAACCAGCCCCCGCTGACGTCGCGATGGCGATGGTGGATCTCCGCGCCGCCGGTCATCGCGGGTTCTTCTCCTTCGTCGCGGCATCGTCGTCCGCGTCGGTGTCGGAGGATTCGGTGGGCTCGGCGGGCTCAGCGGCCTCGGCCGTCCCGACGGTCGGCGCGGCGGTCGGCGCGTCGGACGAGCCGGGATCGGCCTGGCCGCTCTCGTGCGCCGGATCGACCGCCAGATCGAGCGGCACGACCCGCTCCTCGGTGTCCTTGTTCCTGGTCAGCCAGAGGTAGACCAGCGCGCCGACGAACAGCACGATGGACGTCCACTGGTTGAGCCGCAGGCTGAGGAAGGTCACCGCGTGGTCGACCCCGCCGACCGGGTCGATGCGCAGGCCCTCGATCCAGAAGCGGCCCAGCGTGTACCCGGCGACGTAGAGGGCGAACAGCCGCCCGTGCCGCAGCGCGAACCGCTTGCCCGCCAGGATGAGCAGGAAGCCGAGCGCGACGTCCCACAGCGACTCGTACAGGAAGGTCGGGTGGTACAGCACGCCCGGCTCGCCGCCGTGGTCGACGTCGATCTCCAGGCCCCACGGCAGCGTGGTCGGGCCGCCGTAGAGCTCCTGGTTGAACCAGTTGCCCCAGCGGCCGATGGCCTGCGCGAAGGCGATGCCCGGCGCGACCGTGTCGGCGACGGCGCTCATGGAGATGCCGCGCTTGCGCACGGCCCACCACACGCCGACGCCGCCGAGCGCGATCGCGCCCCAGATGCCGAGCCCGCCCTCCCAGATGAACAGGGCCTGGTACGGCTTCTTGATCGCACGGCTGCCGAAGTAGGTCTGCCAGTCGGTGATGACGTGGTAGAGCCGGCCGCCGATCAGACCGAAGATCACCGCGGGGACGGCGATGTCGATGATCGTCCCCTTCTGGCCGCCACGGGCGACCCAGCGCCGCTCGCTCAGCCAGACGGCGACGACGACGCCGAGCACGATGCACAGGGCATAGGCCCGGATCGGGATGATTCCGAGATACCAGACCCCCTGGGAAGGGCTGGGAATCGAGGCTAGGGGCATGTCAGGTGAGGGTAGCGCAGCCTGCGGCTACTTGGCGGCCTTCGTGACCGCATCGCGAAGTTGCTGCGGCGAGAACGCCGCCTCGCCGATGCTGGTGCCGTTGAGCTTCACGGTGGGCGTGCCCTCGATCGACTGCGCCGACATGATCTTCGAACTGTCGGTCAGCACGGCGGGAGCGTGCTTCTGGGACGTGACGCAACTCTCGAAATCGGGCGAGGTGACCCCGGCCTCCTTGCCCCACTCGACGAGCTGGTCGGTCTTGAACCCCTCGACGGTCTCGGCCGGCTGGTTCTTGTAGATCAGGTCGTGGAAGGCCATCCACTGCTTGCCGTCGGCGACGCAGCGGGCGGCCGCCGCCGCGCGTACGGAGTTGCCCTTCGTCGGCTCCCTGGAGAAGATCGTGATCGGGTGGAAGACGACCTTGGCCTTGCCCTCGGCGGCCAGGTTCTTGAAGGTCGATCCGCTGACCCGCTCCAGCTCCTTGCAGACCGGGCACTGGAAGTCCTCGTAGATGTCGACCACCGGCTGCGTCACGCCCGCCTTGGCCATCACGGCGCTGCCGTCGGGCTGCAGGGTGATCGGCGCGAGGTCGGCCCCGGCCTGCTCCGACTTGGAGGAGCTGATCGAGTACCACGCGCCGAGGCCGACCGCGGCCACCGCGACCACGGCCGCCGTGGTGTAGGTCACCAGCTTCTTGCGCTTCTCCTGGGCGCGGGCTGCCGCCTGCTGCTCTCTGATCTTCTCGCGCGCCGACATGTTCCCGTCAGACTTGGTGCGCTGCGCTTTGCTCATCCTCGATCTCCTCTTCGTCACCTGTGTCCTCCACGGCACCCGCCAGTCCGAGCGCCCCGTCGAGGGCGAACCGTCCCGGCGGGAAGCGGGCCGTCCATGCGCCGAGCAGCACCAGGCCGAAGTCGCGCAGGATGTCGAGCAGGTAGGCCGGCTCTTGTCCTGTCTCCAGCTGGCCGCCGCCGCCGAAGCAGCCGCAGTCGATCCGCAGGCCGTGCGCCCAGGCCCAGGCGATGCCGAACACGAAGGCGAACATGAGCAGCGCGGCGATCACCGCTGCCACCCTGGTCAGCAGACCGACGACCAGCAGCACGCCGACGACGATCTCCAGGATCGGCAGGACGTGGCCCACCATCTCGGCGATCGACTCGGGCAGCAGCTGGTACGCCTTGACCGCGACCACGGAGTCGGACGACTTGCCGATCTTCAGCGCCCCCGCCGCGATCAGCACGCCCCCCAGGATCAGCCGGGCGACGGTCGTCACCCAGGGTATCGCCGATCTGCCGTTGTGTGACGGTTGTGACGCGGCCACGGGTGATCTCCTCTTTCTCTGCGCCGGGAATGCGCACAGTACCGGGACATCATCCGATCACGCTCGGGATAAGCGTCGGCTAAGGCAGAGTCCCGTTCATGAAATGGTAGGAAGTCCACGATACTGCTGCGTCCGAAATTCGCTCGGCGGCAGACCGGCGCGGCGGGTGAACAACCTGGTGAAATAGGCCGGGTCGTCGTAGCCGACGCGCCGGGCCACGGCGGCGACCGGCAGGTCCGTCGTGGCCAGCAGGTCCTTGGCCCGGTTGAGCCTGATGGACAGCACGTAGTCCTTGGGGCTGCACCCGGCCAGCCGGCGCACGGCGCGGCGCAGTTCGGTCAGCGGCATGCCGAGGCGCCTGGCGTGCTCGGCGACCGGCACCGGCAGGCACGCGTCCCTGGCCAGCCCGGCCAGCACCGGGTCGCCGTAGGGGTCCTCGTCGGCGCGGCTGCGCCTGAGGGCGACCAGGACCTCGTGCACGATGGCCGAGGTCTCCACCTCCAGGTACGGGCCGCCCCTGCGGCACGCCTGGGCGATGCGGCCGATGGCGTGGGCGGCCGGTTCCGCCGTGGTGAGCGGGGTGACCGGGTTGCCGGCGTCCACGAAGCCGAGGTCCTGGTAGGCGGTGGCGGCGGGGCCGGTGAAGTCGACGAACCACTCGTCCCAGCCGGCCTCGTCGGGCGCGTAGTGGTGGCGTACGCCGGGCAGGAGCCAGATGACGGCGGGCGCGACGACGTCGACGACGGGCCCGTCTCCCTGGGAGAACCAGCCGCGGCCCGCGGTCACCAGGACGGCCACGTGGTGCTGCAGGGTGCGCGGCCCGACCGTGGGCAGCCGCCCCTCCTGCCGCCCGACGCCGAGGCACACCAGGCCGAGCCCACGATGGGCGGGCCCGGGGGTCAGGTACTGCATCCACTTGTCGTAGGGCGGGGTCATCCGGTCTCCGCGGGTGAGTCCAACAGGTTGTCTGGGTTTGTCCATGGCCGTTGACCTGCGGTCTTGGCAGGGTTGCGGGGCGCGAAATCCTATCGGAGGAACAGTTATGGGTGTGTTCTCGGTCGAGAACGGAGTGTTCCGGCTCGACGGCACGGAGTTCAGGGTGTTGTCGGGCGCCATGCACTACTTCCGGGTGCATCCCGGGCAGTGGCGGCACCGGCTGGCGATGCTGCGGGCGATGGGGCTGAACACCGTCGAGACGTACGTGCCGTGGAACCTGCACGAGCCGCGCAGGGGCGAGTTCCGCCGGATGGAGGAGCTGGGCGCGTTCCTGGACGCGGCGGCCGAGGAGGGGCTGCTGGCGATCGTCCGGCCGGGCCCCTACATCTGCGCCGAATGGGACAACGGCGGCCTGCCCGCCTGGCTCACCGGCCGGATCAGGACCTGCGACCCCGAGTACCTGGGCCACGTGGACCGCTACTTCGACCGGCTGCTCCCGCAGGTCGTCGAGCGGCAGGTGACCCGCGGCGGCAACGTGATCATGGTCCAGGTGGAGAACGAGTACGGCTCCTACGGCAGCGACCTGGCCTACCTGCGCCACCTGGCCGACGGCCTGACGGCCAGGGGCGTCGAGGTGCCGCTGTTCACCTCCGACGGCCCGGCCGACTGGTACCTGACCGGCGGCACCCTGCCGGGCGTGCTGGCCACGGTGAACTTCGGCTCCGACCCCGACCGGGCGTTCGCCGTGCTGCGCAAGCACCGGCCGGACGACCCGCCGTTCTGCATGGAGTTCTGGTGCGGCTGGTTCGACCACTGGGGCCACAAGCACATGACCAGGGACGCCGGTGACGCGGCCGCCGTCCTGGAGCGCATTCTCGAACTCGGCGCGTCGGTGAACCTGTACATGGCGCACGGCGGCACCAACTTCGGCACCTGGGCGGGCGCCAACCAGGCCGGCGAGCGGGCGATGGGCGACTGGCGGCCGACCGTCACCTCCTACGACTACGACGCGCCGATCGACGAGCGCGGGGCGCCCACCGAGAAGTTCTGGCGCTTCCGCGGGGTGTTGTCGCGGTACGCGGGCGAGCCGCCGGCGGTGCCGCCGGTCCCGGCCGTGCTGCCGGCGGCGACGTTGCGGCCGGTCCAGTCGGTGTCGCTGGCCGACGCGCTGGAGGCGGTGGCGGGGCCGGGGACGAGCGCGCCGGTGCCGCCGTCGTTCGAGGAGCTGGGGCTGGAGCACGGGCTGGTGCTGTACCGAGCGGAGGTGCCGGGACCGCGCGGCGCGTACCGGCTGCGGCTGCCCGGGCTGCGCGACCGTGCGCACGTGTTCGTGGACGGCCGGCTCGCCGGGGTGTTCGAGCGCGACGCCGAGGAGCCGGAGGTGACGGTGTCCGGCCCCGCCACGGTGGAGCTGCTGGTGGAGTCGATGGGACGGACGAACTACGGCCCGCTGACCGGCGAGACCAAGGGCCTGACCGGCGGGGTCCTGCACCACCAGCAGTACCTGAACGGGTGGAGCTCGCGGCCGATCCCGCTGCAGGACGTCTCCGCGGTGCCGTTCGCCGACGGCTCGCAGGCCGGGCCCCGGTCGTTCTTCCGGTTCGTCCTGGAGGTGGACGAGCCCGCCGACACGTTCCTGGCGCTGCCCGGCTGGGGCAAGGGGTACGTCTGGGTGAACGGCTTCTGCCTGGGCCGCTACTGGGACCGCGGCCCGCAGCGCACCCTCTACGTCCCGGCCCCGCTGCTGCGCGCCGGGACCAACGAGATCGTCGTCCTGGAGCTGGACCGGGTGGGCCCGGCCCTGGAACTGCGCGCGGACCCCGACCTGGGCTGACCCCGCCGGCACGACATGACGAAAGGCGCGCCCCCCGCTCGGGGGACGCGCCTTCGTGATGACCGGGACAGCCCTTCGTGATGACCGGGACAGCCCTTCGTGATGACCGGGACAGCCCGGAGAGGGCTCAGCGGCGCACGCCGCGGGCCATGTCGCCGGCCAGCGCCATGATCGACTCGCGCCCGGCGGCCTCGTCGGGCGCGTCGAGGATGCGGCGGATGAACGCCGACCCCACGATCACGCCGTCGGCGTAGCGGGCCACCTCGGCCGCCTGCGCGCCCGTGCCGACGCCCAGGCCCACGCAGACGGGCAGGTCGGTGTGCGCGCGGGTGCGCTTGACCAGGCCCTCGGCCGCCGAGTTCACGCTCTCCCTGGCGCCTGTGACGCCCATCAGCGAGGCGGCGTAGACGAAGCCGGTGCAGCAGTCGACCACGGCCTTGATGCGCTCCTCCGTGGAGCTGGGCGCCACCAGGAAGACCGTGTCGATGCCCGCCTCGGCCGAGGCGGTGCGCCACGGCTCGGACTCCTCCGGCGTCAGGTCGGGCGTGATCGTGCCCACGCCGCCCGCGTTGGCCAGGTCACGGGCGAACCGGTCGGCGCCGTACCGGTCGATCGGGTTCCAGTACGTCATGACGAGCGTGGCGGCCCCCGTGGCGGCGACCCCCTCGACGGTGCGCATCACGTCGGCGATGCGGGTGCCGTTGACCAGCGAGCGGTGCACCGCGTCCTGGATCGTCGGCCCGTCCATGAGCGGGTCGGAGTAGGGCAGGCCGATCTCGATGACGTCGCAGCCCGCCTCGACCAGGGCCGCGGCGGCGGCGATCGCGCCGTCCTTGGACGGGAAGCCGGCAGGCAGGTAGCCGACGAGCGCGGCCCGGTTGTCCGCCTTCGCCTTGGCGAAAACCGTCTGAAGAGTCGTCATGTCTGTCCGTTTCGAAGGTCGAGTCCCACCATGATGCCCTGCCGCAGGCCGTCGTCCGGTCACCCGCGCCGCGCTGCCGGGGGCGTCAGAGGTTGAAGTACTTCATGGCGGTGCCCATGTCCTTGTCGCCGCGCCCGGACAGGTTGACCAGGATCGTCGAGTCGGGGCCGAGCTCGCGGCCCAGCTTCAGCGCGCCCGCCAGCGCGTGGGAGGACTCGATGGCCGGGATGATGCCCTCGGTCCTGGCCAGCAGCGAGAACGCCGCCATGGCCTCGTCGTCGGTGACGCCGTGGTAGGTGGCGCGGCCGGAGTCCTTCAGCCAGGCGTGCTCGGGGCCGACGCCCGGGTAGTCGAGCCCGGCCGAGATCGAGTGGGACTCGATCGTCTGGCCCTCGTCGTCCTGGAGCACGTACGTGCGCGAGCCGTGGAGCACGCCCACCGAGCCGGCGGTGAGGGTGAGCGCGTGCTCGCCGCTCTCCAGGCCGTGGCCGGCCGCCTCGTAGCCGTGCAGGGCCACGCCCTCGTCGCCGATGAAGGCGTGGAAGATGCCGATGGCGTTGCTGCCGCCGCCGACCGCCGCGCACACGGCGTCGGGCAGCCCGCCGGTCAGCTCCAGCATCTGGCGGCGGGCCTCGACGCCGATGATGCGGGCGAAGTCGCGGACGATCTCGGGGAACGGGTGGGGCCCGGCGACGGTGCCGAACAGGTAGTGGGTGGTGTCGACGTTGGTCACCCAGTCGCGGAACGCCTCGTTGATGGCGTCCTTCAGCGTCTTGGAGCCGTTGTGGACGGGCACCACGGTGGCGCCGAGCAGCTTCATCCGGGCCACGTTGAGCGCCTGGCGCTCGCAGTCGACCGCGCCCATGTAGATGACGCACTCCAGGCCGAGCAGGGCGGCCGCGGTGGCCGTGGCCACGCCGTGCTGACCGGCGCCGGTCTCGGCGATCACCCGCTTCTTGCCCAGGCGCCTGGTCAGCAGCGCCTGGCCGAGCACGTTGTTGATCTTGTGGGCGCCGGTGTGGGTGAGGTCTTCCCGCTTGAGCACGATGCGCGCGCCGCCGGCCTCCTGGCTGAAGCGCGCGACGTCGGTCAGCGTGGTGGGCCGGCCGGCGTAGGTGCGCAGCAGGTGGTCGAACTCGCGCAGGAACTCGGGGTCGGTCTTGGCCTTGTCGTAGACGGCGGCCACCTCGTCGAGCGCGGGGATCAGCGCCTCGGGCACGTAGCGGCCGCCGAAGATGCCGAACTTTCCGTGCAGGTCGGGGTCGTTGCCGTACGCCGCGCCGCCGGCCAGGTCGGCGGCGCTGAGGATGGAGCCTTCGTTAGCCACTGCTATCCCTCTGCTGAGTGGTCGGGGCGCGTCGACGGGTGAGCGCCGGCGGTCACCAGCGCCTCCACGGCCTTGCGCGGATCCTTGCCGGTGACCAGGCTCTCCCCCACCAGGACGGCGTCGGCGCCACCCCTGGCGTAGGCGAGCAGGTCGTGCGGGCCGCGCACGCCCGACTCGGCGATCTTGATCACATTATCCGGGATCTTCGGCGCCAGCTTCGCGAAGACGTCGCGGTCGACCTCAAGAGTCTTCAAATTACGCGCGTTGACCCCGATGACCCGCGCCCCGGCGGCGACCGCCCGCTCCAGCTCCTCCTCGGTGTGCACCTCGACCAGCGGGGTGAGCCCGATGGACTCGGCCCGCTCGATCAGCGACACCAGCGCCTCCTGCTCCAGGCAGACGACCATCAGCAGCGCCAGGTCGGCGCCGTGGGCCCGGGCCTCCCAGAGCTGGTAGGAGGTGAGGATGAAATCTTTACGCAGGATGGGGATGTCGACGCGGGCGCGGACGGCCGCCAGGTCCTCCAGGCTGCCGCCGAACTTGCGCCGCTCGGTCAGCACGCTGATCACGTGGGCGCCGCCGGCCTCGTAGTCGGCCGCGAGCGCGGCGGGATCGGCGATGGCGGCGAGCGCGCCCTTGGACGGGCTCGACCGCTTGACCTCGGCGATCACCGAGATCCTGTCACCCCCGAGGGCGGCCATCGCGTCTCTGGGCCCCTGGGCCCGCTCGGCTCGCCGCTTGAGCTCGTCGATCGACACGGCCTGCTGACGTGCGGCGAGATCGGCGCGCACCCCTTCGAGGATGTCGTCGAGGACACTCGGTCCTTCCGTCCGCTCACTCACGCGCTTGGGGTCCCTCCGGTTGACAGTGGGGGTGGCAGAGAGTTCGCCTCGCGTCCGCTCTCGGCCTTGTCCTGCGATGGTATCGGCCCCACCGGGGTCACCTCGCCACAGGGCCCGTACTACGGCGCGAGGAACGCCCCGAAGGGGAGGTTTCGGACGACCCAGTAGACCATCACGACCCCGAGGAAGGCCCACAGCCACGCCGGATGGGCCAACGTGGTGCGCCGCGGCCTGCCCTGCCACGCCCGCACGACCCACCGGCCCCACCAGAACAGCAGGAACGGGATCATGGCGACGGCCAGCGGATTGAGCCCCAGGGCGGCCAGCGGGTCGAGGTGGGCCAGCGCGTGGATCGTGCGCAGCGTGCCGCAGCCCGGGCAGTAGAGGCCGGTGACCCACAGGAACGGGCAGGTCGGGTAGTGGCCGGGCTGGTTGGGGTCGACCACGCCGACCACGCCGAACACGGCCCCCGTAGCGGCCGCAACACCGAGCGGCGCGAGCAGGCCCTTCAGCCGCCCCGTCCCCCGCCGCCCGGTTGTTGCGATGTCCATGCCGTCAGTATCCCAGTCCGTCAGTACGAGCCGTAGCTGCTCGTCGAGGCGGCGAGCAGCACGAACACCACCACGTAGAAGATGATGAGCAGGACGATGGCGATGGCGCCGAAGATCAGGCTGCGCTTCCACCAGGTCTTGGCCTCCTCGGCGGCCTGCATGGCGCCCTGGATGTCGCCGACCTGCCACTTGGAGTTGACCTGCGACGACTTCACGATCGCCACGATGCCGAGGGGCAGGCAGCAGAACAGGGTGGTGAGGATCGCCGGGACCAGCTGGTTGTCCGGCGGGGTGCCGCCGCCACCGGGGCCGTAACCGCCACCGGGGTAGCCACCGGGCGGCTGCCCGTAACCGCCGCCAGGGGGCTGGCCGTAGCCGCCACCGCTCGGGGGCTGCTGGCCGTAGCCGCCACCGGGGGG
Organism: Nonomuraea sp. NPDC049758; assembly: GCF_040674635.1. Classification (NCBI taxonomy): domain Bacteria; kingdom Bacillati; phylum Actinomycetota; class Actinomycetes; order Streptosporangiales; family Streptosporangiaceae; genus Nonomuraea; species Nonomuraea sp. NPDC049758. The sequence goes on from NZ_JBFAMZ010000005.1 coordinate 146,781, forward strand.
CTGCTCACCATAGCCGCCGCCACTCGGGGGCTGCTGGCCGTAGCCGCCACCGTAACCGCCGCCGCTGGGCGGCTGCTGGCCGTAGCCGCCACCACCGCTCGGCGGCTGCTGCCCGTAACCGCCGCCGGGCGGCTGGGCGCCGTAACCGCCGTCGCCCTGGTTTCCGTAACTCATGCTCGTGACTCCTCATGTCGTCAGCGTGAAGCGAGTTGCGCGCGGCAGCCTAGCGATAAAGCATTCCCTACGTGGACTAACGCCCACGTTGCGGACAATTCGTAATCACACCGCAAGCGGGGCGTCACGCTGCGCCCCGCCCGTTCACGAGTAGTCGCTGACGGAGGCCGCCGAGCCGATGCCGATCAGGGTCAGCCAGAACCCGCCGAAGAAGATCCAGAACAGCACGAACAGCACGACCATGATGTAGGAGGTCACCAGGCCGCCCATCGCCATGCCCTGCCCCTCCTCCCCCGTGCGCTTGATGCGGTTGAGCGCGATGTGGCCGAGGACGACGCCGACGATGCTGGTCGCGCCGCAGGTGACCAGGCCGACGATGCCCAGGATGAGCGAGGCCACCGCCATGCCGTTGGTGGAGCGGGGCTGCTGCGGGGCGCCGTACTGGCCGTAGCCGGGCTGGCCGTAGCCCTGCTGACCGTAGTTCTGCTGACCGTAGCCCGGCTGGGCGTAGCCGCCGCTCGGGGGCTGCGGCTGCTGGCCGTACCCCAAAGGCTCCTGGGGGTAGCTCGGGGGCTGCTGGTTGTAGCCGTAACCGCCGCCGCTGGGCGGCTGCTGGTTGTAGCCCCCGCCGCTCTGCGGCTGCTGACCGTAACCGCCACCGCTCTGGGGCTGCTGGCCGTACCCCCCGCCGTGCTGGGGCTGCTGGCCGTAGCCGCCGCTCTGGGGCTGCTGGCCGTAGGCCGGGCCCTGGCCGTAGCCGCCGCCGGTGGGCGGCTGCTGGCCGTAACCTCCGCCGGGGGGCTGCGCGCCGTGGCCCCCGCTGCCGCCCTGGTCCCCGTAGCTCATGAGCTGGCTCCTCTTGTCTTTTGGCGAGTTGCAACGGCAGCTTATTGAGAAAACGTTTGCCAAGCAGACAGAGGTTCAGAACCGTGGAGATTTCGTAACTACCGACCCCAGCGGGGCTCCGGGGACTCCGTCGGGTCGTCGCCGCGGTCGAGGGCGTCCCACAACTCGCGGTCCTCATGACCCCTGCGGGCCGTGGCCGCGACCACGCCCGCCCCGTCTCCCGCCCGCTCGTCCGTCGCGTCAGCGGCCCTGTCGTAGCGCGACGACATGCCCGCCCACCTGCCGCCGCGCACCGCGGCCAGCACGCCGCCGGCCAGGAGCAGCAACGCGCCGAGCCCGGCCACCACCGGCCAGCCCGGCACCGGCTCCCAGGGCAGGCCGGCCACCGCGCGGACCGCGTTGTGCTCGCGCAGCCAGCCGGTCACGGTGGCCGAGGCCAGCCCCGCCCACGTGCCCGCCGCCGCGCCCGCGCCGCAGAGCGCGACCAGCGCGCCGACGACCCGGCGCCCGGCGCCCTTGGTGGCCAGCACGGCCACCACGCCCGCCAGCCCCGCCAGCGCCAGCGGCGACAGCACGGGGCTCAGGTCGCCGCCGGTCGGCGCGACCGCGTCGGCGGCCTGCGCGCCGAGCACCCGCACCCAGACCTGACCGGCCGCCAGCAGCACCAGGCAGCTGCCCAGGACGGTCAGCGCCAGCCACGCCCACAACTCGCGCCGCCCGTTCCCCGAGCCCTTGCCGGAAACCTCACCAGACGTCATGCCGTGAGCGCTAACCGAGCAGACCGGCGTCGAAGCAGGTGCGGTCGCCGGTGTGGCACGCGGCGCCGACCTGGTCGACCTTGAGCAGGACGGTGTCGCCGTCGCAGTCGAGGGCCACGCTCTTGACGTGCTGGACGTGCCCGGAGGTGTCGCCCTTGACCCACAGCCGGTCGCGGCTGCGCGACCAGTAGGTGGCCCGGCCGGTGGTGAGCGTGAGGTGCAGCGCCTCGTCGTTCATCCAGGCCATCATGAGCACTTCGCCGGTGTCGTGCTGCTGGGCGATGGCGGGCACGAGGCCGTCCGCGTTGCGCTTCAGCCGTGCGGCGATCTCGGGGTCGAGGGACATGGTGCCATTCAACCAGCCCTCCCCCGTGCTCCCGCCTCCGGCTGGGCCAGCGCCTGCGACAAGGTGTCATGGATGGGGAACAGGGCCGCCAGGTTCGTCCTGCGCAGCCGCCGCAGCACCTGGCCGTCGGAGGCCACCAGCGCCATCGTGCCGTCCCTGTCGCGCAACGCGGCGAGCTGGCGCACCAGGACCCCGAGCCCGGTGGTGTCGATGAAGGTCAGCCCGGTCAGGTCGACCACCAGCCGCGTGCCGTCGGCCGCCATCGCCTCGTCGAGGCACCTCCTGACCCGGGCGACGTTGTCCACGTCGACCTCGCCCGCGAGGGCGACCACCACGATGTCCCCGTGCCTGCTGTACGTCGTCTCCAGTACGTCCACGCCCATGCCTTTCATGACCCTTCCTGGGCGGCCCCGCCGAAAACGTACACCGGCGGGAACGGGTGACGGTGTGTTTTGCCGAGAACGCGCTACGTGATCGCGGGCATCACGGTAATTTCTAGGCGACGCGTGCTAGGGAGGACACATCGTGGTGCACGTCGCGGGCTCGGTCCTCGACCCGGATCTGGGGGACCACGTCTGCCTGCCGTTCGAGGGCGAGCGGGAGCGCATGACGACGACCAGGCAGTTCACACTCAACGGGCTGCGCCGCCGGACCAAGGTGGTGATCATCACCCATGCGGAGACCCCTGAGCGCGCCCGGGGCTGGCTGGCGCCGCTCGTCCCGGGGTTCGACGACGCCGAGGCGGCCGGGCAGGTGGAGATCCTGTCCTGCGCCGACACGCACTTCACCGACGGCCGCCTCGACCCCGACCGCCTGCTGCACGCCCTGGCCGACGCCCACCACCGGGCGCGCAGGCACGGCCAGCACGGCGTCTACGCGCTGATCGACGCCTCCTGGGGAGCGCGCGACGCGCAGGCCCAGGCGGCGTTCGAGGCCACCGCCAACGAGCTGTTCGGCGAGCGCTGGCTGGCCGCGGTGTGCCAGTACGACCGCGAGCTGTTCCCTCTCGACGCCATCGAGCGGGCCACCGCGGTGCACCCCATCGCGCCCGAGCAGGCGCTGCTGCGCTTCGCCAGCACCTCCTCGCCGCCGGGGCTGCGAGTGTGGGGCGACGTCGACCTGACCAACAGGCCGGCGTTCGGCTCGGTGTTGTCGCCGCTGCAGAAGGAGCCGGGGCAGGTCGTGATCGACGCCTCCCACCTCGACTTCATCGACGCAGGATCGGCGCGGCTGCTGACCGTCACGGCCGCGGCCAGGCCCTACGGCTCGACCGTGGTCGTCTGCGCCGAGCGGGTGGCCCGGGTGCTCCGGCTGGTCAGGGCCGACACGCACGTCGTCGTCCGCCGGGTGGGCGATGGGTAGGCAGGTGCTGCGCGCGACCTTCGCGCGCGGGCGCATCACGTTCCTGCGCAGGGCCGTGGCCGAGCAGGCCGCCTACGAGGGCCTGAGCGGCCGGCGGCTGGAGGACTTCGTGCTGGCGGTCAACGAGGTCACCACCAACGCGGTCCTGCACGGCGGCGGCCAGGGGCGGCTGCGGTTGTGGTCGGGCGAGGGACGGCTGTGGTGCGAGGTCACCGACCAGGGCCCGGGGCTGCCGCCCGGCTGGATGGGCGAGGCGCGCCCGCCCGCGGGACTGGAGTTCCGCGGGCGGGGGCTGTGGCTGACCCGGATGTTGTGCGACCACATCACGATCGTGTCCGGCCCGGCGGGCACGAGCGTGACGTTCGCCGCCGCCCTCGACTAGGAACGCGCGCTCAGGAGTGCGCCGCCGAGACCCAGGAGGCGTGCAGATCGGCGTAGACGCCGGGCTGGGTGACCAGCTCGGCGTGCGGGCCGCGCTGCACCAGGCGGCCGGCGTCGAACACCAGCACCTCGTCGGCGTTCTCCGCCGTCGAGAGCCGGTGGGCGATCGAGACGGCCGTGCGGCCCCTGGTGACGCCCTCCAGCGCGCGGGCCAGGCGCACCTCGGTGGCCGGGTCGACGGCCGAGGTGGCCTCGTCCAGCAGCAGCAGGTCGGGGTCGGCGAGGTAGGCGCGGGCCAGGGCGACGAGCTGGCGCTCGCCCGCCGACAGCGACTCCCCGCGCTGGCCGACGGGCGTGTCCAGGCCCGCGGGCAGGCCCTCGACCCAGTCGGCCAGGCCCAGCTCGGTCATCGCGAGCTGGATCTCCTCGCGGGTGGCCGGCGGCCTGCCGTACCGGACGTTGTCCTCCAGGGTGCCGTCGAACAGGAAGCCGTCCTGGGGGACCATGACGATGCGTTCGCGCAGGGAGGAGAAGCGCACGTCGCGCAGGTCGTGGCCGTCCACCGTGACGCGGCCGCCGACCGGGTCCATGAGCCGGGTCAGCAGTTTGGCGAACGTGGTCTTGCCCGACCCGGTCTCGCCGACGACGGCGACGCGCGAGCGCGGCGGGATCTCCAGCGAGATCTCGCGCAGCACGGGCGGGCCGCCCGGGTAGGAGAAGTGCACGTTCTCGAAGGCCACCGAGATCGGGCCCCTGGGCAGCCGCACGCCCTTCTCGCCGGGGTCGGCGACGTCCGGCGGGGTGTCCAGGACGCCCAGGATGCGGCGGTAGCCGGCCACCGCGTTCTGGGCCTCGTTCAGCACCTCGGTGGCGGTCTGCAGCGGCGAGACGAACAGCGTGACCAGGAAGAGGAAGGCCACCAGCTTGCCCGCGGTGATGTCGCCGGACACGCCGAGCCGGACGCCGAGCAGCACGATCCCGGCGATGGCCAGCGCGGCGACGATCTCGGTCAGCGGGAAGACGAAGCCGACGATGGTCTGCGCCTTGATCTGCGCGGTCCTGTTGGCGTCCACGGCCTTGTCGATGCGGTCCGCGGTACGCCGCTCGGAGGCGTAGGCCCTGATGACGGCGGCGCCGACGACGGACTCGCTGACCGCGGCGAGCATGTCGCCGGTCCGCTCGCGCACGGTCGTGTACGCCCGCGACAACAGCCGCTGGAACCGCGGCAGCGCGATCATCAGCGGCACGAAGCACACCCACACCAGCAGCGTGAGCTGCCAGGAGTAGACCAGCATGAGCACGCTGGCCACGAAGAGCTGGCCGAACGCCACGATGATCATCAGCCCGCCCCACTGCATGAACGTGCTGATCTGGTCGATGTCGTTGGTGACCCGCGAGACCAGCGCGCCGCGCCGCTCGCTGTTCTGGGTGAGCACCGACAGGTCGTGCACGTGCCGGAACCCGCGCACCCGCAGGCTGGCCAGCGAGGACTCGGTGGCCTTGTACAGGCGCACGTTCATGATGTAGCCGGCCAGCGCGGTCAGCAGCACGGCCGCGGCGCACACCAGGACGGCCCGGGTGATGTACGGCAGGTCCGGCGTGCCGCTCTTGATGCCGGTGTCGATCGTCTGCTGCACCGCGATCGGCACGATGATCTTGCCGATGGTCGCCACGACGGCCAGCCCGAGGGTGCCGGCCAGCCCCTTGCGGAACTCGGGGGTGAGCGACAGGCCGTGCCAGATGGTGGCCAGCGCCGACCGCTCGACGTTGCCCTGGAGCGCCTCGCTCATGCGCTGACCTCTTCCTCTTCCTCTTCGGCGTCCGGGGCCGGCGACAGGTCGATGGCGGCCCGTTCGGCCTCCTCGCGCTCGTAGGCGGTCACCAGGTTGCGGTATCCGGGACAGCGCACGAGCAGCTCCTCGTGGGTCCCGCGGTCCTCGACCCGGCCGTGGTCGAGGTAGACCACCTCGTCGGCCAGGGCGATGGTGGCCATCCGGTAGGCGACGACCACGACGGTCGTGGCCTCCGCGGTGTCCCGCAGCCCGTGCAGGATCTTGGCCTCGACCTGGGGGTCCACGCTGGAGGTGGCGTCGTCGAGGATGAGCAGGCGCGGGCGGCGGACCACCGCGCGGGCCAGCGCGATGCGCTGGCGCTGGCCGCCGGACAGCGACGCGCCGCGCTCGCCGACGCGGGTGTCGAGCCCGTCGCCCAGGCGGCCGACGAAGCCGTCGGCCTGGGCCAGGCGCAGCGCCGCCCACACGTCCTCGTCGCCGGCGTCCAGGCCGAGCGCGACGTTGCCGCGTACGGTGTCGTCGAACAGGAACGTCTGCTGCGGCACCAGCGCGGCCGAGCCGGCGATGGCGCCGTAGGGCAGGTCGCGCACGTCGACGCCGTCGAGCAGCACCTGCCCGGAGCCGGGGTCGACGAGCCGGACCAGCAGCTGGACCAGCGTCGACTTGCCCGACCCGGTCGGCCCCACCAGGGCCACGGTCCGGCCGGGCGGCACGTCGAAGGTGACGTCGTGCAGCACCTCGGCCTGGTCGTAGGCGTAGGACACGCCGGCCACCTTCAGCTCGGCGGGCCCGGACGAGGCCACGGACGTGTCGCCGTAGTCCATGGAGCCCTCGGCGTCGAGCACGGCCTGCACCCGCTGCCAGCCGACGACGCTGCGCGGCAGCTCGGCCAGCACCCAGCCCAGCGCCCTGATCGGGAAGGCCAGCAGCGTGAACAGGTAGGCGACCTGCACCAGGTCGCCGGAGTCGATCGAGCCGGTGGACAGGCGCAGCGCGCCGACCCCCAGCACGGCGAGCACGCCGATCGTGGGCAGCGCCTCCAGCATGGGGTCGAACAGCCCGCGCACCCGGCCGACGGCGATGTTGGCGTCGCGCAGCTCGTGGGCGCGGCGGCGGAAGCGGTCGGTCTCCAGCTCCTCGCGGCCGAGGGTCTTGATGACCAGCGCGCCGTCGAAGCTCTCGTGCGCGATCTCGCTCACCTCGGCGCGCAGCTGCTGGGCGCGGGTGGCCAGGGGGCTGAGCCTGCGCTGGTAGACCAGGTTCAGCACGGCGATGGCCGGGAAGATCAGGAAGCCCACCAGCGCGAGCACGAGGTCGGTGAACAGCATGGCGACGGCCGCGGTGAACAGCATGACCAGCACGCCGACGGCCATCGGCAGCGGCGCGAGCGGCGCCCAGGCGGCCTCGGCGTCGGCGCTGGCGTTGGACAGCAGCTGCCCGGTCGGGTGCCGGTGGTGCCAGGACAGTGGCAGCCGCAGGTACTGCTTGGTCACGTCCCTGCGTGACCTGGCCTGCATGCGGTACTGCACGACGCCGGCCAGGATGCGCCGCCCCGCCACGCCGATCGCCTTGAGCAGCGCGGTGCCGATGATCAGCAGCGCGCCGGTCCACATGGCGCCGGTGGAGGTCCGGCCCTGGTCGAAGGCGGGCAGCACCACGTTCTGCGTCGCCCAGCCCAGTGCCCAGGCCGAGGCGACGGTCATGCCGCCGTAGACCGCGCTGGCCAGCGCGGCCATCGCGAACACGGCTCTCTCCGTGCGAATGGCCACCCCAAGGACCCGCAGTCCTTGACGCATGACGGCCGAGGTGACCTTGCTCGCCACTCGATATTTTTCCCTTCAAACGTCGATATTTCTATCTATGTCCCTATCACGGCCGGTCGTCTCCTTATTCCCACAGGTAGGCTTGATCGGGTGACTCACGCTCGTGGCGAACGCACCGCGCTCTGCGACCTGTTCGACCGGCTCGGCCCCGACGCGCCCACGTTGTGCGCGGGGTGGACCACCTACGACCTGGCCGCCCACCTCGTGCTGCGCGAGCGCCGGCCGGACGCCATGGGCGGCATCGGGATCAGCGCGCTGGCGGGCTACACCGCCTCGGTCCAGAACGGCCTGAAGGCCCGGCACCCCTACCCCGAGCTGGTGGGCATCGTGCGCCGGCCGGGCGGCGTCTACGGGCTGCTGCCCTTCCTGGACAAGGCGGTCAACACGCTGGAGTTCTTCGTCCACCACGAGGACGTGCGCCGCGCGCAGCCCGGATGGGAGCCGCGCGAGCTGCCGGCCGACCTCGACGAGCTCATCTGGAAGCGGGTGTCGGCGGGCGCCCGGATCATGCTGCGCCGCTCGCCGGTGCGCCTGGTGCTGCGCCGCACAGGAGGCGGGACGGCAGGCGGGGCGGCAGGCGGCGGGGTGGCGCTCGGCGGGGCTCGGGAAGGCGCCAAGGTTCAGGTCACCGGCACGGCCCAGGAGCTGCTGCTGTTCTGCTTCGGCCGGCAGGAGCACGCCCGGGTGGAGCTGACCGGCGACGACGCGGCGGTGAGCCGGGCAACCGAAGCCCGGCTCGGATTCTGACCGAAACCCTCGGCCCAGAAACCCCTCGTCTTAAACCTCCAGCCCGTACGATGGCACAGGAAAGAAGCCCCCCGGTTAGGATCTTGGACATCTTCACAGAAGATGACCGTGATCGCCCAGATCCGGGTATATACGGCTGGGAATGGACTGCAGGAGGCCCCCCATGCAGGTCAAGAAGGTGGCTACGTACGTTCTGGTGGCGTTCGTGGTCTTCTACCTGTTCACCCGGCCGGCCCAGGCGGCGGCCGCGGTCAACGGCGTGTTTGACGGAATTGTCCAAGGAGCCAACCAATTGGCGGTCTTCTTTACGAATGTTCTGACCTGATGTTCGCGTTCTGTCCGCGCTAGGTGCTTCCACGCGCTGACAGATCGTGTTACGCAGGCAGGATGAGAGATCGCCCCAGCGGCAACAAGATCAATCAGCTCGATCCGCAGGCCCGGCGCGTCCTCGAACGGGCAGAGCTTGAGGGCATCGAGCTGATCCGTTTCCTGTACGCCGACCACGGTGGCGTGGTCCGTGGCAAGGCGGCGTCCCGGTCCCGGTTGGCCGAACGGCTCAACTCGGGCATCGGGCACACGGTGGCCATGATGGCGATGAACATGCTCGACCAGCTTCAGGAGGTCGAGCACCTGGGTCCGGTGGGCGAGGTTCGCATTGTCCCCGACCCGGCCACGTTCGTCCCGTTGCCCCATGCACCGGGCGCCGCCGCGATGCTGTCGGACCTGCGGCGGCCCGACGGCTCACCGTGGGAGGCCTGCGCCCGCACGTTCCTCAAGGACGCCGTCGCGGAGCTGGCCGCCGACGGCTACCGGATCGAGGCGGCCTTCGAGCCCGAGTTCACGCTCGGCCGCCGCCTGCCCGACGTCAATGGCGGCCCCGACCGGCTGGTGCCGCTCGACGACTCTCTCTGCTACGCCGGCACGGGCTTCGACACCGCGCACGACTACACGATCAGGCTCATCCGCGCGCTGGAGACCCAGGGCCTGCGCGTCGAGCACTACCACCCCGAGCTCGGCCCCGGCCAGCAGGAGCTGTCGGTGCACCACGCGCCCCCGCTGCGCGCCGCCGACAACCACGTGCTCTACCGGGAGACCGTGCGCGGCGTGGCGATGCGCATGTCGATGTGGGCCTCGCTGGCCCCCAAGCCCCTGGCCGACCAGGCCGGCAACGGCGCCCACCTGCACCTGTCGCTGTGGCGCGACACCCGGAACCTGTTCGCCGAGGACGGCCAGGAACGCGCGCACTTCATCGGCGGCCTGATCGCCCACCTGCCCGGCCTGACCGCCCTGACCTGCGGCAGCGTCAACAGCTTCCGCCGGCTCTCACCTCGCACGTGGTCCAGCGCGTACGCGGTCTACGGCCCCGACAACCGGGAGGCGGCCGTGCGCGTGTGCTCGCCGCTGGGCGAGAGCGGCGAGCCGAACCTGGAGCTGAAGCCGTCGGACTCCTCGGCCAACCCGTACCTGTCGCTCGGCGCGGTCATCCACGCGGGGCTCGACGGCATCCGCCGCAAGCTCGACCCGGGCGAGGCCGTGGACATCGATCCCGACACCGTGCCGGACCGCTATCCCCGCCTGCCCGGCTCCCTGGAGGAGGCGCTCGACGCGCTGGAGGCCGACGAGGTGCTCATGGAGGCGCTCGGGCCGTTGCGGCGCAGCGCGTACCTGGCGGTCAAACGTTCGGAGGCGGCCGCGTTCGCCGCCAAGGACGCCTCCTACGAGCTCTTCCACCACATGCGGGTGTTCTGACCGCCTGCCGGCCCCGCGCGGGCGGGGCCGGCAGGCGGGCTCAGCGGACCAAGTGGCCTCAGCGGACCGGGTGGCCCGCCATCCGCAGCGTCTCCTTGACGTCGCCGATCTTCAGCGTGCCGAAGTGGAACACGCTGGCGGCCAGCACGGCGTCGGCCCCGGCCTCGATCGCCGGCGGGAAGTCCTCCAGCCGGCCGGCGCCGCCGCTGGCGATCACCGGCACCCGCACCGCCGCGCGCACCGCGTGCAGCAGCTCCAGGTCGTAGCCGTCGAGGGTGCCGTCGCCGTCCATGGAGTTGAGCAGGATCTCGCCGACGCCCAGCTCCTCGCCGCGCGCCGACCACTCCACCGCGTCGATGCCGGCGCCGCGCCGGCCGCCGTGGGTGGTCACCTCGAACCCGCTGGGCATGCCCGGCGCCCGGCGGGCGTCGACCGACAGCACCACGCACTGCGCGCCGAACCGCCGCGACGCCTCGGTCAGCAACTCGGGCCTGGCGATGGCCGCGGTGTTCAGGGACACCTTGTCGGCCCCCGCCCGCAGCAGCCGGTTGACGTCGTCGACCGCGCGCACGCCGCCGCCCACGGTGAGCGGGATGAACACCTGCTCGGCGGTCCTGCGCACCACGTCGAGCATGGTCTCCCGCTCGCCCGACGAGGCGGTGATGTCGAGGAAGGTCAGCTCGTCGGCGCCCTCCTCGTCGTAGCGCCTGGCCAGCTCGACCGGATCTCCCGCGTCGCGCATGTTCTCGAACTTGACGCCCTTGACGACCCGCCCGGCGTCGACGTCGAGACAGGGGATCACTCTTACCGCTACGGTCATGCTCGCAGTGCCTCGATTTCGATCTCGACCAGCATTCGAGGGTCGACCAGCCCGGCGACCCTCACTCCTGTGCAGGCGGGCCGCACGTGCCCGAAGACTTCGTAGATGGCCCGGCCGACGAGGTCGAAGTGGCGCTGCTCCACCACGTAGTAGCGGACCATGACGACGTCCTCGCGGGTCAGGCCGCCGACCTCGACGGCGTCCAGCGCGATGTCGATGGCGGTCAGGCTCTGCCGGTAGGCGTCGCCGACGTGGCGCACCTCGCCGTCGATCGTGGCCGTGCACCCGGAGACGATCACGCGCTCGCCCACGACCACCGCGCGGGCGTACCCGTACTTCTCCTCCCAGATGCCGCCCGAGAACACCCTCGGACCGGTGCTTTCCATGCTGACGCTCATTCCGCCCCCTCCCGGCGAAGCTAAACGCGTACCGCGGCCAGCGCGTCCTCAAGAGTGAACGCGTGAGCGTACAGGGCCCTGCCCACGATGGCTCCCTCCACTCCGTCCGGGACGAGAGAAGCCAGTGCCACCAGGTCGTCAAGACTGGACACGCCGCCACTGGCGATCACGGGCTTGTCGGTGTGTGCGCAGATCCGCCGGTAGAGGTCGAGGTTGGGCCCCTGCAGCATGCCGTCCTTGGTCACGTCGGTGACGACGTAGCGGGGGCAGCCGTCGGCCTCCAGGCGGTCGAGCACCTCCCACAGGTCGCCGCCCTCCTTCGTCCAGCCGCGGGCGGCCAGCGTGGTGCCGCGCACGTCGAGGCCCACCGCGATCCGGTCGCCGTGCTCGGCGATGATCTTCCGGCACCAGTCGGGGTTCTCCAGGGCGGCGGTGCCGATGTTGACCCGGCGGCAGCCGGTGGCCAGGGCGGCGGCCAGCGACTCGTCGTCGCGGATGCCGCCGGACAGCTCCACCTTGACGTCGAGCTTGCCGATCACCTCGCTGATCAGCTCCTTGTTGGAGCCCCTGCCGAACGCGGCGTCGAGGTCGACCAGATGGATCCACTCGGCGCCCGCCTCCTGCCAGGCCAGCGCCGCGGCGAGCGGCTCGCCGAAGCCGGTCTCGGTCCCGGCCTCACCCTGGACGAGGCGTACGGCCTGGCCATCGGCGACGTCCACGGCGGGAAGCAATACGAGCGACATTCAGGTCCTCCGGTCGAAAGCGAGGGTCACGACAACAGGTGCGAGCAGCAGGGAGAAGACGAACACGGCGAGGCTCACCGCGGGCGAGCCCCAGACCAGCCACACGATCGCCTGCACGATCAGGAAGCCGAGCGCCACCGCGACGTTCTGGGCGCGATGGCGGCGGGCGATCAGGCCGCCCTGCCGGGCGAACCTGACCGGGCGCGGGATCAGACGGGCGGTCAGGGCGCGGCGCCGGGCGCGCCGTGCCTGCCGCTCCTCGTTGAGCCGGATCGCGCGCGCCCGCTCGGCCTCCCGCTCGGCCCGCCGGCGCGCCCGCTCCTTGCTCATACCGTCTCTAGCCAGTTCCTCAGCAGGGCGGCTCCGGCGTCGCCGGACTTCTCCGGGTGGAACTGGGTGGCCATGAGCGGGCCGTTCTCGGCGGCGGCCACGAACGGCACGCCGTGCTCGGCCCAGGTCACCACGGGCGCGGCGAAACCGGGGTCGGCCGGCTGCAGCTCCCACTCGCGCACGCCGTAGGAGTGCACGAAGTAGAAGCGGGTGTCGGCGTCGAGCCCGGCGAACAGCACGCTGTCAGCGGGCGCCTTGACCGTGTTCCACCCCATGTGCGGCAGCACGGGCGCCTCCAGCCGCTCGACCGTGCCCGGCCACTCGCCGCAGCCCTCGGTCTCGACGCCGTGCTCGACGCCCCGCGCGAACAGGATCTGCATGCCGACGCAGATGCCCAGCACCGGACGCCCGCCGGCCAGGCGGCGGCCGATGACCCGGTCGCCGTGCACGCCCTTGAGCCCGGCCATGCAGGCCGCGAACGCGCCGACGCCCGGCACGACCAGCCCGTCGGCATTGAGCGCCGCGTCGAAGTCGGCGGTCACGGTGACGTCCGCGCCCACCCTGGCCAGGGCCCGCTCGGCCGAGCGCAGGTTGCCCGAGCCGTAGTCGAGCACCACGATGTTCTTGCTCACCACCACAACACCCCCGCCGTGATCGCCATCGCCGCGCCGAGCGCGCAGACCGCGGCGCCCACCTTGAGACCCTGCTTGGCCAGCGAGAACACGCCGCCGCCGAGGAACAGCCCGAGGAACACCATGACGCCCGCGATGAGGTTGTCGGTCACAGCACACCCTTGGTGCTCGGCACGCCCGAGGCGCGCGGGTCGAGCTCGGACGCCTCGCGCATCGCCCTGGCCAGCGCCTTGAACTGGGCCTCGACGATGTGATGGGCGTTGCGCCCGTACGGCACGTGCACGTGCAGGCAGATGGCCGCCTGGGCCACCAGGGACTCCAGGATGTGCCGGGTCATCGTCGTGTCGTAGTCGGGGCCGATCATCGGGGCCATGCCCGCGGGCTCGGTGTGCACGAGGTACGGCCGCCCGGACAGGTCGACCGTGACCTGGGCCAGCGACTCGTCCAGCGGGCACGACGCGCTGCCGAACCGCCGGATGCCGGACTTGTCGCCCAGCGCCTGGCGGAAGGCCGCGCCCAGCGCCAGCGCAGTGTCCTCGATCGTGTGGTGGGAGTCGATGTGCAGGTCGCCCTCGGTCTTGACGGTCAGGTCGAACAGACCGTGCTTGCCGAGCTGGGCCAGCATGTGGTCGAAGAAGCCCACCCCGGTCGAGACGTCGACCAGGCCGGTGCCGTCGAGGCCCACCTCGACCAGGACCGAGGTCTCCTTCGTTGCCCGCTCCACGCGCCCTACGCGACTCACAGAACCTCCTCCATCGCGGCGCGGAAGGCCGCCATCTCCTCGCCGGTGCCGATCGACACACGCAGCCATTCTGGCGGGCCCACCTCGCGGATGAGCACACCGCGTGCCAGCAGCCCCTCCCACACCTCGCGCCGGTCGGGGAACCGTCCGAACAGCACGAAGTTGGCGTCGGAGTCGGCCACCGACAGCCCCTTGCCGCGCAGCCAGGCGACCGTGGCGTCGCGCTCGGCGCGCAGCGCGTCGACCGTGCCGAGCAGCTCGGCGCGGTGGCGCAGCGCGACCCGCGCGGCCGTCTGGGTGAGCGTGGACAGGTGGTACGGCAGCCGCACCAGCAGCAGCGCCTGCACCACGGCCGGGTGCGCGGCCAGGTAGCCGAGGCGGGTGCCGGCCATGGCGAACGCCTTGGACATCGTGCGGGTGACGATCAGCCTCGGGTGCCGCGGCAGCAGCGTGAGCGCCGACGGAGTGCCCTGGCGGGCGAACTCGGCGTAGGCCTCGTCGATCACCACCACGCCCGGCGCGGCGGCCAGCACGGCCTCGATCGTCGACAGCGGCTGCGCGGTGCCGGTCGGGTTGTTGGGCGAGGCCAGGAAGACGATGTCGGGCCGGTGCTCCTCGATCGCCGCGACGGCCTTGCCGGGGTCGAGGGAGAAGTCGTCCTCGCGGACGGCGCTGATCCACTCGGTGCTGGTGCCGGTGGTGAGGATCGGGTGCATCGAGTACGACGGCTCGAACCCGATGGCGGTGCGCCCGTGGCCGCCGAAGGCCTGCAGGATCTGCTGGAGCACCTCGTTGGAGCCGTTGGCCGCCCACACCTGCTCGGGGCTCAGCCCGTGGCCCAGGTAGGCGGCCAGGTCGGCGCGCAGCCCGGTGGCGTCGCGGTCGGGGTAGCGGTTGAGCTCGCCCGCGTTCGCGGCGACGGCCTGCGCCAGGTCGGCGACCAGCGCGGGCGAGGGCGGATAGGGGTTCTCGTTGGTGTTGAGCCGGACCGGCACGTCGATCTGCGGCGCGCCGTAGGGCGAGCGGCCCTTCAGGTCGTCGCGGATCGGCAGGTCGTCGAGGGTCACATCGGCGGGGTTCACTCTGACTCCGTGGGGACTCGCCAGTCGAAGCGGGCGCGGATCGCGGCGCCGTGCGCCGGCAGGTCTTCGGCGTCGGCCAGCACCGACACATGAGCCGCCGCGCCGGCCAGCGCCTCGCGGGTGTAGTCCACGACGTGGATGCCGCGCAGGAACGACTGCACGGAAAGGCCGCTGGAGTGGCAGGCGCAGCCGCCGGTGGGCAGCACGTGGTTGGACCCGGCGAGGTAGTCGCCGAGCGAGACCGGCGCGTAGGGGCCGACGAAGATCGCCCCGGCGTTGCGGATCCGGGCCGCGACCTCGGCCGCGCCGGCGGTGTGGATCTCCAGGTGCTCGGCCGCGTACGCGTCGACGACCTTGATGCCGTCGTCGATCGAGGAGACCAGCACGATGCCCGACTGCCGGCCGCCCAGCGCCTCGGTGATGCGCTCGGAGTGGCGGGTGGCCGAGACCTGGCCCGGCAGCTCCTTCTCGACCGCCTCGGCCAGCTCAAGGCTGGTGGTGACCAGGACGGCGGCGGCGATCGTGTCGTGCTCGGCCTGGCTGATCAGGTCGGCGGCGACGTGCACCGGGTCGGCGGTCTCGTCGGCCAGGATGGCGATCTCGGTGGGGCCGGCCTCGGAGTCGATGCCGATGCGGCCCTTGAGCAGGCGCTTGGCGGCGGCGACCCAGATGTTGCCGGGGCCGGTCACCATGGTCGCGGGCGGGCACTCCTCGGTGCCGTAGGCGAACATGGCCACGGCCTGCGCCCCGCCCACGGAGTAGACCTCGTCGACGCCGAGCAGCGCGCACGCGGCCAGGATGGTGGGGTGGGGCAGCCCGCCGAACTCCTTCTGGGCCGGGCTGGTGACGGCCAGCGAGGCGACGCCCGCCTCCTGGGCCGGGACGACGTTCATGACCACGCTGGAGGGATAGACGGCACGGCCGCCGGGCACGTAGAGGCCCACGCGATCGACCGGCACCCAGCGCTCGGTCACCGTGCCGCCGGGCACGACCTGCGTGGTGACGTCGGAGCGGCGCTGGTCGCGGTGGACCAGCCGGGCCCGCCTGATCGACTCCTCCAGCGCGGCCCTGACCCGGGGGTCGAGCTCGTCGAGCGCCCGCCGGACGACGTCGACGGGGACGCGGGCGGAGGCGATCTCGACACCGTCGAACCTGGCGGTCAGCTCCCGTACGGCTGCCGCCCCGCGATGGCGCACGTCGTCGCAGATGGGCCGCACCTTCTCCAGGGCGGCCTCGACGTCGAGCTCGGCGCGGGGCAGCACGTCGCGCAGGTCCGCAGGAAGGGAACCGCGCATGTCAATACGGGAAATCACCCTGACAGTCTACGGAGTCCGGACCCCGGATCCGCTTCTGTCCAGAATGCGGGACGCAGGCCGGACGCGTTACGGGGGCCGCGAGCGCGGCGTTCGCCGACACCGCGCTCGCGGCCGCCGGAGCCCCGGACCGGGCCAAGCCGGGGCCGAGTGGCCGTGGCCGCCACGGGGGCGCGGTCACGGCCGGGGGAATGGCCTGGCCCCCTTCTGCCCGGCCCGGCAGGCGTCTAACACCCTGCGGCAAAGAAAACTCTCGGTGAGTTAAAAATAACCTTGAGGCTGTTTGCCCCGCTCGGCGCGGCGTAGGCGGTTCGTAACGCCTTTCGCATTACATGTCCATTATGTCCACTCGCCTACCCTGGGCGGCATGGGACAGTGGCGAGCCCCCGGCGGCATCCTGGTGGAGGCGATCATCCTCGATGATCGTCCACTGCTGCGCGTCTCCCACCGCGTCAACGGCCGGACGTACCTGCGCGGCTACTGCAAGACGGTGTCCGAACTGGACGAACACGGTGTGGACCTCGGCGAACTGGTGGAAGACACCCCGCTTGACCATTTGTAGACCCCGGCCCGCCACTGTCGAGCAACCCCCCGGGGTACGGCATGATCCATGGTGGGGCTGCCGGCCTACGCGCCGATGATGGCCCAGCTGGGCACCCTGACCTCCGTCCAGGGCGAGGGCTGGGCCGTGGAGATGAAGTGGGACGGCGTACGCGCACTCGCCTACGTCGAGGGCGGCTCGGTCCGCCTGATGTCCCGTAACAACAAGGACATCACCCCCGCCTACCCCGAGCTGCAGCTCATGGCCGGCTCCACCGGCCGGCACGCGGCCGTGATCGACGGCGAGATCGTCGCCTTCGACGAGACCGGACGCCCCAGCTTCGCCGCCCTCCAGCCCCGCATGCACCAGCGCAACCCCGCCACCGTCGCCGAGCTCACCCGGGCGGTGCCGGTGACGTTCATGGCCTTCGACATCCTGCACCTCGACGCCGACAGCGTGATCGGCCGCCCCTACCGCGAGCGCCGCGAGCTGCTGGAGGACACCCTGCGCCCCGGCTTCCGCTGGGAGGTGCCCGTGTGGTTCGCCGACCACGCCGACCGCGCCTTCGACTCCTCCCGCCAGCTCGGGCTCGAAGGCATCGTCTGCAAGCGGCTCGGCTCCCCCTACCGGCCCGGCCGGCGCAGCGGCGAATGGACCAAGGTCAAGAACGTCAGCGCCGCCGAGGTCGTCATCGGCGGCTGGCACCCCGGCGGCGGACGAAGGTCCGGCATGATCGGCTCGCTGCTGCTCGGCGCCTACGACCCGCGCGGCCGCCTGCTCTACGTCGGGCACGTCGGCACCGGCTTCACCCAGCAGATGCTGCGCGACCTCCAGGACCTCCTCACGCCCCTGGAACGCCCCGGCCCGCCCTTCGACGAGCCCGTCCCGCGCGAGCACGCCCGCCACGCGCACTGGGTCGAGCCCCGCGTCGTCGGCGAGGTCCAGTACGCCGAGGTCACCGGCGACGGCCGCCTGCGCCACCCCTCCTGGCGCGGCCTGCGCCCCGACCGCGAACCCGGCGAGGCGAGCACCGCCGAGTTCCTCGCCCCGGGGGACGCCGCGGCGGGCTGACCGGGCGCGACACGTCCCGTTGCGTCACGTTAAGCGATGAAGTCATGACTTACAGTGATCGAAATCGCTTCGGACCGCCCAAGGGGACATCGTGTCGAAGACCCTGGTCACCACGCTGGCCGCGCTCGCCGGCGTCTCACTCGCCACCGCACTCACCACCGCGCCCGCCACGGCCCTCGTCACCGCGCCCGCCACCGCCGAACCGCCGCCGCTCAAGGCCTCCGCCGCACAGCGCCCCGCCCAGAGGCCCGCACAGCGCCCTGCCCAGAGCCCTCAGAGCCCTGCCCAGAGCCCTGTGCAGAGCCGGGACCGCAGTCCGGGCGCCGCGTCGTCGCCGCTCATGCGCCCGGGACGCGCCGCCCGCTACTGGACGCCCGGCAAACAGGCCAAGGCCAAGGCCCTCGCCCTCCCCCCCAGCACGACCGGCCACGACACGGCCGCCCAGAGCGCCGCCGACCACAGCGCCGCTCAGAACAGCGCGGCCCAGAACAGCGCGGCCGAGCGGCGCAGCGTGCCCGGCGCCAAACGGCTCACCCCCGGTGGCGACGCCAACGGCTACGCCCCCGTGCGCCGGCCGTACACCGCCGACGGCAACAGCCGCGCCACCGGACGCCTGTTCTTCGTCAACGCCACCGGCCGCGACGACTCCTGCAGCGCCTCCGTCGTCCGCTCGGCCAGCAGGCTGCTGGTCATCACGGCCGCCCACTGCGTCTACAGCAGCCCCGACGGCTCCGCGTCCGGCACCTGGCACACCAACTTCGCCTTCGTCCCCGCCTACGACGGCCGCGCCGCCACCGCAGCGCAGCGCGAGCCGTACGGCAGATGGGGCGGACGGCGCGCCTGGAAGCCCGACGCCTACACCGGACGCACCGGCGGCGACTGGAACTCCGTCTACGACGTCGCGCTCGTCGAGGTCGGCGGCCGGAAGCGCACCCTGCAGGACACCGTCGGCGCCTTCACCCCCCTGCGCAACGAGGGCGGCCGCTTCACCATCGCCACCACCGGCTACCCCGGCGTGCTCGGCCGCCGCCCCTACGACGGCCGCGACCAGCTCTGGTGCCTCGGCCGCACCCAGCAGGCCCGCGGCGAGAACACCACCGGCGACATGCTCGCCGCCCGGCTGGCCGGCACCGGCGACCCGGCCGGACGGATGGAGACCTACAACTGCCACCTGGCCAAGGGCCACAGCGGCGGGCCATGGGTCGTCCGCGGCAGCGACGACCTGGTCGGCGTGCTGTCGGCGGGCAAGGAGGACGGCGAGCCCGACGGCAACTCCGTCGCCACCGCGCTCAACGCGGAGGGCTACGGCGCGATCGTCGGCCAGGCCGACCCCAAAGGCGTCTACGACTCCCTCTCCCTCGACGCCGCCGGTCCCGGCGCGCCCGTCCGCCGCGGCGGCACCGCCACCGTCACCGCGACCGTCACCATGCGCGGGCTCATGGCCGCCGCCCAGGTGCCCGTCACCCTCACGCTCCCGACCGGCGCCACCCTGACCTCCGTCGACGGCGCCACCTGCCGCCACGGCGACCACCGGGCCGAATGCGTGATCGACGTCATCCACCCCGGCCGGCCGGTCCGCATCTCCGCCAAGCTCTCCGTCGGCCGCGACGCGGACGCCGCCCTGCCGGTCACCATGCACGTCACCTCCACCCGCCTCGACCCCGCCCAGCGCGACAACTCCGCCGTCCTGCGCCTGCGCACCGCCACCGGCTAGGCAGCGTCCAGCGCCGGCTCCCGCAACGTCCGCGCCAGCAGCCAGGCCAGCACCGGGAAGACGATCAGGCAGGCCAGCGCCGTCCGGAGCGAGGCGGCCTCGGCCACCGCGCCCACCAGCGGGCTGGTCAGGCCGCCCACGCTCACCGCCAGCCCCAGCGTGACGCCGCTCGCCGTGCCCACCCGGTTCGGCAGGAGATCCTGGCCCAGGGTCACATGCAGGGAGAACGGGACGTACAGGGCGACCGACGACGCGGCGACGAAGACGTAGACCAGCGGGCCCGGCGCCAGCACCACCCCGGCCACCGCGGGCACCGCCGCCGCGTACGCCGCCCGCATCGCCGGCACCCTCCCCCACCGGGCCGCCAGCCGGCCGCCCAGCACCGTGCCCGCCGCCCCGCCCGCGAACAGCACGAACAACGCCACCGCGCCCGCCGCGCCGCCGCCCACGTACAGGGCCACGAACGCGCTCAGACCGACGTACACCACCGACCGGAAGACGATCACCGACGTCAGCCGGGCGAACCCCGGCCAGTCGTCACGCCCCGCCGCCCGCATCGCCGGACGCGCCCCGCCCCGGCCGCCCGCCAGGGCCCGCACCGCCGGAAGCGTCAGCACCGCCCCCAGCACCGCCGGCCCGGCCAGCAACGGCGAGGCCCCCAGCCCCCACGCCGACAGCAGCGGCGTCACCAGCACCGGCGCCGCGGCGAACCCCAGCGTCCCGCCCAAGGAGAACCAGCTCATCCGCACGTGACCGCCCTCGCTGGCGATCCTGGCCAGCCGCGCCGACTCCGGATGGTAGGCCGCCACCCCCAGCCCCGACACCGCCGCCGCGAGCCACGTCACCGCGTACGACCCTGTCACCCCGGCGGCCGCCACGCCCGCCCCCGCCACCACCATGGCCGACGGGATCAGCCACGGCATCCGCCACCGGTCCGTCAGCAGCCCGAAGACCGGTTGCACGACCGACGACGACAACGTGGCCGCCAGCACGATCCCCGACACCGCCACATAGCCGTACCCCCGCCCGGACACCAGGAACGGCACCAACGCGGGCACCGCGCCCTGGTAGAAGTCCACGCACGCGTGCCCAGCCGCCAGCGACCGGATCCTGTTCACGCCACCGATGATGTCCCCGGCCCGACCTGGCCTGCTTCCGATAAAATGCCAATCTATGCCGAATATCCGCCACACCCCCGTGGCGCCCACCGGCCGCCGCCCCCTGGCCCCCGGCACGGGCATCGACGCCCACCGGCACGACACCCACCAGATCGCCTACGCCTGCGCCGGCATGCTCTCCGTCACCACCGACGCCGGCACCTGGGTCGCCCCCGCCAACCGCGCCATCTGGGTGCCCGCCGGCACCGTGCACGAACACCGCGCCCACGGCAGCACCGACCTGCGCCTGGTCGGGCTCACCGACAATCCGCTCGACCTCGGCCGGCCCGCCGTGCTCGCCGTCGGCCCGCTGCTGCGCGAGCTCGTCATGGCCTACACCGACGACGACGCCCCCGTGGGCGAGGAGCGCGAACGGCTGCTCGCCGTCCTGCTCGACCGGCTCAGGCGGGCCCCCGAGCAGCCCTTCCACGTGCCCGCCGCGCGCGACCCGCGCCTGGCCGCCGTCTGCGCCGCCCTGCACGACGACCCCGCCGACGGGCGCACCCTGGCCACCCTCGCCGCCCTGGCGGGCACCAGCGAGCGCACGCTCGCCCGGCTGTGCCGCCGCGAGCTCGGCATGAGCTTCCCTCAGTGGCGCACCCAGCTCCGCCTGCACCAGGCGCTGCTGCTGCTGGCCGACGGCCTGCCGGTGACCGTGGTCGCCCATCGCTGCGGCTGGGCCTCGGCCAGCGCGTTCATCGACGTCTTCCGGCGGGCGCTCGGGTACACGCCGGGCCGCGCCTTTACAATGTAGATTCGCTACACTTGTCAGACGTGAGCAAAACGAAAGGCAAGGGCGGCGGCACCCCGGCCACCATGGCGCTGACCAAGGCCAAGGCCGACTTCACGCTCCACCCCTACGACCACGACCCGAGCGCCCAGGCCTACGGCGAGGAGGCCGCCGACGCGCTCGGCGTGCCCTACGACCGCATCTTCAAGACGCTGGTCGCCGAGACCGAGAGCGGCCTCGCGGTGGCGGTCGTGCCGGTGTCGGGCAAGCTCGACCTCAAGGCCCTGGCCTCGGCGCTGGGCGGCAAGCGGGCCGCCATGGCCGAGGCGGCCAAGGTCGAGCGGGTGACCGGCTACGTGGTGGGCGGCATCAGCCCGCTCGGCCAGCGCAAGCAGCTTCCCACCGTGGTCGACTCCTCGGCGCTCGACCACGAGACGATCTACTTCTCGGCCGGCCGGCGCGGGCTCCAGATCGAGACCGCCCCCGACAACCTGGTCACCCTCACCCGCGCGGTCACCGCCCCCATCGGCAAGGCGGGCTGAGCGTCCCGGCGGGCGGCTACCGGGAGCGGTGGCGCGGCCGGCGGAACGACGGGTCGGGCGGGCCCTGCCCGAGCAGCCACTCGAACAGCCGCCGGTGATGCCGGAAGAACGCGCGCTCGCCCTGCCGCCGGTTCTTCTTCTTGTCCTGCTCCTGCGCCTCGGCCTCCTTCAGGCCGGGCGTGAACCCGCCGCCGAACCGGCCCATGTCCGGCCCGGGGAAGCCTCTCGGCTCGGTGTGGTCCAGGGCCTGCTGCATCGACTCGACCCAGATCGGGCCGGGCAGCGACGCCCCCTGCACGGCGCCGTAGTACTGGTCGCCGATCTGCACGCCCTGCAGCGGGTAGCGGTAGGAGCCCCGGATGTCGCCGAGGCTCACCGCCGCCGCCAGGTCCGGCGTGTACCCGGCGAACCAGGCCGAGGTGTAGCCGTTGTTGGTGCCGGTCTTGCCGGCCGCCGGGCGGCCGATGCTCTGCCCCTGCATGGTGCCCTTGTCGAACACCCCGGACAGCACGTGGTTGACGGCGTCGGCGACCGGCCGTTCCATGACCTGCTCGCAGGACGGCGGAACGTGCGCGCGCCGGCCGCTCCGGTCGGTGATCTCCACGATCGCCAGCGGCCGGCAGTGCAAGCCGCGCGCCGCGAACGTGGCGAAGGCCCCCGCGACCGTCACCGGGTCCATCTCGTTGACGCCCAGTGTGAACGTCGGCACCTCGCGCAGCGGCCGGCCGTCGGCCCGCACCGCCCCGAGGGCCCTGGCCGTCTTGACCACGTTGCAGAGCCCGACCTTGCGCTCCAGCATCATGTAGAAGATGTTCACCGACTTCCAGGTGCCGGTCTCGATGCTGTGCGGGCCGCCCGAGCCCTCGCCGCTGGCGTTGAGTATGCGCGTGCCGGGGTCGTTGACCGGCCGGCCGGCGCAGTTGCGGTAGCCCTGCGCGGGCACCAGCTCCCCCGGCGTCTGGAAGCCGTCGCCGAACCGCCAGCCCTGCTGCAACGCCGTGGCCAGGGTGAAGACCTTGAACGTCGAGCCCGCCTGGAAGCCCTGGCCGCCGCCGTGCGCCACGTCGGCGGGCAGGTTGAAGGTGGTCCTCGGGCCGTTCTTCTTGTTGCCGCGGTTGCGGCCGAACTCCTTGCTGGCCGCCATCGCCCTGATCCGGCCGGTGCCGGGCTCGACCATGGCCTCCGCGGCGACCTCGGTGTCCTCCGGCGAGACGTGCCGCCGGATCGCGTGCTCGGCCGCGCGCTGCGCGACCGGGTCCAGGCCGGTCCTGATCACCAGGCCGCCCCTCGCCATCCTGGCCCGCCGTTCGGCCGGGGTGTTGCCGAACGCCGGGTTCGACAACATCTCGTTCTGGACGTACAGGCAGTAGTACGGGTACGCGCTCTGCCCGCAGCCGCCCGGCTCGGGCTTCAGTCGCAGGGCCAGCGGCGTGCTCTTGGCGGCGCTCGCCTGGGCCTGCGTGATGAGCTTGAGCCCGGCCATCCGGTCCAGCACGAGGTCGCGCCGCTCCTTCAGCCGCGCCTGGTGCGAGCGGCCCAGCGAGGGGTCGGTCGAGTACGGCATCCGCACCGCCCCCGCCAGCGTGGCCGCCTGGGTCAGCGTCAGCTTGGAGGCGGTGGTGGAGAAGAAGCGCCGGGCCGCCGCCTCCACGCCGTGGGCGCCCGCGCCGAAGTAGGCGATGTTGAGGTAGCGCTCAAGGATCTCGTCCTTGCGGTACTTGTGTTCCAGGGCCATCGCGTACCGCAGTTCGGTGATCTTGCGGGCCAGGTTGGGGGCGCGCGCCTTGTCCCGTTCGGCATCGGTGCGAGCGCTCTCGACCAGGATGTTCTTGACGAGTTGCTGCGTCAGCGACGAGCCGCCCTGCCGGATGCCGCCCGCCTGCGTGTTGGTGAGCAACGCCCGCAACGTGCCCCGGACGTCGAGGCCGCCGTGCTCGTAGAAGCGGGCGTCCTCGATGGCCACGATGGCCTTGCGCATCAGGGGCGCCACGGCCCCGAGCGGCACGGCCGTCCTGTTGGCCTCGTAGAACTGGGCGAACTGCCTGCCGTCCTTGTCCAGCAGCCTGGTCACCTGCGCCAGGGGCTCCTCGCGGGGCGCGGGCGGCAGGTCGACGAAGGTGTCGGCGACGTTCTTGGCGGCCAGGCCGCCGCCGCTCACCACGGGAACGGCCAGTGCCGCCGCCAGCACCCCGCCGAGCGCCCCCGCCATGGCGAGGCCACCGATGGATCTGAGTACGGTCACGCAGATGATCTGCAACCAGCAGATCATCGGCAAACGCCCACTTCCCCGGTCTTTACCGTTCTCTTCGGATGTTCAGACCAAGCGAGGCGAACTGCTCGTACGGCCGGTGGTAGCCCCGCTCGATGTGGTGCACGCCGCGCAGCGTGGACGTCCCGTCGGCCACCGCCGCGGCCAGCACGGCCGAGAACCCGGCCCTGATGTCGGGCAGCGTCACGTCGGCGCCCCTGAGCTTGGAGACGCCGCGCACCACGGCCGAGTGCCGGGCGTTGGTGTCGTGGTAGCGGCAGGCCGGCCCGCCCAGGCACTGGTCGAACACCTCGATCTCGCAGCCCATCCGCTGCAGCGCGGGCACGTAGACCAGGCGGTTCTCGAAGACCGTCTCGTGCAGCACCGACATGCCCTGGCTCTGCGTGAACAGCACCATGAGCGGCGTCTGCCAGTCGGTCATGAAGCCGGGGTGGGTGTCGGTCTGCACGGCCGCCGAGCGCAGCCCCTCGGGCGGGGCGGTGGCGCACAGGTACTCGTCGTTGATGTCGAACCGGGCGCCCATCCTGGCCAGCGTGGTGATCGCGGTGACCAGGCGGTCCTGGGGGCAGCCGTGCACGCGCACCTCTCCCCCGGTGATCAGCCCGGCCGCCAGGTAGGAGAACGCCTCGATGCGGTCGCCGGTCAGCCAGGTGGAGGCGCCGCGCAGGTGGTCGACGCCCTCGATGACGATCCGGCGGTCGGGCGACAGCTCGATCCGGGCGCCCATGCGCTGCAGGAACAGCGCCAGCTCCACCACCTCGGGCTCCATGGCGGCGTTCTTCAGCACGGTCTTGCCCTCGGCCAGCACCGCCGACATGAGGATCGTCTCCGTCGCCCCCACGCTGGGGTACGGCAGTTCGAGCCGGGCCCCGTTGAGCCGCTTGGCCTTGGCCGAGATGCCGGTGTCGCCCACCTCCACCTCGGCCCCCATCGAGCGCAACGCCTCCACGTGGAAGTTCACCGGCCGCCGCCCGATCGGGTCGCCGCCGACCAGCGGCACGAACGCCTCCCCCGCCAGGTGCAGCAACGGCCCGAGCATGAGGATGGGGATGCGGTTGAGCCCGGTGAACGCGTCGGGCACCCGCGGCCTGATCTCCGCCCCGCGCTCGATGCGGATCTCGGAACCGGCGATCTCGACGTGGATCCCGAGCGCCTCCAGCATCGCCGCGGTGATGCCCACCTCGCCCACGTCGGGGGCGTTGTGGATGCTGCTCTCGCCGTTGCCCAGCATGGCGGCGACCATGTGCTTGGACACACCGTTCTTGGAGCCCCGTACGACGACGTCCCCGCGGAGGGGGCCGGAGGGCTCGATCAGCCAGACCTCTTCTGCAATCACGAAGCGAGCCTAACCGGGAGATACCATCGAGCTGGTTCGGATGCAGTTGTGAGGGGGAATGGCGTGACGAGGGAAGTACGCGCTTTTGCGGTAACTGTCCTCATACTCGCCACTCTCGGGGTCGCCGCCGGGCTGAGCTGGTCCGCGATCTCGCCGCGGGCTCCCTACCAGGTGACCGAGCACGGCCTGGTGCTGGCCGACCTCACCACGCAGGCGCTGATCGCGGCCGACGGCTGGTTCGCGGTGATCACGGGCGCGCTGGGGCTGCTCTGCGGCGGTCTGGCGTGGTTCGCCGGGCGACGCTGGATGCTGGCGGTGCTGCTCGGGCTGTGCGCGGGCGGGGTGGCGGGCAGCTTCCTGACGTTGTGGGCCGGGTCCACGTTCACGGTCGGCGCGGTGGTGGTGGAGGCCGCGGCCGAGCCCGGGGTGCGGATCGTCCCCGGGGCGCTGAAGCTGACCGCCGAGGGGGTGCTGGTGGCCTGGCCGCTGCTCGCGGTCGGCCTGTTCGGGCTGCTGGAGGGCATGCACGGCTACCGCGAGTCGCCGTTGCGGCACCCGTACGGCATCGAGCCCTAGACCGGCGGGCGGCGCAGGCCGTGGCCGGTGGCCTGCTCGAACGCGCGGGCCACGCGCAGCACCCGGGCGTCGGCGAACGGCCGCCCGACGATCTGCACCCCGATCGGCAGCCCCTCGGGCGTGAACCCGGCCGGCACCGAGGCCGCCGGCGCGTGCAGCACGCTGATCCAGTACGCCGAACGCATCCAGGCCAGGTAGTCGGGCAGCCGCTCGCCGTTGATCTCGCTCACGTGCGGCTGCTCCACCGGGAACGGCGGCACCTGGCTGACCGGCGCGATCAGCACGTCGTAGGTGTCGAAGAAGCCGGCCATGCGCTGGTAGAGGCCGCTGCGCAGCCGTTCGGCGCGGGCCAGGTCGGCGCCGGTGACCGTGCGTCCCCGCTCGACGTTCCAGCTCGTGTTGGGGCCGAGGCCGGTCAGGTCGCCGAAGGACAGGGCGTAGTACCAGGCGCGGTAGATCCGGAAGGCGTCCTCGGCGTCCGACAGGTCGAGCGCGACCTGCTCCACGTGCGCCCCCAGCTCCTCGAACACGGCCGGCGCCGTCGCGGTCACCGCGGCCGTGCGCGGGTCGACCGGCAGCCCGCCCAGGTCGGGGCTCCACGCCACCCGCAGCCCGCGCACCCCCTGCTCGGGCTCGGGCGAGAAGTCCTCCTTGATCGCGAACGGCGAGCGGGGGTCGAACCCGGCGACGGCCCCGAGCATCAGCGTGAGGTCGTCGACCGTGCGCGCCATCGGCCCCGGCACCGCCAGCGTGTACCAGGCGGCCGTGTCGGAGGGGTCGGGGACGCGCCCCGGCGTGGGGCGCAGGCCCACGACGTTGCAGAACGAGGCGGGGTTGCGCAGCGAGCCGCCCATGTCCGAGCCGTCGGCCAGCGGGACCATGCCGGTGGCCAGGGCCGCCGCGGCCCCGCCGCTGCTGCCGCCGGCCGACCTGACCAGGTCGTAGGGGTTCCTGGTGGCGCCGAACACCTCGTTGACGGTGTGCGAGCCGGTGCCGAACTCGGGCGTGTTGGTCTTGCCGATCGTGATCGCCCCGGCGGCGCGCAGGCGGCGCACGATCAGGTCGTCCTTGTCGGGGACGTTCCGCGCGAACAGCGGCGAACCGTACGTGGTGCGGATGCCCGCGGTGTCCACCAGGTCCTTGTGGGCGACCGGGACGCCGTGCAGCGGCCCCTCGGGCTCGGCCGCGTCGGCCGCCCTGGCCGCCTCCAGCGCCCGCTCGGCCACCAGCGTCACGATGGCGTTGACCTGGGGGTTGACCTGCTCGATGCGGTCGAGGTGGGCCTGGAGCAGCTCCACGGCGCTCACCTGCCCGGCCCTGATCAGGCGGGCCATCTCGGTCGCGGTCAGGTAGTGCAGTTCGCTCACCCTGCGATCCTGCCCCACCCGCGCGCCGGGACACGACGGCGACCTTTGCCCACCTCCCCCGCCCGCCTTGGCACCCGCCCACAAACCGGCCGGGGAGGCTCCGGAGGGTCAGGCGCCCAGGCAGGCCGGGCCGAGGAGTTGCTTGAGGTCGCCCATCAGCGCCGGTGACGGCGACACCCGCAGGCGGTCGTCGACCCGCATGACGGTCGTCTTCGGCCCGTTGTGCACCTGGAGGTGCACCTCCGAGGTGCCCGGATGCGTGGTGAGGATCTCCTTCAGCCGCCCGACCACCGGCGGCGTGCACCGGGTCAGCGGCAGGCTCACCAGCAGCGGGCCGCCCGCCTCCTGGGTCAGGTCGGGCGCGGTCACCTCCATGGCGATGACCTTCGCGACGTCTTCCCGCTTGTCGATGCGCCCCTTGACGAAGACGATCGCGTCCTCGGCCAGGATCGTCGAGCACAGCTGGTACGCCGACGGGAAGATCATCACCTCGATCGCGCCTTCGAGGTCCTCGAGCTGGGTGAGCACCCACGTGTCACCCTTCTTGGTGACCTTGCGCTGCACCCCGCTCAGGATGCCGCCCAGAGTCACGACGTGCCCGTCGGCCCGGCTCTCGTCCTGGACGGCGGCGATCGAGCAGTCGGCCCCCGCGGCCAGGATGTGCTCCACGCCGAACAGCGGGTGGTCGGAGACGTAGAGGCCGAGCATCTCCCGCTCGAACTGCAGCAGCGTGTTCTTGTCCCACTCCCCGGGCGGGATCTGCACGTCGAAGGTCTGGTCCTCGCCGCCGTCGATCGCGCCGAACAGGGAGTCCTGGCCGATGGCCTCGTTCTTCTTGATGTCGATGATCGCGTCGACGGCCTGCTCGTGCACCATGACCAGGCCCTTGCGCACGTGGCCGAGCGAGTCGAAGGCCCCGGCCTTGACCAGCGACTCGATCACGCGCTTGTTGCACACGATCGCGGGCACCTTGCGCAGGAAGTCCTTGAAGTCGGCGAAGCGGCCCTTGGACTTGCGCGCCGAGATGATGCCGTCGACGACGTTGCCGCCGACGTTGCGCACCGCCGACAGGCCGAAGCGGATGTCGGTGCCGCGCGGGGTGAAGTCGAAGTCGGAGTCGTTGACGTCGGGCGGGAACACCTTGATGCCCATGCGGCGGCACTCGTTGAGGTAGAGGGCCGACTTGTCCTTGTCGTCCTTGACGCTCGACAGCAGCGCCGCCATGTACGCGGCCGGGTGGTTGGCCTTGAGGTAGGCCGTCCAGTAGGAGACCAGGCCGTAGGCCGCCGAGTGGGCCTTGTTGAAGGCGTAGTCGGAGAAGGGCAGCAGGATGTCCCAGAGCGTCTTGACGGCGTCGGCCGAGTAGCCGTTGTCCTTCATGCCGCTCTCGAAGGACTCGAACTGTTTGTCCAGCTCGGCCTTCTTCTTCTTGCCCATCGCGCGGCGCAGCAGGTCGGCCTTGCCGAGCGAGAACCCGGCGACCTTCTGCGCGATGGCCATGACCTGCTCCTGATAGACGATCAGGCCGTAGGTCGTGTCGAGGATCTCGGCCAGCGACTCCTTGAACTCCGGATGGATCGGGGTGATCTCCTGCTGGCCGTTCTTGCGCAGGGCGTAGTTGGTGTGGGAGTTGGCGCCCATCGGGCCGGGACGGTAGAGGGCGCCGACGGCCGAGATGTCCTCGAAGTTGTCGGGCTTCATCAGCCGCAGCAGCGAGCGCATGCCGCCGCCGTCGAGCTGGAACACGCCCAGCGTGTCGCCCCTGCCCAGCAGCTCGTACGTCTTGCGGTCGTCGAGCGGCAGCTTCAGCAGGTCGATCTGCTCGCCGGTGGTGGACTCGATCATCTTCAGGCAGTCGTCGATGATCGTGAGGTTGCGCAGGCCCAGGAAGTCCATCTTCAGCAGGCCGAGCGTCTCGCAGGTCGGGTAGTCGAACTGCGTGATGATCGCGCCGTCGGAGTCGCGGCGCATGATCGGGATGTGGTCGGTGATCACCTCGCGGGACATGATCACGCCGGCGGCGTGCACGCCCGTCTGCCTGATCAGGCCCTCCAGTCCCTTGCCGAGGTCCATCGTCGCCTTGACGTCGACGTCTTCCTCGTAGAGCCGGCGCAGCTCGCCGGCCTCGTTGTAGCGCGGGTGGTCCTTGTCGAAGATGCCCGACAGCGGGATGTCCTTGCCCATCACGGCCGGCGGGAACGCCTTGGACACCTTGTCGCCCAGCGCGTAGGGATAGCCCAGGACGCGACCGGCGTCCTTGATGGCGGCCTTCGCCTTGATGGTGCCGAACGTGGCGATCATGGCGACCTTGTCGGCGCCCCACTTCTCGGTCACGTAGCGGATCACGTCGCCGCGCCTGCGCTCGTCGAAGTCGATGTCGACGTCGGGCATGGAGACGCGGTCGGGGTTGAGGAAGCGCTCGAAGATCAGGCCGTGCGGGAGCGGGTCGAGGTCGGTGATGCCCATCGCGTACGCCACCAGCGAGCCGGCCGCCGAGCCACGGCCCGGGCCGACCGGGATGCCGTTCTGCTTGGCCCACATGATGAAGTCGGCGACCACGAGGAAGTAGCTCGGGAAGCCCATCTGCTCGATGATGCCGATCTCGTAGTCGGCCTGCCGCTTGTGCTCGTCGTCGTAGCCCTCGGGCCAGCGGCGGTCCATGCCCTCCCAGACGGTCTTGCGGAAGAACTCGCTCTCCGTCAGGCCGTCGGGGATGGGGTAGGTGGGCATGAGGTTCTTGAACTCGAAGAACCCGGTCGGATCGACCTTCTCGGCCACCAGGAGCGTGTTGCGGCAGCCCTCGGCCCACAGGTCGGAGGAGTCGACGGCGCGCATCTCGTCGGCGGTCTTGATGTAGTAGCCGGAGCCGTCGAAGCGGAAGCGGTCGGGGTCGGACAGCTGCTTGCCGGTCTGGATGCACAGGAGGGCGTCGTGGGAGGCGGCGTCGGACTCGTAGGTGTAGTGGGAGTCGTTGGTCACCAGCGGCGGGATGGCGAGCTCTTTGCTGATGCGGGTCAGGCCGTCGCGGACCCGGCGCTCGATGTCGAGGCCGTGGTCCATGATCTCCAGGAAGAAATTGTCCTTGCCGAAGATTTCCTGATATTTCGCGGCGGCCTTGAGCGCCTCGTCGTACTGGCCGAGCCGCAGCCTCGTCTGCACCTCGCCCGACGGGCAGCCGGTGGTGGCCATCAGGCCGTCGGCGTGCTCGGCCAGGATCTCGGCGTCCATGCGGGCCCACTTGCGCACGAAGCCCTCGGTGTAGGCGCGCGAGCTGAGCTTCATCAGGTTGTGCAGGCCGGTCTTGTTGCGCGCCCAGATCGTCATGTGGGTGTAGTAGCCACCCGCCGAGACGTCGTCCTTCTTCTGGTGCGGCTCGCCCCACAGCACCGGCTTCTTGTTGTGCCGCAGCTCCGGCGCGACGTAGGCCTCGATGCCGATGATCGGCTTGATGCCGGCGCCCGTGGCCTGCCTGTAGAAGTCGTACGCGCCGTGCATGTTGCCGTGGTCGGTGATCGCGATGGCGGGCATGCCCAGGTCGCCGACCTGTTTGAACATCTGCTTGAGCCGGGCGGCCCCGTCGAGCATGGAGTATTCGGTGTGCACATGCAGATGGACGAACGAGTCGCTGGACGACATGGAGCGGCGCCTCCCCGGGTCTGGATGCGATGGTGCGCTCCGACTCTAGTGGGCCGGACCGACATCCCGGAGCCGCCTCGCGCGCCCCGCGGGACCGGCGCGCCGGAAGCGTCGCGGCCACCGGCCTCGATATCGTCTCCCTCACGCAAAGTAATGAAGGAGACACCGGGTGCGCACGCAGTCCGACGAGGGGTACAGCCACGCGCTGGGCAACCGCCAGATCCAGATGATCGCGATCGGCGGCGCGATCGGGGTCGGCCTCTTCCTCGGCGCGGGCGGCCGCCTGGCCGCCACCGGGCCCGCGCTCGTGCTCTCCTACGCCACCGCCGGGCTGGCCGCCTTCTTCGTCATGCGGGCGCTCGGTGAGCTGGTGCTCTACCGCCCGGCCTCGGGCTCCTTCGTCGAGTACGCGGGCGAGTTCATCGGCCCGTGGGCGGCCTTCGCCAGCGGCTGGATGTACTGGGTCAACTGGGCCTTCACCGGCATCGCCGAACTGACCGCCATCGCCGCGTACGTCCACTACTGGGCCGGCGGCTTCCCCCAGTGGCTGACCGCGCTGCTCGCGCTGGGGTTCGTGCTGGTGGTCAACCTGCTGTCGGTCCGCCTGTTCGGCGAGCTGGAGTTCTGGTTCGCGATGCTGAAGGTGCTGGCCATCGTGATCTTCCTGGTGGTCGCGCTGGTGCTGGTGGTCTTCGCCGTCGGCGACGCCGGGCCGCGCAACCTGGTCGCGCACGGCGGCTTCTTCCCCACCGGCTTCCCGCTGGTGCTGATGAGCCTGCAGTCGGTGGTGTTCGCCTACGCCTCGATCGAGCTGGTCGGCATCACCGCCGGCGAGACCGCCCGGCCGCACGAGGTCATGCCGCGGGCGATCAACGGCGTGATCTGGCGCATCGCGATCTTCTACGTGGGCTCGGTGCTGCTGCTGGCGATGGTCCTGCCCTGGACCGCCTACAGCGCCGGCACCTCGCCGTTCGTCACGTTCTTCGCCGGGCTCGGGGTGCCCTGGGCGGCCGACGCGATGAACCTCGTGGTGATCACGGCCGCGCTCTCGTCCTGCAACTCGGGCCTGTACGCCACCGGCCGCATCCTGCGGTCGATGGCCACCAAGCGGGAGGCCCCCGCCTTCGCCGCCGCGCTCAGCTCCCGGCACGTGCCGATCGGCGGGATCGTGTTCACCGCGGCCATGTTCCTCGGCGGCGTGGCACTGTTCTACTACCTTCCAGAGCGCGCCTTCAACATCGCCACGGCGGTCGCCTCGCTGGGGGTGATCACCACGTGGGGGGTGCTGGTCTACTGCCAGACCCGGCTGCGCGCCACCGGGCACCGGTCGGCGTTCCCGATGCCGGGCTCGCCGTACACCAACTGGCTGACGCTCGGGTTCCTGGCGCTGGTGATCCTGCTGATGCCGTTCGCCGACCGCGATCAGCGGGTGGCCTTCTTCCTCATCCCGGCCCTGGTCGCGGGCATCGCGCTCGGCTGGCTGGTGGTACGCCGCCGCCGCCGGACGCGGGAGGCCGCGTAGGAGGCGGGTTAGTCTCGTCCGGGCAGGAGTCGCCGCTCGGGGGAGGCCACACTGGACAAGCTGGACGACACACTCGATCCCGCGCTCGGCCGGGCGGCGACCGCCGTCCCCGTCACCGAGCCACCGGACACCACCGGGCCCGACCCCGCCACCGTGTCCGCCACCATGTCCGCCACCATGTCCGCCACCATGCCCCTCACCGTGTCCGCCACTGAGCCCGCCACCGGGCCGTCCGGCGTGCCCGCCGTCGAGCCGTCGGCGCCGGTCGGGGTCGGGGCGGAGCGGCGGGGGCGGGGGCGGCAGGTGTGGCGGGTCGCGGCGGCGGCAGCGGCGGTGGGCGCCGCGCTCGCGCTGGTCGGCGTGCCGCTGGGCGTCTACCGGAAGCTCGCCTGCGCCGTGCTCTCCCCCGGCTGCCCGTCGCAGCCGCTGCAGGAGCCGCGCGGCGACCTGCCGCGGCTGACCCGGCTGACGCCCGTCCAGGCCGCGCTGAGCGGCACGTACGTCGCGCTCGGCGACTCCTACTCCTCCGGCGAGGGCGTCTACGAGCAGGACGCCGGCCCGGTCAACGACGGCGCCGACCGCTGCCACCGCGCCCGCGGCTCCTACGTCCCGCTGGTGGCGAAGGCCCACCCGTTCACCGGCGGCAGCGCCTTCTACGCCTGCAGCGGCGCCACCACCCGCCAGCTCCTGTCCGGCCAGTACGGCCAGCAGCCCCAGATCACCCGGGTCGGCCCGTCGGCCAGCCTGGTGACGCTGAGCATCGGCGGCAACGACGCCGGGTTCACCGACGTCCTGACCGGGTGCATCGTCAAGCTGCCCTGGTCGTCGGCCTGCGTCAACCAGGACGCCACGGTCGCCCGGCGCATCGCCGAGCTGCGGCCCAGCCTGACCAGGGTGCTCGGTGAGCTGCGCGCCCGCGCGCCGGGGGCCCGGGTCA
The DNA here is from genome assembly GCF_040674635.1 of Nonomuraea sp. NPDC049758. NCBI lineage: Bacteria > Bacillati > Actinomycetota > Actinomycetes > Streptosporangiales > Streptosporangiaceae > Nonomuraea > Nonomuraea sp. NPDC049758. The sequence goes on from NZ_JBFAMZ010000005.1 coordinate 180,218, forward strand.
TCGTGCTCGGCTACCCCAGGCCGTTCCCCGCCTCGCCCGTCCGCACGGTGGACAACCTGAGCGTGGCCGACCAGCGGTGGCTCAACACCGTCACGCGCAGGCTCAACGACACCGTGGGCGCCGTCACGGCCGAGCACGACCGCGGCCTGGCCGGCCTCGGCGCCCCCGGCAGCGTCGAGTACGTCGACGCCTACGAGGCTTTCACGGGCCACGAGGCCGGCACGCCGCAGCCGTACCTCAACAGCCTGGCCGTGGACATGGACCCGCTGACCGTCAACGCCCGCAGCTTCCACCCCACCGGCGACGGCTACCGCCGCTTCGCCGAGCTGATCAACCAGCAGATCGCCACCGGCCCCGGCCGCCCGTTGCACAACTACCGCCTCACCACCCCCTGAGCCGCGAGCGTCCCGCCCCCGGCCTCATCGCCCCCACACCCCGGCCGCCCCCGCACGACGTTCGACCAGAGGCTCCCGATCCGCGAGCGGGCGGCCCGCCCGCGGCTCAGAGGCGGCTCAGAGACGGCCTGCCCACGGCTCGGCGGTGACCAAGAGGCGGCCCTCCCGCAGCTTAGAGACGGCCTGCCCGAGGCTCAGGGAGGGGCTCAGTGGCGGGCGCGTTCCTCGGCCAGGTGGAGGCCCGCTTCGATGACGGCGTTCATCACCGCCGCCAGCCGCTCCTCCCCCAGCTGGGGCGCCCGCGTCGCCATCCGCGCCACCAGCGCCCGCTCCCGCGCCAGGTCCCGCCCCGCGAACCCACCCACCGGCTTGAGCCGCTGCACGACGCCCGCCAGGGCGGCGCGCCGCTCCAGGAGGGTCGCCAGCGCCGCATCGACACGGTCGATCGCCTCCCGGCACTCGGCCAGCGTCGCCGGCGACTCGGGCCGCAACAACGCGCCGACCAGCGTCACGGCCTCCTCGGCCGCCCGCACGTCCGCAGCCTCGTCCGCCCGCCCGGAGCCGCCCGAGCCCCCGGAGCCACCCGAGCCGCCGGGACCGGCGACCACGAGGCCGTCGGCGCCCGCCGCCACGGCCGCCGCCGCCAGCCCAGGGTCGCGCGAGACGTCGGCCAGCACCGGACGCCCCGACGCGGCCCGCGCCGCCCGCAGCACCCCGAGGTCGAGCCGGCCCCCCTCGCACAGGACCACCTGGTCGTTCCCCTCGGCCGCGCAGTAGCCCGCCAGGCCCACCCATTCCTCCACCGACGCCGACGGCCGCCGCTCGACCACCACCGGCAGCCCGAGCCCGGCCGCGGCCCGCACCAGCGGGATGTCGCGCGTCCACGTGGCCCCCACCACCACGGCGTCGGCCAGCGCCGCGATCGCCGGCAGGTCGGCCGCCGAGTACGGCTCCACCAGCGTGGCCCGCTCCCCCAGCGCCTCACGCGCGTCGACCTGCCCCCGATGCGGGCGCAGGCTCACCCGCCCGCCGATCACCACGGCCGGGCCGTGCCCCACGCGCAGCCCGCCGATCGTCACCATGTGCCGCTCCAAGGTCGATGTCATGTCGACTCCCCACTCGGGCCGGCCCAGCGAAGCCGGCAGGAAAACCAAAAAGGCAGAGACGGGGCGTCTCTGCCTTGTGCCGACTCCAGGTGGTCGCTAGCTGACGACCGGCCCTCCCGGAGCCGGCTCGGTAAAGGTGTAGCGACAAGTCATGTCTGAAACCTTACACCCGCCTCCACCTGCTGGACGTTCCTTCTCATATGGCGGACTGACCTTCCGGCGAGTCGCCGATGATCCCTCGCTATGGGAGTATTTCTTGGCCGAGAGGGAGGGTTTGAGGCCGTTGATGTCGGATCGCAAGCAGGACGGACGCCGCATCGCCGGCCGGTACGAGCTGCTGGAGCCCATCGGCAAGGGGGGCATGGGCATCGTCTGGCGCGCCCACGACGAGCTCCTCGACCGCACCGTCGCCATCAAGGAAGTCCGCTACGCCGCTGCCCTGGGCGACGAGGTGCAGCTGCTCAACCGGCGCACGATGCGCGAGGCGCGGGCCGCGGCCAGGTTCGAGCACCCCAACGTGATCGTCGTCCACGACGTGATCGAGGAGGACGGCCGGCCCTGGATCGTCATGCAGCTGGTCCAGTCGCGCTCCCTGGGCGCGGTGATCAAGCAGGAGGGGCCGCTGCCGCCCGAGCGGGTGGCCGAGATCGGCGTCGCCGTGCTCGACGCGCTGCACCGGGCGCACGAGGCCGGGGTGCTCCACCGCGACGTCAAGCCCGAGAACGTGCTGCTGGCCGACGACGGCAGGGTCGTGCTGACCGACTTCGGCATCGCCACGCTGGAGACCGAGACGCAGCTCACCGTGACGGGCCTGGCGGGCACCCCCGCGTTCATCGCGCCCGAGCGGCTCAAGGGGCTGCCCGCGCGCCGTGAGTCCGACCTGTGGTCGCTGGGCGCGACGCTCTACACGGCCGTCGAGGGCCGCTCGCCGCACGAGCGCGGCATGGCGCTGGCCACGATGCACGCCGTCCTGACCGACGAGCCCGACCCCGCGCCGCACGCCGGGCCGCTGGCCGGGGTGATCAGCGGGCTGCTGGTCAAGGAGCCGGTGCAGCGCCTGACGTACGAGGAGGCCGCGCGGATGCTGCGCGAGGCCGCCACCGCGTCGAGCCCGGCGGAGACCAGGCGCTTCCCCAGCCGGAAGCTGCGCGCCGCCGTCCCCGCCCCGGACCCCGTCGAGGACGAGGACGACACCCCGACCGACCCCGACCTGCCCGTCCCCCCGCCCAGGCCCGCGCCCCGGACCACGCCCAGACCCGCGCCCACGCCGAGGAGCAGGGCCGTCGGCACGCCGCCGCCCGTCGGGACCGGCGGGCGAATCCCGCCCTCGACCAGGGACTCCGCGCTCCCCGGCGAGCCCACCGGCGAGCCCACGGTGGGCAGCCGCCAGCAGGGCCGCAAGTTCGGGCCGATCGCGCTGGCCGCCGCGGCGGTCGTGCTGGTCGCCGGGGTCGGCGGCTATCTCGGCCTGAGGTCGGCCCCCGACGACCATTCGTCCAGGCCGCCGCAGGCCAGGCAGTCGGCCAAGGCCCACACCTCGTCCGCCGCGCCCACCGAGTCCACCTCGGGCACCGAGTCGAACCCGCCGGCCACGGGCACGCCCTCGTCCTCGCCGTCCTCCTCGCCCTCGGCCTCGCCGGACAAGACCGACGATTCCGACCCGCTGCCCAGCGGCTGGAAGATGTACAAGGACAAGGAGCTCGGCTTCTCCATCGGGCTGCCCAAGGGCTGGGACGTCTGGGACCGCGGCGGCCGGCAGGTCAAGTTCAAGGGCCCCGGCGCGGCCCCGAACGCCTACCTGATGATCGAGGAGGCGGCCAAGCCCGGCAAGGACCCGTACAAGGACTGGAAGAAGCAGGAGCCGTCGCTCAAGCACAACTTCGGCGGCTACAAGAAGATCGGCATCAAGAAGGTCGACTACATGAAGGCCGCCGCCGACTGGGACTTCACCTGGAACACCAACACGGGCAAGACCCGGGTGCGCGACCGCGGCTTCATCACCGAGAACGGGAAGGCGTACGCCATCTACTGGCACACCCTCAACAGCCACTGGAAGAAGGACTACCACCTTTTCGAGGGCTTCAGCGCGACCTTCAAACCCGCCAAGTAGGCTTCCCTGCGTGGAAAGGCAGGTCAGCAACCGGTATCGCCTCATCGAGCCCCTCGGGGAGGGCGGCATGGGGGTGGTCTGGCGTGCCTACGACGAGCTGCTCGACCGTACGGTGGCGATCAAGGAGGTCCGCTACACGGGCGTGGGCGACGCCAAGCGGGCCGACCTCAACCGCAGGACCATCAGGGAGGCCAGGGCGGCCGGCCGCCTCGACCACCCGTCGGTGATCGTCATCCACGACGTCGTCGAGGAGGACGGCCGGCCGTGGATCGTCATGCAGCTCGTCCGGTCCCGTTCGCTGGCCGAGGTGATCGGCGAGCGCGGGCCGCTGCCGGCGGCGCTGGTGGCGATGGTCGGCGGCCGGGTGCTCGACGCGCTGCGGGCCGCCCACGCCACCGGGGTGCTCCATCGTGACGTGAAGCCCGAGAACGTGCTGCTGGCCGACGACGGCAGGGTCGTGCTGACCGACTTCGGCATCGCCGCCCTGGAGGCCGAGTCGGGGCTGACGGCGACCGGCGGGCTGGTGGGCACCCCGGCGTACATGCCGCCGGAGCGGCTCAACGGCGAGGCCGCCCGTCCGGAGTCCGACCTGTGGTCGCTGGGGGCCACCCTGTACGCGGCGGTGGAGGGGCGGCCGCCGTTCAAGCGCGACTCGTGGGCGGCCACGGTGGCTGCCGTGCTGCGCGACGAGCCCGAGCCGCCCGTGCGGGCGGGGGCGTTGCAGCCGGTCATCATGGGGCTGCTGCGGCGCGACCCGGCGGCCAGGATGCCGGCCGGCGAGGCCGCGCGCCTGCTCCACCAGGTGGCCACCGGGCAGCCGCTGCTGGCCGACCAGACCCCCATGTGGTCGGCCCCCTTCCCGGCCCCGGGACCCGCCGCCCCCGGCCCGTCCCCCCAAGGCCCGTACCCCCAGAACCCGGCCCCGCACGGCCCGCACGGCCCGCACGCCACGCCCAGCGGCCCCCATCCCACCCCCAGCGGCCCCTACCCTGCGCCGCAGGGATCGCAGCCCGTCACCGGCGACGCGCGGCCGCCGCACCGGACGGTCCCGGGGGACCCGCGGCGGCGCGGCCGGACGATGTGGATCGCGGTGCCCGCCACCGTGGCCGTCCTGGCGCTCCTGGGCGGCGGCGGCGTGCTGCTCTACGACCAGCTGTCAGTGTCCGCCACGCCCACCCCGACGGCCGGCGCCCAGCCGCCCGCCACCGGCGACCCCACCCCCGATCCCTCGACGCCGCCGTCGAAGTCCCCGACGCCCGAGCCGAGCCCCCAGCCGACCGAGAAACCCACTGACGACCCCACCGGCGAGCCGACCCCCACGGCCCCGGCGGTGCCCGCCGGCTGGCGCCCCCTCACCAGCGACGCCGGCCACTTCTCCATGGCCGTCCCCAAGACCTGGACGGCCGCCAAGAACCCGACCAGGGACAGCATCCGCCTGTCCGGCCCAGGCACCCCCGGCGCGATGATCGTCGAGTGGACCGTCCCCGACATCCCGTGGAAGGACCCGCAACAACACTGGCTCGGCCTGGAGAAGGAGATCAAGGCCAAGGGCGAGTTCGACCACTACACCCGGATCGGCATCACCCCCACCGAATACCTCGGCCTGCGCGCCTCCGACTGGGAGTTCACCCAGATGCGCAAGGGCCAGCTCATCCACGTGATCAACCGGGGCTTCCACACCGCGGCCGGCCGCCCGTACGCCCTGTACTGGGAGACCCTCGACTCCCGCTGGGCCGCCGACCGGCACTGGTTCGACACCTTCGTCAAGACCTTCCGCCCGGAATGACGCCGGAGCACGACGGCGCGCGGGAACGGGCCCGGTTCTGGCGGCATCCGGCGGTCCCCGAGACCGACCTGCTCAAGGCCCGCTACGTCACCCACCGCTTCTCCCGGCACGTCCACGACGGGTACGCCATCGGGCTGATCGTGGCGGGCGTGGAGGAGTTCGACTACCGCGGCACCCTGCACCGGGCGGGCGCGGGCGAGCTGGTGCTGGTCAACCCCGACTCGGTGCACACCGGTCAGGCGGGCACGCCGGGCGGGTGGGCGTACCGGATGCTGTATCCGTCGGTCGAGGCGCTGGCCGGGATCGCGGCCGAGCTCGACGCGCCCCTGGCCACCCCGTACTTCCCCCACCAGGTGGTGCGTGACCCGGAGGTGGCGACCCTGCTCGGGCGGGCGCACCAGGCGGCCGAGCGCGGCGACGCGCTGGCCGCCTCCACGCTGTCGCGCACGCTGTTCGCCAAGCTGCTGAGCAGGCACGCCGCGCCCAGGCCGGACGCGAGCCCGCCGGGCGCGGGCCGGCAGGCGGTGCGCGAGGCGATGGCGCTGCTGCACGAGAGCCTGCTCGACCCGCCGACGCTGGAGGCGCTGGCGGCGGCGGTGGGGGTGCGGCCGTTCCCGCTGCTGCGCGCGTTCAAGGCCGTGACGGGCCTGCCGCCGCACGCCTACCTCACCTCGCTGCGCGTGCGGCAGGCCCGCCGGCTGCTCATTGAGGGGGTACGCCCGGCGCAGGTGGCGGCGGATGTGGGCTTCACCGACCAGGCCCACCTGAACCGGCACTTCAAGCGCGTCGTGGGCGTGCCGCCCGCCGCCTACCAAAAGGCCGCAGGAACGTACAAGACCGGATATTTGCCCAGTTCATAAGCTGTTTCCCATGGAACAGACAACTCGCCGTTCCGCCGCGGTGCGTGACGGCCTCGGTGTGGGTCTGGCCGTGGGGTTGTCCGGTCTCGCGTTCGGCGCGGCGGCGATCACCGCCGGGCTCAGCGTGCCCCAGGCGTGCGTGCTGAGCCTGCTGGCCTTCACCGGCGCCTCGCAGTTCGCGCTGGCCGGGGCGATCGGCGCGGGCGGCGACCTGACGGCCGCGGCCGCGGGCGCGCTGCTGCTCGGCGGCCGCAACACCCTCTACGGCCTGCGCCTGGCCGACCTGCTGAACGTCCGCGGCCCGCGCCGGCTGCTGGCCGCCCACGGCGTGATCGACGAGACCACGGCCGTCACACTGGCCCAGCCGGACGAGCCGTCGGCGCGCACCGGCTTCCTCACCACCTTCGCCAGCCTGTACGTCGCCTGGAACCTCACCACCCTGGCCGGCGCGGTCGGCACGTCCTTCCTGGGCGACCCGCGGGTGCTCGGGCTCGACGCCGTGGGCCCGGCCACGTTCCTGGCCATCCTGTGGCCGCGGCTGGCCGCCAGCGGGCGGCTGCGGGTGCTGGCGGTGGCCGGGGCGGCGGTCGCGCTGGCGGCCAGCCCGTTCTTCCCGCCGGGCGTGCCGGTGCTGCTGTCGGCGGTCGCGGTGCTGGTGGTGATGGTGCGATGACGGTCTGGTGGGCGATCGTCGCGGTCTGCCTCGGCTGCTACGCGCTCAAGCTGGCCGGGCTGGCCGCGCCGCGCCGGGTGCTGGACCATCCGGCGGTGCGCAGGTTCGCCGAACTGGTGCCCGTGGCGTTGCTGTCGGCTCTGATCGCGGTGCAGATGTTCACCGAGCAGGGCCGGCCCGCGTTCGACCCGGCGCGGACGGCGGGGCTGGTGGCGGCCGTGGTCGCCCTGGTGCTGCGGGCGCCGTTCCTGGTGATCCTGGCGGCGGCGGCCGTCGTCACCGCGCTTGCCCGGATGTTTCTTGGGTAGTCGCCGTGCATGTCCGATTCTGCGGGGATGGTCGGTGGCCGCTACCGGCTGCTCAGGACGATCGGCCAGGGCGGTATGGGAACCGTGTGGCAGGCGCACGACGAGGTGCTCGGCCGTGACGTGGCCGTCAAGGAGGTGCTGCCACCACCGGATCTGAGCGGCCCTGAGCGCGAGGTGTTCGCCGTGCGCACGTTCCGCGAGGCGCGGGCGGCCGGCCGGGTGGCGCATCCGGGGGTGGCGGCCGTCTACGACGTGCTGGAGGAGGGCGGGCATCCGTGGATCGTCATGCAGCTCGTGCACTCCCGCACCCTGGGCGAGACCATCCGCGCCGACGGCCCGCTGCCGCCGGCCAAGGTCGCCGCCATCGGACTGCAACTGCTGGAGGCGCTGCGCGCCGCGCACGCGGCGGGCGTGCTCCATCGTGACGTCAAGCCCGACAACGTGCTGCTGACCGAGGACGGCCGGGCGGTGCTCACCGACTTCGGCATCGCCACCACCGAGGACGAGGCCCCCGTCACCAGGACCGGCGTCCTCATCGGCACCCCCGCCTTCATGGCCCCCGAACGGGCGGCCGGCGGCCAGGCCAGGCCCGCCTCCGACCTGTGGTCGCTGGGCGTGACGCTGTACATGGCGGTCGAGGGCCACTCCCCCTTCCACCGGGACAACGCCCTGGCCACGCTCGGCGCCGTCATGCACGCCGAGCCGGAACCGCTGGCCCGCGCGGGCGTGCTCGCCCCCGTGCTGCTCGGGCTGCTGCGCAAGAACCCCGCGCAGCGCATGTCGCTGGAGGAGGCCGAGCAGCGGCTGAGACTGGTCCTGACCGGCGGGCCGCTGGAGCAGACCGGCCCGGTGCCGGTGCCCCCGATGGCCGTACGCCGCCCGCGCAGGATGCCGATCCTGGCGATCGCGGCGGGCGCGCTGCTGGTGGGCCTGGTCACCGGCGGCGCGGCCTGGTGGACGAAGCAGTCGGACCAGCCGGTGCAGGGCCGCGCCCCGACGATCCCGGCGGTCGTCACCCCGCCCGGCACCGACGCCCCGACGGAGGCGCCGAAGACCACCGTCACCGACTCCGAACCGCCCCCGGCGACCTCACATCCCGCGCGTCCCTCGCAGTCCGCCGCCCCCCGGCGCAGCGCCCCCTCGCCCACCAGCGGCGAACGGACCAGCACCCCAGCGAAGTCCCCGGCGAAGAAGCCGACGCCGACCAGATCGGCGGCCCAGCGGGACGAGCAGGACAAGAAGAAGGACGACGCCCCCTCCAGAACCCCCGGCCAGATCGACCCGTCGCAGGACGGCGAGGAGTAGCGGCCGGCTCAGGTGTCGGCGGCGACGGCGTCGAGCGCCTTCTGCAGGTCCTCGGGGTAGTCGGTGCTGAAGGACATCCACTCGCCGGTGGCCGGGTGCTCGAAGCCGAGCGCGACCGCGTGCAGCCACTGCCGGGTGACGCCCAGCCGGGCCGCGAGCGTGGGGTCGGCGCCGTAGAGCATGTCGCCGACGCAGGGGTGGCGCAGGGCCGACATGTGCACGCGGATCTGGTGCGTACGGCCGGTCTCCAGCTTGATGTCCAGCAGCGAGGCCGCCCGGAACGCCTCGATCGTGTCGTAGTGGGTGACCGACGGCTTGCCACCCGCGACCACGGCGAACTTGCCCTCGCCCGAGGGGTGGCGGTCGATGGGCGCGTCGACGGTGCCCCTGAACGGGTCGGGGTGACCCTGCACCAGCGCGTGGTAGCGCTTGTCGACCGTGCGCTCCTTGAAGGCCCGCTTCAGCACCGAGTACGCGTGCTCGCTCTTGGCCACGACCATCGCGCCCGTGGTGTTGGCGTCGAGGCGGTGGACGATGCCCTGCCGCTCGGCCGCGCCGCTGGTGGCGATCGTGTGCCCGGCGCCGAGCAGGCCGCCGATCACTGTGGGGCCGGTCCAGCCGACGGTGGGATGGGCGGCCACCCCGATCGGCTTGTTGACCACGATGATGTCGTCGTCCTCGTAGACGATCGTCATGCCGGGCACCGGCTCGGCCACCGGCATCGGCGTGCTGACCGGGGGCGGCAGCGTCACCTCCAGCCAGGCGCCGGCGTGCACGCGGTCGGACTTGGCCGGCTGCCCGCCGTCGACGTGCACCTCGCCGGCGGCGATCAGCTCGGCCGCGCGGGTGCGCGAGAAGCCGAACAGCCGCGAGATCGCCGCGTCGACCCGCTCGCCCTCCAGCCCGTCGGGGACGGGCAGGCTCCGCCGCTCAGCCATCCTTGGGCTCCTTCCCGGTCTCCGCGATGGTCTCCTCGGTGGTGTCGGTCTCCCTGGTGCCGTCGATCTGCACGTTGCGCCAGGCCAGCAGCACCGCCAGGATGCCGCCGCAGACGATCGCCGAGTCGGCGACGTTGAACACCGGGAAGTAGTCGATCACCGGGAAGTGCCCGGGCAGCACCTCGATGAAGTCCACGACGTGCCCCTGGAGCTGCGTGGACCGGCCGAACCCCGACGGGTAGCGCAGCAGCCTGTCGGTCAGGTTGCCGAGCGCCCCGCCGAGGAGCAGCCCGAGGGTGATCGCCCACGGCAGGCTGTGGAGCTTGCGCGCGGTGCGCACGATCGCCACCACCACGCCCGCCGCGATGAACGTGAACACGAACGTCATCCCCGTGCCGATGCTGAACGCCGCACCCGAGTTGAAGATCACCCGGAACTGCAGGACGTCCTGGAGGACGACGAGCGGCGCCTTGCCTTCGAGCGTTCGCAGCACGATCGTCTTGCTGATCAGGTCAGCCGCGTAGACGACGACCGCCAGCGAGGTGAGGATCGCGAGGAGACGTCCGCGTGGCCTGCCTAGCGGCGTTCCTCCTTCTGCTTGCAGGCCACGCACAGCGTCGCCCTCGGGAACGCCTGAAGGCGTTCCTTGCCGATCGGCTTGTGGCACGATTCGCACACTCCATAGGTCCCTGCGTCGATCCTGGCGATCGCACGTTCGTTCTGCGCGACCAGATCGCGCGCATTCAGGGTAAGGGCGATCTCGCGTTCGCGCTCGTACGTCTTGGCGCCGGCGTCCGCCTGGTCGTCGCCCGCGCCCTGGGTGACGTCACCAGAGGCTATCTCCGACTCGTGGCGGAGGATGTCGGCCTCGAGCTCGTCGATCTCGGTGCGCAGCCTGCCGCGTACCTCGGCCAGCTCCTCTTCCGACCACATCGACGGTGTAGCGGTCTGCGTGACTGCCGCCATGGCTGCCTCCATGCTGATCAAGGCCGTGAATGGTGCGGGCAGCTTAGGATCCTCATAACGGAACGGCAAACGACCCGCCGGATGGTTTACCTCACCCGTACTATCCCGCCTCGCCCGTTCAACTCCTCCCCGGGGACGTCCATTCCCACAAATTTCCTCCTTGCGTACCAACGCCCCCGGCTGCGGGAGGAAACCTGGAAGTCTTCGGCTCCACTCTGCGTTATGGTTTGAGACTGCAAGGCGTTGATGGGGCCCCACCGCGAGCGATGCTGTGAGGGATATCACCCCGGAGCCGCCGGAAGAACGGCTCGGCAGAGCTCACTAGACCCGGCAGCAAGCGAATGAAGAGGGCCTCCCCGGAGGCCAAGAAGGGTGGTACCGCGGAGCCGCGAGGCTTCGTCCCTTCGCGCACGCCACAACCGGCCGACGACGCGTGGAGGTCCCGCCCGACATGTCTTCCCCATCATTCCGCTCTCTTCCCGCGCAGGTCGACCTGCCCGCGCTCGAGCGCGAGGTCCTCGACCGCTGGCGGGACGGGAAGATCTTCGAGCGGTCCGTCGAGCAGAACGCCGGCAACCCCGCCTGGGTGTTCTACGAGGGCCCGCCCACCGCCAACGGCCTGCCCGGCGTGCACCACGTCGAGGCCCGGGTGTTCAAGGACCTGTTCCCGCGCTACAAGTCGATGCGCGGCTTCAGCGTCCCGCGCAAGGCCGGCTGGGACTGCCACGGCCTGCCCGTCGAGGTCGGCATCGAGCGTGAGCTGGGCCTGACCGGCAAGAAGGACATCGAGGACTACGGCATCGCCGAGTTCAACGCCAAGTGCCGCGAGTCTGTGCTGCGGCACGTCGACGCGTTCGAGCAGATGACCGAGCGCATGGGCTACTGGATCGACCTGTCCCAGGCGTACCGGACGATGGACCCGTCCTACATCGAGTCTGTCTGGTGGTCGCTGAAGGTCGTCTTCGACAAGGGGCTGCTGTTCCGCGACTTCCGCATCACGCCGTACTGCCCGCGCTGCGGCACCGGCCTGTCCGACCACGAGCTGGGCCAGCCGGGCGGCTACGAGAACGTCTCCAGCCCGTCGGTCTACGTGCGCATGCCCGTGACGTCCGGGCCGCTGGCCGAGCTGGGCGCGGCGCTGCTCATCTGGACCACCACGCCCTGGACGCTGGTGTCCAACACGGCCGTCGCCGTGCACCCCGACGTCACCTACGTCGCGGCCAGGACCGCCGACGGCGAGGTGCTGGTGGTGGCCGAGCCGCTGCTGTCCGTCCTCGGCGAGGACGTCACCGAGGTGGCCCGCTGCACCGGCCGCGAGCTGGAGCGCACCCGCTACAGCCGCCCCTTCGACCTGGTCGACATCCCCGGCGCCCACTACGTCGTGCTCGGCGACTACGTCACCGTCGAGGACGGCACCGGCCTGGTCCACCAGGCCCCCGCCTTCGGCGCCGACGACATGGCCGTCATCAAGCGGTACGACATGCCGATCGTCAACCCGATCGGCCCCGACGGCCGGTTCCTCGACGACGTGCCCATGGTCGGCGGCCGCTTCTTCAAGGACGCCGACGAGGAGCTCACCGAGGACCTGCGCCGGCGCGGCCTGCTGTACCGGGGCACCCACTTCGAGCACGCCTACCCCCACTGCTGGCGCTGCCACACCGCGCTGCTGTACTACGCGCTCCCGTCCTGGTACATCCGCACCACCGCGGTCAAGGACCAGATGTTGTCGGAGAACGCCAACACCAACTGGTTCCCCGAGACCATCAAGTGGGGCCGGTTCGGCGAGTGGCTGCGCAACAACGTCGACTGGTCGCTGTCGCGCTCGCGCTACTGGGGCACGCCACTGCCGCTGTGGGTGTGCTCGGCGGACGAGAGCCACGTCACCTGCGTCGGCTCGCTGGCCGAGCTGAGCACGCTGGCCGGCCAGGACGTCTCCGCGCTCGACCCGCACCGCCCGTACGTCGACGACGTGACCTTCGACTGCCCCTCCTGCGGCGAGCTCGCCACCCGCGTGCCCGACGTGATCGACGCCTGGTACGACTCGGGCTCGATGCCGTTCGCGCAGTGGGGCGAGCACGGCAAGCCGGAGGGCGTCTACCCCGCGCAGTTCATCTGCGAGGCCACCGACCAGACCCGCGGCTGGTTCTACTCGCTGATGGCGGTCGGCACGCTGGTCTTCGGCCAGTCCTCCTACGAGAACGTGCTGTGTCTCGGCCTCATCCTGGCCGAGGACGGCCGCAAGATGAGCAAGCACCTGGGCAACATCCTGGAGCCGATCCCGCTGATGGACCAGCACGGCGCCGACGCGCTGCGCTGGTTCATGGCCTGCTCCGGATCGCCGTGGGCGGCCCGCCGGGTGGGGCACAACGCCCTGGAGGAGATCGTCCGCAAGGTCCTGCTGACCCTGTGGAACACCTCCTCCTTCTTCACCCTGTACGCCAACGCCGAGTCCTGGAGCCCGTCCGAGCCCGCTCCGCCGGCCGCCGAGCGTCCGCTGCTGGACCGCTGGGTGCTGGCCGAGCTGCACCGGACGGTTGCCGAGGTCACCGCGTCCCTCGACGAGTACGACACCCAGCGCGCCGGCCGCCGCCTGGCCGACTTCCTCGACGACCTGTCCAACTGGTACGTCCGCCGCTCGCGCCGCCGCTTCTGGCAGGGTTCGCGCGAGGCGTTCGCCACCCTGTACGAGTGCCTGGAGACGGTCACCCGGCTGATGGCGCCGATCACGCCGTTCGTCACCGACTACCTCTGGGACGTGCTGCGCGCGCCCGGCGCCCCCTCCTCGGTCCACCTGACCAGCTGGCCGCAGGTGCGCGAGGACCTGCTCGATCCGGCGCTGTCGGACCAGATGGCCATGGTCCGCAGGCTGGTCGAGCTGGGCCGCTCGGCGCGGGCCTCCTCCGGCGTGAAGACGCGGCAGCCGCTGCGCCGGGCGCTGGTGGGCGCGCACGGCTGGCCGTCGCTGCCCGCCGAGTTGCGGGGGCTGGTGGCGGACGAGCTCAACGTCCAGGCCCTGGAGGACATGTCCGGATTCGACGCCGATCTCGTGTCGTACACGGTGAAGCCGAACTTCCGGGCGCTCGGGAAGCGGTTCGGGTCGCGTACCAAGCTGGTGGCCGCCGCGGTGACCGCCGCCGACGCCACCCGCGTGGCCCGTACGCTGCGTGGCGGCACCCCCGTCATGATCGAGGCGGACGAGCTGGGCGAGATCATGCTCGGCCCCGACGAGGTGATCGTCACCGAGCAGCCGCGCGCGGGCTGGGCCGTGGAGACCGGCGCCATCGGCACCGGCACGGGCGAGACCGTCGCCCTCGACCTGGAGCTGTCCGACGAGCTGCGCCGCGCCGGCCTGCTGCGCGAGGTGATCCGGCTGGTCCAGGAGGCCCGCAAGTCCTCCGGCCTGTCGATCACCGACCGCATCGACCTGTGGTGGACGGCCTCCTCGCCCGACCTGGCCGCCGCGCTGCGCTCCGGCGGCGGCACGGTCGCCGACGAGGTCCTGGCCACGTCCCTCACCGAGGGCGCCCAGGAGGACCTCCCGGCCCACCACGACGAGGACCTGGGCCTGACGTTCCACCTCCGCCGCGCCTGACCCAGGCCGCGATCCGTCCACGCGGGGGCGCCACCGATCACCTCGGTGGCGCCCCCGCGTGCGTTCGCCTCCTCTCGCGTTCCGAAAGGATCCCGTTCTGTGCCGACTCTGATCCGCCGCGCCAGCGCTCGGGTGTTCGTGGACGCGTCCACCGTCGACCTGGCCGGTGAGGACCTCGTGACGGAGTTCGCGTGGGACATGACCGCGACGGGCCTGGTCCAGGCCGATCCCGACGGCGACGGCGCGCGCATCGTGTGCGGCCAGGAGATCGGCGACATCGTCGTCACCGCCGAACTGTGGGACGCCGCCCCGCCGTTGATGACCGACGGCTGGCAGGACGTCGCCGAGGTGTCCGTCGCCTGGCGATCGGCGTTCATGGACTTCGCGACGACGGGCGGCGGCGAGAACCCGGCCGCACAGCTGGAACTGCCCGGCCCCGGCGGCTACCGGCTGCGCGTCCACGGACGCAACCGCGACGACGGCGACCCGCGGGACGACGACGCCCCCCTCGAGGAGTACCTGATCCAGGTGTGGCCCGCCCCGCAGGCCGATCCGCTCACGGCCAAGTCCACCAGCAGGACGGCGGCCACGTGGACAGCCCGGTGAGCTCTGCCCGGTCGCGGGGCGTTCGGGGTTTCCCTGCGGTACCTCGTCCGGAGAAGGGCGGACAATGACCGCATGACGCGGATCGACACGCCGTGGGGACCTTGGGAGTCCGGGCCCTGGAGGAGATCGTCGCGCTGCTGCGCCGCGGCCAGCTCGCCGTCCGGCGGCTCCTGACCGGCTGGGACGTGCACGCCGCGATCAGACCCGGCGCCCTGCGCCCCTGGCCCGTGAGTCCGCCGAGGACGAGTGGATCTACCGCCGCGACCCGCGGATCCGCCGTCCCCTGACAGACCTGACAATCATGCGGGACGGCTTCCGGCACCTCGCACCGGAAGTGCAGCTCCGCTACAAGTCCACGGCTCCCCGCCCGAAGGACGAGATCGACTTCGAGACCGTCCTGCCACTGCCGGACGACGGCCGCCGCCACTGGCTGGCCGCGGCCTCGCGCACCGAGCACACCCCCCACGCCTGGCTCCCCCGCCTGCACCACGGCCCCCACCCCTGACGCCCAACCCGGCGGACGCCGAACGAGCCCGCCAGTGTGAACACCCTTGAGCCGGGCCCATGGAGATGGGCGTCCTTGAGCCCCGAAGGGCCGCCGGCGAATGCGCGGCGGGGCTGGGGTGGGCGGGGGCTACTTGGCCGTCTCGCGGTCGTGCTGGCACACCGGGCAGCTGGTCAGACCGGCGTCCTCGGCCTCGGGGATCGTCATGGTCTCCACTCCCGTCTCCCCCGCGCCCCTGATCAGCGGGCAGGTGCCGCTGTGGTAGCGACGGGTGCCGGTGATGACCTTGACCGTCCTTGGGCGCCCGGCCGGACCGGACGCGCCGCCGGCTTCGCCCTTCGAGCCCTCACCCGTCTTGCCGGGCTTGGCGCCGGACGTCTCGCCCTTCGCCGGGCTCTCCTTGCCGGTCGTGCCGGGCTTGGTGTCCTTGCTCCCGGTCTTCGGCGCCGGGGCGGCCGCCGCCGGACGGGCGGAAGGGGCCGGTGCAGCCCCAGAAGGCCGCTCGGACGCCTTGGAAGCCCCATCAGAGGGTTCCGGCTGGACCGGCAGCCCGGAGGCGGTCACACGAGGCTGCGGCGCCGTGTCGGGGTCGGACGCGTCGTCACCGTCACCGGCGGGCTGTTCGGCGGGCCGTGCAGGCCGGTCGGTGGGCCGGGCGGCCGAGGACGGCTTGCCCGGCGCGCTCTCGACCGACTTGCCGGAACCAGCCGCGTCATCGCCCGTCCGGCCCGAAGCCGCCGCACCCGCACCGGCCTCGGCCGCAGCCGCGCCCTTGGACGGCTTGGCCGGAGCCTCCCCCTCACCCACCCCGGCAGCCGACGGGCTCTTGGACGCCCCCGAAGCCGGCGAGGTCTTGGAGGCGGCGGCAGGGCTCGAAGGGGCGGCCGTCGGGCCCTTGGCGTCGTCCGGCGAAGAGGGACGCGCGGGCCGCTCACGCTCCGACGGCGGCCGGAAGTAGGAAGTCTGGATCTCCCCCTGCTCGTCGTCCGGACCGGCCTCGGAATCAGGCGCGGCGGCGGGCGAGGAGGGGGACGTGGCCGGGTCGCTCGCCTGCGCGGCGGCGGCCGGACGGCCGAACCACCCGGTGGCGCCCTCCTCGCGGGGGGCGGCGGGCTCCGGGGTGGGGGTGGAAGCCTTCGTGTCGGGCTTCGGCGGTACGACCGGCGGGCGCAGGTCCCGGGTCTCCGCGGAGGTCTCGGCCCGGCTCTCCGCCACGGCGGAGGGGGTGGCACCGGGGCCGGGGGCGACGGCGGGCTCGGGGTCGGCGGCAGGCGGCAACTGCCGTCCGCCGAGCGCGGCGTCCGGAAGGCACGTGGTGCAGGGCGTGAAGCCCTCCTCGCGTGCCTCCTCGTGGGTGAGCTCCTCGTGATCCCGTCCGGCCAGCTGGCGGCAGCCCGGCACGTGGTATCTCTTGCGGCCCGGGATCACCAGCACGATCGCGTCCGGCGAGATGCCGCTCGCCGCGGGGCGGCGAGGCGCGGAGGCCGGAACGGCGGTCCGCTGAAGCGTCTGCGGGTGCGGATGCGGGTGGGGTTGTGGCCGCGGGTGCGGCTGGGGCCCGGCAGGACCGGTCTGGTTGTACGGCAGGCCGGGCGGCGGGAGCGGGGCCGGAGGGGTGGCCGGCGCAGCGGCCCGCCCACCACCGGGAAACAGCTCGTGACGCCGCAGCAACGCCCCGATCACCAGGAACAGCGCGGACAGCACGCTGACCACGATGGACCACATGATCAGGAACGGCTTAGCCAGTACGAAGCCCGCGATCAGCAACACGACCGCCGCGAGCACCAAACCAGCACTGATAAGGATCACAGGGGGCTCTTTCGAGTGACAGGTCCTAGTGACCCGTTACTTTACCGGCGGTCGTTGTGCGGACCGTCGCCGCCGGGGAAGGCGCCCTGCGGAGCCTCGCCGCCGAACGGGTTGGGGCCACCGGGAAGAGGCTGCTGGCCACCCTGGGGAACCGCGTGCGACATGGCGGGAGCCTGACCCTGCGGACCGGACATGACCGGGAACCCGCCGCTGCCCTCCGCGGAGACGTTGAGCTCGGCGAGCTGGTTCTCCAGGTAGAGCTTGAGGCGGCTGCGGTACTCGCGCTCGAAGCTGCGCAGCTCCTCGACCTTGCGCTCGAGCTCGTCGCGGGTCTGCACCAGCGAGCCCATCGCCTGGCGGTGGCGCTCCTGCGCGTCGCGCTCGAGCGTCTCGGCGCGGGCGCGGGCGTCGCCGATGACCTGCTCGGCCTGGCGGCGGGCCTTGGTGAGGATCTCGTCGGCCTCGCGGCGGGCGCGGGTCACCGTCTCGTCCGCCTCCCGGCGGGCGTCGGCGATCGCCTGGTCGGCGGTCTGCTGGGCGAGGGCCAGCACGCGGGCCGCGGTGTCCATGTTGTCCTCGGCGGGAGGCATGCTCATGGCCACGGGCTGCGGCTCGGGGGCCCGCATCGGCTGCGGCTCGGGGGCCCGCATGGGCTCCGGCTGCGGCGGCGCCATCATCTCCGGCTTCGGCTGCTCCTGGACGGGCGCGGAGGCCATGGGCATGCCCATGCCGCCCGGCACCTTCCCACGCAGGCACTCGGCCAGTTTGGCGCGTAGCTCCTCGTTCTCTTGGATCAGGCGGTCGAGCTCAGCCTCCACCTCGTCGAGGAAGGCATCGACCTCCTCCTCGTCGTAGCCCGGCCGCAGCCGGGTGGTACTGAACTGCTTGTTCCGCACATCAGCGGGCGTCAGCGGCATTTTTTGGTCTCCTTGGCGCGCTTGGAGTCTGTCCGGAGGGACGGTGAACCCGAATCACTTCAGCGCGGACACGAGTTGGATCACGACCGGCCACCCCACCAGCCCGCCTCACCGGCCGCCCAGTGACCCAGCGATCTGGATCAAGATCAGAACGACGATGAACAGGACAGTGAAGCTTAGGTCAAAGGCCACCGTACCCAACCGGAGCGGGGGAATGAAACGGCGGAGGAACTTGAGAGGTGGGTCTGTCGCGGTGTACGTGGCCTCCGCCAGCACCAGCACGACCCCGGAAGGCCGCCACTGCCGGGCGAACGCCTGCACCGTCTCAAAGATCATCCTGCCGATGAGCAGCACCAAATACAGAGACAGGACTACGACCAAGATCCCACTCACGATCTCCACGGCCCGGCCGCGCCTCCACTTCTGGTGTGCCCTCCCGGCCGCGCGTGGACCCGGTTGGGTGCGATGGACATACAGAGACTCTAACTCTGGTTGAAGAACCCGCGTTCCGCGATTCGGGCCTTGTCCTCGGCGGTCACCTCGACATTGGCAGGGGACAACAGGAACACCTTGTTGGTAACACGTTCAATGCTTCCATGTAGGCCGAAGACCAGACCTGCCGCGAAATCCACGAGCCGCTTCGCGTCGCTGTCAACCATTTCGGTCAGATTCATGATGACCGGGGTGCCGTCGCGGAAGTGCTCTCCGATGGTTCGGGCCTCGTTGTAGGTCCGGGGATGGAGGGTCGTGATGCGCGCCAGGTCGGTCGTGCGGCGCTCCAGGATCGTCGTGGCGGGCCTGGGCGCGGGGACCGCGGAGTCGGCCTCCTCGTCGCGGTCCTGGACCGCCACGGGCCGTTCCTCGCCGGTCCGCTGGACATCGTCGTCGTAGGCGTACTCGTCGGTGTAGGTCTCGTACCTCTCGTAGCGGTCGTCCTCCACGAGACCGAGGTAGACCGCCATCTTGCGCATCGCGCCGGCCATCGCTACGTCGTCCTCCTGCTCATGGTCGCACTGGCTCGGACCCGTCGCCGGGGCCGAGGCGGCAGCCGTACCCCCTTGGAGCTCACCGCGGATCGACCTCTACTTGATCATGGGCCTGAAGACCCACTTGAGGGGACATTACCTGACGAAGGGCCTGCGACGACCGAGCAACGCCGTACCGATCCGCACGTGTGTCGCACCGTACGCGACCGCCTCGTCGAGGTCCTGGCTCATGCCCGCGGAGACCATCGTGGCCCGCGGATGCTGCTCCTGGACGCGGGTCGCGACATCGCGCAGCACGGCGAAGGCGCGGGCGGGCTCCACCCCCAGCGGGGCGACCGCCATGACGCCGCCCAGCCACACGCCGTCGGCCAGCGCCACCTCGTCGGCCAGCGCAAGCACGTCGGCGGGCCGGGCGCCGCCCCTGGAGGGGTCGTCGTCGAGCGCCACCTGGATCAGGCAGCCGACCTTGCGGCCCTGCCGCACGGCCTCCTTGCTGATCGCCTCCAGCAGCCGGAGGCGGTCGAGCGAGTGGATCACGTCGGCGTACCCGACGACGGACCGCACCTTGTTGGTCTGCAACTGGCCGACGAAGTGCCAGGTCAGCGGCAGGCCGGCCAGCTCGTGCGCCTTGGGCGCGGCCTCCTGGTCGCGGTTCTCGCCGACGTCGCGCACACCCAGCTCGCACAGGATGCGCACGTCGTCGGCCGGTCTGGTCTTGGTGACCGCGATCAGGGTGACCTCGCCGCGGTCGCGGCCCACCGCGTGGCAGGCCGCGCCGATGCGGTCCTCGATCTCGGTGAGACCGGCCGCGATCTCGTCCCTCCGCACGTCTGTCTCCCTCTCCCTGCCTCCATCGCCTCGCAGTTCGGCCTGTACGCCGTACGCCACGATGGCCCCCTTTCCGTGCCGCGGGTCGGATCCCGGCACACACGACGGCGCCGCTCCCGTACGCCTGCGGGGAGCGGCGGTGGGTGGTGAGCTACTTGAGGAAGTCGGGGACGTCGAGTTCCTCCTCCTGCTCCTCGAAGATCACCCGAGGACGTTTGGGAGGCTCCGACATGCGGGAGGTGATGGGCGTGGGCGGGTTGGCCGGTTCGGGCGTGGGCCTCGGGATGGAGACCGGGGCCTGCGGCTCGTCGTCGCCGAGTGCGGCGACGGGCTCGGCGGCCTGGACCGACTCCACCGGCCGCACCGGCTCGGGACGCTGCTCCGGGCGGGGCTCAGGACGCGGCTCCGGCCTGAACTCGCGCGGCTCCGGGCGAGACTCGGGACGCGGCTCCGGCCTGAACTCCTGGCGCGGCTCCGGCCTGAACTCCTGGCGCGGCTCCGACCGGAGCTCGGCACGCGGCTCAGGACGCGGCTCCGGCCTCGGCTCAGGGCGCGGCGCGGGCGGCTCGGACTTCACGCTGGGCGAAGCCGGCACACCGGGCCGCAGGGCCGAGGACGACACCGGCGCAGCGGGCTGCGCGGCGGGCCGGGCGGCGGGCCTGGGCAGCGGCTTCTCGGCCGGCGGCGGCACGTCGTCGAAGCCCGCCGCGATCACGGTGACCCGCACCTCGTCGCCGAGGGCGTCGTCGATGACCGTGCCGAAGATGATGTTGGCGTCGGGCGCGGCGGCCATCGAGACGAGCTGGGCCGCCTCGTTGATCTCGAACAGGCCGAGGTCGGAGCCGCCCGCGATCGACAGCAGCACGCCGTGGGCGCCGTCGATGCTCGCCTCCAGCAGCGGGCTGGAGACCGCCATCTCGGCGGCGGCGACCGACCGGTCGTCGCCGCGCGCGTGGCCGATGCCCATGAGCGCCGAGCCCGCGCCCGACATGACCGACTTGACGTCGGCGAAGTCGAGGTTGATCAGGCCGGGCGTGGTGATCAGGTCGGTGATGCCCTGGACACCGGACAGCAGCACCTGGTCGGCCGCCTTGAACGCGTCGAGCACGCTCACCTGGCGGTCGGAGATCGACAGCAGCCGGTCGTTGGGGATCACGATGAGGGTGTCGACCTCGTCGCGCAGTGTCTCTATACCGGCCTCGGCCTGCGAGGCGCGACGCCGCCCCTCGAAGCTGAAGGGCCGGGTCACCACGCCGATCGTCAGCGCGCCGAGCGACCGGGCGATGTTGGCCACGACCGGCGCGCCGCCGGTGCCCGTGCCACCGCCCTCGCCGGCCGTGACGAAGACCATGTCGGCCCCCTTGAGGACCTCCTCGATCTCCTCACGGTGGTCTTCGGCCGCCTTGCGCCCCACGTCGGGGTTGGCTCCGGCGCCCAGTCCGCGCGTGAGCTCGCGGCCCACGTCGAGTTTCACATCGGCGTCACTCATCAGCAGCGCCTGGGCGTCGGTGTTTATGGCGATGAACTCGACGCCCTTGAGTCCCTCCTCGATCATCCGGTTGACGGCGTTCACTCCGCCGCCGCCAATGCCGACGACCTTGATGACCGCGAGGTAGTTCTGCGGTGCTGCCACGACGAGGGGCCTTTCCGCTCGTTGACTTGCCATTTCGGTGCGGATCGTCTCCGCTTTTTCTCAGTTTCGTAACTCTCAACCTCAGGTTGAGATTTAGATTTATGTCAACCTGAGGATTGATACGGACAGTAGGAGGCCCCTACCAGGCGGGTCAACTAACCGCGCCGCAAGCACGTCCGGCGTGTCGCGGGCTGTCCGATTCGCTCCGGAGTCGCGCCTGGTCGGGGCCTTCCTCTGCCGAAGCTCCGATCTACAGGCTCTCACGCCGCGACCCCCACCTCGCACAGGCACGCGATGCCCTTGCCACGGAGTTGCCAGACCCTGACACTCGTGATCACTTCAAGGTGACGACGTCGGGAGAGCTGACGTCGTACAGGGTGGCCTTGCGGCTCAGGAGCGAGACCAGGATGCGGCCTTTCTCCTGCGGCCTGTCGGCCCCGCCCCACAGGACGGTACGGCCGTCGGACAGCTCCAGCGTCACGCCCTCGGCCGAGGCGGCGCGCACCTGCCGGACCTTGCCCGCCACCACCGGCGGCAACGCCTGGACGACCTGGAGCGCCGCCATGGTGGCCGGGTCGCCCGCGGCCGGCCGGTCGACCTTGAGCAACGGCAGCATGAACGGCGACGTGTCCTTGACCTCGATCACCACGCCCTGCTTGTCGACCACCGCGAACCGGCCGCCCGCGGGGATCACCGCGACCGGCTCGCGCTCGACCACCTCGATCCTGAGCGTGCCCGGCCACACCCGGTCGACCTTCGCCGTCGCGAGCTGCCGGATGCCGAGCACGCGCGCCTGGACGTCGGCCAGGTCGACCGTGGCCAGCGGATGCAGGTCGGGGACGGCGGCCTGCTGCTTGATGTGCTCGCTGGTCACTGTGAGATTTCCCACGATCTCGATCGACCGCACGCCCAGCACCGGCGAGAAGAACACCAGCCAGGCGGCCGAGCCGACCACCCCCGCCGTCAACAGCACCAGGAACGCGTTACGCGCCTTCATCGCCCTCCTCGCACGCCGGCTTCGAACGTACGCCGCCGGGCCGTCCGGCGCCCGCCCGCCACGCCCGTACGGCTCAGGACAGGCGCGCCACGAGCTGCGGCCCGAGCTCCGTCACGTCGCCCGCCCCCATCGTGAGCACGATGTCACCCGGCCGCGCCCGCCCGGCCACCAGGTCGGGCACCGCCGCCCGGTCGGGGGCGTAGGCCACCCGCTCGGCGGGCAGCGGCACGCGCCCGGCCACCATCGCGCCGGACACGCCCGGCTCGGGATCCTCCCGCGCGCCGTAGACGTCGAGGACGATGACCTCGTCGGCCAGCGCGAGGGCGGCGCCGAACTCGTCGGCGAAGAACCGGGTGCGCGAGTACAGGTGGGGCTGGAAGATCGCGATGACCCGGCCGGTGCCCGAGTAGGAGGCCACGACGTCGCGCGCGGCTCGCAGGTCGGCGGCCAGCTCGGTCGGGTGGTGGGCGTAGCTGTCGAACACCGCGACGCCGCCCGCCTCGCCCTTGGCCTCGAAGCGCCGCTTGGCCCCCGTGAAGGCCGCCAGGCCGTCTCTGATGTCCTCGAACGTCAGCCCCAGCTCGTCGGCCACGGCGATGGCGGCGGTGGCGTTGAGCGCGTTGTGCGCCCCTGGGACGGCCAGCCGCACGTCTCCCCTGCCCTCGATGGAGAACACCGTGCCGAAACCGTCGGGACGCACGCCGGTCACCCGGTAGTCCTCGCCCTGCTCGCCGTAGGTCCTGACCCGCAGCCCGCGCTCGCGCGCCCGCCCGACCAGCTCGGCGGCGCCCGGGTCGTCGGCGCAGACGATGAGCAGCGAGCCCACCCGGTCGGCGAAACGGGCGAAGCTGTCGTGCACCGCGCGCGGGTCGCCGTAGTTGTCGAGGTGGTCGGCCTCGACGTTGGTCACCACGGCGATGTCGGGGGCCAGCATGAGGAAGGAGCCGTCGCTCTCGTCGGCCTCGGCCACGAACACCCGGCCCGCGCCCTCGTCGGCGCCCAGCCCGGTGGTGACGAGCTGGCCGCCCACGCAGTAGGACGGCTCGGCGCCGCACTTCTGCAGCGCCACGGTGAGCATGGAGGTGGTGGTGGTCTTGCCGTGGGTGCCGGCGATGGCCACGCCGGTGCGGCCGGCCATCACCGAGGCCAGCGCGGCGGCCCGCGGGATGATCCGCAGGCCCTGCTTGAGCGCCTCGCCCAGCTCGGGGTTGGAGTCGCGGATGGCGGTGGAGACGACCACGGTGTCGACGTCCCTGATGTGGGAGGCGGCGTGCCCGATGTGCACGGTCGCGCCCAGCTCGCGCAGCTCGGTCACCAGCTCGGAGCTGCGCGCGTCGCTTCCGGTGACGCGGACGCCGCGCTTGAGCAGGATGCGGGCGATGCCCGACATGCCCGCGCCGCCGATGCCGATGAAGTGCACGCGGCCGAGGTCTTCGACGGCTACGGGATCGACCAGCTTGACGAGACTCATCGGGCTATCTCCAACACTTTCCTGGCAAGCATGATATCGGCGTCCTTGCGCCCCAGCCGGGAGGCGGCCTCCGACATGACGGCGACCCGTTCGGGGTCGTGGAGCATGGGCAGCACGTTCTGGATGATCCAATCGGGTGACAGGTCGGAGTCGTCGACCATCAGGCCGCCGCCGCCGCGCACGACGCGCTCGGCGTTGACGGTCTGCTCGCCGTTGCCGTGCGGCAGCGGCACGTACGCGGCCGGCAACCCCACGGCCGTCAGCTCGGCGCAGGTCAGGGCCCCGCTGCGGCACAGCGCGACGTCGGCGGCGGCGTAGGCGAGGTCCATGCGGTCGACGTAGGGCAGCAGCACGTACTGGGGGTCGCCGGGCGGCGGCTCGTGCTCGACGGTGTTGTTCAGCCCGAGCACGTGGAGCACCTGGATGCCGGCCCGGCGCAGCACCGGCGCGGCGGCCAGCGCGGCCTGGTTGAGCGACCTGGCGCCCTGCGAGCCGCCGAACACCAGCAGCGTGGGCCGGTCGTTCTCCAGCCCGAACCAGGAGCGCGCCTTGTCGCCGGTGGACAGCCGGTCGAGCGTGACGATCTCGCGGCGCAGCGGGGTGCCGATGAACTCGGCCTTGGGCAGCGCGGCGTCGGGGAAGCCGGTGAAGACGTGGTCGGTCAGCCGGGCGCCCAGCCGGTTGGCCAGGCCGGGACGGGGATTGGCCTCGTGGACGACGATCGGCAGGCCCTTGCGCTTGGCCGCCAGGTAGGCGGGCGTGGCGACGTAGCCGCCGAACCCGACCAGGATGTCGGCGCCGACCCGGTCGAGGACGCCCGACACGGCGTTGATCGCCCCGGCCAGCCGGCCCGGCACGGTCAGCAGGCTCGGGGTGATCGCCCTGGGCAGCGGCACGGCCGGCACCAGTTCGAGATCGTAGCCCCTGGCGGGCACGAGCCGCGTCTCCAGGCCGCGCTCGGTGCCCACGCAGGTGATGCCGACGCTCCGGTCAAGATGGCGCAGCGCGTCCGCAAGGGCGAGCGCGGGCTCGATGTGCCCGGCCGTCCCCCCACCGGCGAGGACCACCCTCATCTCGGTCACTCCCTAACGTCTCACTCGGCCTCTGGACGTACCCCCCAGGCCAAGCCAGCTTAGGCCCCGTGCGGCGGGTCCGGGGCCACGCGCGGCCAAGGCTTCGCGCGCGCCGGGCTCGCGTTTGGCGAACGACAGCAGGATGCCCAGCGCGGCGAGCGTGGGGAGCAGGGACGACCCGCCGTAGGAGACCAGCGGCAGCGGGATGCCGGTGATGGGCAGGACGCCGAGCACGGCGCCCATGTTGACGGCCGCCTGCCCGACGATCCAGGCCACCATGGCGGCCGCGGCCAGGCGGACGAAGCCGTCGTTGACGCGGATCGCGACCCGCAGCCCCGCGTAGCCGAGCAGGCCGAACAGCGCCACCACCATCAGCGTGCCCATCAGTCCGAGCTCCTCGCCGAGGATGGCGAAGATGAAGTCGCTCTCGCCGTGGGGCAGCCAGCTCCACTTCTGGCGGCTGCTGCCCAGGCCGAGCCCGAACCAGCCGCCCGAGCCCATCGCGATCTGCCCCTGCACGGCCTGGTAGCCGGCGCCCTGGGCGTCGGCCCACGGGTCGAGGAAGGCCCCGATGCGCTTCATCCGGTACGGCTCCACCTTGATCATGATGGCCGCGGCCAGCACCGCCAGCGCCAGGATGCCGCCGAACAGCTTGATCGGCGCCCCCACCACCCACAGCAGCGCCAGGAAGATCATGAAGAGCACGAGGGTGGTGCCGAGGTCGCGGCCGAGCAGGACCATGACGACCAGGATCGCGGTGCCTGGCATGAGCGGGATCAGCATCTGCCGCCACTCGATCCGGCCCTGCCTGGCCCGTCTGGCCAGCAGGTCGGCCCCCCACAGCACGAGCGCCAGCTTGGCCGGCTCGGACGGCTGGAGGGTGAACGGGCCGAGGTAGATCCACCGCTGCGCGCCCAGCTCGGACTCGCCGATGAACAGCACCATGACCAGCGCCAGCACCGCCAGCGCCATGAGCGGGTAGCCCGCCCAGCGGAAGAACTTCGGCGGCAGGCGCGAGCAGGCGTACATCACGGGCACGCCGACGCCGGCCGACAACGACTGCTTGATGAACCACGAGAACGGGTTGCCGGTCTTCTGCTGGGCCTCGATCGCGGAGGCCGACAGCACCATCATGAGCCCGAGCGCGAGCAGCAGCGCGCTGCACATGATGATCAGGTAGTAGGTCGTCAGCGGCTTGTCGAGCAGTTCCTTCAGCACGGCGCGCTGCTCGCGGACCCAGCTCGCCGGGCCCTCCTGGGCCTTGGACCGGGTGGACTCGCCAGCGGCCGGGCGGGCGCCGGCGGTGCCGGTGCTACTGCTCACGCCGCCGCCTCAGCTCGTGGACGGCACGGGCGAAGGCCTCCCCTCGTGCCGGATAGCCGGGGAACATGTCGAGCGAGGCGCCCGCTGGGGAGAGCAGCACGGTGTCCCCGGGGGAGGCCAGCCGCGCGGCTTCGGTGACGACGGTGTCCATCACACCAGTGTCTTGGCCCGGGATGTCCACGACGGGGACATTCGGCGCGTGTCGCGCGAGTGCTTCGGCGATCGCCGCGCGGTCGGCGCCCAGCAGCACCGCGCCGCGCAGGCGGGGCGCGGCCCGCCGGACCAGGTCGTCGACGTCGGCGCCCTTGAGCTGACCGCCCGCCACCCACACGATCGACGGGTAGGCGCTCAGCGCGGCCGCGGCGGCGTGCGGGTTGGTGGCCTTGGAGTCGTCGACGTAGTCGACGTCGCCGACCCGGTCGACGTGGGACAGGCGGTGGGGGTCGGGCTTGAAGGCGCGCAGGCCCAGCCGTACGGCCTCGGACGGCACGCCGAGCGAGCGGGCCAGGGCGGCGGCGGCCAGGGCGTTGGCCACGTTGTGGGGGGCCAGGGGCCGGATGTCGGCGAACGTGGCCAGCTCTTCCGCCGCCTCGACCGGGTCCGCCACGAACGCCCGGTCGACCAGCAGGTCTTCGACCACGCCGATCTGGCCGCTGCGCGGGGCCCGCAGCGTGAAGCCGACGGCCCCCTCGTAGGGCTCGGCCAGGCGGGCGCACTCGGGGTCGTCGGCGTTGTAGATGACGGTGCCGGCGCGTTCGTAGATGCGGCCCTTGGCGGCGGCGTACTCGGCCATGGAGCCGTGCCAGTCGAGGTGGTCGGGGGCGATGTTGAGGATCGCCGCGGCGTGCGGGGCCAGGGTGCTGGACCAGTGGAGCTGGAAGCTGGACAGCTCGACGGCCAGGGCGTCGTACGGCTCGGCGACGGCGCGGACGACCGGGACGCCCACGTTCCCAACGGCCAGGGCGTCGAGCCCGGCGGCCTGGAGGATCGAGGTGAGCATGCGCACGGCCGTGGTCTTGCCGTTGGTGCCGGTCAGCGCGAGCCAGGGGGCGGCGTGCGGCGGGCGCAGCCGCCAGGCCAGCTCCACCTCGCCGACGACCTCGACGCCGGCCGCCAGCGCGGCGGCGACCAGCGGGTGGTGCGGGGCCCAGCCGGTGGTGACGAGCCTGGTCGTGCCCTCGGGCAGCACCATCTCGCCGAACCTGGTCTCGACCCCGGCGCGGGCCAGCTCGGCCGCGGCGGTCAGCTGCCGCTCGCCCTCCACGGCCTCCACGACCACGACCCGCTCGCCGCGTCCGGCCAGCGCCCCGGCCACCGCGGTGCCCGAGACGCCGAGCCCGGCCACGCACGTCAACGTCATGGCTTGGGCATCCACTCGACGTAGAACAGCCCGAGCCCGAGCGCCGCGCAGAGCCCGGCGATGAGCCAGAACCGCACCACGATCGTGGTCTCGGCCCAGCCCTTCAGCTCGAAGTGGTGCTGCAGCGGCGCCATTCTGAACACCCGTTTCCCGGTCATCTTGAAGAACCCGACCTGGATGATGACGGACGCCGTGATGATCACGCACAGGCCGGCCAGAATGATCAGCAGGAGCTGCGTGCGGGTGGCGATGGCCAGGCCGGCCAGCACGCCGCCCAGGGCCAGCGAGCCGGTGTCGCCCATGAAGATCTTCGCCGGCGGGGCGTTCCACCACAGGAACCCGACCAGCGCCCCCAGCACGGCCGCGGCCACCACCGACAGGTCGAGCGGGTCGCGCACCCAGTAGCAGTTGGGCCCGAGCTGGTCGATGCAGTTGTTGCGGAGCTGCCAGTTGCCGATCAGCACGTACGCGCCGAGCACGACGCCGGTCGCGCCGCTGGCCAGGCCGTCGAGGCCGTCGGTGAGGTTCACGGCGTTGGAGAACCCGACGATCATGAACAGCACCCAGATGGTGAAGCCGACGATGCCGATCGAGGGGCCGATGTCGCGCAGGAACGACAGCCGGGTCTCGGCGGGGGTGATGCCGTAGACGTTGGGCTGGCGGGTGATCAGCACGGCGAACACGGCGCCGACGACGAGCTGGCCGAGGGCCTTGGCGCCGCTGCGCAGGCCCAGGCTGCGCTGCTTGTAGATCTTGATGAAGTCGTCGAGGAAGCCGACCGCGCCGAGGCCGGTCATCAGGAACAGCACGAGCATGCCCGACACCGTCGGCGGCGACAGCGTGGCCAGGTGGGAGCCGCCGTAGGCCAGCAGCGCGGCCAGCACGAACACGATGCCGCCCATGGTGGGGGTGCCGCGCTTGCCCAGGTGGGCCTGCACTCCCTCCTCGCGGATCTCCTGGCCGTAGCCGCGCCGCGAGAACAGCCTGATCGCCAAGGGGGTCCCCAGCATCGACAGGACGAGGCCCACCGCGCCGGCGATGACGATGTTGATCACTGAGCGGCACCTCCGAGAAGGAGCTCCGCCGTGCGTTCCAGGCCCATCGCGCGGGGGCCCTTGACGAGCACCGCGTCGCCGGGGCGCAGCAGGCCGGCCAGGGCGGCCGCCGCTGCCTCGGCATCTGGGACATGTACGATCCGGGTCATCTGGGGAGCATATGGCCCTCCGCCACCTGGCGGTCCCGCGGCGGCCGAGGCCGCCTCGTTCGCGCCCTCCAGCACCGGGCCCGCGTCGGGACCGACGACGACCAGGCCCGTCAGGCCCGAACCGCCCGCCAGCCGCCCCAGTTCGGCGTTGAGCGCCGCGCTCTCCTCGCCCAGCTCGCGCAGCGCCGCGATGACCGCGAACCGCCGCCGCTCCTGCCCCATCACGCCGAACATGTCGAACGCGGCCCGCATCGAGTCGGGGTTGGCGTTGTAGGCGTCGTTGACCACCGTGACGCCGTCGGGCCGGTCGGTGACCTCCATGCGCCAGCGGCTGCGCGGCGTGGCCTCCGACAGCTCCTCGGCGATCGTGGCGACCGGCAGGCCCAGCTCGTAGGCCGCGGCGGCGGCGGCCAGGGCGTTCTCCACGGCGTGGGCGCCGTAGAGCTGGAGCGTGACCGGCGCGGCCCCGGACGGGGTGCGCAACGTGAACGAGGCCCGCCCGCGCCCGTCGACCGTCTCCTGCTCGGCCCTGATGGCCGCGTCCTCGCCGCGCCCGAAGTACGTGACGCGCGCGTCGGTGCGCGAGGCCATCTGCGACACCAGCGGGTCGTCGGCGTTGAGCACCGCCACCCCGGTGCGCGGCAGCGCCTCCACCAGCTCGCCCTTGGCCTTGGCGATGGCCTCCTTGCCGCCGAACACGCCGAGGTGCGCGGTGCCGACGTTGAGCACGACGCCGATCGTCGGCGGCGCGATGCGGGTGAGGTCCTTGATGTGGCCGATGTTGCGGGCGGCCAGTTCGAGCACCATGAACCGGGTGTCGACGTCGGCGCGCAGCACGGTCAGCGGGTGGCCCAGCTCGTTGTTGAAGCTGCCGACGGGCGCGATGGTCGGGCCCATCCGGCCGGCCAGCCTGGCCAGCAGGTCTTTGGTGCTGGTCTTGCCCGCCGAGCCGGTCACGCCGATCACGGTGGCCTGCGGCAGCGCGGCGGCCTGCGCGGCGGCCAGCTCGGCCAGCGCGACCGCGGCGTCGGGGACGATCACCGCCGGCGCGTCGACCGGCCTGGAGGCCAGGACGGCGACCGCTCCGGCCCGGATCGCCTGCGCGGCGTAGTCGTGGCCGTCGACCCGCTCGCCGGCGAGGGCGACGAACAGCGATCCCGGCTCCACCGCGCGTGAGTCGATCACTACGGGCCCGCGCACCACGGCGCGGGGGTCTGCCATGCCCGACAGGGCGCCCGAGGTTATCTCGGCGATCCTGGCCAGCGGCAACGGGATCATCGGTGCTTCCTGCTTTCCTTGCGTGCGTCGATCGCTTCGGCGACCACTTCGCGGTCGTCGAACGGGATCACTTCGCCAGAGACGTACTGGCCCTGCTCGTGACCCTTGCCCGCGACGACGATCACGTCGCCGCGGCCGGCCCGGCCGACGGCCAGGTCGATCGCGGCCGCGCGGTCGGGCTCAATGATCACATGGGCGCGGTCGCGGGGCGGAACGCCGAGCGCTCCCTCCATCATCGCGGCCAGGATGGCGAGCGGATCCTCCGAGCGCGGGTTGTCGTTGGTGAAAATCGCCACATCGGCCAGCCGGGCGGCGATCTCGCCCATGATCGGGCGTTTGCCGGTGTCGCGGTCGCCGCCGCAGCCCAGCACGATGGTCAGCGTGCCCGCGGTCACCTCCCGCAGCGAGCGCAGCACCGACTCCACGGCGCCCGGCTTGTGGGAGTAGTCCACGAGCGCCTGGAACTCCTCCTCGGCGGAGGTGATGCGCTGCATGCGCCCGGGCACCCCGGTGAGGCTGCCCACGCCGTGCACGGCGGTCTGGAGCGGCACCCCCGACTCCACCAGGCAGACGATCGCGCCGAGCGCGTTGGCGACGTTGAAGGGGCCGGGCAGCGAGATCTGCGCGTCGGCCTCGACCCCGCCGGGACCGGCCACCCGGAACGCGCTGCCGTCGGCGCCGAGCCGGACCTCCAGCGCCCGCCACTCCGCCTCCGGGTCGCCGAGCGCCGAGAACGTGGTCATCGGCACCTTGGCCCGGTGCAGCAGCTCCCGGCCGTGCGGGTCGTCGATGTTGGTCACGCCGACGCGGCTCAGCTCGGGCTGGAACAGCCTGGCCTTGGTGGCGAAGTAGTCCTCGAAGTCCTTGTGGAAGTCGAGGTGGTCCTGGGAGAGGTTGGTGAACAGGGCGACGTCGTAGAAGATGCCGTCGACCCGGCCGAGCGCCAGCGCGTGGCTGGAGACCTCCATGGTGGCCGCGGTGACCCCCTGCTCGCGCATCAGCGCGAACAGGGCGTGCAGCTGCGGGGCCTCCGGCGTGGTCAGCGTGGGCTCGAAGCGGAGGTCTCCGGCGGCGATCTCGACGCCGCCGACCAGGCCCGTCGTGTGGCCGGCCGCCCGCAGGCCGGCCTCCACCATGAAGGTGGTGGTGGACTTGCCGCTCGTGCCGGTCACCCCGATGACCTGGACGTCGTGGGCCGGCTGGCCGTAGACCCAGGAGGAGACCTGCCCGAGCAGCGCGCGCGGATCGGGCACGATCAGCACCGGCAGGCCGGTGGCCACGGCGGCCTCCCGCCCGGCCGGGTCGGTGAGGACGGCCACGGCTCCGCGCGCCATCGCCTCGGCGGCGAAGGTCGCGCCGTGCACGCGGTTGCCCGGCAGCGCCACGTAGAGATCGCCGCGCTGCACGGCGCGGGAATCGATGGTGACGCCGGTCAGGGCGGCATGGGGCGACCTCGACGTGCCGGAATCGGCGTCGAGCATGGTCGCGAGCCCGGTCAGCGGACGGGGCGGGCTGGTCTTGGGACGCATAGACGACGGGGGACGCACGGCGAGAGCGTACCTTCCCTGCTCACTGTCCCGCGCGCGTACGCACCGGCGGCGCGTCCGAGCCTGTGGGAGGAATCTTCCTGCTCTTGATGGCGAACGTCATCACATCCTTGAACACGGGGGCCGCGAGCTGGCCGCCGAAATGGCCGTTCTTGGGGTTCTGGAGCACCGAGAGCACCACCAGCCGGGGCGCGTCCGCGGGCGCGAACCCGGCGAAGGAGGCCGTGTAACCGTCGTAGCGGCCCAGCTCGGCGTCGTAGCGGTCGGCGGTGCCGGTCTTGCCCGCCACCCGGTAGCCGGGGATGGCGGCCAGCGCGCCGGTGCCCTCGGCGCTCACCGCGGTCTCCAGCATCGTCGTGATCTCCTTGGCCGTCGTCTCGCTCACCACTCTGGTCTGCCTGCCCGCGGGAGCCGGGACGAACCTGCCGGACGCGTCGGTGGTGCCCGCCACGATCTGCGGATCGACGCGGACGCCGCCGTTGGCGATGGTCTGGTAGACGCTGGCGGTCTGCAGGGCGGTCACCGACACGCCCTGGCCGTAGGCGACCGTGCAGCTCTGGCTGCCCGACCAGTTCTTGTAGTTGGGCAGCAGGCCCGCCTCGGCGTTGGGCACGCCGCCCGCCGGGGTGGTGCCGAACCCGAACGCCCTGAGCATCGCGTACAGGCGCTCGCTGCCGACCTTGCGGGCGGCCATGATCGTGGCGACGTTGCTGGACTGCGCCATGGCCTGCCGGAAGGTCATCGCCTCGGGCTTGTGGGCGTGGGCGTCGCGCAGCACCCGGTCGGCGCACCTGATGTTGTCGGGCACCTGGAACACCGTGTCGGGGGTGACCTCCTTGGCCTCCAGCGCGGCGGCGGCGGTGATCACCTTGTTGGTGCTGCCGGGCTCGAACACGTCCGCGGCGGCCTTGTTGACGTAGGAGGACGCGGGGGCCTTGCGCCAGTTGCCCAGGTCGAGCTCGGGCGCGTTGGCCATGGCGATGATCTGGGCGGTCTTCACGTCCATGACGATGACCGCGCCGCTGCTCGCGCCCGACTCGCGCACCTGATCGGCGACCGCCTTCTGGGCGGCCCACTGGATGTCGCGGTCGATGGTGAGCCGCACGTCCTGGCCGTTGACGGGCGCGGTGCGCTCGCTGCTGGTCATGGGGATGCGCAGGCCGTCGCGGCCGGTCTCGACGCGCTGCTTGCCGTCGCGGCCGGCCAGGATCGTGTTCTTGGCCTGTTCCATGCCGCCCAGGCCGTTGCCCTCGTCGCCGACGAAGCCGATGAGGCTGCCGGCCAGGTCGCCGGCCAGGTAGTCGCGGCGGTAGGTCTTCTTCGTGCTGAGGGCGGGCACGCGGGCCTGGAGCAGGCGGGTGGCCACGACCGGGTCGACGTCCCGGGCCAGGAGCTGGTAGCGGCTGCCGGTCCTGGACAGCTTGGCGGTCATCTCCTCCACGGTCTTGCCGAGCTGCCTGGCCAGGATCGCGGCGACGTTGGCGCGGACGTCCGCGGGGACCTTGGAGGGGTCGATGGACACCTCGCGGGCCTCCGACGTACGGGCCAGCGCGTTGCCGTTGACGTCGGTGATCGTGCCGCGCTTGGCGGGGATCTCCTCGACGTGCTGGCGCTGGCCGACGGCGGCGGCCTCGTAGACCTTGGAGTCGAGGCCCTGCATCTGGATCAGCCGGCCGGCGAAGATCGACAGGATGAACGTCATGCCGATCAGGCCGATGTTGATGCGCCGGCGCGGGCTGCCCAGGCGCAGCACCAGCGGGGGCCGCGGCGGGGTGGGCGGCGGGCGGCGCGGGCCCCTGGGGGGCGGCACGTCCGCGCCGCGGCGCAGCATGCCGCGCTCACGCCCGCGCGCCTGGTCCAGCCCGGAGGCGCGCGCCTGGCCGGACGCCGGACCGCGCGCCTGACCGGCCCTGGGACCGCGGGTCTGGTCGGGCCTGCCGCCGCGCCCCTGGTCGGGCCGGGAGCTCCGGCTCTGGCCCGGCCCCGAGCCGGGCCGCGCCGCCTCGGATCGCGAGCCACGTCCTTGGTCGGATCCTGAGCCGCGCGCCGGGTCGGACCGCGAGCCGCGTCCTTGGTCGGATCGCGAGCCGCGCGCCGGGTCGGGCCGGGAGCCGCGCCCCTGGTCGGATCTTGAGCCGCGGGCCTGGTCGGGGGCGGGGCCGTCGCCGCGACGGCGCGCCCCCTCCTGCGGCGCCCTGTCCCTGGCGCCGTCGCCGCGCCCCTGGGACGCGCGCCCGCGCGCCCGGTCGCTCTCGTCCCGTCCCTGGGCGGCACGGCCACGCGGACGGTCGTCGCCGTCGCGGCTCTGCGGGGTGCGCCCGCGCGGGCGGTCGTCGTCGTCGCGCCCCTGGGAGGCGGCGCGGTTGCGGGAATCGTCGCGGGAGTCGTCGCGCGGACGGCGGCGTGGGCCGTCGCCCGGGTCGCGGCGCGAGCGGGTGCCCTCCTCGTCGTCGCGGGGCCGGGCGCGGTCGCCGTCGTCGCGGCGCTGCCGGCCGCGGGAGCCGCCCGCGGAGTCGCGGCGGGCGCTGCCGCGCGCGTCGTCGTCGGGGTCGTGGGGCCGGCGGCCCCTCAGGTCGTCGTCGAACGGCAGGTCGAACGGGTCGGGGGGACGCTTGCGCGGCGAGTCGTCCGGCGCCCCCGGGCGGCCCGCCCCGTCAGAACGGGCAGATCCCCCTCGCCCTGCCCGCCCAGGACCGCCCGGCGTACGACGAGCGGCGCCGGGCCCTCCAGGAGAGCCGGCGCCGCCAGCGCCGCGGCCGGGACCCTGTCCCCTGCCGCCTGAATCCCTCACCGCTCCGGGACCGCCTGGTCACTCGGCTCGCCCTTGTCCCATGTCCGCAGGTTCTTGTCCGGGTGGTAGCCCTGTGCCTCGGCGCGGCCCGCGATGTCCTGGGGCTGCATCTTGCGCTCGTACTCCAGCCGGAGCGCTTCCGCCTCCTGCTGGGCAACCGCGATCTCCTCGCGCAGCTTGGCGTCGGTGATGGCGTCGCGGTTGAGCATGATGTTGAGCAGCAGCAGGCTCACCAGCCCACCGCACATCAACCCGACGACGAGCAGCACGAACGGCGCCCGCTGCCGCTTGGTCGAGGGCCGCCGCGCGGCGGGACGGCGCGCGGGCGCGGCGCTCTCGCCGGGACGCGCGGCCGCCGGCCGCCGGTCGCCGGTGTCAGGACGGGGCCGCGGCTTGGTCTGGTGCGAGACGCCCGGCCTGCGCGTGCCCGGCTTGGGCATGGCGCGGCGGACGGGCGCGACCCGGCCGGTCTCCTGCTCAATCGTCAACGCGGATCCTCTCTGCCGCCCGTAGCCGGGCCGAGGCCGCCCGCGGGTTGCGGGCGAGCTCTTCATCGCTGGGGAGCTCGGCTCCCCTCGTCAGCAGGCGGAACCTCGGCTGGTGTGCCGGTAGCGGGACGGGCAGCCCTGGCGGGCTGGTGTCCTTGGTTCGCGCCGTGAGGGCCTGCTTGGTGAGCCGGTCCTCAAGGGAGTGGTAGGAGAGCACGACGACCCGCCCACCCAGCGCCAGCGCGTCGAGCGCCGCGGGCAGCGCCGCCTCCAGGGCGGACAGCTCCGCGTTGACCTCGATGCGCAGCGCCTGGAAAGTCCTCTTGGCGGGGTTGCCGCCGGTGCGCCTGGTCGCCGCGGGGATCGCGTCGCGCACGATGTCGGCGAGTCTCTTGGTGGAGGTGATGGGCTCCTTGGCGCGTTCCTTGACGATAAGCCCCGCGACCCTCGGCGCGAAACGTTCCTCGCCGTAGTCGCGCAGGATTCGTGCCAGGTCGGCGGCCGGATAGGTGTTGACCACCCGCTCGGCCGTCAGCTCCTGCTCGGTGTCCATGCGCATGTCGAGCGGGGCATCGTAGGAGTAGGCGAAGCCGCGTTCGGCCTCGTCGAGCTGCGGCGAGGAGACGCCGAGGTCGAACAGCACGCCGTGGACCGTGGGATGCCCGGCCTCGGCGACGATCTGGGCCAGGTCGCCCGAGGAGGCGTGGACCAGGGTGGTGCGGCCGGCGTAGGGGGCGAGCCTGCGGGTGGAGAAGTCGATCGCGAACGGGTCGCGGTCGATCCCGATCAGGTGCAGGGACGGGAACGCGGCGAGCAGGGCCTCGGAGTGGCCGCCGAGCCCGAGATTGGCGTCGACGACGACCGGCTCCGGCCCCGACAGCGCCGGGCCCAGCAGCTCCAGTACGCGCTCGAGCATCACCGGAACGTGACCGCCCGTGCCTACGTTGTCGTCCATCTCCAACCCCCCTCTCGCGTCCTGCTCGCGGATGACGCGTATCGGTCAATCGTCAGTCATTCCTGGGTCCCCACCCGGCGCCGTCCGGCCAGGTCCCCATCCGCACCCTCTTCGTGGACGCCCGCCCTCTGACACCGGGGAAGGTGCATCAGTTGGCAGGCAGTGGTTGCGGGTGGAGACCTCGCCGAACGACATCACCGACGGATCGACCGTGGTCACTACAAGATCCCTGGCAGCACCTCCTCCGACAGATCGGCGAACGCCTGCTCCTGCGCGTTGAGATAGGTGTCCCAAGCCTGCGAGTCCCAGATCTCCAACCGGGTGTTGGCCCCGATGACGACGCAGTCACGCTCCAGGCCGGCGTATTGACGCAGGCTCTGCGGGATCGTGACGCGTCCCTGCTTGTCTGGTTTCTCGTCGGACGCGCTTGCGAAGAAGACGCGGCTGTAGTCACGCACCGCCTTGGCGGTGACCGGGGCGGTGCTGAGAGCCTCGGTTATGCGCTGGAACTCCTCTACTGGAAAGACGTAGAGGCATCGCTCCTGGCCTTTGGTGATCACAAGACCCTCCGCCAGCTCCTCACGGTACTTAGCCGGCAGGAACAGCCGTCCCTTGTCGTCAAGACGCGGTTGATGGGTGCCGAGGAACATCGGCGCCACCTCCCGTGCCTCAGCGAAGCGCTCAGCGCTGGTGCACCGGGCCCTCCACTGCGCACCACCATACTCCACTTCTCCCCACCGTCAACTGATTCGAACCGTCTTCATCATCAGTTTCCGTTGCGTTACCGCAGGTCAGAGCGGTGGAGCGAGGGTGGGGGGCGCCGGGGGGCGGGCCAACCCTCATGGGCGTGTCGAGGGTTGGAAAGACCGGCGGTATAGGGGCTCGCGGTGGGCGCGAAGGCGGGGGTGGAGGAAAGTGGGGCGGCCAAGGGGGTCAGTGTCACGGGATTCGCACTGCTATGCGACAAGAACAGGAACATCAGCGGGGTTCCCTGGAATATCCACAAATGTCGCTCAAGAACCCGCAGCGTCGTAGGGTCGTACAGACAATGGAAAAGGAATGGCATGGCTCCCGTAATGGCACCGTGCGGGACAGCCGTCGCACTATGGAGGCCTGGTGGCACTAACCCATGACGTCCCTCCCCAGCTTGACGAGCTGGTCTCCACCGCCCACCGAATTCGGCAGGCCATCGAGTCGGTGATCGAGGGAAAGAGCGACGCCGTCCGTCTCACGCTGACCGTCCTGCTCGCCGAGGGCCACCTTTTGATCGAGGACGTGCCGGGGGTCGGCAAGACGATGCTCGCCAAGGCTCTGGCGCGGTCCATCGACTGCCCGGTGCGCCGCGTGCAGTTCACGCCCGACCTGTTGCCCAGTGACATCACCGGGGTCAGCGCCTACAACCAGCAGACGCGTGAGTTCGAGTTCAAGCCCGGGCCGGTGTTCGCCAACATCGTCGTGGGCGACGAGATCAACCGCGCCTCCCCCAAGACGCAGTCGGCGTTGCTGGAGTGCATGGAGGAGCACCAGGTCACCGTGGACGGCGTGACGTACCCCCTGGACGCCCCCTTCATGGTGATCGCCACCCAGAACCCCATCGAGATGGAGGGCACCTATCCCCTCCCCGAGGCCCAGCGCGACCGCTTCACCGCCCGGGTCGCCATGGGCTACCCGGAGCCGACCGCCGAGCTGGAGATGCTCGACGTGCACGGCAGCACCTCGCCGCTGGACAAGCTGGAGCCGGTCGCCACGACCGCCGAGGTGCGCGCCCTGATCGAGGCCGTGCGCGGCGTGTACGTCTCGCAGCCGGTCAAGAAGTACGCCATCGACCTCGTCGTGGCCACCCGGCACTCCCCCGACCTGCGGCTGGGCGCCTCCCCCCGGTCCACGCTGCAGCTCGTCCGCGCGGCCAGGGCGCACGCGGCGCTGGCCGGACGCGACTACGTCATCCCCGACGACCTGCAGGACCTGGCCGTGCCCGTGCTGGCGCACCGGCTGCTGCCCAGCGTCGAGGCCCAGGGCCAGCGCCGTCTGCCCGAGCAGGTGGTGACCGACCTCGTCAGGCGTGTGCCGGTGCCGGAGACGCGAGCGTCGTGAGGGCCGGACTGCGGGCGCTGACCTCCCGCGGCAGGTCGTTCCTGGCCTCGGGGATCGCGGCGCTGCTGATGGCGCTGATCCTCGGCGAGAACGACCTGTTCAGGATCGGCGTGCTGGTCACGGCGCTGCCGCTGCTGGCCGCGCTGGTGGTGGCACGTACCAGGTACCGGCTGAGCTGCGCGCGGAGGCTGGACCCGCCCAGGGCGGAGGTGGGCGGGGAGGCCACGGTGACGTTGCGCCTGGAGAACGTGACCAGGCTGCCGACCGGGCTGCTGCTGATCGAGGACACCGTGCCGTACGCGCTGGGCGTGCGGCCGCGGTTCGTGCTCGACCGGGTGGAGTCCAAGGGCGTGCGTGAGATCGACTACCGGGTCCGGTCCGACCTGCGCGGCAGGTACACGATCGGGCCGCTGTCGGTACGCATCGCCGACCCGTTCGGGCTGGTGGAGCTGACGCGGGCGTTCACGATCAGCGACACGCTCGTGGTGACGCCGCAGGTGGTGGCGTTGCCGCACGTACGGCTGTCGGGCGAGTGGACGGGCGGCGGCGACAGCCGCACCAGGAGCGTGGCCGCGGCCGGCGACGACGACGTGGCGCCGCGCGAGTACCGGCAGGGCGACGACCTGCGCCGGGTGCACTGGCGCTCGACCGCCCGGCACGGCGAGCTGATGGTGCGCCGCGAGGAGCAGCAGTGGCAGAGCCGCGGCGCGCTCCTGCTGGACACCCGCAGGCACGCCCACCGCGGCGAGGGCCCGCGCTCCTCCTTCGAGGTGGCGGTCTCGGCCGCGGCCTCGATCGGCGTGCACCTCGCCCACGAGGGTCTGGGCCTGCGGCTGGTGACCGACCAGGGCGCCGAGCACCTGACCGACCAGGGGCTCAGCTACTCGCTGCTGGACACGCTCGCCGTGGTGCGGCACAGCTCGGCCCGCTCGCTGGAGATGGGCGTCTCGGCCCTGCGCCAGGGCGGCGGCGACGGCCTGATCGTGGCCGTGCTCGGCGCGCTCGACCCCGAGGAGGCCAGGGAGCTGGCCAGGCTGCGGCACAGCGGCGTCACCGGTGTCGCGGTCCTGCTCGACGCCGGCACCTGGGAGGGCGCCGGCCGGGGCTCGCACGAGAACTTCGACGCCGTTCAGGGCGTCCTGGCCGGTTACGGCTGGCGGATCGTCCGCCTGCCCGCCGGCACCTCCATCGCCTCGGTCTGGCCGGACGCCGCCAACCGCGGCAGGTACGTGCTCAACCCCACAGGAGGTGCGGCATGAGGCTGACGGCCGCCTCGGGTGTGGCCGCGTTCACCGCGGCGATCCTGCTCTATCCGCTCTTCCAGGGCGGCGCCTGGTTCTGGACGTCGCTCGGCGCGGTGCTGGCCGTGATGGCCGCCGGGGTGATCGGCTCCCGCCTGTCGCTGCCCGCCTGGGCCGCGCCGCTCGCCGGGCTGGCCGCGTTATGGATCTTCCTGACCGTGGTCTTCGCCTCCGGCAAGGCGTGGGCGCTGGTGATCCCGACCAAGGAGTCGGTGTGGGAGCTGGGCCGGCTGCTCGGGGTCGGCTGGGCCGACATCCAGCGCTACGCCGCGCCCGTGCCGTCCACGGACGGCATCACGCTGCTGACCGCGGGCGGCGTGGGCGTCATCGCGATCGCCGTGGACCTGCTCGCCGCGCGGCTGCGGCGGGCGGCGCTGGCCGGGCTGCCGCTGCTGGCGCTGGCCACGGTCCCGGCGACGATCCTGGCCGAGCCGATCAGCTGGCCCGCCTTCATCATCGCCGCGCTCGGCTTCGTCAGCCTGCTGATCGCCGACGGGCGCGAGCGGGTGGGCCACTGGGGACGGGCGGTGCTCGTCCGCCGGACCAGGGCGGCGACCGGGCCGCGTCCGGACACCGGCGGGGCCAGGGCCGACACCAGCGGACTGCGGCTGTCGGGCAAGCGCATCGGGTTCGCCGCCATCGCGCTGGCCGTGCTCCTGCCCGCCGCGCTGCCGGTGATGGAGCCGGTCTCCTTCTTCCAGTTCGGCGTGGGCGGCCGGGGCGGCGGCAAGGGCAATTCGATCAGCATCGCGAGCCCGATCGCGAGCCTGCGGGGGCAGCTCGAACTGCCCGAGCGGCGCGTGGTGCTCACCTACAACAACAACGACAACAAGCCCAGGTACCTGCGGATCTACGCGCTGGACACCTTCGACGGCCAGCAGTTCGGCATGACCGAGCCGAAGGGCTCGCCGGACAACAGGACGGAGAACGGCCCGCTGCCGCCGCCTCCGGGGCTGAGCGCGAGCACGAAGGTCAGCAACGTCGTCACCAGGATCCGGATGAGCGACGAGATCGAGCGGCTGCAGTTCCTGCCGCTGCCGTACCCGCCGCGGCAGATCCGGGTGGACGGCGACTGGCGCGCCGACGTGGGCACGCTGATGGTCTTCTCCATCCCCGACGAGGCGGCCGGCCTGGAGTACGAGGTCGCCACCAGCGAGCCGGCCGCCACGCCGGAGCTGCTGGAGTCGCTGGAGGGCGTCCAGCCGAGCGTGGACCGGCGTTACCTGAAGCTGCCGGACAACCTGCCGCCGGAGATCGTCCGGCTGGCGCGTTCGCTGACGGCGCAGACCAACTCCAACTACGAGGCGGCGGTCAAGCTCCAGCAGTTCTTCACCAAGGATGGCGACTTCCGCTACGACCTGCGGACGCAGGGCCACGGCAACTCCGCGCTGCGGGACTTCCTGCTGCGCGACCGCACGGGCTACTGCGAGCAGTTCGCGGCCTCGATGGCGGTGCTGGCCAGGATCGTCGGCATCCCGTCGCGGGTGGCGATCGGCTACACCGGCGGCACGAAGGCCGGCGACAACTGGACGGTCACGACCGGCGACTCGCACTCCTGGCCCGAGCTGTACTTCGAGGGCGTGGGCTGGCTGCCGTTCGAGCCGACGCCGTCCGGGTCGCTGGGGCAGGGCAGCGCGCGGGTGCCGGACTACACGGTCCCGCCGGCGCCTTCGACGTCCCCGTCCACCTCGCCGAGCAGCGGCGCGACCGAGTCCGGCGCCGACGACCCGATCAACCCCTCCACCCGGCGCAACCCGCGCGAGCTCGACCGTGAGGGCCTGATCGCCACGGGCGGCCTGCCGCCGGACGACTCGATGCCGCTGATCGGCAAGATCGGCATCGGCGCGGGCGCGTTGCTGCTGCTCCTGCTGGTCCCGGCGGCGCTGCGGCTGCTCACCAGGAACCGGCGGGTGCGCGCACTGGGCTGGAAGGTCTCGCAACCGGCCGACGACCTGACGGCCAGGATCGCGACCGCCCACCACCCGTCGATCGCGGCCGTCTGGGCCGAGCTGGACGACGTGCTGTGCGACTACGGCATGACCCGCGGCGCCAGCGAGACCCCGCGGGCCCTGGCCCGGCGGCTGAGCCGGCAGTACGAGTTCGACGCCGAGTCGGCGGCCGCCATGACGGCCATCGCGACGACGGTCGAGCGGGTGCTGTTCGCCAGGGACCCGGGCACGATCGGGCCCATGAGAAAGGACCTGCGCAAGGTGCGGCAGGCCCTGGCGGCGACGGTGTCGCGGGGACGGCGGATGCGGGCGGTGCTGCTGCCGCCCTCGACGCTGCGGCGGCTGCGGGCGCTGGGCGAGCGCCTGCTGGACGGCTTCGACCTGCTGGAGAACATCAGGCTGCGGCGGACGGCGGCCCACAAGGGCGCCTGAGCCGCCTGCCCAGGACCGAGCGTGCGGTCGCTCCCCGGAGGGGGAACGGCCGCACGTTCGCGTAGGGCGGAAGATCCGGGACCGGCGAGGAGGTCAGCGCTCGTCGTGACGACGGCGCCAGCGCTCCTCCATGCGCTCCATGAAGGTGCCCCGGTTGGCGCGCCGGGGCTGCCTGCCCGTAGCGCCCGCGCCCGGGGCCGGCGGCGAGTCGCCGAACCCGTTCATGCGCTTCCAGCTGGACAGACCCCACAGACACGCGGCGAGCATGACCACGAAACCGCCGACGCCGAGCGGGATCTGACTCATGACCACGCCGACCATCATGATCACGACGCCGAGCGCAAAGCCGATGGAGGCTTTGATCAGGCGACGCTTGTAATGGCTGCGCGGGTCACTGATCCTTACGGTGTTGGCCCACTTCGGGTCCTCGGCGTAGAGGGCCTGCTCGATCTGGTCGAGCAAGCGCTGCTCGTGCTCAGAGAGCGGCACGGCGCCTCCCAAGGACAGCCCCAGGACGGGGAAGACGGCAACGGACGACACGGGGTGTCCGAACCTCGCGGTCGGTTATCCCCAGAATACGAGGCTGTAGACGTAGGCGAAAGCAAACGTCCAACGCAGACCAAACCGGAGGTGACGTCATGGCTCCATTGTGGACCATCTCGCACCCCTTCCCCCAAAATCGCGACATCCTTCTCCTACCCGACTGGCCGATCAAGTAGGACATGGGCGTCATGTCTCTATTTCATCAAGCTTGCCACGTACCAGCGACGCTGGGAGCACCGCATCGGGGCCAAATCTCCGGATCGCCTTGTCCATCGCCTGTTCGGCCTCGCGCCAGCCGGTCTCGCGCTCGCCCAGACCGAGCTGATGGGTGGCCTCGCCGGCCGGGCGCAGGTTCTCCATCCGGACCCCGACCAGGCGCAGGCGCACCCGCTGGAGACCGGCGGCCTGGAACAGCTCGCAGGCGGTGGCGTAGATCACCTGGGCCACGTCGGTCGGCTCCCGCAGGGTGCGCGACCTGGTGATCGTGGTGAAATCGGCCCGGCGCAGCTTCACACTTACAGTTCTGCCCACGTGTCCGCCCTTACGCATCCGGGCCGCCACGCGCTCGGCCAGGCGCAGCAGCTCGCGCCGGATCACCTCGGGGTCGTCGACGTCGGCCGCGAAGGTCTCCTCGTTGCCGATGCTCTTGTCGGGCACGTGCGCGGTCACCGGACGCTCGTCGCGCCCCCAGGCCAGCGTCGCCAGGTGGCCGCCGACGGCCTGCCCGAGCTCGCGCTGGAGCGTGCCCAGCGGCACCCTGGCCAGGTCGCCGACGGTGCGGATGCCGAGCCGGACGAGGGACTGCTCGGTGCGCTCCCCCACGCCCCACAACGCCGCGACCGGCAGCGGGTGGAGGAAGTCGACCACCTGCCCTTCGGGCACCACCAGCAGGCCGTCGGGCTTGCACTGCTTGGAGGCCAGCTTTGCGACGAATTTGCTGGAGGCCACCCCCACCGAGCAGGTGATGCCGTAGCGGTCGAGGACCTGCTCCCTGATCATGGCGGCGATCGCCGCGGGCGGGCCGAGCCGCCGCCGGGCGCCGCC
This sequence comes from Nonomuraea sp. NPDC049758, assembly GCF_040674635.1. Taxonomy (NCBI): domain Bacteria; kingdom Bacillati; phylum Actinomycetota; class Actinomycetes; order Streptosporangiales; family Streptosporangiaceae; genus Nonomuraea; species Nonomuraea sp. NPDC049758. The sequence goes on from NZ_JBFAMZ010000005.1 coordinate 223,391, forward strand.
GACGTCGAGGAACGCCTCGTCGGAGGCGATCGGCTCGACCAGCGGGGTGATCGAGTGGAAGATCTCCATGACGCCCCGGGAGACCTCGGAGTACTTGCCGTGGCTGGGCGGGATGATCGTGGCCTGCGGGCACAACCGGCGCGCCCTGCTCATCGGCATCGCCGAGTGGACGCCGAACGCCCTGGCCTCGTAGGTGGCGCTGAGCACGACGCCGCGCCCGGCCGGCGAGCCGACGATCACCGGGCGGCCCCGCAGCTCCGGCCGTTCCAGCAGCTCGACGCTGGCGAAGAAGGCGTCCATGTCGACGTGGAGAATCGGGCAGCCGCTGTCATCGACCCCGGTCCGCGGCGCGGGGCCGATGCCTGTGATCTGCTTGCGGGACACGCCTGCGAGTCTATCCGAACAGACGTTCCAGACTAGGGGCGGTGGCCGAGGACGTGCACCTGGGTGGCGACGTCCCGCAGCACGGGGTGGACGGCGGCGGCCTGCTCCAGCGCCACGAGCGCGTCGGCCGCGCCGGGCTCGCCGTCGACGAGCCGGCTGGGCACCAGGTCGGCGAAGACCCGCACGCCGTGGACCGCGCCGACGGTGAAGCCCGTGGCGGTCAGCAGCTGCGCCAGGGTCTCGGCGGTGAAACGCCGCGGCGTGGGGTCGCGGTCGCCCCACGTGCCGCGCGGGTCGGCCAGCACGGCCCTGGCCTCGTCGAACTGCCCGGCCAGCGCCCGGTGGATCGCGCTGGCCACGGGGTTGGCGGCCAGCACGCTGACGGCGCCACCCGGGCGCAGCAGCCCGGCGACGGCGGCCAGCGCGCCGGTGGGGTCGTCGACGTACTCCAGGACGCTGTGGCACAGGACCAGGTCGGCGCTGTCGCGGTCGAGCAGGTCGCCGAGGTCGGCGGTGTCGCCCTGCAGGCCGCGCACGCCCACGCCCTTCTCCTTGGCCCGGCGCTCCAGCGCGGCCAGCGAGTCGGGGCTGGGGTCGACGACGGTGACGGTGTGGCCGAGCTCGGCCAGCGGCACGGCGAACCCGCCGGTGCCCCCGCCGGCGTCGACGATGTCGAGCGTGGCCCGGCCGACGGCCTCGGCACGCTCGGCCAGCACCGACCGCAACGCGCCCCACACGACGGCGGTGCGCACCGCCGGGGTCTTCGTGGTGACGCCTTCTGCTCGCAACGTCGGCTCGCCTCTCTCTCCTCCGCGGGCGGCCCTCGCCCTGTGCGGACGCGCCCAGCCTACGCCGTACGCGCCGTCGCCCGCAGGCCGGACCCTAACCGTCGAAGGCCGCCGCGATCCTCTTCGGCGCGCGCAGCCGCCAGGCGTCGGTCAGCAGCTCGGCCAGCTCGCCGGCCGCCACGGTCGCCAGGCGCACCAGCACCACGGCGTGCCCGTCGTAGTGGGGCGTGGAGAAGAACGTGCCGGGGACGGCGGCGATCAGCTCGTGCTTGAGCTCCACGCCGCCCACCGGCACGGCGAGCACGCCGTCCTCCTGCGTGATCCGGGCGAACCACCTGCCGCGCACGTAGAAGGCGGGCGTGCCGTACATGGGCTTCTCGGCGGTCTCGGGGAGCGCCAGGGCGAGGGCGCGCACCTCGTCTTCGGTCACCATGGGACCGATGCTCACACAGAAAGCCGGACAAGACCGGAAAAGGGCGCGTCGCGGCTGGTGACGCGCCACTTCCCCGGACCGGCTCACGGCCCCGCGGCCAGGCCGGGGACCGCACCGGAAGACCGCGCGCCGGCGCGCCTTCCGCCGCCTCTTCGCGAGCCGTACGGACCGTCTGAGTGGAACGTACCCCGAAACGGCCTTCGCGGCCTTTGTCTAAAGGGTGAGGCTTGGCTTGAGTTGCTTGAACCGGGCCAGCAGGCCGTTGATGAACTGCGGCGACTCGTCGGTCGACAGCTCGGCCGCCAGGTGCACCCACTCGCTGATGACCACGCCCTCCGGCACGTCGGGCATCCACAGCAGCTCGTACGTGCCGCCGCGCAGCAGGTTGCGGTCGACCGCGGGCATGCGGTCGAGTGTCCAGCCCTCGGAGTAGGTGGTGATCAGCTCGTCGATGCGGGCATGGTGGCGGGCGACGCCCTCGACAATGGCCGAGGTGTACTCGTTGACCGGCGGCTCCTGCCGCTCGACGCGCTCGGCGAGGATCTTCAGCGGATCCTCCGAGCGCAGCTCGGCCTCGAAGAGGATGTCAAGGGCGCGCCTGCGTGCTTTGCCGCGTGCAGACACCTCAGGCCCGGCCGAGGTATTCGCCGCTGCGGGTGTCGACCTTGACCTTCTCGCCGGTGGTGATGAACAGCGGCACCTTGATCTCGGCGCCGGTCTCCAGCGTGGCGGGCTTGGTGCCGCCGGTGGAGCGGTCGCCCTGCAGGCCGGGCTCGGTGTTGGAGATCAGCAGCTCGACGGCGGCGGGCAGGTCGACGTAGAGCGCCGAGCCCTCGTTGAAGGCGATCGTGGCGAGGGTGTTCTCCAGCATGTAGTTGGCGGCGGTGCCGACGGTGCGGGCGGGCACGTTGACCATGTCGTAGGTCTCGGTGTCCATGAAGACGAAGTCGTCGCCGTCCTTGTAGGAGTACTGCATCTCGCGCTTGTCGACGTTGGCCACGTCGACCTTCACGCCGGCGTTGAAGGTCTTGTCGACGACCTTGCCGGAGAGGACGTTCTTGAGCTTGGTGCGCACGAACGCGCCGCCCTTGCCCGGCTTGACGTGCTGGAACTCGACAACGCTCCAGAGCTCACCGCCCTCGAGCTTCAGCACCATGCCGTTCTTGAGGTCGTTGGTCGTCGCCACTCGTTCTCTCCCGCGTGTGGCCGCTCTAAAGGACGAGCAGCTCCTTGGTGGTCTTGGTGAAAAGTTCCGGCCCGCCCTCACGGGTCACGAGGGTGTCCTCGATGCGAACCCCGCCCCGCTCGGGGAGGTAGATCCCAGGCTCGACGGTGATCGGAACTCGATCCTCTAGTCTACCGGTCCTGGAGGGGCCCAGGAACGGGTCCTCGTGGATCTCCAGGCCGACGCCGTGGCCCAGGCCGTGCCGGAAGTGCTCGCCGTGGCCCGCCGCCTCGATCAGGCCGCGGGCGGCGGCGTCGACGTCCTTGGCCTGGGCTCCCGGGGTCAGGGCGTGCCGGCCGGCCCGCTGGGCGCGCCTGACCAGGTCGTACAGGTCGCGCTGCCAGGCGGCGGGCGCGCCCAGGCAGACCGTCCTGGTCATGTCGGCGTGGTAGCCGTGGTAGCGGGCGCCGAAGTCCATCGTGACCAGGTCGCCGGCGCGCAGCTCGCGGTCGGTGGGGGCGTGGTGCGGGATCGCGCCGTTCTCGCCGGCCGCGACGATCGTGTCGAACGCCGGCTTGTCGGCGCCCAGCTCGGTCATGCGGTTGTCAAGGAGGCGGGCCAGGGCGCGCTCGGTGAGGCCCGGCGCGATCAGCGGGAGCACGTCGGCGAAGGCCTGGTCGGTCAGGGCGCAGGCGGTCCGGATGAGCTCCAGCTCCGCCTCGTCCTTGACCGCGCGCAGCTCCTCGACCAGCGGGCCGAGCGGCACCAGGCGCCCGCCCCCGCTCTCTTCCAGACCCGCCTCCAGGCGGCGGAAGGTCGCCACGGTCATGGCGGCGGCCTCGATGCCCACGCCCGGCGCGGCCAGCCGGCCGGCCACGTCGGGCGCCTCGACCGCGGGCACGTCAAGGGCGCGGGTCTTGTCGATGTAGCGGTTGTCGGTCGCCAGCAGCGCCGAGCCGTCCGCCCTGACCAGGACTGCCGCGTTCGAGCTGACCAGCCCGGTGAGGTAGCGGACGTTGACGGGGGAGGTGACGAGGAGCGCGGGGACCTCGTGGGCGGGCAGCGCGGCGGCCAGGCGTGCCCGGCGCGCCGCGTGGTCGATGGTCATCCCGCCAATGTACGCGCGCCCCGGCCCTTGCCCGTCAGGAGAGGGCGAAGTCGTCCAGGAAGGAGGCGAGCGGGCCCGACAGGGGGACCTCGCCCTTCACCTGGGCCTTGCGCAGGTCCCGGTAGACGTCGGCGATCTGGCCGCGGGCGGGCTCGAAATGGCCGTCCTGGAGCTTCTTGGCGGCCTTCCTGAGCTTGTCGTGGACCTTCTCGGCGACATGGGGGTCGATGTCGCCGATGTCCTCCTGGGCCGTCACCGCCTCGTCGAACTTCACCAGCCAGTGGTCCCAGCCGCCCGCCGGGGTCTGCCCGGAGCTCAGGGTCGTCTTGGGGCCGACGGTCTGGACCAGGCTGGTGGCGGTGTCGCCCGGGGTGAGGTCGGTGGGGCTGGCTCGGGGCGGCTCGGAGGTCGGGCGGGTGGGCAGCGCGACCTCCGGCGTCAGGACGGGCGTGGGGGGCGTGCTCGCGCTCGGCTCGGCCACCGGGGTCTCCTCGCGCGAGCCCGCCCACATCACCATGGCGACGGCCACCACGGCGATGACCGCGACGGCGATCCCCATCTGGAGCAGCAGCTTGTTCCCGGTACGCGACGGCGCCGGGTCCAGCTCGGCGGACTCGTAGACGGCGGTGTCACCGGCCCGCGGGACGCCGTTGAAGTCGTAGACCTGGGTGTCGCCCGGCCGGCCCGCCGGGGCTCCGGCGGGGCTCGGGGCCGCCGGGGCCGCTCCCGGGGCCGCGCCGGGCCGGGCGATGGCGGCCAGGGCCCGGCGGACGGGCTCGCCGCCCGAGGGCCGCCTGGCGGGGTCGGACGCGAGCATCGCGAGGACGAGCCGGTCCAGCTCGGCGGGGATCTCGGGCCGGATCGCACTGGGCGGGACGACCCCCTGCCCGGCACTCCCGGGAGCCGCAGCGCCGGGGGTCGAAGCTTCGGGTGCCGGGGTTCCGGGGGTGGGGGGTGGGGACGGCGGGGTGGCGCGCGTGCCGGTCACCGGCAGGTCGGGGGCGGCGGCGGGCGGGCGGCCGCAGAGGAGCTCGTAGCAGACGGCGCCGAGGGCGTACAGGTCGGCGGCGGCCGTGGCGGGACGGCCGGAGGCCCGCTCAGGGGCCAGGTAGCGGCGCTCGGCCTGGGACGGCTCCTCGTCCGGCAGCCCGAACCCGACGACCTTCAGCACGCCGCTGGCAGCCCGCCGGAAGCTGCCGGAGTCGATCTGCCCGTGGAACACCCCGGCGCGGTGCGCGGCGTCCAGCCCGGCGGCCGCCTGGCCGACCAGGTCGCACACCTCGACGATCGGCAGGGGCCCCTCGGCCGCCAGGTCCTCCCCCACGCTGGTCCCGGTGAGGAACTCGGTCACCAGGAAGGGGGCGCCCTCCTGATCGCCCACGTCGAGGACCATGGCCACATTGGGGTGGATCACCCTGGCCACCGCCTGCGCGTGCTGCTTCAGCGCCTCCCTGGCGGCCTCGCCGGCCTCGCCGGCCGCGCCCGCCCCCAGGATCTTCACGGCCACGACCCAGTCGGCGCGGGTGTCGTAGGCCCGCCACACCTCACCCATCGGACCGCTGCCGATGAGCTCGTCAAGCCGGTACCGGTCGGCGACCATCGAAGGCGTAGCGTCGGACATATCCCCGCCAAAAACTCGAAAAGTGGGTTATTTCCGACCCACCATAGGGCCCCCCAGCCCCTCCCCGCCCCATGATCCACACTTCGCACCCCCGTCACGCCGGCTGCCTCGGCGCGCTCACCGCCCTGGGGGCCACCGTCCTGATCGCCGTGTTCGGCACGGCCGGCGGCATCGGCGTCCCGCTGCCCGTCTCCGGCGTGACGGCTGGGCACCTGCGGCGGCTGGGCCGGATCCTGATCGCCGGTTCGCTCGTGTCGGCCGGGCTCGGCGCGGCGGCGCGGGCCATACTGTCCGGCATGCTGCTGACGACCGGTCCGGCGTTCGTGCCGGCGCCGGGCGTGCCGCTCGCGGGCCTCGTGGCCGGCCTGTGCGCGCTCGGGGTATCGGAGATCGTCCGCCGGGGCGTGGCCCTGCTCGACGAGGTCGAGGCCCCGATCTGACCCGGCTGTGCGAGGCCCTGGGCTGTCAGCCCGGTGATCTGCTCACCTACGACTGAGGGCGGGCGGCCGCACGGCCGCCCGCCCTCAGTCGAACTCCGGTCAGGCCGTCGCGGGCTCCGGCGCGCGCGGCGTGCGGGCGGCCGACGCCGGGGCGTCGTCGAGCGGCTGCGGCGGCGCGTTGAAGACCGCCTCGTCCAGACGGCCCTCCGAGCGGGCCACCAGGACCGGGACGACCATCTGGCCGGCCACGTTGGTCGCGGTGCGGATCATGTCGAGGATCGGGTCGATCGCCAGCAGCAGGCCGACGCCTTCGAGCGGCAGGCCCAGCGTGCTCAGCGTGAGCGTCAGCATGACGATCGCGCCGGTCAGACCGGCGGTGGCGGCCGAGCCGACGACCGAGACGAACGCGATCAGCAGGTAGTCCCCCACGCCGAGGTGCACGCCGAACACCTGGGCCACGAAGATCGCGGCGAGCGCCGGGTAGACCGAGGCGCAGCCGTCCATCTTGGTGGTGGCGCCGAAGGGCACCGCGAAGGAGGCGTAGTCACGGTCCACGCCGTTGCGCTCGACGGTGACGCGCTGGGTCAGCGGCAGCGTGCCGACCGAGGAACGGGAGACGAAGGCCAGCTCGATGGCGGGCCAGGCGTTGCGGAAGAACGTGATCGGGTTGACCTTGCCCCAGACCGCGAGCAGCGTCGGGTAGACGGCCAGCAGGACGATGAAGCAGCCGACGTACACGCCGACGCTGAACTTGGCCAGCGGGGCCAGCAGGTCCCAGCCGTACGTGGAGACGGCCTTGCCGATGAGGCCGGCGGTGCCGATCGGGGCCAGGCGGATGACCCACCACAGGGCCTTCTGCACCAGTTCGAGCACCGAACGGCTGAGGTTGAGGAACGGCTCGGCCTTCTCGCCCACCGCCAGGGCCGCCGCGCCGAGGACGACACCCAGGAAGACGATCTGGAGGACGTTCACCTCGGTGAAGGCCGTGACGATGTTGGTGGGCAGGATGCCGGTGACGAAGTCGAGCCAGGTGCCGGCGCCCTCGGTGTCGATGGCCTTGGCCGCGCCGGTGTCGAGGGTGACGCCCTGGCCCGGGTTGATGATCAGGCCGAGCGCGATCGCGAAGGCCACCGAGACGAACGCGGTGATCAGGAACCACAGCAGGGTCTTGGAGGCCAGACGGGCGGCGCCGTTGACGTTGCGCAGGTTGGCCACGCTGACCAGCACGGCGGTGAACACCAGCGGCGGCACGGCGAGCTTGAGGAGCTGGACGAAGATCTTGCCGACCTGGGTCAGCGTCTCGGCCAGCCAGGCCACGTCCCAGATCTTGGCGACGAACCCCAGGGCGACGCCGGCGGCCAGGCCGAGCAGAAGCTGAAGGGAGAAGGTGAATCTCTTCACGGGAGGAAGGCTCCGGAAGTCAGGCATGCCACAGCGAAGGGGGCATGCGGGTGAGGAAGGGGGGAGTCTGGGGGACGCGCCGATCAGCGACAGAGGGATCCGTGCAGACGGCACAGATCCACGTGCAGACGCTCGACGAGCCGCACGATGACCACAGAGAACCTCACGAGGACGTACAACACCATGCGAAACGGGGCATATTCCCGCTCGGCATTGTGACGTGCGTCACACCCCTTCCGGAGCCCGTCCGATCAGGCGGCCAGCTCCTTGACCTTCTCCAGCAGGCGGACGCGCTCCTCGTGGGTACGGCCGAGCGGCGCGACGTTGAGCGTCGTCACCCCCGACTCCTTCAGCGCCGCGATCCGGTCGCGGACGAAGCCCTCGCTGCCGATCAGCGACATGTTCTCCAGCAGCTCGGCAGGCACCAGCGCGGCGGCCTCGTCCTTCTTGCCCTCCAGGTAGAGGTCCTGGATCTGCTCGGCCTCCTTCTCGTAGCCGTAGCGCCGGGCCAGGTCGTTGTAGAAGTTCTTGCCCTTGGCGCCCATGCCGCCGATGTACAGCGCGGCCATCGCCCGGCCGAACTCGCGCAGCCCGGCCACGTCGTCGCCGATGGCCAGCGCCGCCTGGGCGATCACGTCGAGCTCGCCCAGCTCGGGGTCGCGCTTCGCCCGGCCGGCGGCCAGCGACGGGCCCCACACGTCGGCGGCCTTCTCCGGGTAGTAGAAGATCGGCTCCCAGCCCTCGGCCAGCTCGGCGGTCATCTCCACGTTCTTGGGGCCGATGGCGGCGACCACGATCGGGATGCGCGGGCGCACCGGGTGGTTGATGATCTTCAGCGGCTTGCCCAGGCCGGTGCCCTCCCCGGCAGGCAGCGGCACCTGGTAGTTGCGGCCCGCGTGCTCCAGCCGCTCGCGCCGCCACACCTTGCGGCAGATCTCGATGACCTCCCGGGTGCGCCCGATCGGCGCGGTGTACGGCACCCCGTGGAAGCCCTCGATGACCTGCGGTCCCGACGTGCCGATGCCCAGCGTGAAGCGCCCGTCGGAGACGAAGTCCATGCCCGCGGCGGTCATGGCCAGCAACGTCGGCGTGCGGGAGTAGATCGGCAGGATGCCCGAGGCGATCTGCACCCGCTCGGTCTTGGCCGCGATGTACCCCATCTGGCTGACGGCGTCGAAGCTGTACGCCTCGGCCACGAAGACGATGTCGAGGCCCGCCTTCTCGTAGTCGGCCAGCTCGGCGACCGTCTCCTTGAAACCGCCCGAGTAGTTGAGTGCCATACCGATGCGCATGCCGGGCTCCCGATGAACCGAATGTTGTTCCGTTGCGACGTCAACAGGTTAGCGTGTCGGCGTGTCGCGCGGCGAAGCACTAGCCTGGTTCGGGTGCTGAGCCGGGTCGTCGTCGTCGCCTCCGCAGTGGTCGCCCTGGCCCTGGCGGGTCATTCGCTGATCCCGTCGCTCGGCGGATTCACGCCGGTCCTGGAGAGCCTGCTCCCCTGGATGGGGGTGGCGGTGCCGCTGCTGCTGCTCCTCGCCCTGCTGGCGCGGTCCAGGGCGGCCGCGCTCGCGGCGCTGGCGCCCGGCCTGGTGTGGGCGGCGATGTTCGGCTCCACGCTGCTGGCCGCGCCGCCCGGCGGCCCCAGCGACCTGGCCGTCGGCACGGTCAACGTCGGCGTGCGCAACAGCGCCTCCGGCGAGGCGGTCAAGGCCATCGCCGAGGGGCTCGACCTGCTGGCCGCCCAGGAGCTGACCCCCGGCGGGCCCGCGGCCAAGCAGCTCAACAAGATGTTCCGCTACCGCTACCCGGTCAGCACGGTCGGCCTGTGGAGCCGCTACCCGATCAGCGAGACCAGCCCGCTCGACGTCGGCATGGGCTGGCCGCGTGCGCTGCGCGCGGTGGTGAGCACCCCCAAGGGCAAGGTCACCGTCTACGTCATGCACCTGGCCTCGGCCAGGCCCGGCCACACGTCCTCCCGCGACGCCTCCCTGGCGCACGCCCGCCGGCTCGTCGACGCCGACCCCAGCAAGCGCGTCCTGCTGCTCGGCGACCTCAACACCGCCACCACCGACCGCGGCATGCGCGGCCTGACGCCGCCGCTGACCGACGCCCAGAGCGTGGCCGGCGACGGGTTCGGGTTTACCTGGCCGGCCGAGTTCCCGATCACCCGGCCCGACCACATCCTGTTCAGGGGCATGACGGCGACCAAGGCGGGGGTGGCCCCGGCGACCGGCAGCGACCACCGCGCGGCGATCGCCTCGCTGCGCTTCTAGCGGCCTTCCAGCAGCTCCAGGTCCTGCGGCGTGTCGATGTCGGCCGGGTCGCCGTGCTCGTCGCAGGCGACCTCGGTGACCAGCCCGGGGTGCGCCTTCATGAACGCCCGCGCCCCCACGTCGCCCACCGCCAGCTCCGCCACCCCGGCGAAGTGCTCGCGCGCGATCAGCACCGGGTTCGCCCGCCGTCCGCCGTACGTGGCCACCGCCAGCCCGGCCCCCGACGCGGCCAGCGCCCGCACCGCGCCCGCCCGGACGAGGGGCTGGTCCACCAGCGCGACGACCACGGCCGTCGCCTCCGGCGGCAGCGCGGCCAGCCCGGCCCGCAGCGAGGAGCCCATGCCGGTGCGCCAGTCCGGGTTGCGCACGCTGACCGCCCCGCGCACCTGCACGGTCGCCGCGCCCAGCACGACCACCACCGGACGGCAGCCGCCCTCCGCCAGCAGGCGCACCCCGCGGTCGACCAGCCGTTCGCCGCCGAACTCCACGAGCGCCTTGGGCGTGCCCAGCCGGGCGCCCTCCCCCGCGGCGAGCAGCAGCCCGGCGATCACGCCGGCTCCCCGTGGATGCGCCCGCCCGTCTGCGACAGCGGCCGGCCCGAGCCGCCCCACCGCAGCTGGATCAGCTCGGCGGCGATCGACACGGCCGTCTCCTCCGGCGTGCGGGCGCCCAGGTCGAGGCCGATGGGCGATCTCAGCCGGGCCAGCTCGGCCTCGGTGAGCCCGGACTCGCGCAGGCGGGCCAGCCGGTCCTCGTGCGTGCGGCGCGAGCCCATGGCCCCGATGTAGCCCGCCTCGGTCCGCAGCGCCACCTCCAGCAGCGGCACGTCGAACTTGGGGTCGTGGGTCAGCACGCAGATCACCGTGCGCTCGTCCACCTGCACCGAGGCCAGGTAGTCGTGCGGCCACTTGACCACCACCTCGTCGGCCTCGGGGAAGCGCTTGGCGGTGGCGAAGACCGGCCGGGCGTCGCAGACGGTGACGTGGTAGCCGAGGAACTTGCCCACCTTGGCGACGGCCGCGGCGAAGTCGATCGCGCCGAAGACCAGCATGCGCGGCGGCGGCGCGAACGACTGGACGAACACCGACAGGTCGTCCAGCCGCCGCTCGCCGTGCCCGCCGTAGTGCCGGATGCCGGTCAGGCCCTGGGCGAGCATGCCGCGGGCGTCGTCGTCCACGGCCTCGTCGAGGCGGTCGAGGCCCAGGGTGCCCGACGAGCGGCCGGGCCAGACGATCCGGCGGGCGCCGATCGGGCCGGGGCCGGCGACGATGGTGGCGACCGCGACCGGCTGGTGCGCCTCGACCGAGGCGAAGATCTCGCCCAGCTCCGGGAAGGTCTCGATGGAGACCGGCTCGACCAGGATGTCGATGATGCCGCCGCAGGTCAGCCCGACGGCGAAGGCGTCGTCGTCGCTGACGCCGTACCGCTGCAGGACGGGCGCGTCGGCCTCGGAGGCCAGCTCGAAGACCGCCCCCTCGACGCATCCGCCCGAGACGCTGCCCACCACCTCGTCGCCGCGCACCGCCATCGCCGCGCCCGGCGGGCGTGGCGCGCTGCTGAACGTGCTCACCACGGTCGCCAGCCCGAACCTGAGCCCCGACCTCCACCACCGCATGATCTCCGGGAGCACGTCACGCATGGGCGAGCCTTTCGCTGAGTTCCTCGTAGGCGGCCAGGCTGTGCCCGGCCACCAGATCGTCCAGATGCGGCAGGGCGGCCCGCATGCCTCCGGTCAGCGGCTGGTAATCCTCGTATCCCTTGTGTGGATTGACCCAGATGAGCCGGTACGCCTGCCGGGCCAGCCTGGCGAGCTGGGCGCCCAGGAGCGCAGGGTCGCCGCGTTCCCAGCCGTCGGAGGCGATGACCACGATCGCCCCCCGGGCGCTGTGCCGGGTCAGGTACTCCTTGAACTCCTCTCCGAGCCGGGTCCCGCCGCTCCAGTCGGGGATGGCCGCCGACGCCGCGTTCAGCGCCGTACCGGGGTCGCGGTGGCGCAGCTCGGCGGTGACCTCGGTGAGCCGGGTGCCGACGGAGTAGACCCTCGTGGCCCGCGGCTCGCTCCTGACCAGCGCGTGGGCGAAGCGCAGCAGGGTCTCGGCGTAGGGGGCCATCGACCCGCTGACGTCCACGAACAGCACCACCTGCCGGGGCCTGGTCGTGTGCCGGCGGCGGCGGAGCCGGGCCACCTCGCCGTTGCGCAGCGCCTCGCGCACGGTGCGGCGCTGGTCCAGCCTGCCCCGGTGGGCCCGCTCGAAACGGCGGGAGCGGCGCGCGGCCCGGCCGCGGCCGAGCAGGGCCAGCATGCGGTGCACCTCGGCGCGTTCGGCCTCGGTGAGCCGGGCGACGTCCCGGTGCCGCAGCACCTCGGCGCGGCTGGCCGTGGCCGGGGCGGCGGCGTCCTCGCCCGCGCCCGCCTCCTCGCCGTCGCCGGCCGCCAGGTGCCGGGTGACGCTGGTCGTCCCGGCACGGGCCGCCGCCGCCCGCCGCCCGCCGAAGTAGGCGGTGAAGCAGCGGTCGTAGCGGGGCAGGTCGTCGGGCGTGGCGCACAGGGTGAGCCGGCCGGCCCAGTAGAACGCCTCCCGGTCCCCGGCGTCGAGGTGGCCGAGGGCCTGCAGCAGGCTCCGCGTCCGCTCGTGGTCGGCGTCCACGCCCGCCGCGCGCAACGTCCTGACGAAGCCCGTCACGGTCCGGACCAGCTCATCCACCGGACAGCAGCCCGTCGCCCAGGACGGCGGCGACGTCCTCGCGGTACTTCAGCGCGGCGCCCAGGGTGGCCGCGGCCAGGTCGGGGTCGAGGTCCCTGGCGCCGAGCGTCAGCAGCGCCTCGGTCCAGTCGAGGGTCTCGGCCACGCCCGGCGGCTTGACCAGGTCGGCCCGGCGCAGCCGCTCGGCCGCCCGCGCCACCTGCAGGGCCAGCTCCTCGGTGCAGCCGGGCAGGCGGCGCAGCAGGATCGCGACCTCGCGGTCGAAGCTCGGGTGCTCCAGCCAGTGGTAGAGGCAGCGCCGCTTGAGCGCGTCGTGCACCTCGCGGGTGCGGTTGGAGGTCACCACGACGACCGGCGGCGTCGCGGCCCTGATCGTGCCCAGCTCGGGGATGGAGACGGTGAAGTCGGAGAGCACTTCGAGCAGGAACGCCTCGAACTCGTCGTCGGCCCGGTCGATCTCGTCCACCAGCAGCACGCTCGGCTGGGTCTCCACGGCCTTCAGCAGGGGGCGGGCGATCAGGAAGCGGCGGTCGTAGATCTCCCCCTCCAGCCGGGCGGCGTCGGTGATCCCGGCGGCCTCGGCGGCCTTGAGGTGGAGGAGCTGACGGGCGAAGTCCCAGTCGTACAGGGCCTGGGACGCGTCGAGGCCCTCGTAGCACTGCAGCCGGATCAGCGGGGCCTTGAGCAGCGTCGCGAGGGTCTTGGCCAGCTCGGTCTTGCCGACGCCCGCCTCCCCCTCCAGGAACAGCGGCCGCCCCATCCGCAGCGCCAGGAAGGCGGCCGTGGCCAGCCCCCGGTCGGCCAGGTAGTCGTGCCGGTCGAGCAGCTCGATGAGCTTGTCCGGCGACTCGATGTCCATTGCCCTGATTGTCCGCCGCAGCACGCCTTCAGGCTACGTCGCGACCCCGGCCCTGCGATATCGGCTCGCCCTCATCATCGCGTTTCAGTCGCCGGACTCGGACGCCTCGCCGCGCTCGCGGATCAGCGCGGCCAGCTCGGCCGTGGCCCGCCGGGCGCGGGCCTTCTCCGAGCCCTGGATGCCCATGGCGCCGATGGTCCGGCCGTCGGAGAAGTCGATCTTCGGCCACGGGTCGCCCACCAGGAGGGTCACGTCGATGACCTCGGGCCAGGTGTAACGGTGGACGCGCAGGGCGTTGACGACGGTCAGCCCCTTCTCGTCGGCCTCCACCCGGACCCGGCCCAGCAGGTGGAGCACGTACGCCACCGCCAGGCCGAAGCCCACGATCGCCACCCGGTCGGGCAGCTTGAACGGGTCGGCGATGAAGATCGCCATCAGGACCGCCCCCGCCACCACCACCAGGGCGAAGGCGTAGGGCACGATCCGGCCCCGGCGGGGACGCCAGGTCACGGGCAGGGGCGGCGGGGTCACGGGCTCGGGCACGAGGGAAACCTACCGCAGGTCAGTGGAGGTCCCTCAGGAGGAGGGCGGTCTCCAGGGCGGCCAGGGCCGACTCGTAACCCTTGTCCTCCTTGCTGCCGGGCAGCCCGGAGCGGTCGAGCGCCTGGTCCATCGTCTCGCAGGTGAGCACGCCGTTGCCGACGGGCGTCTCCTCGTCGAGCGAGACGCGGGTCAGACCGCTGGTGACCGAGTCGCAGACGTAGTCGAAATGGGCGGTCTCGCCCTTGATGACCGCGCCGAGGGCGACCACCGCGTCACAACGCCGGGCCAGGGCCTGGGCCACGACGGGGATCTCCAGCGAGCCGGGCACGCGGACCACGGTCGCGGTGGCGCCGCTGTCGTCGCACGCCTGCACGGCCCGCGCCACGAGCTGGTCGGTGATCTCGGCGTGCCAGCTCGCCGCCACCACGCCCACGACCAGGCCCGCCGCGTCCACCACGGCCACTCCGGGACGGCCTTCGCCACTCATGACGCCTCCGAGATCTCGTGCGGGACACTGGAGGAGATGTCATGGCCGAGCCGGTCTCGCTTGGCCTCCAGGTACCGCTCGTTGTGCGGGTTCAGGGCCACGGGCATGGGCTCGCGGCCGAGCACCTTGATGCCGTAGCCGTCCATGCCCTTGAGCTTGGCCGGGTTGTTGGTGAGCAGCCGCACCGAGCGCACGCCGAGGTCGGCCAGGATCTGCCCGGCGTTGGAGAACTCGCGGGCGTCCACCGGCAGCCCCAGCTCGACGTTCGCGTCGACGGTGTCGCTGCCGTTGTCCTGGAGGCTGTAGGCCCTGAGCTTGGCCAGCAGGCCGATGCCCCGGCCCTCGTGGCCGCGCAGGTAGACGACGACGCCGCGGCCCTCCTGCGCGATGGCGCCCATGGCGTGGTCGAGCTGCACGCCGCAGTCGCAGCGCAACGAGCCGAACACGTCGCCGGTCAGGCACTCGGAATGGGCCCTGACCAGGATGTTCTCGCCGCCGCCGAGGTCTCCGTAGACGAGCGCGACGTGCTCGCCGCCGTCGAGGGCGCTGGAGTAGCCGTAGGCCCGCCACATGCCGTACGCGTTGGGCAGCCGGGTCTCGGCGACCCTGGTGACCATGCTCTCGGCGCGGCGGCGGTGGTCCACGAGCTGCTCGATGGAGACCAGCGCCAGGTCGTGCTCGTCGGCGAAGCGGCGCAGCTGGGGCAGCCGGGCCATGGTGCCGTCGTCGTTGACCACCTCGGCCAGCGCCCCGGCGGCCGACAGCCCGGCGAGCCTGGCCAGGTCGACGGCCGCCTCGGTGTGGCCGCGCCGGGCCAGCACGCCGCCCTCGCGGTAGCGCAGCGGGAAGATGTGGCCGGGCCGGACCAGCTCGTTGGGCTCGGTGGCCGAGTCGGCGAGGGTGCGGATGGTCCTGGCGCGGTCGGCGGCGGAGATGCCGGTGGTGACGCCGTCGCGGGCGTCGACGGTGATCGTGTACGCCGTGCGCATGCGCTCGCGGTTCTGGGACACCATGAGCGGCAGCCCGAGCCGGTCGAGCTCCTTGCCGTCCATGGCCACGCAGATCATGCCGCTGGTGTGCCGGATCAGGAACGTGCACAGCTCCGGCGTGGCCTTCTGGGCGGCGAAGATCAGGTCGCCCTCGTTCTCGCGGTTCTCGTCGTCCACGACCACGACGGGACGGCCGTTGCGGATGTCCTCGACGGCCCGCTCGATCGGGTCGAGCTTGAACTCGCTCATGCCGCTGCCACCACTTCCGGACGGGCGGCGGCGCGGTACTCGCGCAGCCACTTGGCGAAGCCCGTGAGGACCATGACGAAGAACACGCCGTAGACGGCGCCGGAGACGTAGAGCTCGGACTTGAAGGCCACCGGCACGCCCACCAGGTCGACCAGCACCCAGATGATCCAGAAGTCGACCAGCGCGCGGCCCTGCGCCCAGGTGGCGACCGCGCCGCCGACGAAGATGTAGGCGTCGGAGGCCACGACGGCCACCGGCGCGCCCGGGTACCACGACAGGTCGAACGTCTTGAACAGGACGGTCACCACCGCGGTGCCCACCGCCAGCGCCGCCAGCATCCGCCACCGCTCGCCGCCCGTGGCGGGCCGGACGGACAGGGCGTGCTCCTGGGTGCCCTGCCGCCACTTCCACCACCCGTAGACGGCCAGCACGGCGAACAGGGCCTGCTTGAGCGCGTTGCCGGTGACGTGCGCGCTGATCGAGGCGAGGAACAGCAGCACCGAGCCGGTGAACTGCACCGGCCAGGTCCACATGGACTTGCGCATCGCGAACGCCACCGTGGCCAGGGCGAACACGTTGCCCACCAGGTCGGTCCACTTCACCGGCCGGCCGAAGATGTCAATCGATGCGTCCACCCAGCTCATCGGGTGCCCACCAGCCTCTCCACATACTTGGCGATCACGTCGACCTCAAGGTTCACCACGTCGCCCACCTGGCGGTCGCCCATGGTGGTCAGCTTCAGCGTGGTCGGGATGAGGCTCACGCCGAAGCTGTCGTCGTCAACCGTCGTGACGGTCAGGCTGATTCCGTCGATGGCGATCGAGCCCTTCTCGGCCACGTACCGGCTGAGCGGGCCGGGCAGGGAGAAGCGCAGGTCGTCCCAGTTCTCGCCGGGGGCGCGGGACAGCAGGCGGGCGGTGCCGTCGACGTGGCCCTGGACGATGTGGCCGCCCAGGCGCTGGTCGGCGCGTACGGACCGTTCGAGGTTGACCGCCGAGCCAGCGGTGAGGCCGCCGAGCGAGCTGCGGTCCAGCGACTCCCTGATGACGTCGACGGTGAACACGCCGTCCTTGGCCTCGACGACCGTCAGGCAGACGCCGTTGACGGCGATCGAGTCCCCGTGGGCGGCGTCGGAGGTGACGAGCGGGCCGCGTACGGACAGCCGGGCGCCGCCGCCCGCCGGCTCGATGGCGACGACTTCGCCCTTCTCCTCGATGATTCCGGTGAACATCACTTCTCCCTGCCTTGATGCGGAGCGGGCCGCGCGGTCAGCCGCAGATCCGGCCCGATGGGGGAAAACTCGTCGAAGGTGAGGCGGTGGGCGCCGCTGATCGTGGCGACGCCCGCCGGGCCGAGCGCGGCCCTGCCCTCGCCGAGGAGGGCGGGGGCGAGGTAGGCGTACACGCGGTCGATGAGGCCCTGCCGCAGGAACGCGCCGGCGAGGGTGGGGCCGCCTTCCAGGAACACGGCGACCACCTCGCGGGCGGCCAGCTCGCGCAGGAGGGCGTGCAGGTCGAGGCCGCTCTCGGCGTGCCGGGGCAGGCGCAGCAGGCCGGCCTTGAGCTCCGTCACGGCGTCGTCGGCGACGGCGACCAGCGTGGGGGCCTCGTCGTCGAGGACGCGGGCCGCGGGCGGCGTCCTGCCCTCGGTGTCCACGACGACCCGCAGCGGCGGGCGGGCGCCGAGGGGCCGGCCGGCCAGCGGCGGGCCGCCGGCCAGCAGCGCCCCCGCGTCGCCCTCCCCCGCGTCCGCCCCGGCGTTCTCGGGGAGGCGGACGGTGAGGTGGGGGTCGTCGGCCAGCACGGTGCCGATCCCGGCCACGATCGCGTCGGAGGCGGCGCGCAGCCGGTGCACGTCGGCCCGCGCCTGCGGCGAGGTGATCCACTGGCTGGTGCCGTCGGCGGCGGCCGACCTGCCGTCGAGGGTCGCGGCGAACTTCCAGGTCACGTGCGGCCTGCTGAGCCGGGCGTAGGTGAGCCATTCCTCGTTGACCCGCTCGGCCGCCTCGGCCAGCACCCCCTGCGTCACGCTCACCCCGGCCGCGCGCAGCCGCGCCGCGCCGCCGGCGGCCTGCGGGTTGGGGTCGGCGACGGCGACGACCACGCGGGCCACGCCCGCGGCCAGCAGCGCCCGGCTGCACGGCCCGGTGCGGCCGGTGTGGTCGCAGGGCTCCAGCGTCACGTACGCCGTGCCGCCCCGCGCCTGCTCGCCCGCCTGCGCCAGCGCCACGACCTCGGCGTGCGGCCCGCCCGCATAGGCGTGGAAGCCCTCGCCGACGACCTGCCCGGCGGCCGACAGCACGACGCAGCCGACGACGGGGTTGGGGCTGGTGCCGCCGTGTCCGCGCGCGGCCAGCTCGACGGCGCGCGCCATGTGCGCGGCGTCGGCGGCTGAGATGTCCACCCGGGTCTCCTACTCGCCAGTAGCTTCAAGCCACGGCGGGCCCCGGGGGGTTTTCGGGGTGCCGGCACGGCACCACGTCAGGAGCCCGGCTGGGACGCCGGACACCTCGCGCGCTTCCTCCCATCCGGACTTTAACCGTCGGTCCTGGAATTTCACCAGGTCAACCGGCCGATGGCATCGGCCGGGTCGCGGACTGTAACCGCCGGTTCGGACTTTCACCGACCCCGGAGCACGCTAGCTCTCTTCTTGTACCAGTTTGCCATGCCGATTACGGAAAGCGCGACCGCCCCCGTGCTATTTGAACAAGCGCTCGCTCAGGCAGCCATCAGCTTGCGCGCCCGGCGGGCCGAGGGCGCGTAGCGGACCTGCTCGGGGACCAGGCCGATGCCGGTGTGCAGGGCGCGCAGCGTGGCCGAGGCCCACAGGTCGCCGACGGGCGTGGCGGGCAGGCCGTACAGGCGGCGGGCCCAGCGCGGCAGCGTGGCCAGCGCCAGCACGGTCAGCGCGGGCACGGCGGGCCGCAGCGCGGACAGCGCGCCGGGCAGCGGCGTGTGCAGCGACAGCCGCAGCGGATGGGACGCCTCGGGCACCAGCCGCAGCCCCGGACGCCGGCCGTCGATGTAGGCGCGCAGCTCGGCCACCGAGCCCGGCACGTCGTCCCCGTCCAGGCCCACGACCTCGGCTGCGCGCCGCCACTCGGCGACGAACCGGTCGGCGTCGGCGTCGGACAGCCGCACGCCGGCGCGGCGGGCCACCGTCAGGTAGGAGTCGACCTCGCCGACGTGCACCCAGCGCAGCGCTTCGGGGTCGTCGAGGTGGTAGGTCTCGCCGGTGTCGGGGTCGCGGGCGGTCAGCGTGGCGTGGATCTTGCGCACCCGGCGGCCGGCCCGCTCCACCTCCGCGCGCGTGCCGTACGTGCGCACCCGGACGAACTCGCTGGTCCGCAGGAAGCGCGACCACGCCTCGGCCGGGTCGAGCAGCGCCGAGTTCTGCAGCACGCCGCGCATCGCCCTGGGGTGCAGCCCCTGCATCAGCAGCGCACGGAAGCCGCCGACGAGCTGGATCGGCTCCCCCATCACCCGCCAGGTCACCGACTCGGGGCCGAAGATCCCATAGTCGTCGTCCATAAGTGAACAGTTACCCCAATAGGTGGTGAAGCATGCCGAAAACCCCCGGCCGGGAACCGGCCGGGGGCTTTCGTCGAGGCTACGGAGATCAGCCGGTGAAGCCGATCGCCGTGTAGTCACGGGCCTGGTAGCCGAAGGCGCCGTAGTTGGCCAGCGTCTTCTTGGTGGCCTGGATGTCAGGACGCTGGTACAGCGGGATGGTGTGCACCTGGTCCCAGATCAGCTTGTCGGCCGCGTTGGCCAGCTCGTAGGCCTTGGTCGGGTCCATCTCGCTGACCGCGGCGTCGATCGCGGCGTCCAGCGCCGGGTCGCTGCCCTTGGGGAAGTTCGACTCGGAGCCGGTCTTGTAGATCTGCGGCAGGCCGCCGAGGGGCAGCGGCGTGCCGATCCAGGAGAACGGCACCAGGTCGAAGTCGCCCTTGATGATGTAGTCGGTGAAGAACTTGTCATCGGGGACCGGGCGGATCGTCAGCTTGATCCCGGCCTCCTTGAGCATGGCCTGGGTGAGCTCGCCCTCGGTCTTGGCGTACGGCAGGCCCGCCGGGACGACGAAGTTCAGCGAGAACTCCTTGCCGTCCTTCTTGCGGACGTCGCCCTCCTGCTTCCAGCCGGCCGCGTCGAGCAGCTCCTTGGCCTTGGGCAGGTTGTACTTGCCCAGCTCTCCGGAGTTGTCGACGTACGCCTTGTGGTTGTTCATGAAGACGTGGTTGCCCAGCGTCTGCAGCGGCCAGTCCATGTCCTTGAGGTCGGACTGCGTGATCACGTCACGGTTGATCGCGTACGCGACGGCCTGGCGGACCGACTTGTCCTTCAGGAACTCGCTCTGGTTGTTGACGGTGATGTGCCGCCAGTTCGGGCTGAGCGCCTTGCGGACGTCGACGTTCGGGACCTCCTTGGCCCGCTTGAGGTCGGCCGGGCTGCCCGGCGGGATCTCCACCGCGTCGAGCTCACCGTTGGCGAAGGCGTTGACCTGCGCGGCGGGGGTCTCGATGGTCCGGTAGATGACCTTGTCGAGCTTGGCCTTGCGGCCCCACCACTTGTCGTCGCGCACCACGGTCAGGGTCTTGGTGCCCTCGTTGATGCTCTCGACCTTGAAGGGCCCGGCGGTGACCGGGATCTTCTGCAGGTAGTCCTTCTCGTACTTCTCCGGGGTCTCCATGTGGGAGGCCGGGTACAGGTGCGGCGAGCGAGAGAACTGCCCCATCCACTCGGGGTAGTTCTTGCCGTACGTCACGACGGCGACCTTGTCGCTGTCACCCTTGGTGACCGACTCGATGCGGTCCCAGCCGTCGGTGGAGGCCGGCTTGAACTTCTTGTCCTTGCCGCTGTTGGCCTTCCACGCCGCCTCGAGGTCCTTCCAGGTGATCGGCGTGCCGTCCGACCACTGGGCCTTCTCGTTCAGCGTGTAGGTGACGACCTGCTTGCCCGACGACAGGTCCATCTTGACGTCGGTGAGGTAGTCGGGGTTCGCCTTGAAGTTGGCCTCGGCGTCGGCGATCATCAGCTGCGGCATCAGCGAGTCCAGCATGTCCGCCGTGTCGCGCTGGTTGCCGTCGATGTGGTTGCCGTTCCACTGGCTCGGCCACTGGCCGACCGAGAGGGTGAGCGTGCCGCCGTCCTTGACCTGCTCGTACGGGACGGGGTTGATCGCGATGCCAGGGGTCTGCGACATCTGCTGCTGAGCCTGCTGCGACTGCTCGGCGCTCGGCTTCTTGGCCTCGCCGCCACCACCGCCACAAGCCGCCGCGGCCATGGCGAGGACGGCGATTCCCGCCGCCGCCCGGTAACGAACCTTCACTTTTCCTCCTGATCGTCCGAGGCCGTGATGACCTCGACTTCCTCCGCGTAGTGGCAGGCGGCGCCGTGGTCCACGGCGGTCGCGAGCCGGGCAACCGAGGGCTCTTCGTCCACGCAGCGCCGGCGTTCGGCCTCGGTGAGGAGGGCGAACTTGGGGCAGCGCGTGCGGAACCGGCAACCCGATGGCGGGTCGGCCGGGCTGGGCAGGTCGCCTTCGAGCAGGATCCGCTTGCGCGTGCGCTCCATCTCGGGGTCGGGCAGCGGGATCGCTGACAGCAGCGCCTGCGTGTAGGGATGCGCGGGGCGGTCGTAGACCTCCTCGACCGTGCCGATCTCGGCGATCCTGCCGAGGTACATGACCGCGACGCGGTCGGCCAGATGCCGGACCACGGCCAGGTCGTGCGCCACGAACAGGTACGACAGCCCCAGGGTGTTCTTCAGCTCGTCCAGCAGGTTGATCACGCCGGCCTGGATGGACACGTCCAGTGCCGAGACCGGCTCGTCCAGGACGAGCAGCTTGGGCTCCAGTGCCAGGGCGCGGGCGATGCCGATGCGCTGGCGCTGGCCGCCGGAGAAGCTCTGCGGGTAGCGCTCGGCGTACTCGGGCGCCAGCCCCACCAGTTCGAGCAGCTCGGCGACCCGCTGCTTGACGTTCTTGCGCCCGTGGGCGCGCAGCGGCTCGGCGATGATGTCGCCGACCGGCATGCGCGGGTCGAGCGCCGCCATCGGGTCCTGGAAGACGATCTGCAGGTCGCCCCTGAGCGCCTTGCGCCCGGACGGGCCGAGCTTGGCGCTGTCCTGGCCGAGCACGACGATCCGGCCGCTCTGCGGCGGGGCGAGCTGCATGATCTGCTGCAGGGTCGTGGTCTTGCCGCAGCCCGACTCGCCGACCAGGGCCAGCGTCTCGCCCTCGGCGATGTCGAAGCTGATGCCGTCCACGGCGTGCACGGTGCCGACGCGGCGCTTGAACACCGCGCCCTTCATCAGCGGGTAGTGCCGGATGAGGTTGTCCAGCTCCAGCACGGTCGCGCGCTGCTCGCGCGGCACGCGGACCACCTCGCTGACCGGGATGACCGGGACCGGGAACACGTCCGTGCCGGTCAGGCCCTTGTACTCGATCTCGCGGGAGCGGATGCAGGCGACGTGCCTGCCGCCGCCGACGTCGGTGAGCGGGGGCTCCTCGTCGTCGCACGAGTCGATCTTCATCGGGCAACGCGGCGCGAACGGGCAGCCCGGCGGCAGCGCCGCCGGGGAGGGCGGGTTGCCCTCGATCGGCACCAGCGGCCCCTCCTCGCCGTCGATCCTGGGGATCGAGGCGAGCAGTCCCATCGTGTACGGCATCCGCGGCCGGTAGTAGATGTCGTCGACGTTGCCCTGCTCGACCGGCTTGCCGGCGTACATGACCAGCACCCGGTCGGCCATGCCCGCGACGACGCCCAGGTCGTGCGTGATCATGACGATGCCGGCGCCCGTCTCGCGCTGGGCGGTCTTGAGCACCTCCAGCACCTGGGCCTGGATGGTCACGTCGAGCGCGGTGGTGGGCTCGTCGCAGATCAGCAGGTCGGGGTCGTTGGCGATGGCCATGGCGATCATCGCGCGCTGGCGCATGCCGCCGGAGAACTCGTGCGGGAACGCCTTGGCCCGCACGTCCGGGTGCGGGATGCCGACCAGGTCGAGCAGTTCGACGGCGCGCTTGGCGGCCTTGTCCTTGCCCAGCTTCTGGTGGACGCGCAGCGCCTCGGAGATCTGGTCGCCGATCGTGTAGACGGGCGTGAAGGCCGACAGCGGATCCTGGAAGATCATGCTCATCGACTTGCCGCGGACCTTGACCAGGTCCTCTTCCTTCATCCCGATCAGCTCCTGGCCGTGGAGCTTGACCGAGCCGCTGATCTGGGCGGCGCGCGGCAGCAGGCCCATGATCGCCAGGGACGTGACGGACTTGCCCGAACCGGACTCGCCCACGATGCCCAGGACCTCGCCGCGGGCGACCTCGTAGCTGACGCCGCGCACGGCCTCGATGCCGCCGGGGAACGTCACGGTGAGGTCTTTAACCTCCAGGATGCTCATGAGTTGCTCCCCGGGTCGAGTGCGTCGCGCAGGCCGTCTCCGATGAGGTTGATGCTCAGGACCAGCAGCACCAGGAGCCCGGCGGGGAAGGCGAACAGCCAGGGGTAGCCGGTGGCGTTGCGGGAGCCCTCGGCGATCAGCGTGCCGAGCGAGACGTCGGGCGGCTGGATGCCGAAGCCGAAGAAGGACAGCGCGGCCTCGCCGATGACCGCGCCACTCACGTTGAGGGTGGCGTCGATGATCAGCAAGGAGGACAGGTTCGGCACGATGTGCCGGAAAATGATCTTCCAGCGGGGGATGCCCATGTAGACGGCCGCCTGCACGTACTCGCGCTCACGGAGCGAGAGCGTCATGCTGCGCACCACCCTGGAGGTGATCATCCAGGCGAATGCCGCCAGCAGGACCACGAACCAGAGCCAGGAGGCGCCGCGCAGGCGCGGCGAGGCGATCGCGATGATCAGGAAGCTGGGCAGGACGAGGAGCAGGTCCACGCCCCACATGAGGACGCGGTCCACCCAGCCGCCGAAGTACCCGGCGAAGGCGCCGACCACGGCGGCCAGGCCGGTCGAGATGAGCGCCACGAGCAGGCCGATGATGATCGACTTCTGCATGCCGCGCAGGGTGACGGCGTACATGTCCTGGCCGATCGTGGTGGTTCCCCACCAGTGGTCGGACGACGGGGCCGACAGGAAGGCGAGGAAGTCCTTGTCCGTCCAGTCGTAGGCGCCGAACAGGGGGCCGATGTAGGCCAGCGCCACCAGCAGCACGAGGGCGATGAAGCCGTAGCGGGCCTGCCGGTTGCGCAGCATCCGCCCGAGAACAACCTTGGAACGCACTTAGCTCACCCGCACTCGAGGGTCGAGGGCCGCCACCAGCAGGTCCGACAGGAAGCCGGCGAACAGGACGCAGACGGAGGCGAACATGCTGACCGCGGCCACCGAGTTCACGTCGTTCTGGTTGATCGAGTCGACCAGCCAGGCGCCCATGCCGTTCCAGGCGAAGATCTTCTCGGTGAAGGTGGCGCCGGTGAGCATCGTGCCGAAGGCGAAGGCGAAGTACGTGGCCGCGGGGATCAGCGCGGTGCGCAGCGCGTGCTTGATCAGGGCGGTCCTGCGCCGCAGGCCCTTGGCCATCGCGGTGCGGACGAAGTCCTGGCCGAGCACGTCCAGCATCATGTTGCGCTGGATGCGGCTGTAGAAGGCGATCGAGCCCAGGCTGAGCGAGATGGTCGGCAGGATCAGGTGGTTCAGCCGGTTGGTGAACTGGTCCCAGCCGGACAGCTTGGGGTTGTACTCGCCGGTGAACTCGATCAGCGTGAAGCCGAGCCCGCGGTTGAGGTTGTAGGCGCTGATCGCCAGCAGCGTGGCCAGCACGAACACCGGAATCGCCATGATCACGAACGAGCCGACGCCGATCACCCGGTCGGTCACCCGATATTGCTTGATCGCCGACAGGGCGCCGAGCGCCACTCCGAAGACGAACCCGAGGATCGTGCCCACCAGCAGCAGCCGGAGGCTGACGAAGATCCGCCGGCCCATCTCGTCGTTGACCGAACCGCCGTTCCAGGTCTTGCCGAAGTCACCCGTGACGACGCCCTTGGCCCAGGTCGCGTAGCGCTCCAGGACGGGCGTCTTGTCGTTGAGGTTGTAGCTGTCGAGGGTGGCGTCGATGACTTCCTCGGCGACGGGAGGCTGGCGGCCTTCATACGCGCCGCGGGGGTTCATGGTCGTCGCGGCGAGCATGTAAGCCAAGCTGGCCGCGATCGCGACCAAGATCAGATTGATCGCCAACCTGCGGAGCAGGTACTTGCCCATTACCCTCCGTTCGCACTGAACGAGGGCCCGGAAACCCCGGTAGGAGAAGACCCCCGCAATGGAAAAAGACCGTCTTACGCCGCGAAAAGTCATGACGCGGAACGGCGATCAAAACGCAGGATATCTAGCCAAACATCACAGTCAGCAATAGTTCGACATAACGGTAAGGTCACTAAGCACGGTGGCGGCCCGTCGTCGATCACCGCGCTACAGGGGGGTTGAGCTGGGGAAACGTGCGTTACCAAGATCGGTAACCGGCGCTATCGGATCGGCGTATGTCACAGAATCCTGACAAAAAATAACCCAATCCCGAAGTGACGCACGTCATACTGATCAATAGGCTGGGGATTGATATTTCGCGATGTAGCGGCTTTTGATCTCAGGCGGGTGCCCGAGACGGGTCGGTCCGAGGGCACGCTGCCGCCCGCCCCGAAGGCGTCCCCGGGACGATCTCTTCACGCTCACGCTCCGCTCACCACCCCGGCTTCCGCCCCGCCGTCCCTCCGCCCAAGACGGCCCCGCCCCGCCACCCGTCCCCAGCGGCCCACCTCCAGCAGGCCCAGACCCCTCAGGGAGCCCCGCACCTCGGATGGGCTCGCACCGAGCGCACCTACACCCCCAGGTGAGTCTGCGCCCCTGGTGAACCTGCACCCCAGTGAGCATGCAACTCCCCTGGCCCGAAACCTTCAGCAAGCCCGTACCAAATGGGCGCGTCCCCCAGTGGATCCGCACCCCAGCGGACTGAGGCGTGGCGGCAGAACTGTGGTGCGCGCCTTGAGGAAAGGCCGCGGGAGTGCCTGGCGGGCCTCGCGGGGTTCCCCACAGTGCGGCGCACGCCTCGTGGTGAGACGAAGGAGCCACACACCCCTGCCGCCGACCGCCGACCCCACCTCGCTGAGGGGCGGAGGGGCCACGGGAGCGCGCGGGGCACGCCCGTGGCGGAAAGGGCAGTGGTGAACGGGGAAGGGTCAGCGGGTGGCGGGAACGGTCGGCGAGTACCCGGGAACGTCAGGCGAGTGCCGGGGAACGTCAGGCGAGTGCCGGGGAACGTCAGGCGAGTGCCGGAGGACGGTCAGCGGGTGGCGGCGGCGCGGAGGGCGTCGATGGCGGCCACCGGGTCGGCGGCCCCGTAGACGGCGCTGCCGGCCACGAACACGTCGGCGCCCGCCTCCGCGCAGCGCTCGATCGTCTCGGCCGTCACACCCCCGTCGACCTGCAGCCAGACCGACCCGCCGTGCCGCTCGATCATCGCCCGCGCCGCCCGCACCTTCGGCAGCACCATGTCGAGGAACTTCTGCCCCCCGAACCCGGGCTCGACCGTCATCAGCAGCAGCATGTCGATCTCACCGAACAGCCCCTCGAACGGCTCCACCGCCGTGGCCGGGTTGAGCGCGAGCCCCGCCCTGGCGCCGAGCGACCGGATCTCGCGCAACGTCCGCACCGGCGCCTTGGACGCCTCCGCGTGGATGGTCACGCTGCCCGCCCCGGCCTCGGCGTACTGGGGGGCCCAGCGGTCGGGGTCGGCGATCATGAGGTGGCAGTCGAGGGGCGTCTGGGTGGCTTTGCGCAGGGACTCCACCACGGGCAGCCCGAGGGTGAGATTGGGCACGAAGTGGTAGTCCATGACATCCACGTGCAGCCAGTCGGCGTTCGGCACGGCGGCGGCCTCGTCGGCCAGCCGCGCGAAGTCGGCGGCGAGGATGCTGGGCGAGATCTGTACGGCCATGATGCGCCAGTCTATTGAACCGCCCGCTCCCCCTCGACGCCCCCTCCCATCACGCCAACCCGGCCACCACGCGGGCAAGGGACGGGAGAGGAGCTGCCGGGCGCCCAACGCGTGGACGCCCGGCACGCGGGAGTCCAGCACGCGCGCGCCCGGCACGCAAACGCTCACCGCAGACGCCCAGCCAGCAGGCGAGGGGCGGGCGGGGTCAGGGGCGTTTGCGGAGGAGGGCCAGGAACATGGCGTCGGTGCCATGGCGGTGGGGCCAGAACTGGGCGTGCGGGCCGTCACCGAGCCCGTCGACCTCCGGCAGGTAGTCGCGCGCGTCGAGCTGCTCCACGTCACCCCTGCGGCCCATGACGTCGCCGACCACGACGCGCGTCTCGGCCAGGTGCGGCGAGCAGGTCACGTACGCCACCACCCCACCCGGGCGCACAGCGTCGAGGGCGGTGCCGAGCAGCCGCCGCTGCAACGCGCCCAGCTCGGCGATGCTGGCCGGGTCGCGCCGCCACCGGGCCTCCGGACGCCGCCGCAACGCGCCCAGCCCCGTGCAGGGGGCGTCGAGCATGACCCGGTCGAACACCCCGGGCCGCCAGGCGGGTTCGGTGCCGTCGGCGGTGACGACCGAGGCGGTCCTGGTGGTCTGCCAGACCAGCCGCGCCCGGTGGTACTGCACGTCGGCGGCCAGCACCCGCGCCCCACCGGGGAACGCCACAGGGCTGCCGCTCACCGCACCGCCACCGCCCGCCGCACCGCCGTCGCCCGGACGGCGCTCGCCGTCGAGGCCCGCGAGGTCGCCGTACGTGGCGACGGCGTCGAGCAGGCCCGCCTTGCCGCCCGGCCCGGCGCACATGTCGAGCCAGAGCTCGTCCTCGCCGTCGAGCGGCACGCGGGTCAGGGCGAGCGCCACAAGCTGGCTGGCTTCGTCCTGGACGGCCGCGCGGGTCTCGGCCACGGCCTCGATCTGTCCGGGGTCGCCCTCGCGCAGGTAGGCCGCGTACGGCGAGTAACGGCCGGGATCAGCGCCGGACTCGGCCAGCTCGGCCACCGAGCTGCGCCCGGGCCGGGCGACCAGCGTCACCAGCGGCCGGACGTTGTCGGCGTCGAGCAGGTCGGCCAGCTCCCCGCCGCCGCCCAGCGCGTCGCGGAAGGCCGAGACGATCCATCGGGGATGCCCGTAGGCGACGGCCAGATGGCCGACCGGGTCCTGGTCGGAGTCGGGCGCGACGATGGGGATCCAGTCCTCCAGCTCGCGCGACCCGATCTTGCGCAGCACCGCGTTGACGAACTTGGCCGCGCCCTGGCCGATGCGCAGGCGTACGAGATCGACGGTGGTGCCGACGGCGGCGTGCGGCGGGACGCGCATGCGCAGGAGCTGGTGGGCCCCCAGCCGCAGGGCGTCGCGCACGGCCGGGTCGGGCGCCCGGTCGCTGCACATCTCGATGATCGCGTCGTAGGTGCCGAGGCCGCGCAGCGTGCCGTAGGCCAGCTCGGTGGCCAGCGCCGCGTCGCGCCCCCGGATGTCGCGCTCGCGCAGCAGCCGCGGCAGGAGCAGGTTGGCGTAGGCGTCGCGCTCGTCGACGGCCCGCAGGAGGTCGAAGGCCGCGTTACGGGCGTGGTCGCGGGCGGGGCGGCGCGGACGGTTCCCTCCGCGGGGCTTGGTGCCCGTGGAGCCGGCCGGCGACCGGCGGGGTTCACGCGAAGGCATCGTCACTCGCAAGCCGGACGCCGCGCGCCCACTCGACCGCCCCCATCGCCCGCTTGCCCTGCGGCTGCACCTCGCCCAGCTCGACCGGGTCGGTGGCGGTGCCGACGAGCACGTGGCTCTTCGTGGCCAGGATCCGGCCGGGCGCGAGCCGGTCGGCCTGGACGGCGACCTTGGCCGGGCCGAGCTTCACCCGCTGGCCCCTGAACTCGCTCCACGCCCCCGGGCCGGGGGTGCAGGCGCGGATCAGGCGGTCGACCCGCATGGCGGGCTTGGACCAGTCGACCCGCGCGTCGGCGACGTTGATCTTGGGCGCGATCGTCACGCCGTCGAGCGGCTGGGGACGGGCCTCCAGCGCGCCGTCCTCGACGCCGTCGAGCGTGGCGGCCAGCAGGCCGGCGCCGGAGACCGACAGGCGTTCGAGGAGGGAGCCGCTGGTGTCGTGGGTCAGGATCTCCTCGGTGACGACCCCGTAGACCGGGCCCGCGTCGAGCTCCTTGACGATCTGGAACGTCGTGGCGCCGGTGATCTCGTCGCCGTGCAGCACCGCGTGCTGGACGGGCGCCGCGCCGCGCCAGGCGGGCAGGACCGAGAAGTGCAGGTTGATCCAGCCGTGGCGGGGCACGTCGAGGGCCGACTGCGGCAACAGCGCGCCGTAGGCCACCACCGGGCAGCAGTCGGGCTCCAGCGCGCGCAGCGTGTCGAGGAAGGCGGGGTCGCCGACCTTGGCCGGGCGCAGCACCTCGATGCCGGCCTCCTCCGCGAGCTCGGCCACCGGCGAGGGGTGGACCTTGCGCCCCCGCCCTGACTGGGCGTCGGGACGGGTGATGACGGCCACGACCTCGTGCCGCGGCGAGTCGATCAGCATGCGCAGCGACGGCAGCGCCGTCTCGGGTGTGCCCGCGAAGACCAGCCGCATCGTCAGAGCGCCCTTCCGCCGGTGGCGTGCGGCGACATCTTGATCACGGGGGCGGACAGGCCGCTCCACTCGGCCTCGCGGATCGCCTTCATGGCCTGCTTGCGCTGCTTGGGGTCCATGCGGTCGATGAACAGGATGCCGTCGAGGTGGTCGGTCTCGTGCTGGAAGCAGCGGGCCATCAGGTCGGTGCCCTCCAGCGTGACCGGCTCGCCGTGCATGTCGAAGCCCTTGGCCACGGCGCGGACGGCGCGCGGCGTCGGGTAGGACAGGCCGGGGAAGGACAGGCAGCCCTCCTCGCCCTCCTCGTCGAGGTCGGCCGACAGGTCGAGGTCGGGGTTGATGAGGTGGCCGAGCTGGTCGTCGACGTAGTAGGTGAACACCCGCAGGCCGACGCCGATCTGCGGGGCCGCCAGGCCCGCGCCCGGGGCGTCCATCATCGTGTCGGTGAGGTCCTTGACCAGCTTGCGGAGCTCCTTGTCGAAGTCGACGACCGGGGCCGCCGGGGTGCGCAGCACCGGATCTCCGAACAGCCGGATCGACTGGATCGCCAAGGGGCTCACTCCTGTTCTCGAACGTGGATCAGCCCAGTTTACCGGCGGTGGGCCGGCGGCCGGTCGTGGCGCAGGGAGCGGGCCTTCATCGCGGCCTTGCGCGCCGCCTTGGCCACCGCCCGGTCGTCGTGGGAGCCGGCGAGCATGTCGAGCACGGCCAGCGTGTCGGGGTGGCCGACCGCGGGCATCTCGCCGACGAGCTTGATCAGGTCCTCGCCCGGCTCGGGCATGTCGAGGCGGCCCGCGGCCGGTCCGGACAGGTGCATGAGCGCGGCGAGGTTGTCGACCGCGATCCAGGTGTGGTCCTCGGGGCTGAGCGGCGGGGCCTCCAGGTCGCGGATGTGCAGCCAGGAGGCGGCGTAGCGGCGGGTGAGCGGGTGGTCGAGCGCCTGCCGCACGGGCTGCTCGGCCTCGGGACCCAGCTCCTCCAGGATCGCGCCGACCGCGCCGCGCTGCCCGGCGGTGCCGGAGGCGGCGATCTCGATCAGCTCGCGGGCGGCCGCCTCGGGGGGCCGCCGCTCCAGCCAGCCCGCCACGGCGCTCTGCGTGGCGGTGCCCTTCACCAGCGCCTCGACCAGCTCGGCGGCCGACAGGTCGGCGAAGACCTGCACCTCGGCGGCGGTGGGCGCGTCGTGGCCCTCGCGCAGCAGGTCGCGCCGGACGGCCCAGACCCCGAGCGGGGTGAGCGCCGTGCGCCCGGCCTCGGTCTGCTCCACCAGGCCGCAGTACGTCAGCAGCGAGACCGCCTCCAGCAGCTCGGCCGGCAGCGCGGCGGCCAGCCTGCGCATCTCGACCGGGCCGGGCGCGCAGGCGACCTCGTGCGACTGCAGGATGCCCCTGGCCAGGTTGCCCACGGCGACGCCGGAGCGCACCGAGTAGATCGTGGCCAGCATCTCGGCCAGGTGGTCGTCGACCACGGAGGAGCCGGTCAGGCCCTCGTCGGCGCGGTCGAGGACGTCCATCACCACGCCGTCCCAGAACTCCAGCGTGGCCTCGACCGTGAGCTGCATCGACAGCGGGCCGCGGGAGGCCCGGCCGCCGAGGATGCGCAGCAGGCCGGTGTTGACCGCGACGATCCAGATGAGCCGCAGCCGGGACTCCTGGAGTCCCAGCTCTTCCGCGGCGGCCCTGGCATCGGACTCGCCGAGCATGCCGTCGGCGCCCACCTCGCGGCTGCCCGTCCAGGCGGTCAGGCGGATGGCGTCGGCGACGAGCGGCACCGCGGGCACCGCGCGGGCCAGCTCGGCGTCACTCGCCAGCAGGACCGGCGGGAAGGTCAGCGCCTCGTGCTCCACGGAGGTCTCCTCAGGTGGCCGTGGAGGCACGGCGGCCTGCTCATCGATCAGCTTGCGCAGCTCGGCGAGGTCGAAGACATTGTTTGCCACCCAGGAAACTTACTGCACAGCAGTCACAAGGACGTACTCAACGGATGGCCCGGGAGCGCGCCTTGAACGCCGCCTTGCGCGCCGCCTTGGCCACCGTGTCGTCGGGGATGGAGCGTCCGAGCAGCTCCAGAACCTCGACGACGTCGGGGTGGTCGACCCGCCACATCTCCTCGATCAGATGGGCCGGCGGACCGGACGCCGCCATGTTCTCGGCGAAGATCTCCGGATCCTCCCGCGCGGCGGGCATCGCCAGAGCGAGCATGTCGACGCTGACCCAGAGCAGTTCGTCCTGGGTGAGCGGCGGCGCGCCCAGACCACGTGCGGCCAGCCAGTGTATGACGTGCGGGCGCAACTCCTGGTCGTCGAGGTGGTCGCGCACCTGTGGCTCGGCCTCGGCGCCCAGCCGGTCGACGATGGTGATCGCGATGCCGCGGGCCACGGCGGGCGCGCCGGAGGCGGCGGTCAGCAGCTCGGCCGCGGCCTCGCCCGGCGCGCGGCCGGACAGCCAGCGGGAGATGTCCTGCTCGGCCAGCTCGGCGGGCAGCCCTTCGAGCAGCCCCTCGATGAGGCCGCGCGCGTCGGCCTCGCCCAGGTCGGGGGCGACCGGGGCGTCGAGGCCGAGCGAGAGGTAGTGCTCGCGCAGCCCCCAGACCGCCAGGGGCGTCAGCTCGGCCGCCGCGCCGTCGAGGCGGACCATGCCCCACCCGGCCAGCCGGTCGAGCGCCCCGGCCACGTCGATGCCGCCCTCGCCCGAGACCTCCTCCAGGTAGTCGGCGACGACCTGGAGCGGCACCGGCGCCTGGAGTCGGTAGAGCATGTCGAACAGGTCGTAGAGGCCCTCGTCGAGCTCGGCGTGGCCGGTGATCTCGCCGCCGGTGTCGTCCTCCAGGAGCCGGGATACGGTCTCGGCCCAGGCGTCCAGCGGCTCGCCGTCGCCCGGTGGGGGGCCGCCGGCCAGCTTCGGAACGGTCCGCAGCGCCTCGGTCAGCTCCTCCTCCGAGGCCAGCCGGACGGCGGGCAGCGGCGTGCAGCCCGGACAGTCGCACGGCGCCTCGCCCAGGTCGGGCAGCTCCCCGGACGGGATCGGCACCGCCTGTTCGAGCGATTCGGGCCCGATCGAGCTGAACAGGCTCTTGGCCATGCCGAAGTTGGCCGGGTCGGCCAGCGCCTCGGGCATGCGGGGGCCGATGTCGTCGAGCCGGGCCCGCATGCCGGCCACGGTGGCCGGGCTGGCGTGGCCGGCCTCGCTGAGGTAGTCCACCAGCGTGCGGGCGGCCGCCACGGTCTCGGGCGCGCTCTCGGGCGGCGCGATGACCTTGCGCGGGTAGATGGACAGCAGCAGCTCGTCGAAGGTCTCCGGCGTGAAGTCGCGCAGTTCGTTGACGTTGAGATAGTCGCTGGCGTAGTCGCAGAGCAGGCGGACCTCGTCCGCGTCCACTTCGACTTCCCGCGCGCGCCCCCATGCGCGCAGGTCGTCGATGGCCTGGTTCACCCATTCGATCGACACAGGGGCACGCTAACGGCTGACCAACAGATGAGCGAATCGGGGAAACGGTCTAAATCAGGTCGAGTGGGTCGACACTCACCCTCACGACATCTGGCGTCTTACGCGCCGCACGTACCCCACTGGCCCCCTTGAGCGCGGCCGACAACGCCGCCCCGCCGCCGCGCCGCACCCGGATCATGGCCCGTTCCAGGCCCGACTCGTCGACCGGGACCGGGCCCAGCACCTGGGCGTCCGGCGGGAGACGCACCTCGTCGAGCATCTGCCGGACGGCGCTCGCCGAACCCGTCAGCGTCGCCATCCGCACGGCGGGCGGGAACCCGAGCTCGGCCCGGTCGCCCAGTTCGCGCTCGGCGTGCGTGATCGGGTCCCACCGCAGCAGCGCCTGCACGGACGGCAGCCCGGCGTCCCCGAGCACCACCAGCTCGGCGGACGGCCGCAGCAGCGCGGCGGCGTTCATCCACCGGCGCAGCGTCTCCTCCCCCGCCCGCAGGTCGGCCCGGCCGAGCAGCGCCCATCCGTCGAGCAGCACGGCGGCCGCGTAGCCGCCCTCGGCCACCGGCTCGGCGCCGGGCGTGGCGACCACGAGGGCGCGCGCGGCGGGCACGCCGGCCAGCACGCCGTCGCGACCCGAGGTGCGCACCTGCACCGACGGGAAGGCCCGCCCCAGCTCTTCGGCGGTGCGCCGGGCGCCGGTGACGACCGCCCGCAACCGCGGGCTGCCGCAGGACGGGCACCGCCAGTCGGCGTCCACCCGGCCGCACCAGCGGCAGTAGGGGGCGGCGTGCCCGGCCCTGAGCGCGAGCGGCCCGTGGCACAGCGACTCGCCGCTCCCGTGGCCTTCCGGCGTCCCGCCCGTCGCGTCCGTGAGGGTGGTCAGAGCTCCGGCGTCCGGCTCCGCCTCGCCGAGAGCCGCCGTCTGCCGGCCGCCGGGGACCGGCGCGGCCAGGTGCGGGGCGATCCTGGTGGGCGGCAGGACGCAGCGCGCCGGGGCGCGGCAGTGTCGGCAGGCCAGCGCCGGCAGGTAACCGCGCCTGGGCACCTGGACCAGCACCGGCCCGCTCTCCAGCCCCTGGCGCAGCGCCCGCCAGGCCAGGCTGGGCAGCCTCGCCTGCCGGGCCGCCTGGTCCTTGGCCAGCTCGGCGTCCTCGCCGGCGGGACGCACCCGCGGGGCCAGGCTCCTGATCGTGGTGCGGGCGGCCACGATCGGCCTGGCCCAGCGCGCGGCGATGAGCTGGGTGGCCTCGGCCGTACGCGCGTAGCCGCCGATCAGCATGGCCGCGCCCGTCCGGTGGGCGCGCAGGCCGAGGACCTCCCTGGCGTGGGGGTAGGGGGCCAGGCGTTCGGCGTGCAGGTCGTCGCCGTCGTCCCAGATGGCCACCAGGCCGAGCTCCGCGACGGGGGCGAACATGGCGGCCCTGGTGCCCACGACGGCGCGCACCTGGCCTCTGAGGACCTTCAGCCATCGCCTGTACCGCTCTGCGGGTCCGAGGTCGGCCGTGAGGGCCACATGCCTGCCGGGGCCGAGCAGCCGCTCGAACTCGGCGTCCGCCAGCGCGACGTCCTTGCCGTCGGGCACCACGAGGACCGCTCCCCGTCCGCCGTCGAGGATGGCCAGCACCGCCTCCGCCATGGCTCCGGCCCATCCCGTGGCGCCGGGCAGCGCGGACCACACGGCGCGGGGGGCGCGGCCGTGGCGCAGGGCGTCCAGGAAGGAGGGGCCGGTCGGGTAGGCGTCCCAGGCGCTCTTGCGGCCCTCTGCCGGCCGTTCGGGGGCGTCCGTCGCGTTCACGTGCTCCGGACGGGCCGCCGCCCGTCCGCGTGCGGGGGCCTCCGCAGGCCGGGCCGCGACCCGGCGCGGGGCGCCGTCCTGTTCGGCCCGCCCGTCCATCGCGGCCGCCGGTGCCAGCCCCCGTCCCGAGAAGGACGAGCCCTCCACGTCTCGCGCTCCCCCGATCGCGGCAGGCGCACCCGAGGCGACCTGTGCGACCGCGACGGCGGCAGATTCGCTCCCGGTGGCCAGGACGATGTCGGGAACCCCGCTCCCGGCAGCTCGGGCCGCGGCAGGAGCCCCAGGCCCAGCCGCCTGGGCCGCGACGGGAGATGCGCTCGCGGCGGCTCGGGCCACGGCGGGGGAAGCGCTCTGCGCCGCCTCGCCGGAGGAGGCGTCCGCCGGGGCCAGATCGGCGGCGGACGGCTCGGCGAGGGACGGGTCGGCGGAGGCGGCGGACGAGTCGGCGGGAGACGGGTCAGCGGCGGACCGGTCAGCGGCGGGCGATTCGGCGGGGGGCGGGTCTGCGGGAGGCGGGTCGGCGGGGGGCGGGTCGGCGGCAGGCGGGACCTCCGCCTCGGCCTTGGCGTGGCGCGGTGGAACGGCCAGGCGCAGCACGTCGGTGAGGGTGCCCGCGTAACGGTCGGCCACCGCGCGGGCCAGACCGGCGATCTCCGGCGTGAGCACCTGCTCGGGCGAGACCACCCGTTCGAGCGGCGTCAGCTTGCCCTCATGGTCGCTCTCGTCCACCCGCTCCAGCAGGAACGCGTCGATCAGCTTGCCCGCGAACCGCACCCGCACCCGCACCCCCGGCTGGGCCGCCTCATGCAGGGCGGCGGGCACCAGGTAGTCGAAGGGCCGGTCGAGGTGCGGCAGCGGACTGTCCACGACCACCCGCGCGACGGGCCGCTCGGGCGCCGGGACCACCGCCCCCTTGGTGTCCTTGGACGACGCAGGAGGCCGCACGGCGTCGAGCGGCAGGAGGGCGTCGTCGGAGTGGGTCACGCACTAACGTCTACCAGACCCCGCGCCCCGCCATCCCCACACCACCGGCGCAGCCCTCGCCGGCCACCCGCTCCCCCACCAGCCCGAACAGCACAAGGGAAGCACACAGGACGCGACAAGCACGCAGCCCCGCGCCCACCGCCAGACCCGACCGGAAACGGCCTCACAAAGACGGACAAGCCCGCCCGCACCAAAGCAACGAGGCCGCCACCAGAAGCCGCCTCACCGCGCCCCACACCGAGCACGGCCGACGAGCACGGCGACGAGCCGTCGACGCTCAACGACCGCCGACCGCCGACGCCCAGGAAACCAACCCGAGATCGTCACCGAACCGCAGACGCGGCAGAAGAGAACGTCAGCCCAGCAGTCACCCGCGAGCCCGCAGCCCCAAGAGATCAGCAGTCACCACCGAGCCTGCCACCCCTCAAGAGATCAGCAGCCTGCCGCCCTCAAGAGACCAGGCGAACGCCCGCACCGAACCACCCCAGCCGACGACAAGTGCCGCACCCAACCCTCAAAGGGCCGAATGCGGCACCTGCACGAAACCAGAAACCGAGTAGGTCAGAGACCGGCAGCCGTCCGAAGGGCCTCGGCGCGGTCGGTGGACTCCCAGGAGAAGCCCTCACGGCCGAAGTGCCCGTAGGCGGCGGTCTCGGAGTAGATCGGGCGCAGCAGGTCGAGGTCGCGGATGATCGCGGCCGGACGCAGGTCGAAGACGCGCAGCACGGCGGCCTGGATCTGCTCCACCGGCAGCTTCTCGGTGCCGAAGCACTCCACGAACAGACCCACCGGCTGCGCCTTGCCGATCGCGTACGCGACCTGCACCTCGCACCGGTCGGCCAGCCCGGCAGCGACGACGTTCTTGGCCACCCAGCGCATCGCGTAAGCCGCCGAGCGGTCGACCTTGGACGGGTCCTTGCCCGAGAACGCGCCACCGCCGTGGCGGGCCATGCCGCCGTAGGTGTCGATGATGATCTTGCGGCCGGTCAGGCCGGCGTCGCCCATCGGGCCGCCGATCTCGAAGCGGCCGGTCGGGTTGACCAGCAGCCGGTAGCCCTCGGTCTCGATCTCCAGACCGTCGAGCACGGGGTCGACCACGTGCTCCTTGATGTCGGGGGCGAGCATCTCCTTGAGGTCGATCTCGGCCGCGTGCTGGGTGGAGACGACCACGGTGTCGAGGCGGACGGGCTTGTCGCCGTCGTACTCGATGGTGACCTGGGTCTTGCCGTCGGGGCGCAGGTAGGGAACCTTGCCGGTCTTGCGGACCTCGGACAGGCGCTGGGCGAGCCGGTGCGCGAGCGTGATCGGCAGCGGCATGAGCTCCGGCGTCTCGCGGCAGGCGTAGCCGAACATCAGGCCCTGGTCGCCGGCGCCCTGGCGGTCGAGCTCGTCGGCGTCGCCGCCCACGCGGTGCTCGTAGGCGTCGTCGACACCCTGGGCGATGTCGGGCGACTGCGCGCCGATGGACACCGACACGCCGCAGGAGGCGCCGTCGAAGCCCTTGTGGGAAGCGTCGTAGCCGATCTCCAGGATCTTCTCCCGGATGACGCCGGGGATGTCGACGTAGGTCTCGGTCGTGACCTCGCCTGCGACATGGACCTGGCCGGTAGTGATCAGCGTCTCGACGGCGACCCGGCTCTTGGGGTCGTCCTTGAGCATGGCGTCGAGAATCGCGTCACTGATCTGGTCGGCGATCTTGTCCGGGTGGCCTTCGGTGACCGACTCGGAGGTGAACAGGCGACGTGACAACTCAGTGGCTCCTCATGCAGCGGCTGCTGACGGATGTTGGGCCCGGGACGGAAGAACACGCCAGGGCCTCGCCGAAGTCTAGCCCCACCCGGCGCCCGGTCGCGAAACCGTCCCGTGTCCGTGTCCGGTCACGTGTCCGGCATGTGTCCGGTCACAGGTCGGGAAGGGGATCCGGCGGCAGCGTCTCGGGCGCGAAGACCTCGGCGTCGGCGGCGGACACCACCGCCGCGTACTCCTCGTCGAACTCGAACACGGTGTTGCCGAGCTCGATGAACGGGCCGGGCAGGATCGGGCCGAGCCTGGTGTGCCGCGGGTACGTGGCGAACACCGCGACCGGCCGGTCGCTCCTGAGGGTCCTGGTGGTGAGCACCGAGACGGACGAATCGGTGACGACGATGAGGAAGTGGCCCGTTCCCGTCGGCCCCACGGACAACGCGGGGAAGACGTAACGGATACCTCCCTGGTCTTCCAGCAATCTCCTGCAACGTTCCCTGACAGCGGAACCCACCGGCATTCCGTCCCCCTTTGCCCCCAAGTATCGGTAGGCGTCCGGGGTGCCGCAACTGGCGATCAGGTAATCGTTCTTGCGCGAAAAACGCGCGTCAGGACAGACGGGGGGCGACCAGGTCCCAGACGGCGTCGGCGACGTCGTCCTTGGGGCCGCGCGGCACCTCGACCGGCTCGCCGCCGGCGACGAGGACGGTGGCGGCGTTGTCGGGCGTGCCGAACGCCAGCCCCTCCCCCACCTGGTTGACGACCAGCAGGTCGCAGCCCTTCCTGGCCAGCTTGGCCTGCCCGTTGGCGAGCACGTCGTCGGTCTCGGCCGCGAACCCGACGATCACCCGCGGACCGGCGCCGCCCTCGCGCCGCAGCCGGCCCAGCTCGGCCAGGATGTCGGGGTTCTTCGTCAGGTGGATGGGGTCGGGCTCGCCGTCGGTCTTCTTGATCTTCGTCTCGTGCCGGGACGCCGGGCGGAAGTCGGCCACCGCGGCCGCCATGACGACGGCGTCGGCCTTCTCGGTGGCGGCCAGCACCGCCTCGCGCAGCTCGGCCGTGGACCCCACCCGCACCACGGCGGCCCCCGCGGGATCGGGGAGGGCGACGTTGGCCGCCACTAGGGTCACCTCGGCGCCGCGCGCGACCGCCGTGCGGGCCAGGGCGTACCCCTGGAGGCCGGACGAGCGGTTGCCGATGTAGCGGACCGGGTCGATCGCCTCGCGGGTGCCTCCGGCGGAGATCACCACCTTGCGCCCGGCCAGGTCGCGCGGCCTGCCGCGCAGCACACGCAGGCAGACCTGGAAGATCTCGGCGGGGTCGGGCAGGCGGCCGGGGCCGGTGTCGGCGCCGGTGAGGCGCCCCACGGCCGGGTCGATGACGACGGCCCCGCGCTCGCGCAGGGTCGCGACGTTGGCGCGGGTGGCCGGATGTTGCCACATCTCGGTGTGCATGGCCGGGGCGAACACGACCGGGCAGCGCGCCGTCAGCAGCGTGTTGGTCAGCAGGTCGTCGGCGAGCCCGTGGGCCGCCTTGGCCAGGGTGTTGGCGGTCGCCGGCGCCACCACGACGAGATCGGCGCGCTGGCCGATGCGGACGTGGGGCACCTCGTGAACGTCGTCCCAGACGTCGGCGGTCACGGGGTTGCCCGACAGGGCGGCCCACGTGGGCTCGCCCACGAAACGCAGGACCTCGCGGGTCGGCACGACCCGCACCTCGTGACCTGACTCGGTGAACAGCCGCAGCAGCTCACATGCCTTGTACGCGGCGATGCCGCCGCTGACGCCGAGGACGACCTTCATCGAAGGGGTCAGACCGCGCCTTCGATGGGCTCGGCGTTGAGCAGGCCCTCGGAGACCTCGCGCAGCGCGATGGACAGCGGCTTCTCCTGAGCATGCGTCTCGACCAGCGGCCCGACGTATTCCAGCAGGCCCTCGCCGAGCTGGGAGTAGTAGGCGTTGATCTGGCGGGCGCGCTTGGCGCCCATGATCACCAGGGAGTACTTGCTGTCGACGATGTCGAGCAGCGCGTCGATCGGCGGGTTGGTGATGCCCTCCGCGGCCGGGGTGGTGCCTGCCACGATTGTCAGACCTCTCGGTTGATGGTGGTGGTGACCCCCTGAGGGTCAGTCATCAAGGCTATCAGCCGGTGGCACACTTCTTGGACACTCGTGTTCACCAGCGTGAGGTCGAACTCCGATTCGGCCGCCATCTCGACCCGCCCGGCCTTGAGCCGGCGCTCGATGACGTCCTCCGGCTCGGTGCCGCGGCCGCGCAGCCGCTTCTCCAGCTCCTCCCACGTCGGGGGGGCCAGGAAGACCAGCAGGGCGTCGGGCATGGTGGTGCGCACCTGCCTGGCGCCTTCCAGGTCGATCTCCAGGACGGTCGGCACGCCCTGGGCGAGCTTGTCCAGCACCGGTTCGCGCGGGGTGCCGTAGCGGTTGCCCGCGAACTCGGCCCACTCCAGCAGCTCGCCGGCCTCGACGAGCCGGTCGAACTCCTCGCCGTCGACGAAGAAGTAGTGGACCCCGTTGACCTCGCCGGGACGGGGCCTCCTGGTGGTCACCGAGACCGACAGCCACACCTCGGGGTGTGCCCGCCGGAGCTCGGCGACGACCGTGGACTTGCCGACGCCCGACGGCCCTGACAGGACCGTCAGACGCCTCCTGCTCAGGGGGAGGAAGCCGACCTTCGCTCCCGATCCGACTGCCTCGTGGGCCCTTGCTTCGCCGGACCAGGACCTGTCGGTCACTTCCTACCCCCCGTTGAACCTGCGCTTTCTTGTGGAACAGAGATTAGCTCTCGTTGCCACCGAACTCGCGCTCGAGGGAAGCCCTCTGGTTCGCGCCGAGACCCCGCACGCGGCGGGACTCGGCGATGGCAAGCCGCTCCATGAGCTGCTTGGCGCGGACCTTGCCCACGCCGGGGAGCGATTCCAACAGGGCCGACACCTTCATCTTGCCGATGACGTCGTCGGTCTGCCCATCCTTGAGCACCTCAGCCAGAGAAACCGCGCCATGCTTGAGCCGGTTCTTGACCTCGGCACGCTCTTTACGGGCCTTGGCAGCCTTCTCAAGGGCTGCGGCGCGCTGCTCAGGGGTCAGGGGAGGAAGAGCCACGCCGGGTCACCTCGAATTTCTGTCGATGTACTCGGACGGGAAGGGAAACTAGCTGGTCATCGCCCCCTAAGCAACGTCAAGAGCGGTTTCTCTCCTCACAAAATCCACTTCATCACTGTCCGTGAGCGTAAAATTACACACTGCTGATCAAATCGCCCTCACTTCCCGCTTCGCGCGTCCGCTCCGGACGGCGTCCCGGAACAGGGCGAAGATCGCCCGCGCAGCACCGGCCGATGTCCGAAACCAGGGCCGGACCAGGACCGAAACCAGAATCGGGAAGGGTGCGCGAACGCCCGGCGGATGCATTACGATCTTGTGAAGCGAGGGCTGCGCGAACGGTCCGGCGACACCTGCCGCCATGCCCCGCGCCCGCACGGAGAACACCCCTCCGCGCACGCGAAGACCGTGCCCCCGCCTCCTGCGGACAAGCACACCTCGCGGCATGCCACAAGCGCGCCTCCGCCCACACGGAGAACCGCGCGCGTCGGAAGCACACCTCCGCCCACACGGACAAGCACACCTCCGCGCACGCAAAGGCAGCGTCCCCGCCTGCGCGGAGAGGCTCACCTCCGCGTGCCACGGAGAGCCCTGCCCTGCCTCGCGCGGCCACGCCCGAGCCGGAAGCCGACGCGGGGGCCGGAGGCGGGTGCCCGAGGCCGGACCCGCGCGAGCCGGGAGTCGGCACGGCGGGCCGAAGGCTGGCGCCCGGGGCGGGTGCCCCGGGCGGGGGTTCAGGAGGCGGTTGTGCGGCGGAGTGAGGCGGCGATGGCGGCGGCGGCCGCTCCCGGGTCCGCCGCGCCCGTGATCGGACGCCCGATGACCAGCAGGTCGGCGCCGTCGGCCAGCGCCTGCTCGGGCGTCGCCACGCGCACCTGGTCCTGGACGTCGGCCCCCTGGGGGCGCACGCCCGGCGTGATGAGGGTGATGCCGGGCCCCACCTCGGCCCGCACCGCCGCGACCTCGTTGGGCGAGCACACCAGCGCCGTGGCCCCGGCCTCGACCGACAGGGCGGCCAGGCGGCGCACGGCCTCGTCGGCCGGTCCGGCCAGGCCCATGCGGTCGAGGTCGGACTCGTCCAGCGAGGTGAGGATCGTCACAGCGGCGATCTTGGTCTGCGGGGCGGCCTCGACCGCGGCCCGGATCATGGCGGCCCCGCCGGCCGCGTGCACGGTCAGGATGGCCGGACGCAGGCGGGCGACGGCCTTGGCGGCGCCCGCGACGGTGTTGGGGATGTCGTGCAGCTTGAGGTCGAGGAAGATCTGGACGCCGCTGGCGCCGCGCACGGAGGCGATCACGTCGGGGCCGTAGCGCAGGTACAGCTCCAGGCCCACCTTGATGGTGCTGACGTGCGGCGTCACCAGGCTCGCCCACCTGGCGGCGGTCTCCAGGTCGGGGGCGTCGAGGGCGACGGCGATGGGTGCGGGCGTCAAGGGGAGCTCTCCTCGGAGTCGACTAGAAGGTGCCGGGGAGCGCTCCCCGGCGGCCGGTGGGCCAGGCCGACGGCGTCGGCGAGGCGTTGGAAGCCGCGTGCCCGCAGCAGGTCCTCCAGCTCGCGCTCGATGCGCAGGCACGCGTAGGGGTCGTGGAACAGCGCGGTGCCCACCCCGACCAGGCAGGCGCCCGCCAGGATGAGCTGGAAGGCGTCCCTGCCGGTCATCACGCCGCCCATGCCGATCAGCGGCACCCCGGGCAGGGCCGCGTGCACCTGCCACACGCACCGGACGGCCAGGGGCAGGATGGCGGGCCCAGACAGCCCTCCGGTGACGGCGGCCAGCGACGGGCGCAGCGCCTCGGTGTCGATGGCCATGCCGAGCGGGTTGTTGATCATGGACAGGGCGTCCGCCCCGGCGTCCACGCAGGCGCGCGCGACCGAGACGATGTCCGCCACGTCGGGCGCGAGCTTGGCCACCACGGGGACGTCGTAGCGCATGATGGAGCGCACCGAGGCGATCACCTCGGCCGCGGCGCTGCCCTCGCGCGCGAAGACACGCCCTCGGTCCTCCATGTTCGGGCAAGAAAGGTTGACCTCCAGCGCGGTCACCCCGGGCGCGTCGGCGAGCCTGCGGGCCAGCTCGGAGTACTCGGCGACGGTGCCGCCGCCGATCGAGACGATGGTCTTGATGCCGCGCTGGGCCAGCCAGGGCAGCTCGCGCTCCAGGAACGCCTCGATGCCCGGCCCCTGGAGCCCGACGGCGTTGAGCATGCCGGAGGGCGTCTCGGCCATGCGCGGGGTCGGCCGGCCCGCCCGGGGGGCCATGGTGATGGACCGGGTGGTCAGCGCGCCGAGCCGGTGGAGGTCGAAGAACTGGGCGAGCTCGCGTCCGGAGCCCGCGCAGCCGGCGGCCGTGGTGACGGGGTTCGCCAGCTCGACGTGCGCCAGAAACGTACGCATATCAA
This sequence comes from Nonomuraea sp. NPDC049758, assembly GCF_040674635.1. Classification (NCBI taxonomy): domain Bacteria; kingdom Bacillati; phylum Actinomycetota; class Actinomycetes; order Streptosporangiales; family Streptosporangiaceae; genus Nonomuraea; species Nonomuraea sp. NPDC049758. Next base: position 265,865 of record NZ_JBFAMZ010000005.1, read on the forward strand.
CTGACATGTCGTGCACCGCCTCCGGGGGCGCCGAGCGCGTCGAACGGGATCGTTCCCACGTCCTCGAAGCGCACCCGCTCCCCCCGGAACACCGGTCCCTCCGCGCACGCGCGGACCATCCTGGTCACGCCGTCGTCGCCGATGACGGGGATGACGCACGTCATGCACACCCCGATGCCGCAGGCCATCTGCTCCTCGACGGCCACCTGCACGGGGATGTCGAACTCCATCGCCACCGCCGTGACCGCCCGCAGCGCCGGCATGGGCGCGCAGGCGTAGACGGCGTCGGCCCGGGTGTCGGCGATCACCGAGGGCAGCGCGTCGGTGACCTTGCCGCGCAGGCCGAGCGAGCCGTCCTCGGTGGTCAGGGTCGTCGTCTCGGCGATGCGGCGGGCCCGCATGGCGCCGAAGACGCGGTCGGCCCCGGCGCCGCCGAGCACGAAGTCGACCCGGCAGCCGCGCGCCAGCAGCGCGTCGGCCAGCGGGAACAGCACGGCCGAGCCGTACTCGGCGCCGACCAGCACGCAGTTGACCGGGTCGCGCGGCAGCGGGAAGGGCCGGCCGAGCGGCCCGACCAGGTCGAGCGTGTCACGGGCGCGCCGCTCGGCCAGCCAGGACGTGCCCGGCCCGGCGGCGGTGAAGACGAGCTCGACCGTGCCGCCGTAATCGGACTTGACGTCATGGATGGACAGCGCGCGGCGCGTCACCATCGACGTGTGGGCCCCGCCGACCGCCACGGAGACGAAGTGGCCGGGGCGGTAACGCTCGGCGATGCCGGGCGCCACCACCGTCAGCGCATGGTAGGCGTCGACCCGGCGCGTCGTCAGCACCGTGCCCGTCACCTGCACAGGTGTGCCGGCCAGTCGTCTTCACCTCCCGCGCGGGTCAGCCGCGTAGTGCCTGTGCGTGCTCCTGGAGTGACCGCACGCCGACGTCGCCGCGGACGATCGCCTGGATCCCGGCCGCCGCCGCGGCCAGCCCCGCGACGGTGGTGATGCACGGGATGCCGCGCAGCACCGCCGCGGTGCGGATCTCGTAGCCGTCCAGGCGCGGCCCGGACTGACCGGGGCTGCCGAACGGCGTGTTGACGATCAGGTCCACCTCGCCGTCGAGAATCGCCTGCACGCTCGTAGGCTCACCTCCGGGCCCGGTCCCCTCGCTGTGCTTTCGCACGATCTTGGCATGGACACCGTTGCGGCGCAGCACCTCGGCCGTGCCCTCGGTGGCGAGGATCTCGAAGCCGAGGTCGGCCAGTGCCTTCACAGGGAAGATCATCGCACGCTTGTCCCTGTTGGCCACGGACACGAACGCGCGTCCCTTGGTCGGAAGTTCGCCGTAGGCCCCGGCCTGGGACTTGGCGAACGCCACGCCGAAGAACGCGTCGATGCCCATGACCTCGCCCGTGGAGCGCATCTCGGGCCCGAGCACGGTGTCGACGCCCCGGAAGCGGTTGAAGGGCAGCACGGCCTCCTTGACCGCGATGGACGCCTCCAGCGGCAGCGTGCCGCCGTCGCCGGTGGCCGGCAGCATGCCCTCCGCGCGCAGCGAGGCGATCGAGGAGCCGAGCATCACCCGGGCCGCCGCCTTGGCCAGCGGCGTGGCCGTCGCCTTGGACACGAACGGCACGGTACGGCTGGCCCGCGGGTTGGCCTCCAGGACGTACAGGACGCCGGCCGACATGGCGTACTGGACGTTCAGGAGCCCGCGCACGCCCACCCCGGCCGCGATGGCCTCGGTGGCGGCGCGGATGCGCTTGACGTCGTGGCTGCCGAGCGTGAGCGGCGGCAGGGCGCAGGCCGAGTCGCCGGAGTGGATGCCGGCCTCCTCGATGTGCTCCATGACGCCGCCGAGGAACAGCTCCTGGCCGTCGTAGAGCGCGTCGACGTCGATCTCGATGGCCTCGTCGAGGAACTTGTCCACCAGGACCGGGTGGCCGCCCTCCTGGGCCGCCATGTACGTCGTCAGCGTCTCGTCGTCGTAGACGATGGCCATGCCGGCCCCGCCGAGCACGTACGAGGGCCGGACGAGCACCGGGTAGCCGATCTCCCCGGCGATCTCCAGCGCCTCGGGCACCGTCAGCGCGGTGCCGTGCTTGGGCGCGGGCAGCCCGGCCTCGGCCAGCACCCGCCCGAACGCGCCGCGCTCCTCGGCCAGGTGGATCGACTCGGGCGAGGTGCCGACCACGGGCACGCCCGCGTCCTTCAGCGCCTGCGCCAGGCCGAGCGGCGTCTGGCCGCCGAGCTGCACGATCACGCCCACGACCGGGCCGGTCTGCTGCTCGGCGTGCACGACCTCCAGGACGTCCTCCAGCGTGAGCGGCTCGAAGTAGAGCCGGTCGGAGGTGTCGTAGTCGGTCGAGACGGTCTCGGGGTTGCAGTTGACCATGACGGTCTCGAACCCGGCCCGCGACAGCTCGAAGGAGGCGTGCACGCACGCGTAGTCGAACTCGATGCCCTGCCCGATGCGGTTGGGCCCGGAGCCGAGGATGATGACCTTCTCCCGCTCGCCGGAGGGGACCTCGGTCTCCTCGTCGTAGGTGGAGTACAGGTACGGCGTCCTGGCGGCGAACTCGGCGGCGCAGGTGTCGACGGTGTTGTAGACCGGCCGCACGCCGAGCGCGTGGCGCAGGCCGCGCACGTGGGCCTCCTCCACGCCGCGGATCTCGGCGATCTGCGCGTCGGAGAAGCCGTGGTGCTTGGCGCGGGTCAGCGCGGCGGCGGTGAGCTCGGGCGCGGCGGCGATCTCCTGGGCCTCCTCCTCCAGCAGGAGGAGCTGGTCGAGGAACCAGGGGTCGACGCTGGTGGCCTCGAACAGCTCGGCCGCGGTCGCGCCCGCGCGCACGGCCTGCTGCATCGTGCGCAGCCGCCCGTCGTGCGGGGTGCGGCAGGCCGCCAGCAGCTCGTCCTTGTCCTGGACGGGACCCGCCCAGGTGAAGGCGGAGTCCTTCTTCTCCAGCGAGCGCAGCGCCTTCTGCAGCGCCTCGGTGAAGGAGCGGCCGATGGCCATGGCCTCGCCGACGGACTTCATGTGCGTGGTCAGCGTGCGGTCGGCCCCGCGGAACTTCTCGAAGGCGAAGCGCGGCACCTTGACCACGATGTAGTCGAGGGTCGGCTCGAAGGAGGCCGGGGTCTCCTTGGTGATGTCGTTGGGGATCTCGTCGAGGGTGTAGCCGATGGCCAGCTTGGCGGCGATCTTGGCGATCGGGAAGCCGGTGGCCTTGGAGGCCAGGGCGCTGGAGCGGGAGACGCGCGGGTTCATCTCGATGACGATCATGCGCCCGGTGCGCGGGTCGACGGCGAACTGGATGTTGCAGCCGCCGGTGTCCACGCCGACCTCGCGGATGACCGCGATGGCCACGTCGCGCATGTTCTGGTACTCGCGGTCGGTCAGGGTCAGCGCGGGCGCGACGGTGACGCTGTCGCCCGTGTGCACGCCCATCGGGTCGATGTTCTCGATGGAGCACACGATGACGACGTTGTCCGCCTTGTCACGCATGACCTCCAGCTCGTACTCCTTCCAGCCGAGGATGGACTCCTCCAGGAGCACCTCGGTGGTCGGCGAGGCGTCGAGGCCGGCGCCGGCGATGCGGCGCAGGTCGTCCTCGCCGTAGGCGAAGCCGGAGCCGACGCCGCCCATGGTGAAGCTGGGCCGTACGACCAGCGGGTAGCCCAGCTCGCCGGCGGCGGCCAGGCAGTCCTCCATGGTGTGGCAGATGACCGATTTGGCGGACTCGGCGTTCAGCCCGTGCTCGCGGGCGACCTTGGCGACGATCTCCTTGAACTTCTCGCGGTTCTCGCCCGCCTGGATCGCGTCGAAGTCGGCGCCGATCAGCTCGACCTCGTACTTCTCCAGCACGCCCGACTCGTGCAGCGCGACCGCGGTGTTCAGCGCGGTCTGGCCGCCCAGGGTGGGCAGCAGCGCGTCGGGGCGCTCCTTGGCGATGATCTTCTCGACGTACTCGGGGGTGATCGGCTCGACGTACGTGGCGTCGGCGAACTCGGGGTCCGTCATGATCGTGGCCGGGTTGCTGTTGACCAGGATGACGCGGAAGCCCTCGGCCCGCAGCACGCGGCAGGCCTGCGTGCCCGAGTAGTCGAACTCGCACGCCTGGCCGATCACGATCGGGCCGGAGCCGATCACCAGGACCGACCGGATGTCCTCACGCTTGGGCACGGCTCATGACCTCACAGAACTCGTCGAAGAGATAAGCGGCGTCGTGCGGCCCCGCAGCGGCCTCGGGGTGGTACTGGACGCTGAAGGCGCGCCCGTCGAGCAGGCGCAGGCCCTCCACGCACCGGTCGTTGAGGTTGACGTGGCTGACCTCGGCCGGGCCGTAGGGCGTCTCGAACGGCTCGCCGATCGGCGCCTCGACGGCGAACCCGTGGTTGTGGGCCGAGATCTCGACCTTGCCGGTGCGCACGTCCTGGACCGGCTGGTTGACGCCGCGGTGGCCGTAGCGCAGCTTGTACGTGGACAGCCCGAGCGCCCGGCCGAACAGCTGGTTGCCGAAGCAGATGCCGAAGAACGGCACCCTGGCCGCCAGGACGCTGCGCAGCGCCGACACGTCGGCGGTGGCGGGGTCGCCGGGGCCGTTGGAGAAGAACACGCCGTCGGGCTCGACCGCCATGATCTGCTCGTACGTGGCCGTGGCGGGCAGCACGTGCACCTCGCAGCCGCGCTCGGCCATGCGGTGCGGGGTCATGCCCTTGATGCCGAGGTCGACGGCGGCGACCGTGAAGCGCCTGTCGCCCACGGCGGGCACGACGTAGGGCTCGGCCGTGGCCACCTCGGCGGCCAGGTCGGCGCCCTCCATGGCGGGCGCGCGCCGCACCCGCTCGACGAGCTCCTCCACCGTCGCGGAGGGGGCCGAGAAGATGCCGGCCCGCATCGCGCCGCGCTCGCGCAGGTGGCGGGTCAGGGCGCGGGTGCCGGTGATGGCGATGCCGACGACGCCCTGCTGCTTGAGGTAGTCGTCGAGCGAGCGGTCGGCCCGCCAGTTGGAGACGATCCTGGACGGCTCGCGCACGACGTACCCGGCGACCCAGACGCGGCCCGACTCGGGGTCTTCGTCGTTGACGCCGGTGTTGCCGATGTGCGGGGCCGTCATGGCGACGATCTGCCGGTGGTAGGAGGGGTCGGTGAGGGTCTCCTGGTAGCCGGTCATGCCGGTGTTGAAGACCATCTCGCCGAACGTCTCGCCTTCGGCGCCGTAAGAAGTTCCGTGGAAGACGCGGCCGTCTTCCAGGACGAGCACCGCGGTGTTCAAACCAGCTTCCCTTCGAGAACGGTCGGCGTGCCGCGCAGGAACGTGGCGACCACCCGGCCGGGCAACGTCATCCCCTCGTACGGGGTGTTCCTGCTCTTGGAGGCGTACGCGGAGGGGTCCACCTCGGTGCGGGCCGACGGGTCGTACAGCGTGATGTTGGCCGGCTCGCCCGGCTCCAGCGGACGGCCGTGGCCGGACAGGCGGCCGATGCGGGCGGGGGTGATCGACATACGCTCGGCGACCCCGGCCCAGTCGAGCAGCCCGGTCTCGACCATGGCCTCCTGGACGACGCTCAGCGCGGTCTCCAGGCCGATCATGCCCATGGCCGCGGCCGGCCACTCGGTCTCCTTGTCCTCGACCGGGTGCGGGGCGTGGTCGGTGGCGACGACGTCGATCGTGCCGTCGGCCAGCGCGGCGCGCAGCGCCTGGACGTCGGCGTGCGTGCGCAGCGGCGGGTTGACCTTGTAGATCGGGTTGTAGGCGCCGACCGGGGACTCCTCGACGAGGTCGTCGGTGAGGAGCAGGTGGTGAGGGGTGACCTCGGCGGTGATGTTCCAGCCCTTGGACTTGGCCCAGCGGATGATCTCGACCGAGCCGGCGGTGGAGACGTGGCAGACGTGCAGGCGGGAGCCGACGTGCGCGGCCAGCAGGCAGTCGCGGGCGATGACCGCCTCCTCGGCCACCGCCGGCCAGCCGGTCAGGCCGAGCCGGCCGGAGACGACGCCCTCGTTCATCTGGGCGCCCTCGGTGAGCCTGGGCTCCTGGGCGTGCTGGGCGACGACGCCGTCGAACGCCTTGACGTACTCCAGGGCGCGGCGCATCAGCACGGCGTCGCTGACGCACTTGCCGTCGTCGGAGAAGACCCGGACCCGGGCCGCGGAGTCGGCCATCGCGCCGAGCTCGGCGAGCTGCCTGCCCTCCAGGCCGACGGTCACCGCGCCGACCGGCTGCACGTCGCAGTGGCCGAACTCGCGGCCGAGCCGCCACACCTGCTCGACCACGCCGGCGGTGTCGGCGACGGGCGAGGTGTTGGCCATGGCGTGCACGGCGGTGTAGCCGCCGCGGGCCGCGGACTGGGTGCCGGTCTGGACGGTCTCGGCGTCCTCGCGGCCGGGCTCGCGCAGGTGGGTGTGCAGGTCGACCAGGCCGGGCAGCGCGATCGCGCCGCCGCCGTCGACGGTCTCGCCGCCGGGGCCGGCGTCGAGGCCGGCGCCGATCTCGGCGATGCGCCCGTCGGCGATCCGGAGGTCCACCGGCTCCCCGCCGAGGATCCGCACGTTCTTGATGATCACTGGATCTCTCCCCCGAGCAGCAGGTACAGGACGGCCATGCGGATGGTCACGCCGTTGGCGACCTGCTCCACGATGGTGGAGCGCGGTGAGTCGGCCACCTCGGCGGCGATCTCCATGCCCCGGTTCATCGGCCCGGGGTGCATGACGATGGCCTCGTCCGGCATCTTGGCGAAGCGGTCGCGGTCGAGGCCGTAGCGGCGGGAGTACTCGCGCTCGCTGGGGAAGTAGGCGGCGTTCATCCGCTCCTTCTGCACCCGCAGCATCATGACCGCGTCGGACTTGGGCAGCACGGCGTCGAAGTCGTAGGACACCTCGCACGGCCAGGTGCCGACCGAGACGGGCAGCAGCGTGGGCGGCGCGACGAGGGTGACCTCGGCCCCGAGCGTGTTGAGCAGCAGCACGTTGGAGCGGGCGACCCGGCTGTGCAGCACGTCGCCGACGATGGTGACCCGGCGGCCGTCGAGCCCGCCGAGGCGGCGGCGCATCGAGAAGGCGTCGAGCAGCGCCTGCGTGGGGTGCTCGTGGGTGCCGTCGCCGGCGTTGACGACGCTGCCGCGCACCCAGCCGGCCAGCCGGTGCGGCGCGCCGGAGGAACCGTGGCGGATGACGACGGCGTCGGCGCCCATGGCCTCCAGGGTGAGCGCGGTGTCCTTGAGCGACTCGCCCTTGGACACGCTCGACCCCTTGGCCGAGAAGTTGATGACGTCGGCCGAGAGCCGCTTGGCCGCCGCCTCGAAGGAGATCCTGGTGCGGGTGGAGTCCTCGAAGAACAGGTTGACCACCGTGCGGCCGCGCAGCGTGGGCAGCTTCTTGATGGATCGTTCCGAGACCCTGGCCAGCTCCTCGGCGGTGTCGAGGATGAGCAGCGCGTCGTCCTTGGTCAGGTCGCCCGCCGAGATGAGGTGCCGGTTCACCTGTCGTCCTCCTTCATGAGCAGGACGGCGTCGCGGTCGTCGATCTCGGAGAGGTAGACCTTGACCTTCTCGCTCTTGGCGGTGGGCAGGTTCTTGCCCACGTAGTCGGCCCGGATGGGCAGCTCCCGATGGCCGCGGTCGACCAGCGTGGCGAGCTGCACGGCGGTCGGGCGGCCGAGGTCGTTGAGCGCGTCGAGCGCGGCGCGGACGGTGCGGCCGGAGTAGAGCACGTCGTCGACGAGGACGACCACCTTGCCGTCGATGCCGTCGGGCGGCAGCTCGGTGCGACCGAGCGGGCGGACGGGGCCGCGGCGCAGGTCGTCGCGGTACATGGTGATGTCGATCGAGCCGACGGGGATCTTGAGCCCTTCGAACTGCTCGACGCGGTCGCCGAGCCGGCGGGCGAGCGTGGCGCCGCGGGTGGGGATGCCGAGGAGGACTACGTCACCGGCGCCCTTGGTGCGTTCGAGGATCTCGTGCGCGATTCGGGTCAGCGCCCGGTGGATGTCCGGGCCTTCGAGCACGGCCCTGGAATCGGACATGGAGGGATCTCACCACCTTTCCCGCCTCACGGGACGGGTCTTAAAAGGGTGTTGGTCGGGACACACAGTACCAGGGGCTACCTGGTACAACGTGAGCGCCCCGCCCTGTCGTCCGGGTGTGGCGGGCGTCCCGGCCGGCCGTTCGCCCCGGCCGGCCCGGCGAATTTGGCAATTACCGACATACAGGTATAAAACCTGCTCTAAGTCTTCTCGGGGGAGGTTTCACATGGCGCTGTCGGCACGCGAGCAGTCGGTGCTCAAGGCCATCGCCCGGCAGGTCAGGGACGAGGACCCCGAGCTGTTCGCGGCCATGTCCCGGCACGGCGCTCCCGCGTCGCTGGCCTGGCCGCTGGCGCTGATGGCGCTGTGCCTGGCGGTGTTCGCCGTCGTGCTGCTGCTGACGGGTTCACCCGACCCCCTGCCGCACGCCGTCATCAGGTAAAACCCCGCAACCTCCCGTGTCGGCGTCCTTCGCGTAGGGCACGTCCCCGAGGGCCGTACGCGCTCGGCGGCGGCTCTTCCTGGGGACTCGCGCGGGGGGCACGCATGGGGGAACCACGTCCGCCCTCCGACGGCGTGACCACGGCGGCGCGCGGCAGGCGCCCGGCGGCCGCCGGCGGCCTCGGCCTCGGCGCGGCCGTCGCGCTGGTCATGGGGAACGTCGTGGGCACCGGCATCTTCCTGCTGCCCGCCTCGCTGGCCGCGTTCGGCACGGTGAGCCTGGTCTCCATGGTCCTGGTCACCGCGGGCGCCATCGCGATGGCGATCGTCTTCGGCCGCCTGGGCGGGCGCATCCCGGCGGCGGGCGGCCCCTACGCCTACGCGCGCGAGGCGTTCGGGGAGTTCGCCGGGTTCTGGATCGCCTGGTCGTTCTGGCTGACCGCGTGGATCGGCAACGCGGCCATCGCCGTGGCCTGGGTGGGCTACGTCCAGTACCTGGCCCATGGGCTGTTCGGGCTCAACTGGGGCAGCACCCTCGGCGCGATCCTCATCGGCCTGACCGGGCTGTGGATCCCGGCCGTGGTCAACCTGGCCGGCGTGCGCAACGCGGCCGCCTTCCAGGTGGTCACCACGATCCTGAAGTTCACCCCGCTGCTGTTCGTGGCGATCGTGGGCCTGTTCTTCGTGCACCAGGACAACTACCCGCCGTTCAACGCCAGCGGCGGCGGCTGGGTCTCGGCCGTCTCCCTGGCCGGGGCGGTCACGCTGTTCATCTACTCGGGCGTGGAGAGCGCCGCCATCGCGGCCGACCGGGTCAAGGACCCCGTCCGCACCATCGGCCGGGCCAGCGTCATCGGCGTGCTGGCCTGCGCCGTCATGTACATCCTGAGCACGGTCGCCGTGATGGGCACCGTGCCGCAGGAGGAGCTCGTCGGGTCCACCGCGCCCTTCGCCGCGGCGCTGGACCACATGTTCGGCGGCACCGGCGGCGGGCTGCTCATGGCGGCCTGCGCCGTCGTCTCCGGCATCGGCGCGCTCAACGGGTGGACCCTGCTGGTCGCCGAGATGCCGCTGGCCGCCGCCAAGGACGGCCTGTTCCCGCCCGCCTTCTCCGTGGTCTCCCGGCGCGGCGCGCCCCTGACGGGCATCCTGGCCGGGACCGTCCTGACCTCGCTCATGCTGCTGGTGGGCTACGCCTCCGCCAACGCCTTCGACACGATCGTGCTGCTGGCCTCCTTCACCACGGTCATCCCCTACTTCTTCTCGGCCGCCGCGCAACTGTTCTGGCTGGTCACCCGGGAACGGCGGATCGACCGCGGGCGACTGGCCCGCGACCTGGCCGTCGCGGTGCTCGCGCTGCTGTTCTCGTTCTGGATGGCGTACGGCTCGGGGCCCCCCGCCGTGCTCGGCGGGACGCTGATGTTGTTGGTCGGCGTGCCCGTCTACATCTGGCTGAAGGCCAGGCACGGCGAGTACGGCCCGCGTGATGTCCGGCGCGCTGAGGGGATATCTGAAAAATGACCTTTCATGTCGATTCAGAGGTCGGCCGACTGCGCCAGGTCCTGCTGCACAAGCCGGAGCTGGCCCTCAAGCGGCTGACCCCCAGCAACAAGGACGCCTTCCTGTTCGACGACGTGCTGTGGGTGCAGCGCGCGGTGGAGGAGCACGAGGAGTTCGAGCGGGTGCTGCGCGGGCGCGGCATCGTCGTCCACATGCTGGCCGACCTCCTGCGCGACGTGGTCGACATCCCCGAGGCCCGCAAGCACATCCTGGACGCGGTCATCGACGAACGCTGGCTCGGCCCGACCGCCATCGACGACATCCGCAACACCCTCGACGGCATGGACGCCGGCACCCTGCAGATGCACCTGACCGGCGGCATCACCAAGCGCGAGCTGGTCGCGATGGGCTGCGACCCCAAGTCGGTGGCCTTCCACACCACGGCCGACGACGACTTCGTCCTGCCGCCGCTGCCCAACCACCTGTTCACCCGCGACACCTCCTGCTGGATCTACGACGGCGTGTCGATCAACGCGATGCGCAAGAAGGCCCGCATGCGCGAGACGGTCAACCTGGAGGCCGTCTACCGGTTCCATCCGATGTTCGCCGCCGGCTTCGACCGGCCCTACGAGGGCGGCTTCCACTGCTGGCTGCCCGGTCACGCGATGGCCCCGGCGACCCTGGAGGGCGGCGACGTGCTGGTCATCGGGCGCGGCGCGGTGCTGGTCGGGATGAGCGAGCGCACCCAGCCGCAGGCGGTCGAGATGCTGGCCCAGCGGCTGTTCGCCGCCGGGTCCGCGACCCGGATCGTGGCGCTGGACATGCCGAAGGCGCGCGCGTTCATGCATCTCGACACGGTCATGACCATGCTCGACGTCGGGGTGTTCACCAAGTACGCCGGGCTCGGGATGTTGCCGACGTACACGATCGAGCCGGGCGAGACCTCCAAGGAGCTGAGGGTCACCGACCACCCGCCCCAGGACATGCACAAGGCCATCGCCCGCGCCCTCGACATGGACGACATCACCGTCCTGACCCCCCACCAGGACGTGTACGCCGCCGAACGCGAGCAGTGGGACGACGGCTGCAACGGCCTGGCCGTCGAGCCCGGCGTCGTCATCGCCTACGAGCGCAACACCACCACGAACAACCACCTGCGCGACAACGGCATCGAGGTCATCACCATCCGGGGCAGCGAGCTCGGCAGAGGGCGCGGCGGCCCGCGGTGCATGAGCTGCCCGCTGGAGCGCGACGGCATCTAGCGGACGTCCGGCCGGCACCCGGACGGCCACAGGGAAGGGGCGACATGGCGTTCAACCTGCGCAACCGCAGTTTCCTCAAGGAACTGGACTTCACGCCGGAGGAGTTCGGCTTCCTGCTGCACCTGTCGGCGGAGCTGAAGGCCGCCAAGTACGCCGGGATCGAACGGCAGCGGCTCAAGGGCAAGAACATCGCGCTCATCTTCGAGAAGACCTCCACCCGCACCCGCTGCGCGTTCGAGGTGGCCGCCCACGACCAGGGGGCGCACGTCACCTACCTCGACCCGGCCGGCTCGCACATCGGGCACAAGGAGTCGGTCAGGGACACCGCCCGGGTGCTGGGCCGCATGTTCGACGGCATCGAGTACCGGGGCAGCAAGCAGTCCTACGTCGAGGACCTGGCGGCGCTGTCCGGCGTGCCGGTGTGGAACGGCCTGACCGACGAGTGGCACCCCACGCAGATGCTGGCCGACATGCTCACCGTCCAGGAGCACAGCGACAAGCCGCTGCGCGAGGTGTCCCTGGCCTACCTGGGGGACGCGCGCAACAACACCGGCCATTCGCTGCTGGTCACCGGCGCGCTGCTCGGCCTGGACATCCGGCTGGTCACCCCGGCCGCGCTGCGGCCCGACCGGGACCTCGCGGTACGGCCCGCCGAGGAGCTGGCCAGGTCCACCGGCGCCCGGATCACCATCACCGAGGACGTGGCCGAGGGCGTCAGGGGCGCCGACTTCCTCTACACCGACGTGTGGGTCTCGATGGGCGAGCCGAAGGAGGTGTGGGACGAGCGGATCGAGCTGCTGCTGCCGTACCAGGTGAACGACGACGTCGTCCGGGCCACCGGCAATCCGGACGTGAAGTTCATGCACTGCCTGCCCGCCTTCCACAACCGGGAGACCGGCGTCGGCGCCGACATCCACGCCAGGACCGGCCTGGAGGCCCTGGAGGTGACCGACGAGGTCTTCGAGTCGCCGCGCTCCATCGTCTTCGACGAGGCCGAGAACCGGCTGCACACCATCAAAGCGGTCATGGTCGCAACCCTGGGGGACTGAATGCGGGTCATCGTCGCACTCGGCGGCAACGCGGTGCTCAAGCGCGGCCAGAAGCCGGACGCCGACGTGCAGAGGGACAACGTCGCCACCGCCGTCAGGACGCTGGCACAGCTGGCCGGCGAGCACGAGCTGGTCATCACCCACGGGAACGGCCCCCAGGTCGGCATGCTGGCGCTGGAGAGCGCCGCGGACCCGAACCTGAGCCGGCCCTATCCCTTCGACACGCTCGGCGCGCAGACGCAGGGCATGCTCGGCTACTGGATGCAGCAGGCGCTGCAGAACGCCCTGCCCGGCCGGCAGGTGCTCGCCATGGTCACCCAGACCCTGGTCAGCGCCGTCGACCCGGCCTTCGACGACCCCACCAAGTTCGTCGGCCAGATCTACGAGGAGGACGAGGCCCGCAAGCTGGCCGCCGAGTACGGCTGGACGGTCAAGCCCGACGGCGACCACTGGCGCCGCGTCGTCCCCTCCCCCACGCCGCAGCGCATCGTGGAGACCCGGCTGATCCGCAAGATGGTCCGCGAGGGCGTCGTGGTGGTCTGCGCGGGCGGCGGCGGCATCCCGGTCGTGCGGGACGCGCGCGGCCGGCTGGCGGGCGTCGAGGCCGTCATCGACAAGGACCTGACCGCCTCGATGCTGGCCGAGGCGCTGGAGTGCGACGCCTTCCTCATCCTGACCGACGTCCCGCGGGTGTACCGCGACTTCGGCGCCCCCGGCCAGAGCGAGATCGCCTGCACCACCCCGCACGAGCTGCGCGGCCTGCGCTTCCCGGCCGGGTCGATGGGCCCCAAGGTCGAGGCGGTGTGCCGGTTCGTCGAGACGACCGGCGACATGGCCGCCATCGGCAGGCTGGACGAGGCGAAGGACATACTCGCCGGTTCCGCGGGCACGATTGTCACGCCCAACGGGATGTGGCCGTTGACCAGCACCCTCTAGGAGACCGACCCGCTAGGAGACCGACGTGACACTGGCCGCGCGGCTGCTGCGCACCAAGCCGACCGAGCGCATCGTGGCCGAGGGCGGGCTGGGCGAGGGCGGCGAGCTGCGGCGCACGATGACGTTGTGGCAGCTGACGCTGTTCAGCGTGGGCGCCACGCTGGGCACCGGCATCTTCGTCATCCTCGGCCAGGCGGTGCCCAAGGCGGGGCCGGCGGTGGTGCTGGCGTTCGTGCTGGCGGCCATTACGGCGTTGTTCTCGGCCCTGTCGTACGCCGAGCTGGCCGGGACGATCCCGGTGTCCGGGTCGTCCTACTCCTACGCGTACGCGACGCTGGGCGAGCTGGTGGCCTGGGTGTGCGGCTGGTGCCTCATGCTGGAGTACGCCGTGTCCGTCGCCGCCGTGGCCGTGGGCTGGGGCGAGTACCTCAACGCGTTCCTGCGCAGCCTGTTCGGCTGGACGCTGCCCGAGGCGATCACCCGCTCCCCCGGCCAGGACGGCGGCGTGGTCAACGTCACCGCGATCCTCATCGTGCTCCTGGCCACCTGGCTGCTGCTCTACGGGGCCTCGGAGTCGGCCAAGGCCAACGCGGTGTTCGTGCTGATCAAGATCGCGGTGCTGGTGTTCTTCTGCGTGGTGGCGTTCACGGCGTTCCAGTCCGCGAACTTCACCCCGTTCGCGCCACTCGGGGTGGCCGGGATCACGGCGGCGGCCTCGCAGGTGTTCTTCTCCTACATCGGCTTCGACGCCGCCTCCACCGCCGGCGAGGAGGCCAGGAACCCCAAGCGCGACCTGCCGCTGGCCATCCTGCTGTCCCTGCTCATCGTCACCGCCGTGTACGTCCTGGTCGCCGTGGCCGCCATCGGGGCCAAGCCGTGGACCGAGTTCGACCCGGAGAGCACCGAGGCGAGCCTGTCGCGGATCGTCGACCAGGCCACCGGCGCCACCTGGCCGGGCGTGATCGTCTCCTTCGGCGCGGTGATCGCCATCGCCAGCGTCGTGCTCACGGTCATCTACGGCCAGACCCGCATCCTGTTCGCGATGTCCCGCGACGGGCTCATCCCCCGGATCTTCCAGCGGGTGAACCCGCGCCACCAGGTGCCGGTCGCCAACACGCTGATCGTGGCCCTGTTCATCTCGGTCCTGGCCGGGCTGGTGCCGCTCGGCCAGCTCGCCGAGGCCACCAGCATCGGCACGCTGTTCGCCTTCCTCATCGTCAACGTCGGCGTGCTGGTCCTGCGCTACCGCAGCCCGGAGCTGCCGCGCAGCTTCCGCACGCCGCTCTTCCCCCTCACCCCGGCGCTCGGCGCGGTCTTCTGCGTCATCGTGATGGCCGGGCTGGCCGGCGTCACCTGGGCCGCCTTCGGCCTGTGGATGCTGGTCGGCCTGATCTGCTATTTCCTGTACGGCTACGGGCATTCACGGCTGAATGCCGAGGTGCGGTGACATGAAGTTCGACAAGGTGCTGGCCGGGTACATCGCCGAGCCGCGCGGCGGGGACGGGCTCGCGCTGGCCGTCGTGCTGACCCGGCAGACCGGGGGCAGCCTGACGGTCGCGACCGTCCAGCCGCCCGTGACGACCACGCCGGGCCCCGCCCGCGCCGACGAGGGCGCCTGGCGCTCCTACCTGCGCGAGCAGGCCGAGACCGCGCTGGCGCGGGCCCGCGAGCTGGCCGGCGACCAGGCCGAGTACGTGCGCCACACCAACAAGGGCAGCGGGCGCGGCCTGGTGGAGGTGGCCCGCAGGCGCGGCGCCGACGTCGTGGTCATCGGCTCGGCGCCCGGCGGCACCCGGTCCCGCATCACCGTCGGCAGCACCGCCGACCAGCTCCTGCACTCCTCGCCGGTGCCCGTGCTGCTGGCCCCGCGCGGCTACGGCGACGACCCGCCGGCCGCGTTCGAGCGCATCACCGTCGCCTACCGCCGCGGGCCCGGCGCCGACGCCGCCGTCCGGGGCGCGGCCAAGGCCGCGGTCACCCTGGACATCCCGCTGCGGCTGGTCACCCTGGTGGTCAGGACCGGCCGCCGCGTCCAGGTCGAGGAGGACATGCTCGTACGGCTGCGCGACCAGGCCGCCGCGGACCTGCGCGCGGCGGCGCGGGGGCAGCGGCGCAGGCTTCAGGTCGAGGTGGAGCTCCTGGAGGGCCGGAACGTGGCACAGGCGCTCGGCACGACCACGTGGCTGCCGGGAGAGCTGCTCGTGTGCGCCTCCAGCGACGCCGGGCCGCTGCGCCGGGTCTTCCTGGGCGACACGTCCATCAAGATCGTCCAGGCCGCGACCTGCCCGGTCATGATTCTGACCCGCGAGACCTGACGCTCGATTTCACTCGTCAAACTATGACGAAGTAGTGTTGCCACCGGTACAAGAGGGGCGTTTGTTGCGTTCCCTCCCGGACCGGATTCGGCATCTTTTTTCCAATCAGCTTGACCTTAGGCTCCCACCCCTTTACCGTCACTGTGCGTAACCACACCGCGCGGCGTTCTGGGGTAAACCCAGGGCCACGGCTACCGATGGTGCCGAGCCTGGCACCGTACCCCCCGGTGGCTGGGGCATATGCCGCAAGGGAGCACAATCTACTAAGAGCGATACATACGAGAGCCGGGGGGCCACACGATGCCGTCTGAGTACGCAAAGTCGCTGGGTGCACGACTCCGCGCCATCCGCACCCAGCAGGGGCTGTCCCTGCATGGAGTCGAAGAGAAGTCGCGCGGCAGGTGGAAAGCCGTGGTCGTGGGCTCTTACGAGCGTGGCGACCGAGCTGTCACCGTGCAGAAACTTGCCGAGCTTGCCGACTTCTACGGGGTGCCCGTCTCCGAGCTGCTGCCCGGAGGCGCCGCGCCGAGCCCGCTCGGGCCCACTCCCAAGCTTGTGATCGACCTGGAGCGCCTGGCGACACTGCCGAAGGAGAAGGCCGGAGCGCTTGCCCGTTACGCCGCCACCATTCAGAGCCAGCGTGGCGACTACAACGGCAAGGTCCTGTCGATCCGCCAGGAGGACCTGCGTTCGTTGGCTGTGATCTATGACAAGTCGCCGAGCGAGTTGACCGAGGAGCTCATCAGCTGGGGCGTGCTCGACGCAGAGGCGCGCCGGGCCGTCGAGTCCTTCTAGAACCCACCGCTTCACCCCCGAAGGGCCCGCCAATTCCCCTGGCGGGCCCTCCGTCGTACCACCCCGAAAATGAACTTTCAATTATTCGGCAAACGCGACAAAGGGCCCGAATCCCCAAAACCGATGTGACACGCCTGGGCATGGCGAGAGCCGCATCCCGCCCCACAGGCGTCGCGGTCCGTCCTTCCCGGCCCCTTTTGGGCACACGTGTCAGCAACAGCCGCCTTGCTTACGTTCATCGGCCTTGCTGGACCCCGCCACCCGCGCTCTTCCGCGCGGCGGCGTCGCCTGGAGAGCCGGGCGGCGGGGTCAGCCCGCCAGCGGCACGTCCACCGGGAGCTGGGGCTGGGCCGGGACGCCGAGCAGCTCTTCCACCGTCGAGACGAACGTCTCGGCCTCGGCCAGGATCTCGCCGGCGTCGGCCGCGCTGATGCCGCGGACCACGCCCGCCTCCGCGGCCGCGCGCTTGGCGGCGCTCACGGAGAAGTAGGCGGCCCACTCGGCGAGGTGCGGCTCGGCCTCGGGCAGCAGCTCCCACGCGCTGCGCAGACGGCGCCTGCGGCCCTCCATGGGACGGGGACGGGCGGCCAGGATCGCCGCAGCCGCACGAAGAGCCGCCAGGTGGGCGGCCACATATCGGGATGCCGGGGTGCGAGCGGCGGTCGCCTCCGCCAGGCAGGAACGTGAATCGGTCAAGTGTGCCCGAACCGCAGGCGACAGCCGGGGCCCGGGCGTTTCTCTAGGCCGTGGTGCCATCTTGCGCGCCTCCTTGGAGTCGTGGGCGGCGGCCGGCGTCTCCGCCGGTGAGGCCAACACTCTCAGACGCCACCGACATTTCCGCCGGGCCGGCCGGACGAGGAGCTTCCCCTCTCCCCGTCCGGCCAGGACACGCCCACTCGTCTCCGCCGACGACGAGGACGCGCCCTTCGCCCGTGGAGCCTGGCCACGGGAATCGCTTGGGGAAGCGAACGACCGCGGCCAGGCCCTTGGGTGACGTTGAGCCGCGAGCCTCACCGCCACTAGGTCGAACATAATTTCGATCACGCTCGGTGTCAACCTGTTCCACGAACACAGGTTCGATGACCATGGCGCGAAATGATCGATCCGTCCCGCGACGTCACTCCGTTCGGGCATGGGGATCGCCGCCCGCGAGGGCGCCAGAAGCGCACGAAGCCGCCGCCACCGGGGGCGGTGGCGGCGGCGGGACGGTCGGACCGGACGAGGCGGCTCAGGACACGGAGATGGCCCCCGACGGGCACAGGGACACCGCGCGCCGCACGGCCTCCTCCTGCCCTTCCTCGGGCACCTCGCGCAGCAGCACCACCGTGCCCTCGTCCTCACTCTGGTCGAACACCTCCGGCACCGTCAGGGCGCACATGCCCGCCCCGATGCACACCGTCGTATCCGCTGTGATCTTCATCGTGACCTACCAAGTGACAGGGAGGCGGTGCACTCCGTAGACGCTCATGTCCGAACGCATCGGCACCTCCTCAGGCGTTACGGCCAAGCGTAGGCCAGGCAGGCGCCGCAGCAGCGCCGGGTACGCGATGCGCATCTCGGCCCGGGCGAGCTGCTGCCCGAGGCACTGGTGGATGCCGTGGCCGAACGTCAGGTGCCCGCCGACCGGCCGGTGGACGTCGAGGCGGTCGGCGTCCTGGAAGCGGGAGGGGTCGCGGTTCACGGTGGGCAGGTGGAAGGCGATCGACTCGCCCGCCCTGACCAGGTGGCCCTCGATCTCGACGTCCTCCAGGGCGCTGCGCACCGGGCCGATGTGGATGATGGTGAGGTAGCGCAGCAGCTCCTCCACGCCGTTGTCCACCACCGAGGGGTCGTCGCGCATGGCGGCGAGCTGGTCGGGGTTGGTGAGCAGCGCGTACGTGCCCAGGCCCAGCATGTTGGCGGTGGTCTCGTGCCCGGCCAGCAGGAGCAGGAACGCGACCCCGGTCAGCTCCTCGTGGTTCAGCTCCCCGACGAGCCCGCTGAGCAGGTCGTCGGCCGGCTCGGCCCGCTTGCGGCCGATCAGCTCCGACAGGTACGCCCCGATCCTGGTGAACGCGGCCAGGGCGTCGTCGGCCTTGGTCTCCAGGTTGACCAGGATCTTGGTCTCCTCCTGGAACACCGCGCGGTCCTCGTACGGCACCCCGAGCAGCTCGCAGATCACCAGCGACGGGATCGGCAGCGCGAAGGACTGCACCAGGTCGGCGGGCGGCCCGGCGGCCTGCATGGCGTCGAGGCAGGAGTGGGTGATCTCCTCGATCCTGGGTTCGAGCGCCTTCATCCGCCGGACGGTGAACTGACCCATGAGCAGCTTGCGGTAGCGCGTGTGCTCGGGCGCGTCCATGCGCAGGAAGAACCCGGGCGGCAGTTCCCGCTGGAGCTGCACCCGGGCGGGCACGACGGGGTGCAGCCGCTCCGGACGGTTGCTGAAGCGGGGGTCGGCCAGGATCGCGCGGGCGGCCGAGTAGCCGGTGACCAGCCAGCCGAGGTGGCCGTCGGCGAAGGTCAGGCGGTGCATGGCGCCCTGTTGTCGCAGGGCCGTGGCTTCCTCGGGCGGATCGAACGGCCGCCGGCGGGCGACGGGAAAGGTCAGGTCGGACATGCTGGCTCCTTTCCGAGCTCACTCCCTAGAAAACCTCAACCGATGCAAAATTTCAATGCATGAAATTCGTAAATCGGTGTAGGGTTCCGTCATGGTAGGACTGCGGGAGCGCAAGAAGCAGCGCACGCGCCGGGCGCTGATCGAGGGCGCGCTCCGGCTGTTCGGCGAGAAGGGCTACGAGGAGACCACGCTGGCGGAGATCGCCGCCGCCGCCGAGGTCTCCACGCGCACCTTCTTCAGCTACTTCGCCAGCAAGGAGGACGTGCTGTTCTACGACTCCGAGCACCAGATCGAGCGCGCGCTGGCGTTCCTGTCCGCGCCCGCCCCCGGCCAGACGCCGGCCGACCTGCTGCGCGCCTTCATCGAGGACGCGCTCTCGACGTCGGACGACGGCCAGGCCACCTGGTCGGAGCAGACGGCGCTGCGCCTGGAGCTCATCATGCGCGAGCCGCCCCTCCAGGCACGGGCGCTGCACCTGCTGTTCGACAGCCAGCTCCGGCTGGCGGACGCGCTGGCGGCGGCCTATCCCGACCGGCTGGGCCGGGTCGAGGCGGCGGCCGCCGTGGGCTCGCTGATCGGCGCGGTGAAGCTGGCCGTGATGACCACGCTCAACGACGGCCTCCCGGTGGAGCAGACCCGCGACGCCGCCCGCCGGGCCGCCGACATCGCCCTCCACGGCCTCCCCCGCTGACCACCCTGCCCGCGCGGCCGAGGGTGGCGGGTGGCGGCGCGCGTCTGACAGGCTGTCGACGCGGGTGGCGGACAGCTGACGGTATCGGCCGTACGCGAATCGGCATGGGTGGCGGACAACCGGCGGATCGGCCGTACGGGACCGGCCGTGTGAGGGGGATCGGTGCGAGGACGGACGGGCACTCTCATCCTGCTGCTGTCGGGGCCGGTCCTGGCGGCGGCGTACGCGGCCGTCAACTACGCGGCCCTGCGCACGGCGTCGGGCGCGCGGGGCCCCGACCCGGCGGACCCGATGACCTCCGGCGGCCTGACGTCGCTGGGCTCGGACCTGTGGTGGATCGTCAGGGGCATCGCGCTGGTGGCGGGCGTCGCGGCCGTGGGGATCGCCGTGGTGGGCCTGCTGCTGGGCCGTGCGGCCCGGGGTCGCGGCGCGCTGCTGGTGTTGTCGGGCGTGCTCATCCTGCCGTACGCGCTGGGGCTCGCGGCGGCCGTCTACAACCCCGTGCCGCGGCTGCCCGGTTTCTACGACTATCCGGCCTTCGCCGACGCGCTCCCGCCGTACCAGTGGTTCTCGGCCCTGCTCCTGGTGGCGGCGGCCCTGGCCCAGGCCGTCGGCATGGTCCGCGCGTACACCGCGGCCCGGACGGCGTCACCGCCCCCGCGCTGACCCGCCGGGGCAGCGGTCGCTGACCCAGGTGGTCCAGCCCTGGCGGGTGCCGCCCGCGCCGGTCGCGGCCCACCCCGCGGGCGCCGGCCCTGAGTGGGGCGGGACGACGGCGGTGCAGACGCCGGCCGGCGGCGTGCCGTCGTAGAGCTCGGCCTCGGTCCAGGAGACGCGGTAGGCCAGGACGGCACGGATGTTCCACTTCACCCGCCGGTCCACGGCCACCCGTCCCGGGCCCGTGAGCACGGGGAGCCAGTCGGGCCCGGCGGCGGGCGCGGACTTCGGGGCCAGGTCGGCGGCGAAGACCAGGTTGACCGCCGCCAGCACGGCCAGGACCGCCGGCCATCCCCGGCGGGCGGTCAGCAGCGCCGCTGCCACCAGGCCCGCCAGCAGGGCGAGCGCCGCGAGGGAGGTGGCGACCAGGTCGAAGGAGTCCCGCACCCGGCTGAGGAAGATCACCTCGGGGAAGTCGAAGGCGATGAACGCGTACCGCTGGAGCCGGTCCCCCGCGAACCAGATCACCACGCCGCCGGTCGCCGCGAGCAGCCCGGCCGCCGCGAGCGCGTGCCGGACGACGGCCCCGCGGCCGGCCCTGGCCAGCACGAGCAGCCCGGCCAGGGTCCAGGCGAGCGCCACGCAGGCCAGGTAACGGCCGTAGGCGTAGTTGCCGATCCGGTGCTCGTCGGGGAGCGCGGCCGAGGAGGCGTAGGCGATGCCCAGGGTCGTGGCCAGCAGGACGGCCGCGAGCACGCGCCGCGGCCCCGGCGCCGACCGCCTGGCCACGACGGCGACGGCGCCCGCGAGCCCGACCCCGGCCAGCCCCCAGGTCCCGGCGATCAGGTACCAGAGCTGCCCGGCCGCCCCCGCCAGCGCCCACGCCTGCCCGTCGAGCCCGCTCACCCGCTCGGCCAGGAGGCCGGACAGGTCACGCGCCCCGCCCGGGTACAGCGCCGCGGACAACACCCGGTTGAGCGCCGTCGCCGCCCCCGCCGCCACCAGGGCGGCCACCAGCCCGGCTGCCGCGCCCCTGCGGCGCGCGATGGACAGCCCCGCCGTCGCCGTCCCGGCCGCCACGCCGCGGCGGCGCGCGAAGAACCTCCCCGCCGGGCCCCGGCGGCCCGCGATGAGCATCCCCGCCATCGCCAGCAGGGTCACCGCCAGGACGACGGTGCCGCGCAGGTGCACCGCCATGGCGTACCCCGCCAGGCCGCCCGCCAGCACCCCCGCCCTGACCGACCCCCTGGCCACGAGGTCGTGCAGCGCGACCAGCCAGGCCAGGACGAGGGTGGGCAGGACCGCGTCGGCCAGCGCCAGCCCCGAGAACAGCAGCAGCGACGGCGACAACCCGCCCGCGAACGCCGCCGCCATCGCCGCCCGCGGCCCCGTCCCCAGCCGCCGCAGCAGCAGGTACGCCAGCGGGAACGCCCCCGCCGCCACCATCGACCCCACCGCCACGACCAGCCGGTAGGCCACCACCGGATCCTGCGTGAACCAGAACACCGGCGTCAGCAGCAGCGGGTAGCCGCCCTGGTAGAAGGTGAAACCGGTCAGATCCGCCCCGGGCCCGCCGGCCAGCCACCGGGCGGCGATCAGGTATCCGGTCTCGTCCGGGTTGGCCACGGGCCCGGCGTGCTGCCGGAACAACCACAGCCGCAGCGCGACCTGCGCCACCCACCCGATCGCCAGCAACCACCACGAACGCGACCGGCTCCCGCGCCGCACGTACGGGGCAGGAGCCGGAACACGAGCTGCGAACGTCGTCGTCATGGAATTCCCCCTCAAGTCGGGGGAAGTCCAGCAAGAGGCGGATAACCCGGCCGTCACCGGATCCGGTTATGCGGACGTTACGCGCGCCTGAACGCGCCTCTCACATGCACCGGCACGCCCTTGCCGAGCAGGCCGGGCAGCACCTCGGCGACGTTCATCGGCATGCGCACGCAGCCGTGCGAGGCCGGGGAGAGCGGCACCGACAGCGCGCCGTGGAAGGCGATGCCGCCGTTGAAGAAGATCGGGTTGTAGAGCTGCCCCAGGTAGGACTTGTGCCAGCCGCTCGCCCGCCACGTCGTGCGGAAGTCGCCGGTCGGCGTGCGGGCCGAGCCGCAGAAGCGCTGCTCCTTGCCCTGCCAGGTGGTCGTCTCGCAGTACGGGACGCCGCTGCCGGAGGAGATGTGGGTGATGAGCCGCACCTGGCCATCGACGTACAGGACCATGATCTGCTTGGTCAGGTTGACCTCGGCGCGGGTCGGCTTGCCGTTGCCCACCAGCACCTTCGGGGTCTTCGGCTGCTCCAGCGCCTCCCACGTCCTGCGGGCGATCGTGCTGGTCGGCGTGATGCCGTTGACCTTCTGGAAGGCCCAGACGGCGGCGAGGGTGGTGCCGCCGTAACTGCCGTCGGCCTTGCCGGGCAGGTAGCCCAGAGCTGCCAGGCGCCGCTGCAGCCAGGTGACGGACGTGCCCTTCGCGCCCAGCTTCAGCGTCTTGCGCGGCGCCGTGACGGGCGCCGTGACGGGCGCCTTCGCCGGGCCTGCCTCGGCCCCCGCCGCGCCTGGCGTGCCGGACGCGCCGGTGATGGTCGTCGCGGCTGACAGGTCCGCCTGCGCGCCGCAGCCCGTGAGTACGACGGCCCCAGCCGTCAGCAGAGCAGCCACTCCGGGCAGCCGTCGAGCCCCCACCGGTACCACCTCTCATATCACGAACTATCCGGATCGATGGACCCTACACCACCCACCATGAACAGGTAATAAGCCGGTCAACCTGTTTAGAGTGTCCTCATGTCCGAGAAGTTGCCGGCGAACGCCGTCGTCGTGGAGGCCGCCCTGCGCGCGGCGGGCGCCACCGGAGAGATCGTCGTCCTGCCCGAGAAGGCCCCGACCGCGGCGACCGCGGCCGCCCAGCTCGGCTGTGAGGTGGGGGCGATCGCCAACAGCCTGATCTTCGACGCCGACGGCGCGCCGCTGCTGGTCCTGACCAGCGGCGCCCACCGGGTGGACGTCGAGCTCATCGCCCGTACGGCCGGCGTCGCCAAGGTGCGGCGGGCCACGCCGGAGTTCGTCAGGGCCGCGACCGGTCAGCCGATCGGCGGGGTGGCCCCCGTCGGCCATCCGGCCCCGGTCCGCACCCTGGTGGACAACTGGCTGAGCAAGCACGAGGTGGTGTGGGCGGCCGGCGGCCACCCGCTGACGGTGTTCCCGACGACGTTCGAGGAGTTGCTGGCGATCACCGGAGGCACTCCGGTCGACGTCGAGTAATGTGCGACGAGTGATCGAGTTTCGCGGGGCGGGCCCGGCCGAGTTCACCGAACGCCTGGACACGGTGATCGACATCTACACGGCGGCGATGAACCCGCCCCCCGAGCAGATCGCCGGCCGCAAGACCATCATGCGAAACCACGGCACATATCCCCATTTCCAGTGCTATTTCGCAGAATTGCGCGACCCGACCGGCGTGGCGCGCCCCCGGATCGTCGGCTTCGCGTACGGCTTCCGCGGCGCGACCGGCCAGTGGTGGCACGACGTGGTGAGCAGGGCGCTGGCCGACGAGGCGGGCGAGGAGGCCGCGCACGCCTGGATGGGCCACGCGTTCGAGCTGGCCGAGATCCACGTGCACCCCGACCACCAGGGCAAGGGCATCGGCCGGGCCATGATCCGGACCCTGTGCGCCGGTCGCGCCGAGCGCTCGGCGGTGTTGTCCACGCACGACCGCCCCACGGCCGCCCGTCACCTCTACGCCAGCATGGGCTTCGCCGACCTGCTGACCCGCTTCGTCTTCCCCGGCGGCCACGAGGAGTACGCGATCGTCGGCCGCCCACTCCCCCTCGACTGAGGGCGTCGCACATCACCGCAGGTAAAGCCGGTACTCGCAGGGTTTGCCAGGTCATGCCCGAGGGCATCTTCATGACAGAAAGTGACGGACACGTTACCGACTGGATACCACCCCCTGCCCGTCATCCGCCCGGTCCCCCTGCGGGCGGGTGACGGGCATCCGCATGGGCGGGGTCGGGCGATGGCGGGATCAGGCGGTGCCGGGATCAGGCGCTGGCGGCGACCGGCGTCAGGCGCTGGAACACCTCGCGCGAGGCGCTGGACCGGTTGAACGTGATGAAGTGGATGCCGGGCGCGCCCTCGTCGAGCAGACGCTGGCACAGCTCCGCACCGTGCTCGATGCCGAGCGCCCGCACCGCGGCCGGGTCGTCGGCGACCGCCTCGAAGCGGGCCGCCACCTCGGCCGGGAACGGCGCCCCCGACAGCTGCTCCGACCGCGCGATCGTGCTCATCTGCGTGACCGGCATGATGCACGGGATGATCGGCGTGTCACAGCCCTGGGCCGCCACCCGGTCGCGCAGCCGCAGGTAGTCGTCGGCCTGGAAGAACATCTGGGTGATCGCGTAGTCGGCCCCCGCGCGGCACTTGCGCACGAAGTACTCGGTGTCGGACTCGATCGACGGCGACCGCGGATGCTTGTACGGGAACGCCGCCACCCCCACGCAGAACTCGCCCGCCTGCCGGATGAGCCGCACCAGCTCCTCGGCGTAGAGCACGCCCTCGGGATGCCGCACCCACTCGGCGGTCGGGTCGCCGGGCGGGTCGCCGCGCACGGCCAGGATGTTGCGCACCCCCGCGTCGGCGAAGCGGCCGACCAGGTGGCGCAGCTCGCGCAGCGAGTGGTTGACCGCCGTGAAGTGCGCCACAGGGGTGAGCGTGGTGTCGTGGGCCAGGCGCTCGACGATGTCGACCGTGCGGTCGCGGGTCGAGCCGCCGGCCCCGTAGGTCACCGAGACGAACGTGGGGCGCAGGGACTCCAGCTCCCTGATCGCCTTCCACAGCTGCCGCTCGCCCTCGTCGGTCTTCGGCGGGAAGAACTCGAAGGAGAACGACCGGCCACCGGTGGCGAGCAGCTCGCGGACGGTGGGGACACGATCGGGCAGGATGGAGGGTCGACCAAGCGCCATGTCCCAAGCGTACAGGCCGGTGTCCGGGTCGGCCGCCCCTAGACCGGGGACCCGACCCCGAGTCCGCGCCCACTAGTCTCAAGGCATGACCACTGACGCCGCGAGCATGGACGCCCTGCGCACCCAGGTGGAGCGCGCCCTCGGGGAGTTCGTCGAACGGCAGCTGCCCGCCTCGGGCGACGCCGAGCTCGAACCGCTGCGCGCCGCCGCGGGCGACCTGCTGGCCGGCGGCAAGCGCCTGCGTCCCGCGTTCTGCTACTGGGGCTGGCGCGGCGCGGGCGGCACCGACGTGCCCGAGATCTTCACCGCCGCCGCGTCGCTGGAGCTGTTGCAGGCCAGCGCGCTCGTGCACGACGACGTGATGGACAAGAGCGACCTGCGCAGGGGCATGCCGGCCGCCCACCGCCGTTTCCAGTCCCTGCACGAGAAGGAGGGCTGGCACGGCTCGGCCGAGCAGTTCGGCGAGGGGGCCGCCATCCTGCTGGGCAACCTGCTGCTGGTGTGGTCGGGCGAGATGTGGCGCACCAGCGGCCTGCCGCCGGCGTCGCTGGCCGCCGCCCAGCCCGTCCACGATCACATGCGCACCGAGCTGATGTGCGGCCAGTACCTCGACCTGCTGGAGCAGGCCCACGGCGAGAACACCTTCGAGTCGGCGCTGCGGGTGGCGCTGTTCAAGAGCGGCAAGTACTCGGTGGAGCAGCCGCTCAGGCTCGGCCTGGTGCTCGCGGCCGGCGCGCTGGAGCCGTGGATGGACGAGCTGTGCACCGGCTACGGCCGCCGCGTCGGCATCGCCTTCCAGCTCAGGGACGACATCCTCGGCGTCTTCGGCGACCCGGCCCAGACCGGCAAGCCGGCCGGCGACGACCTGCGGGAGGGCAAGCGCACGATGCTGGTGGCCCGCACCCTGGCCGGGGCGGCTCCGGAGGCGGCCGCGACGGTGCGCAGGCTGCTCGGCGACCCCGGGCTCGACGAGGTCGGGGTGAGCGTCCTGCGCGAGATCATCACGGACAGCGGCGCGCTGCGGGAGTGCGAGGACCTGATCGCCGGCTATCTCACCGACGCGCTGGCCGCGCTCGACGAGGCGCCGGTCACCGCCGGGTCGCGCACGGCGCTGACCGAGCTGGCCATCGCCGCGACGTCCCGCAGGACCTGACCCCGGGGCCCCTGGTACCGGTGGCCGGCCTGAGCGGCCCGCGTCGGCAGGCGGCCTCGCCGTGGATTGCGGGCGCCCGTCGTGGACGGGCGCCCGATCGTGTCAGGGGGTCAGTGTCAGGGGGTCAGGCGTTTGGCGAACTCGGCCGCCGCCGCTCCCGGGTCCTCCGCGTCGGTGATCGCGCGCACGACCACCACGCGGCTCACGCCGTACGACATGACCTCGTCGAGGTTGGTGAGGTCGATGCCGCCGATCCCGAACCACGGCCGCGGCGCGGCCGACCCCGGGACCGGTCCCAGTGAGGCCGCGTGCCGAAGCAGCGCCGGGCCGGGCGCGTGGCGGCCCGGCTTGGTCGGCGTGGGCCAGATCGGGCCGCAGCAGAAGTAGTCGACGCCCTCCTCCACGGCCGCGGCGGACGCCTCGGCGACGGAGTGGGTGGACCGGCCGATGACGATGTCGTCGCCGAGCATCTCTCGCGCGACCGTCACGGGAAGGTCGTCCTGCCCCAGGTGGAGCACGTCGGGCCGGGCGGCGAAGGCGATGTCCGCCCGGTCGTTGACGGCCAGCAGCTTGCCGTGCCGGTCGCAGGCGTCGCGGAAGACTTCCAGGAGCGCGAGTTCTTCGCGTGCCTCCAGGCCCTTCTCCCGCAGCTGGATGATGTCCACGCCGCCGGCCAGCACCGAGTCGAGGAACTCTGCCAGGTCGCCGCGGTCGCGGCGGCCGTCGGTGCAGAGATAGAGGCGGGCCTCAGAAAGCGAGGGCCTGGGCACGCCGCTTGACCTCCGTGTGACGGCCGG
Organism: Nonomuraea sp. NPDC049758; assembly: GCF_040674635.1. Lineage (NCBI taxonomy): Bacteria > Bacillati > Actinomycetota > Actinomycetes > Streptosporangiales > Streptosporangiaceae > Nonomuraea > Nonomuraea sp. NPDC049758. Next base: position 293,028 of record NZ_JBFAMZ010000005.1, read on the forward strand.
CCTTGATCGCCTCGATGGGCGACCCCGGCAGGGACTCGTCTGGGGTGAAGAGCCAGCGCAGCGACTCGATGTCGTCGTAGCCGGCGTCCTGCAACACGGTCAGTGTGCCGGGCAGGCCCTTCATCACGTCCTTCCCGTCGAGGAACACCGCGGGAACCTGTGGCCCGCCGCCGCCACGGCGCACGCCGAGCAGCTTGTGGTCCTTGAGGAGTTGCTTGGCCCGCCCGATCGAGAGGTCGAGGCGTGAGGCCACTTCGGGGAGAGTGAGCCACTCGTCGACGAGCTGGTCGGTCTCCCGGTCGATCTGTGCAACAGAAAGCGTCACGAAACCACAACTACCACATGCCGTCCTTGCTCAAACAACACAATCCCGTAGGGGGACCTCTGGATCTACCAGGCGTTCTGTGTCGAGGCGATGCCCGCCTTCGATGATCCTACGGCCCTGCACGTAGTCCCGGGGCCGGTCGACGGCGAGCACGGCGGCGAGGGTGTCGCCGGACGTCAGCCAGACGGCCGACCACTTGCCCTCGGGCTCGCCCCGGTAGAGCAGCCGGTCGCCGGAGGGGTGGTGGCCGATGTACTGGACCATGTGGCCGAACTGCTCGGACCAGAAGTAGGGGGCCGGGTCGTAGACGGCCTCCTCCCCCAGCAGGGTCGCGGCGGCGACCTCGGGCGAGCCGAGCGCGGTGTCCCAGTGCTCGACGCGCAGCCGGACGCCGTAGCGGCGCGACCACCAGGCCGCGCAGTCGCCCGCGGCGACCACGTTCGGCATGGACGTGCGCAGGTGCTCGTCGGTGACGACGCCGTTGTGCAGGTCGATGTCGGAGCCGGCCAGCCACTCGACGGCCGGGCGCACCCCGATGCCCGTGACGACCACGTGCGCCTGGACGAACTCGCCGCCCACCAGCCGCACGCCGCCCTCGTCCACCTCGTCGACCATGGTGTTCAGGCGCAGGTCGATGCCGTCGTACCAGTGTCGCGTGCGGGCGCCGATCTCCGGGCCCACGGCGTTGGCCAGTGGGGTGGGGCCGGCCTCGATCACGGTCACCGAGCAGCCGGCCTTGCGGGCGGCGGTGGCGACCTCGGCGCCGATCCAGCCGGCGCCGATGATCGCCACGTGGGCCCCGGCCACGAGCCCGGCGCGCAGCTCGTGGGCGTCGTCGAGGGTGCGCAGGACGTGCTGGTGGCCGTCGCCGGGCACGGTGATCGGCTCGGTGCCGGTGGCGATCACGAGGCCGTCGTAGCCGAGCTCGCCCTCGGTCGTCTCCACGACGCCCTCGCGCAGGGCCTTGGCCGTGACGCCGGGCCAGAAGTCGACCTCCAGCGCGTCGAGGTCGGCCTCCAGGAAGCTCGAGTCGGCCGCGCCGGACAGCACGGCCTTGGACAACGGCGGACGGTCGTAGGGCCGATGGCGCTCCTGGCCGATCAGCGTGATCCGTCCGGTGAAGCCGCGCCCGCGCAGCGCCTCCGCGCTGCGCAGCCCGGCCAGGCCCGCTCCCACCACTACGACATGGTTCACGTTCATGACCATAACGGGGGCGGTGCCGGCACGTCGCGCCGAGGCCGTAGGCTGGAGGCGCAAGACGCGCGGGAGTCCGGCCGTCACCGGGCTGAGAGGAAGGCTTGAACGGGCCTTCGACCGCAAGACACCTGATCCGGATCATGCCGGCGAAGGGAGCGCGGATGAATGTGATCGTGGGCGGCGGGGTCGTCGGGTTGTCGATCGCCTGGCGGCTGGCCCGCGAGGGGCTGCCCGTCACGGTGGTCGATCCGGCCCCGGGGCGCGGCGCGTCCTACGCGGCGGCCGGGATGCTGGCGCCCGTCAGCGAGGTCGCCTACACCGAGGAGCCGCTGCTGCGGCTGGGGGCCGCCTCGCTGAGCCGATGGCCGTCCTTCGCCGCCGAACTGGCCGCCGACGCGGGCCTCGGTGCGGGCCTCGGGCCAGGTCTCGGCGCGGGCCTGAGCGGCGGTCCCAATGGCGGTCCCGGTGGCGGTCCCGGTGGCGTGGCCGGGGCGAGGGCCGGTGAGGCGTTCGGGGGCGCGTTCGGGGTGATCGGGCCGGAGGGGGCCGCTGGTCGTGCGCTCGACCTGCGCGCCGACGGCACGCTCGACGTCGCCTTCGGGGCCGACGACCTCGCGGCGCTCGACGACCTGGCGGCGTTCATGGACAAGCTGGGGCTGCGGGTCGAGCGGCTGACCGGGCGCGAGTGCCGCCGTCTGGAGCCCATGCTGGCCCCTTCGGTGCGCGGCGGGCTGCTGGCCCCCGGTGACGCCTGGGTCGATCCGCGCCGGGTCACGGCGGCGCTGCTGGCCGCGCTCGACCGGCTGGGCGTGCCCGTGGTGCGGGCGCGGGTGACCGGCCTGCTGCGCGACGGCGCCGCCGCTCCAGGCGCCGCGACCGGTGCTGGGACCGGCTCGGGGCCCAGCGCTGGGATCGGCGCTGGGACAAGCGGTGCAGCAAGCGCTGGGACAGGCGGTGTGGCAGGACCTGTGGCGGGAGCTGCGACAGGTGCTGTGACGGGGGTGCGGCTTGAGCCCGTACCCGGTCAGCCTGAGCCGGCGGTGCGGGAGATCGCGGCCGAGCGGGTGGTGCTGGCCGCCGGGGCGTGGAGCGGGCAGCTGGCCGACGTGCCCGTCCGGCCGGTCAAGGGGCAGATCATGCGGTTGCGCTCGCCGCAGCCGCTGCTCGGCCGGTGCGTACGCGGGATGGTGCACGGCGCGCCCGTCTACCTCGTCCCCAGGGGCGACGGCGAGCTGGTGCTCGGGGCGACCCAGGAGGAGCTGGGGTTCGACACCCGGGTGACCGCGGGCGGGCTCTACGAGCTGCTGCGCGACGCCAGGGAGCTGGTGCCGGGCGTCACCGAGCTGGAGGTCGCCGACGTGGTCGCCGGGCTGCGTCCGGGCACCCCTGACAACCTGCCGATCATCGGGGCGGGCGAGGTCCCCGGGCTGGTGCTGGCGACCGGCCACCACCGGGGCGGGGTGCTGCTGGCCCCCCTGACGGCGGCCCTGGTCACGTCGGCGATGCTGGCACCGTCCGCGACGCCCTCGGCCGCGACGTCGAGGCCCGCGACGGCGGCCTCGACAACGGCCCAGACAGGCACACAGCCAGCGGTACAGACAACCACACAGCCAGCGGCTCGGGCGGTAAGGCTTTCGACGGGCGCGGGGATTCTGACGGGTGAGGAGGGCGAGCTGGCCGCGCTGTGCTCGCCCGCGAGATTTCGGGATATTTCATGATTGTGACGATCAACGGCGCCGCACACGAGGTGGCCGACGGCACCACCGTGGCCCAGGCCGTACGGACGCTGACCACCGCCACCACCGGCGTGGCCGTGGCCGTGAACGACGAGGTGGTGACGCGGAGCTCGTGGGAGACGACGGCGCTCGGCGACCGCGACCGCGTCGAGGTGCTGACGGCGGTGCAGGGTGGATGAGCTGATCATCGCCGGGGAGAAGTTCGCCTCCCGGCTCATCATGGGCACCGGCGGCGCGCCCTCCCTGGAGGTGCTCGACCAGGCCCTGGTCGCCTCGGGCACCGAGCTGACCACGGTGGCCATGCGGCGGCTCGACCCCGGCGCCCGCGGCTCGGTCCTCGACGTGCTGCGCCGCCGCGACATCAAGGTGCTGCCGAACACCGCGGGCTGCTTCACCGCGGGCGAGGCCGTGCTGACGGCCCGGCTGGCCCGCGAGGCCCTGGGGACGAACTGGGTCAAGCTTGAGGTCATCGCCGACGAGCGCACGCTGCTGCCCGACCCGATCGAGACGTTCGACGCGGCCGAGCGGCTGGTGGCCGACGGGTTCGTGGTGCTGCCGTACATCGGCGACGACCCGGCGCTGGCGCGGCGGCTGGAGCAGGCCGGCTGCGCGGCGGTGATGCCCTTGGGCGCGCCGATCGGCTCGGGGCTCGGGATCAGGAACCCGCACAACATCGAGCTCATCGTGGAGTCCGCCGGGGTGCCGGTGATCCTCGACGCCGGCATCGGCACGGCCAGCGACGCCGCCCTGGCCATGGAGCTGGGCTGCGACGCGGTGCTGCTGGCCACGGCGGTCACCCGGGCGCAGCGGCCCGAGCTCATGGCCTCGGCGATGAGGGCGGCCGTGACGGCCGGACGCCAGGCGCGGCAGGCGGGCCGGATCCCGCGCCGGCGCTACGCCGAGGCGTCCTCTCCGACGACCCCCTAGAGACGCCCCCGAGGCGCCCGGGAGAGGCCCCGGAGGCGCCCGGGAGACGCCCTGAAGATCCTCCCTGGAGATCTCCTCTGCGATCCCCTCTGAAGATCCCCTCGGAGATCCCTATGAGACGCCCGGAGGGACCGGCTCACGCCGGCCCTTCCGCCGGTCGGGGCCGCTCTCGCGAGAACGTCTCCGCATCGGTTTCGGGCGCGCGGGCCCTGCCGGTGGCAAAACGCCCGTAAACTCAGGGGGGTGGTGGATAAGACGACTGCGGACCCCCTGGTCGGGCGGCTCCTCGATGGGCGTTACCGCATCGAGAGCCGGATCGCCCGGGGCGGTATGGCGACCGTCTACCTGGCGCTCGACGTCCGGCTGGATCGCACTGTCGCGTTGAAGGTCATGCACCGCTCGCTCGCCGAGGATCCGGCGTTCGTCCGCAGGTTCATCGGCGAGGCCAAGTCGGTGGCCAGCCTGTCCCACCCCAACGTGGTGCACGTCTTCGACCAGGGCACCGACACCGACGTCGTCTACCTGTCGATGGAGTACGTGCCGGGCCGCACGCTGCGCGACATCCTGCGCGAGCGCGGCAGGCTGCCCGCCCGCGAGGCGCTGGAGATCATGATCCCGGTGCTGGCCGCCCTGGGCGCGGCCCACCAGGCCGGGATGGTCCACCGCGACGTGAAGCCCGAGAACGTGCTGATGACCGACGACGGCCGGGTCAAGGTCGTCGACTTCGGGCTGGCCAGGGCGATCGAGGCGACCAACCAGACCCGTACCGGCGTGATGATCGGCACGATCGGCTACATGTCGCCCGAGCAGGTCACCACCGGCGGCGCCGACGTGCGCAGCGACGTCTACGCCGCGGGCATCATGCTGTTCGAGCTGGTGACCGGGCAGCAGCCCTACGACGGCGAGACGCCGATGTCGGTGGCCTACCGGCACGTGCACGACACGGTGCCGCCGCCGTCGTCGCTGGTGCCCGAGGTGCCGCCGCTGATCGACACGCTGGTCGGGCACGCCACGGCCCGCGAGCCCCACGACCGCCCGGCCGACGCCACGGCGATGCTGGTCGAGGCGGTCGACGCCCACCGGATGCTGCCCCGGCTGAGCACCCCGCCGGCCATGACGGCCGTGTTCAACCAGTCGATGCCGCCGCGGCCGAGCGGCGCGGGCGCCCCGTCGATGCCGCTGGCCGCGCCGGCGCACACGCTGATCCAGCCGCGCGCCGAGGTGACGCCGCCGGTGTCGCCGCCGCCGTCCAGGCGTTCGTTCAGGCCCAACTGGTTCCTGGTCACGCTCGCCGCGGTGATGGTCGTCGCGGTGGCGCTGACCGGCTGGTACTTCTCCCAGACCAAATACGTGCAGGTGCCCGACCTCGTCGGCCAGAACGTGGTGGTCGCCGAGCGCACCGCCACGAGCAAGGGCTTCAAGGTCAACAAGGTCGCCGGCGAGTACAACGAGGACACCGCCGAGGGGCTGGTGCTGCGTACCGACCCCGAGGGCAAGGCCGAGGTGGAGAGCGGCAGCACGATCACGCTGGTGCCCTCGCTCGGCCCCAAGCGGGTGATCGTCCCCAGCGTCAGGGGCCTGACCAGCGACGAGGCGCGCGTCAAGATCGCCGAGGCCGGGCTCACCGTGGGCAGCGTCAAGCGCCTGCCCAACGGCGAGGTCGAGCGGAACAAGGTGATCCGCAGCTCCCCCGAGGCCGGCGAGAAGGTCAAGGAGGGCGCGAAGGTCGGCATCTTCGTGAGCGCCGGCATGGTGATGCCCGACGTGACCGGCATGCCGAAGGACGAGGCCGCCGCCTACCTCGGCGGCCAGGGCTTCGCGGTGCAGGTCAACGAGGTCGACGACGACGCCGAGCCGTGCACGGTCATCGCCCAGGCGCCGAAGGCCAAGTCCGAGGTCGACAAGGGCACCCCCGCGATGATCACGGTGGCGCGCTGCCAGACCGACTTCTGGGACTGGTTCAAGGGCGACAACGAGGCCCGCGACGACCAGGAGTTCCGCCTGGTGCCCGCGGTCATCGGCAAGAACGTCAAGGACGCCAAGTCGGAGCTGGAGTCGCTGGGCTTCCACGTGCGGGTCCAGCGGCTGGCCAACGGCGGCGTCGTGCAGTACCAGCGGCCGTTACCGAACAGTGAGCGGCCGCCCGGCGCGACGGTCTTCCTCTGGCAGTAGTGCGCCTGGTCAGGCCAGGTGCCCGTGCAGGCGCACCCTGGCCAGCCCGCCGTCGGGGTAGATGTCGACCCGTACGTGGGTGACCGGTTCGGGGGGGCCGAGCCGGAAGCGGTGGGGCGCGTCTGGCTGCAACCGGGTCTTCGGCAGCAGCGTGACCTCGCGCCCGCCGGACAGCCCGGTGAGCGCGACGTGGCCGGGGGCGTTGAAGATCAGGTTCGTGGTGTCGATCTCGGCCAGGCGCACCAGGCCCGGCCCGGCCAGGCGGATGAGCAGCCAGTCGTTGCCCGGCCCGCGACGGCGTGCGGTCTCCCAGCCCTCTGCCTGGTGGCGGGCCAGGCCGGGGGCGATGACGTTGTTCGGCGCGGAGTAGAACTCGTCGGAGCAGGCGGTGACCAGGCCGCCGTTCTGGAGGGCGGCCAGGTCGAGGCTCAGCCCCTCGTAGACGGACAGGTCGGGGCGTACCTCGCCGTGCACGCGCAGGCGGGCGATGCCGCCGTCGGGGTACATGTTCAGGCGTACGTGGGTGTAGCGGGTGTCGTCGCCGGTGACCTCGACGTGGTGCTCGGCGTCGCCCTTGAGCGCCGTCCTCGGGACGATCTCCGTCCAGTCGGCGGCGGCCAGCTCGGCGGGCGCGGGATGGCCGGGCACGGCGGCGGCCTCGACCGAGGCGTAGGGCGGGTAGTTGCCCTTGAACCAGGCCGTGTCGATCACCACGCCGCGGATCACGCCCGGCAGGCCCAGCCGCACCAGCGCCCAGTCGTGGCCGGGGGTGCGGCGGCGGCGGGTCTCCCAGCCGTCGTACACCTGGCCCTTGTTGCCGAACGTCTCGGCGCGGAAGCCGGGGCGGCCCGGCCTGATCAGGCTCTCCTTCTCGGCGAAGGACTCGTCGCTGGCCGCCACGACCGCGCCGCCGAGGGTGCGCAGGGCCAGGTCGGGCAGGGTGGTGAAGCCGGGCATCTACTGCTCCCCGAGGATGAGGCGGCCGTGCGGCTCTCCGTCCACGGGACGGCCGCGCAGCCAGGTGGTCAGCACCGCGCCCTTGAGCACGCGGCCGTGGTAGGGGGTGACGGGGTTGCGGTGGTGCAGGCGGGCGGCGTCCACCGGGTTGTCGGCGTCGGGGTCGAAGGCGACCAGGTCGGCGTCGCCGCCGGGGCGGATCGCGCCCTTGCCGGGGATCGCGGCCAGCGCGGCGGGGGCCGACGACATCCAGCGGACGACGTCGGCGAGGGTGTGGCCGCGCCGGGCGGCCTCCGTCCAGACCGCGGACAGGCCGAGCTGGAGGGAGGCGACACCGCCCCAGGCGGCGGCGAAGTCGGGCACCTTCAGGTCGGCGGGCGAGGGCGAGTGGTCGGAGACGACGCTGCTTAGCACGCCGTGGGCCAGGCCGTCCCACAGCAGCTCGCGGTTGGCCCGCGAGCGGATGGGCGGGCAGCACTTGTACGCCGTGCGCCCCTCGGGCACCTGCTCGGCCTCCAGCGTCAGGTAGTGGGGGCAGGTCTCGGCCGTGACCGCCACCCCGTCGGCCTGGGCCCGCGCCAGCACGTCGAGGCATTCGGCGCTGGAGACGTGCAGGATGTGCACGCGCGCACCGGTCTCGGCGGCCAGCGCGACGACCCGCGCGACCGCGCTGCGCTCGGCGGCTCCCGGCCGCGACTCCAGGAACTCCCGGTACGTCGGCCCGCCCGGCTCGGCCAGCAGCTCGGGGTCCTCGGCGTGCACCACGACGAGCCCGCCGAACCCGGCGACCTCGGTCAGCACCGCCCGCAGCTCGGCCGTGGCGAGCGGCGGGAACTCCTCGACGCCCGAGGGCGACATGAAGCACTTGAAGCCCCGGACGCCGCGCTCGTGCAGCGGCCGCAGCTCCTTGAGGTTGCCGGGGACCGCGCCGCCCCAGAACGCCACGTCCACGTGGCACTGCCCGCGGGCGGCCCGCAGCTTGGCCTCCAGGGCCTCCACGCTGACGGTCGGCGGCAGGGAGTTGAGCGGCATGTCCACGATCGTGGTCACGCCGCCCGCGGCGGCCGCCCTGGTGGCCGAGGCGAAGCCCTCCCAATGGGTCCGGCCCGGCTCGTTGACGTGCACGTGCGTGTCCACCAGGCCGGGGAGCAGGGGCAGGTCGCGCAGGTCGATGTCCTCGGCGGCGTCGAGGGGCTCGGCGTAGTCGTACAGGGCCTGGACGCGTTCGCCCCGTACGGCCACGGCCGCGGCCCGCTCCCCCTCGGGCGTGACCACCCTGCGGGAGCGGACGACGAGGTCGTGAACGGTCATCTGCCCTCCAGATGCTCGGCGGCCACCCGGGCGGCCAGGCGTTCCAGGAGCGGCCCGGCCTCGGCCATGCACCGGGCCGGGTCGGGCTCCAGGTCGGTCAGGGCGTAGGCGGCCTCGATGCCGGCGTCCTTGAGCTCGGTGTCGCCGAGGGTGCGCCGGCCGCAGACCGCGACCACCGGCACGCCCGCCCTGGCCGCGGCCTGGGCCACGCCGATCGGCGCCTTGCCGCGCAGGGACTGCTCGTCGAGCGAGCCCTCGCCGGTGATCACCAGCCGCGCGCCCTGGACGAGCGCGCCGAAACCGAGCAGGTCGAGCAGGTATTCGATGCCGGGCCGCAGCTCGGCGTGGAGGAAGGCCAGCGCCGCGAACCCGACGCCGCCCGCCGCGCCCGCCCCGGGGGCTCCGGCCACGCCCATGGCGCGCGGGGTGTCGTCGTGCTCGACGGCGCCCACCAGGCCGTGGGTCTGGGTGGCGACGGCGGCCAGCCGGGACAGGCCCGCCTCCAGCACCTTGACGTCCTCGGGGCCGGCGCCCTTCTGCGGCCCGTAGACGGCGGCGGCTCCGTGCGGGCCGAGCAGGGGGTTGTCCACGTCGCTCGCCACCACGAACTCCACCCCGGAGACGTCGGCGAACCCGGACAGGTCGATGCGGGCCAGCCCGCGCAGCGCGGCGCCGCCGTCGGGCAGCTCGGCCCCGTCGCCGTCCAGCAGGCACGCGCCGAGCGCCCGGACCATGCCCGCTCCCCCGTCGGTGGAGGCGCTGCCGCCGAGCCCGAGCACGACCCGCCGGGCGCCTCTGCGCAGGGCGTCGGCGATCAGCTCTCCGGTGCCGTAGGAGGTGGCGGTCAAGGGGGCCGGCCCGGCGGACAGCCGCCGCAGCCCCGACGCCTCGGCCAGCTCGACCACGGCCGTCGGCGTGCCGCCGGCCGCCCGCCAGGCGTACGCCGCGCTCACGCGTTCGCCGGTGGGCCCGGCGACCTCCACGGTGACGCGGTCGAACCCGCAGGCCACGGCCGCCTCGACGGTGCCGTCGCCGCCGTCGGCGACCGGCAGCTCGACCGTGGGCACCCCGAGCCCCGCCGACACCCGGGCCGCGACCTCGGCGGCCGTGAGGGAGCCCTTGAACTTGTCGGGTGCCACCAGAACCTGCTTTACCACTACGAACTCCCACAAGATGCTGAACAATGGCCGGACACGCCTTCCTGCCCGGTGCGAGCGGGCAGGAAGGCGTGACTCATCATCACATCAGCCCCCCGGCCGGCGGCGGCCGAGGGTAGGTGCCCTCAGTGAAAGGTGCCTCAAGGAAGGTGCCCTCAGTGAAACAGGCGCCCGCGCCCGCCGCCCATGGGCCGCGAGCACGAACCTGAGCTGTTCTGGCGGGTTCTGAGGTGTGTGATCCTCCAATTAGGCTCACATCCCGTAAGGAGGCGTTTCATGCGCATATCTGAGCGGGAGAGGCGGCGCCGGCTGGGCGTGCGCCACAGCCTGGCGGCCAAGGCGGCGACCCCGGAGGAGGCGACGGCGTCCGTGGTGGCGCTGCACGCCACCGACCCGGCGACGGTGTTCCTGTCGGCGGGCGCCCGGCTCACCGCGCCCGGCACCGCGCCGGTCGAGCGGGCCCTGTACGAGGACCGCACGCTGGTGCGCATGCACGGGATGCGCCGCACGGTGTTCGTGGTCCCGGCCGCGCTGGTGCCCGTCGTGCACCACTCCTCCACGCTCGCGGTCGCCACGAGGGTGCGCAAGGCGCTGGTCAAGGAGCTCACCGCGGCCGGCGGCTGGGACGAGCCGTGGCTGGCCGACGTGGAGTCGTCGGTGCTGCGCGTCCTGGCGGCGGAGGGCACGGCGACGGCGGCCCGGCTGGGGGTGCTGGAGCCGCGGCTGCGCGAGCAGTTCCGGGTGGCCGTGGGCAAGCCGTACGAGGCCGTGCACAGCGTCGGGCAGCGACTGATCACGCTGATGGGCATGGAGGGCCGGCTCGTCCGCCAGGGCCGCCCGTCCGGCTCGTGGACGAGCACGCAGCACCTGTGGGCCGTCGCCCCGCCCATGGACCCGACCACGGTCCCGCAGGCCCAGGCGGAGCTGGTGCGCCGCTGGCTGGCGGCGTTCGGCCCCGGCACGGAGGCCGACGTCAAGTGGTGGACCGGCTGGACGCTGCGCGAGGTGCGCGCCGCGCTGGCCGCCGTCGGCGCGGTCGAGGTCGAGCTGGACGAGGGCGCGGGATACGTCCTGCCCGGCGATCTGGACGAGACGCCCGAGCCCGAGCCGTGGGCGGCGCTGCTGCCCGCCCTGGACCCGACGCCGATGGGCTGGCAGGGCCGCGACTGGTACCTGCCGCAGGAGCACCGGGCCGAGCTGTTCGACCGCAGCGGCAACGTCGGCCCGACCGTGTGGTGGGACGGGCGGGTCGTCGGCGGCTGGGGCCAGCGGCCCGGCGGCGAGATCGTCTGGCGGGCGCTCACCGACCTGGGCTCCGACGCCGTGGCGGCCGTGGAGGCCGAGATCGCCGGTCTGGCCTCCTGGCTCGGCGGCGTGCGGATCACGCCCCGCTTCCGCACGCCCCTGGAGCGCGCGCTGGCGGAGTAGGGCGTCAGGAGACGACGCGGATGAACTCCTCCAGCGAGTAGCGCCCGTCCTGGTCGGAGTCGGCCTCCTGGCTCAGCGCGCCGAGGGCCTCGGCGGGCAGGTCGGGGAAGTGCCGCTTCAGCTCGGCCTCGCTGACGAAGCCGTCGCCGTCGGTGTCGATCTCGGCGAAGGTGCTCTTGAGCTGCGCCAGCCGCTCACCGGGGAGTTCTGCCGACACGGGACCGCCTTTCGGTACTGAATGCCACGTTCCGGACATTCACACCCTAGTGCTGGACCTCCCTGCCCGCCGAGTGCCCGCGCTCGGCCGCCAGTCGCATCAGCCTGCGGTGGGCCTCGGCGCCCGCCCGTCCGGCCGCGTCGTGGGACGTCGTCCGCAGCTCGCCGTCCTCGACCACGGTCCGGCCGCCGACCAGGACGCGGGCCACCGGCGGCGGGGGCCCGAACACCAGCGCGCACACCGGGTCGGCCACGGCGGCGGTGAAGGGCCCGCCGGTCCGCCACAGGACGACGTCGGCCAGCTTGCCCGGCTCCAGCGAGCCGAGCTCGGCCTCGCGGCCCAGGTTGCGCGCCCCGCCCAGGGTGGCCAGCTCCAGCGCCTGGCGGGCCGACAGCGCGCGGGGGCCGTACCTGGCCCGCTGGAACAGCAGGGCCTGCCGCATCTCCCCGGCCAGTGAGGTCAGCTCGGCGGAGGCGCTGCCGTCCACGCCGAGCCCGACGTTCACGCCCCGGCGCAGCATCTCCGACACGCGGGCGATCCCGGAGCCGAGGCGGCCGTTGGAGGAGGGGCAGTGGGCCGCGCCCGTGCCGGTGCGGGCGAGCTTGGCGATGTCGGCGTCGCTGAGGTGCACGGCGTGCGCGAGCCACACGTCGGGCCCCAGCCAGCCGAGCTTGTCCATGTAGTCGACCGGACGCAGGCCGAACCGCTCGACGCAGTGCTCGTCCTCGTCGAGCGTCTCGGCCAGGTGGGTGTGCAGGCGGACGCCCTTGGCCCTGGCCAGGGCCGCCGACTGGGTCATCAGCTCGGCGCCGGCCGAGAACGGCGAGCACGGCGCGACCGCGACCCGGACCATCGAGGACGGCGACGGGTCGTGGTGGGCGTCCACCGCCTCGGCCGTCGCGGCCAGCACGTCGTCGAGCTCCTCGACCACCTCGTCCGGCGGCAGCCCGCCCTGCGAGCGGCCCAGGTCCATCGAGCCGCGCGCCGGGTGGAAGCGCAGGCCGATCTCCCGCGCCGCCTCGACCTCGGCCGCGAGCAGGTCGCCGCGGCCCTTGGGGAAGACGTAGTGGTGGTCGCTGGAGGTGGTGCAGCCGGACAGCGCCAGCCAGCCGAGCCCCGCCGTGGCCGCGCCCCTGACGACCTCGGCGTCCATGGCGGCCCACACGTCGTAGAGCGCCACCAGCCACTCGAACAGGGTGGCGTCCTGGGCCAGCCCCTGGGAGGCCCACTGGTAGAGGTGGTGGTGGGTGTTGACCAGGCCGGGGGTGGCCAGGCAGCCGGAGCCGTCCATCCGCCGGGCGCCGGGGGTGGCGGGCGCGGGGCCGGGGCCGAGCGCGGCGATCCGGTCGCCCTCGACGACGAGGTGGCCGGAAGGGATCTCGGGGCCGGCGACGGGCGCGATGTGCACGTTCTCGATCAGCAGGGTCATCGGGACGCCTTCCGCGCGGCGGCCAGCCGGACCGCGTCGAGGATCTTCTCGTAGCCGGTGCAGCGGCACAGGTTGCCCGCCAGCGCCTCGCGGATCTCCGCGTCGGACGGCCGGGGCACGCGTTCGAGCAGGTCATGGGCCTGTACGACGAGCCCGGGGGTGCAGAACCCGCACTGCACGGCCCCGCACTCGACGAACGCCTCCTGCACCGGGTCGAGCCGGTCGCCCGCGGCCAGCCCCTCGACCGTGCGCACCCGCCGCCCCTCGGCCTGCCCGGCGGCGACCAGGCACGAGCAGACCGGCAGCCCGTCGAGATAGACCGTGCACGAGCCGCACTCGCCCTGCTCGCAGGCGTTCTTGGAGCCGGGGAGCCCGATCCGCTCACGCAGCACGTACAGCAGGCTCTCCCCCTCCCAGACGTCGTCCACGCTGTGGGCGCGTCCGTTGACGGTGACGTTCAGGCGCATCAGGCGGCCCTTCTCGCGAGATGGTCGTTCCAGGCCCAGGTGAGCGTGCGCCGGGCCATCACGCCGACCGCGTGCACCCGGTAGGCGGCGGTGCCGCGCACGTCGTCGATCGGCGCGGCGGCCCGCGCGCACAGCTCGCCGAAGCGGGCCAGCAGCGCGGGGTCGAGCGGGGCGTGCCAGTCCAGCTCCCGGGCCAGCAGGTCCTCCGCCTCCAGGGCGCGGCGCGGCGTGGGCGCGGCCGAGCCGATCCCGGTGCCGACCCGCCGCTCGCCGGGGTGCAGCGCGACCGCGAACGAGCACACCGCGATCACCATGGCGTTGCGCGTGCCGACCTTGGAGAAGTACTGGGGTCCCTGGGCGGGTTCGACGCGCACGGCCCTGATCAGCTCGTCCGGCTCCAGGGCATTGCGCTTGACCCCGAGGTAGAACTCGGCCGCGGGGATCAGCCGGGTGCCGCGCTCGCGCGACTCGACCTCGACGACCGCGCCCGCCGCCAGCAGCGGCGGATGGCTGTCGCCCGCGGGCGAGGCCGCGCCGAGGTTGCCGGCGACCGTGCCGCGGTTGCGGATCTGCGGCGAGCCGACCGTGCGCGCGGCCTGCGCGAGCCCCGGCAGCACGCCGCCCAGCTCGTCGACGACCGTGGCGTACGTGACTCCGGCCCCGATCCGGCAGACCCCGTCGGTCATGTCCCATTCGCGCAGCTCGGCCACCTGGTTGAGGTCGAGCAGCGCCTCCGGCCTGCGCACGTCGAAGTTGATCTCGACCATCACGTCGGTGCCGCCCTGGACGGGCAGCGCTCCGGTCCGGTCCGCCTTGGCGGCCAGCGCCTCAGCCCACGTGGTGGGCCGCAAGAAGTCCATCGTCCTCACTCCCAGGCGAATCCCGCGTCGGGTGCGTCCTCACGCAGCACACTGCCCTCGATCAGCCCGTAGGGACGGTCGGCGGCGTAGAAGACCTCGTTCTCGTTGTCCAGGCCGAACGGCGACAGGTCGACCAGGAAGTGGTGCCTGTTCGGCAGCGTGAGCCGGACCTCGCAGACCTGCGGGCAGGTGGTCAGCACCCGCTCGCCCATCGCGAAGAGGGTCTGCTGCAACGACAGGCTGTGCGTCTGCGCGAAGGCGTCCAGCAGGCAGGCGCGCACCTGCGCGTACGGCGGGCGCTCACCTGTCCCGGCGTGCCGCCAGCGGGCGGTGACCGCCGTGGCCAGGACGCGGTCGGTCGTCGGCTGGAGGGTGGTGTACTCGTCCACGAGGTAGCCGTGGAACTCCGAGCCGGTCGAGTTCAGCACGACCAGGTCCGTCAGGCCGGACACGACGGTGGTGCGGCCGTCCCTGTCGTGGTGGACGACGCAGGTGCGCACCTCGCCGCCGTCGCGCACGAAGGAGTGCCGCGACTCGCCGGGGATGCGGTTCCAGGCGTACTCCTCGATCTCCACCCGCGCGTGGTGGATGGACGGGTGCGCGGAGACGTAGTGGCGGGCCAGTAAGAGGGCGAAGTCCTCGATCTCGCCGACGCCGTGCTTCCTGGCGAAGGCGTAGGCGGTGTTCTTCTGCGTGTCGGTGGGCAGGACGGCGGCGTTGCTGCCGTTCCTGTGCACCTCCTCCATGTCGCCCGACAGCGAGGTGCTGACGTTGATGTCCTTGAGGTGGTGGACGGCCCCCTCCCTGACCACGTGGACCAGCCTGGTCTCCGCCTTGCCGTAACGGTTGGGGCCCAGCTTGACGGTCATCTAGCTCCCTCGGTAGGTGGAGTAGGCGTACGGGCTGAGCAGCAGCGGCACGTGGTGGTGCGCCGCGGCGTCGGTGACGGTGAAGGCGATGACGACCTCGGGGTAGAAGGTGTCGGCCAGATAGGCGCCGGTGTCGAAGACGACGCGGTGCACGCCCTCCTCGGTGTCCCAGCCCTTGATCCGGCCGTCGTCGTCGGTGCTGCCCCGGGCCAGCACGCGGCCCTCGTGCTCCAGCCGGACGCCCACCCCGGCGGCCGGGCGGCCCGAGACCGCGTCCAGGACGTGCGTCGAGAAGCTCATCTCCCCTCCCCTTCCATGAGCTTCCCCAGCCGCAGCCGGGTGATCTTGATTAGTTCGTCGCGGACGACCCCGCGCTCGGTCTCCTCGTCGTTGTCCAGCCGGGCGCGCAGCCGGGCCAGCAGCTCGGCACCGCTCAGGCCGGTGGCGCAGACCAGGTAGACGTACCCGAACCGCTCCTCGTACGCGCGGTTGCCCGCGGCCAGCGCGGCCCGCAGCTCCGCGTTTCCTCGGGTGCCTGCCTGCTCTTCGCTCGACCAGCGCGACTCCCGGCCGTCCCCGGACGGGCGTTCCCCGATGCGCGGGTGGGCCGCCAGCGCCTCCAGCACGTCGGGCCACGTCAGCTCGCGCACCGCCGTCTCGGCGGCCTCGGCGAGCCGTTCGCGGGCGGCGTAGGGCCGGCGGGCGGCCACCGCCGCGGCGAACGCGCGGGAGGCGCAGCAGGCCAGCAGCTCCGCCTCCGCCTCCGCGCGCGGCCGCCGGTTGAACCCGGCCAGGGAGTTGGACATGTCAGCAGTACACACACCGGCCTGGTTCCCGGTCCATCCGTGAGAACTCCCAAGTACGCAACGGGATGGCCAGGACTTTTCGTGTCATGCTCCAACCCGGCCCCGGCCGGGACGCCCCTGAGCTGCGCCTACACTGGGAGCCATCATGACCTTGACATCCCTGATCGGCGGGCACGTGTCCGTCACCGGCGGCCTGGCGACCGGCGGCCTGAAGTACATGGCCGAGATCGGCGCCGAGATGATCCAGGTGTTCGTCACCAACCCGCGCGGCTGGGCGCTCAACGACGGCAAGCCCGCCGAGGACGCCAAGCTGGCCGAGTCCGGCGTCACCGCGTTCATCCACGTGCCGTACCTGGTGAACTTCGGCTCGCCCAACCCCGAGACGCTGGCCAACTCCATCGCCGTCGTCCGCCACGGGCTGCGGCGCGGGGTCGAGACCGGCGCCAAGGGCGTCGTGGTCCACACCGGCTCGGCCGTCACCCAGTCCCGCGACGACGCGCTGCGGCAGATCCGCGAGACCCTGCTGCCGCTGCTCGACGAGATCCCCGAGGGCGGCCCCGACCTGCTGCTGGAGCCCATGGCGGGCCAGGGCGCGATGCTCTGCGCGACCGTCCAGGACCTGGAGCCCTATCTCGCCGCGCTCGACTGGCACCCGCGGGCCTGCGTCTGCCTCGACACCTGCCACGCCTTCGCCGCCGGCCACGACCTGGCCGCCGAGGGCGGGGTGCGGGAGACGTTCGACGCCCTGCACGCCATCGCGCCCGGCCGGCTCAAGCTCATCCACGCCAACGACAGCAAAGACGTGTGCGGGGCCAAGAAGGACCGGCACGAGAACATCGGCGCGGGCCACATCGGCGCGCAGCCGTTCGCCGAGATCATGCGGCATCCGGCGGTGGCGGGCGTGCCGATCTGCATCGAGACGCCCGGCAAGGCCGACAAGCACCGCGAGGACATCGAGCTGCTGAAGAAGCTCCGCGACGAGGGCTGACCCGGCGCGATCCCCGGTGACGGGGCTGAAAGCCCGTCCGGGTCAGCAATCGTGATAGGGGCGCCTGCTCGCACGATCCGGCCGCCCCCGAAGGCCGGATCGCGGGGCCGGGGTCCGTGGCCTCCGCAGGCGCCCCCTCACCTGATCGGCAGGCGGGCCCTACCCCCCGGTCAAAGGCCCGACAGCCGTGGTGACCTGGTGGGTCACCGGTGAAGCCGACGCATCAGGCCCTTGCTTGAGCCTTGCGGCCCGTCCCCCCCGATGCGCCGGGTGGCTTCCGATGCCGAAACACTACGGTCGCGATCTTGTGGGCGAAACCCTGTTCACGGCCAGCTCGCTGAACGGTCTGTAGTCATCGACATACGGAGGGTGTCCGGACGGCGAGCGGTCACCGGCGAGCGACGAACGGCTGGTTCATGGGTCCTCCCAGCGACCGGCAGGCCCCTGGAGGGCATCGCGGGAACCGGCGCCAAGGGCCCGACCCCGACGTGACCTGGGAAATCTTTTACCATCGCGGCGGCAGACCGGCCGGCGGCCGGGGCCGGCGGCCGCCCGGCGCCCGCCGGACACGCCCAGCTTCACGCCCACCCATCGGCACCAGCCCCTGCGGGCCGGCCGGTCAGGAGAAGACGCCGCGATGCTGGCGGACGAGCTGTTCGCGCACCTGACGGCTGTGCCGCCGGCTGACCTGCAACGTCTCGGTGCCGACGGTGAGCGTGACCCGGCCGCCCTCGAAGCGCAGCTCGGTGACGTGCCGGGCCGAGACCAGGGTGCTGCGGTGGACGCGGATGAACCCCGCCTCCGACCAGCGGCGTTCGAGCGCGGCCAGCGACATGCGGACGAGGTAGCTGCCGTCGCCGGTGTGCAGCCGCACGTAGTCGCCCTTGGCCTCGGCGAACCAGATGGCCTGTTGCGGCACGAACCTGGTGCGCCCGCCCAGCTCGACCGGGATCACATCGTCCTGGCTCGGCTCGGCGAGCGGCGCGGAGGCCGCCTCCAGCCGCCTGACCGCCTCCGCCAGGCGCTCGGCCCTGACCGGTTTGAGCAGGTAGTCGACGGCCTCCAGCTCGAACGCCTGCACCGCGCACTCCTCGTGCGCCGTGACGAACACCAGCTTGGGCGGGCTGGGGAAGCCGCCGACCAGCCGGGCGAGGTCGAGCCCGTCGAGGCCCGGCATCCGGATGTCGAGGAAGATCGCGTCGAGCCGCTCGCCGCCGCCGATCATCTGCACCATGTCCTGCAGCGCGGTGACGCCGTCGGCCGCGGTCGCGACGTGTTCGATTCTCGTGTCCTGGCGCAGCAGGTAGGCGAGCTCCTCAAGAGCGGGCACCTCGTCGTCGACCGCCAGGACCCTCAGCATGGGCTCCACGCTGCCGTATGAAAGCAGAGGTCACAAGCGACACGCCAGCTCAGCGTAAGGAATTGACTACATTGAGGTAAATTGCGTCTTCGGAACGCGCAGCCGTACCCGGGTGCCGGCGCCGAGCGCGGTCTCCACGACGAGGCCGTAGCCGTCGCCGTAGATCTGGCGCATGCGCAGGTCCACGTTGGCCAGGCCGATGCCGCCGCCGTCGCGGGCCGGTTCGCCGTCGAGCATGCGCCTGGCGCATTCGGGGTCCATTCCGGTGCCGTCGTCCTCGACGGTGATGTGGGCCTCGGGGCCGGCGTCGCGGACCACGACCCGCACCTCGCCGCCGCCGCGCCGGCCGCGCATGCCGTGCTTGATGGCGTTCTCCACCAGCGGTTGCAGGCACAGGAACGGCACCGGCACCGGCAGCACCTCGGGCGCGACCTGCAGGCTGAAGCGCAGCTTGTCGCCGAAGCGGGCGCGCTCCAGCAGCAGGTACCGGTCGACGCAGGTCAGCTCGTCGGCCAGGGTGGTGAAGTCGTGGGCGCGGCGCAGGGCGTAACGGGAGAAGTCGGCGAAGTCGAGCAGCAGCTCGCGGGCGCGCTTGGGGTTCGTCCGGACGAACGAGGCGATCGTGGTCAGCGCGTTGTAGACGAAGTGCGGCGAGATCTGGGCGCGCAGCGCGCGCATCTCCGCCTCCAGGGCCCGCCTACGGGAGGCGTCGAGGTCGGCCAGCTCCAGCTGCCCCGACACCCAGCGGCCCAGCTCGGTCACGGTGCGCACGAGCGCCGCGCTGACCTCCTCGTCGAAGGCCGCCAGCGTGCCCACGACCGTGTCGTCCACGGTCAGCGGCACGACCACGGCCCCGTACGGCCGCCCGGCGAACACCTGCGCCCGCCCGGCGGCCAGGGTGGTGCGGGCGTAGGTGAGCACGTCGTCGGTGCACGGGCCGTCCCAGGCCAGCGCGGCGTCGGTGGAGGTGATCGCGACGGCGCGGGTGCCGAGCAGCGCGTGCAGGTGGCGTACGGCCTTGCGCGCCGAGTCGCGGTCGAGCCCGCCGCGCAGGGCGGGCGCGGCCAGCCCCGCGACGTGCAACGCGGTGAAGGTGGCCTCGTGCTTGCCGCCGCCTTCGGGGAGCGCCGGGCGGCGCGTCCTGGCGCAGGCGTAGCCGAGGAGGAAGAGCAGGAGGGAGAGCGCCACGCATGCGGTGGTCTGCATGCGCCAAACCGTAGCCAATAACCGGTCGTGTTCGGGTGGAAACCCGCAGCGAAGTCTACGGGGGGCCCTCGCCGGGTTCCTCCTGGTAGGAGTAGCGCTGTTCGCGCCAGGGATCGGCCAGGTTGTGGTATCCGCGTTCCTCCCAGAAGCCGCGCCGGTCCTCCAGGAGGTATTCGACGGCGCGCACCCATTTGACGCTCTTCCACGCGTACAGGTGGGGGACCACGATGCGCACGGGGAAACCGCGGTCGGGGCTGAGCGGCTTCTCGTCCAGCTCGGTGGCGAACAGGGTGTCGGGGGCGGCGAAGTCGGACATGCGGAGGTTGGCGCTGTAGCCGTACTCGGCCCAGATCATGACGTGGCGCACGCCGGGGTCGGGCGGCGCCAGCTCCATGATCGTGGCCGGGGTGACGCCCCGCCACTCGTTGGCCATGAGGGAGAACTTGGTGACGCAGTGGAAGTCGGCGATGCGCGTGTCCCGGGGCAGCAGCTCGAAGTCCGCCCACGTCAGGCAGTGCTCCTCGCCGGAGGCCGTGGCGCCGAAGACGCGGAAGTCCCAGCTGTCCGGCTTGAACGCGGGCACCCTGCCGTAGTGGATCACGGGGCGGCCGCGCGGGACGTACTGGCCTGGAGGCAGGCGCGACTCCTCCACGATCACTCCCCTCACCGATCTCGCGTCTTGGGCCATCCTGCCATCGGCTCGCCCGCGCCCCGCGTCCGGGGCTGGGACCGGGCCTTTCGTACTCAGGAGTAACTTGAGTACGAAACCCCATGCGACGGCCTGGCCTGCGAGATCACCATGAACTCATGAGCAAGCCCATCCGCCCCACGCAGACCGCCGCGTTCTACGTCCAGGCGGTCCTGTCGTTCGCCGTCTCCGTGTCGTCCGTGGTGATCGCCCTGATCTACCTGCCGGCCTCCGGCTGGATCAGGGCGTTCCTCGCGCTCGGCCTGCTGTACGTGGTCACCTCCACGGTCAACCTGTGCAAGGTCGTCCGCGACCGGCAGGAGCTGGCGGAGGTGACCAACCGCGTGGACCAGGCCAGGCTGGACAAGCTGCTGGCCGAGCACGACCCGTTCAAGGTCGACGCGGCCTGAGCTACAGCGTGTACTCCTGGATCGAGTCGGCGAGCTGCACGCACAGCTCCTCGGCGTCGAGCCGCTTCTCGATCTGCTTGAGATCGTCGATCTTGGCCCGCGTCTCGGCGCGCTTGGGAGCCAGCAGGGAGCAGCAGTCCTCGTCGGGCAGCTCCGAGATCTCCAGCGTGCCGATGCGCCGGGCCTCGGCCATGATCTCGGTCTTGTCCCAGCCCACGAGCGGGCGCAGGATCGGCAGCTCGACCGCGTTGTCCTGGGCGGTGATGTTGGCCAGCGTCTGGGAGGAGACCTGACCGAGCGCGTCGCCGGTGATCAGCGCGCCGGCACGGATGCGGTGGGCGACCTCCTCTGCCGTCTTCAGCATGAGCCGCCGCTGGGCGATCACGGCCAGGCGGTCCTGGCCCGAGTTGCGGATGGACTGCTGCGCCTTGCCGAACGGCACCACCCACAGCCGCGACCTGCCCTGGAACCTGTCGAGCTTCCTGACCAGCGCGTACGCCTTGTAGATCGACTCGGAGGTGGTGAACGGGATGCCGGAGAAGTGCAGGAAGTCGACGTGCAGGCCGCGCTTCATCATCCGGTAGGCCGCCACCGGCGAGTCGATGCCGCCCGACATGAGCACCAGCGCCCGGCCGCTGCTGCCGACCGGCAGGCCGCCCTGGCCGGGGATGCCGTCGGTGAAGACGAACACCTCGTCCCGGTCGACCTCGATGAAGACGGTCAGCTCGGGGTTCTTCAGGTCGACGGGCAGCTGGTACTCGTCGTTGATCGCGCCGCCGACGAGCCGGTCGAGCTCGTTGGAACGCAGCGGGAAGCGCTTGTCGCGGCGGCGGGAGCGCACCGCGAAGCTGGCCTTGCGCGCCACCTCCTCGCGGTCGCGGATCAGCTCCAGGCCGGCCTTGAGCACGGTGTCGGGGTCTTTGGCCACCCGCCAGGCGCGGTGGATCCACACCAGGCCGGGCACGTCGGCGACCCGCCGGGCCACCGCGTCGGCCTGCTCGACGTCCGACCCCTCGGGCAGGAAGATCGCGACGACGCCGTGGCGCCGGCGCACGTCGGTCTTGAGGCCGAGATCCTGGAGCGCGAAGCGGATGTTGTCGATCAGGCGGCGCTCGAACAGCTCACGGTTCTTGCCCTTGAGAACGATCTCGCCCAGCTTGAGCAGAACGCATGGCTCGCCCAGGGCGGACATCGTCATGGTGGAACCTCCGGGGAAGACGGGGAAAGCGCGGGCGCTAGGAAGGCAACGCCGCGACCCATCGAGTTTAGTCCGCGTCGAGGCCCTGCTCGATCGCATATCGGACCAGTTCCACCCGGTTGTGCAGCTGGAGCTTGCTCAGCGTGTTCTGCACGTGGTTCTGGACCGTGCGGTGCGAGAGCACCAGGCGGTCGGCGACCTGCCGGTAGGTCAGGCCCTTGGCGACCAGCCTGAGCACCTCCGTCTCTCGCTCGGTCAGCCTCGGGCCGTCGTCGTCGGCGCGTCCGGCGGCGGGGCGCGCGGCCAGCCGCCGGTACTCCCCGAGCACCAGCCCGGCCAGGCCCGGCGTGAAGACGGCGTCGCCCTCGGCGGTGCGGCGGACGGCGTCGAGGAACTCCTCCCGGCTCGCCGACTTCACCAGGTAGCCGGACGCGCCCGCCTTGACGGCCGCCAGCACGTCGTCCTGCTCGGCGCTGGCCGACAACACCAGGACCTTGGGCGCCGGTTCGGCCCCGGCCAGCCCGGCGGCCACCTCCGCGCCGGACATGTCGGGCAGGCGTAGATCCAGCACGACGACCTGGGGGCGTACGGCCGCGGCCGCCCTGATCGCCTGCCGGCCCTCCCCCACCACGGCCACGACCTCGTAGCCCGCCTCGGACAGATCCCTGGCCACGCCGTCGCGCCACATGGGATGGTCGTCCACCACCATGACCCGCACCATGACGTCACTCTAACCGGGCCGGTCCCCGCCTATCCGCGCCCATCCGCAGGGAAGACTGATCTCGATCTCGGTCCCGGACGGCGTGGAGGCGACGGCGACCGTCCCGCCCAGGTCGGCGACGCGCCCCCGGATGGACTGCGCGACGCCCAGGCGGCCCTCGGCGGCGGCCCGCTCCAGGCGCCCCTCCGGGATGCCGGGGCCCTCGTCGCGGACGGTCACCATGACCACGTCGTCGCAGGACTCGGCGAACACCCAGGCCCGCGCGTCCGCGCCGCAGTGCTCGCGCACGTTGTCCAGGGCGGCCCCCACCGCGGCCGCCACGCCCTCGGCCGCCGGGGTGGGCAGGACGAGCGGCGTGGCCGGGGTGGAGACCGTCACCAACGGCGAGCCGTGCCGCATGAGCAGGGAGCGCAGGTCCGTGGCGCCGGTCGGGGCGGGACGGGCGGCGATGAGCTCGCGCAGCGCGGCCTCCTGCTCGCCGGCCAGGCGGCCCAGCTCGGCCGCCTCGCCGCCGATCTGCCGGCCGCGCCGCTGGACCAGGGCCAGCACCTGCAGGACGGAGTCGTGCAGGTCGCGGGCCAGCCGGTCGCGTTCGCGCTGGGCGGCCTCCATCTCGGCCGCGCGCTGCATGCGCTCCTCGGCCTCCTTGGCCAGCCGGGCCACGTGTCCGACGACCACTCCTGACAGGAACAGCAGGACCGCGCCGTTGATCATCACGGGCGCCTCCGGGGCGCGCACGCGCAGCCACAGGTCCGCGGCGGCGACCAGGGCCGCCGCCACCGCGCCCGCGCGCCTGCCGCCGTACACGGCCCAGGCCAGGACGGGCGCGGCGACCCAGGTGGCAGGCACGGGCATGGTGCCCGCCAGGCCCTGACGGGCGCCCTCCACGTACGGGGACGCCAGCAGGCAGGCCAGCGCCACCAGCAGGTCCACGGCCAGCAGCGGCCACCCGCGCAGCCTTTCGGACGCGTACGCGTACGTGGCTCCGGCCGTCCACAACGCCATCAGGGCGATCACCAGCCAGCCGGCGACCGGCTGCTCGTACCCGCGGTACTGGGCCATCAGCACGGCGGCGTACAGCAACGACGCGGCGCGGAAGACGGCGATCGCGCGCCAGAAGGGCCCCTCGATGCTCATGAGAGCCTCTCATGTTTCCGACACGCCGGTTGACAGATAGTTGCATTATCCATACAGAAGGGGCGGACCGGATGACACAATCCGTCAACCCCTAATCACAAGGAATGTCGATATATGACCGCTGTTAATCATTTCACCCACGGACCGCTCACACCGCTGCTGGCGTACCTGATGTCGTGCCTGGGTTCGATGCTCGGACTGCGGCTCACCGCACAGGCGCACGCCAGCCGCGGCGCGTCGCGGGTGCGCTGGCTGATCGGCGCGGCCATCTCCATCGGCGGCACCGGCATCTGGGTCATGCACTTCGTCGGGATGATGGGCTTCGCGGTGGAGGGCACGCAGATCAAGTACGACGTGCCGCTCACCGTCGCCTCGGCCGCCGTGGCCGTCGTGGTGGTCGGCACCGGGCTGTTCCTGGTCTCCTACGGCCGCGGCCGGGCGCTGGCGCTGCTCGGCGGCGGCCTGCTCACCGGGCTCGGCGTGGCCAGCATGCACTACCTCGGCATGTACGCGATGAACATGAGCGCCCACGTCTCCTACGACCGCACGATCGTGGCCGGGTCCGTGGTGATCGCCGTCGTGGCCGCGACCGCCGCGCTCTGGTTCACGCTGCGGGTCAAGAAGCCGGTCTGGATCACCGGCGCGGCGCTGGTCATGGGCGTGGCCGTCTCGGGCATGCACTACACCGGCATGTACGCCATGCGGGTCACCGTCGACGCCGAGCCCGGCATGGTCACCGGCGCGGACGCCCTCGACTTCCTCGTCCCGCTGATGACCGTGATCAGCCTGATCACGCTGACCATGCTGCTCATGGTGATCCTCGCACCCTCGGAGGAGGAGCTGCACGAGGACGCCGAGCTGGTCGCCCGCCTGGAGCTGCGCCGGCGCACCGCCCAGCAGCAGCAGCGCCTGGCCTACCCCGCGCCGCAGGCCGCCCCCCGCCCGCAACAGCAGCAGATGATGCGCACGCCCCGCAGGTAGCCCTCGGCGACGAGCGTCCGTACGGGGCCGGACGCGACGAGGGCGCGCCGGAGGTGGATCACCTCGGCGCGCCCCGCGGTTGAGCTATCTCCTGGGTACGGCTTGCGGCGCAAAGTGGGCCGCCGACTCGCTGCGCCCCAAGCCGTACCCCGAGGGGGGTTGTAAGCGGTAACCCCGCTGCCCAGAAAGTACGGCCCGGCGCTTGCAAGCCGCTTTCAGGCAGCCGTAGAAGGCCTCACCCGAAGAACACCTCGGCCTCGGAGTACCGGGAGGCCGGCACGGTCTTCAGCTCGGCCGTCGCCTCGTCGAGCCCGACCCGGACGATGTCGGTGCCGCGCAGCGCGACCATCGTGCCGTAGTCGCCCTCGTGCGCTGCGTCGATCGCCTGCAGCCCGAACCTGGTGGCCAGCACCCGGTCGTAGGCCGTCGGGGTGCCGCCGCGCTGGATGTGGCCGAGCACGGTGGTGCGGGCCTCCTTGCCGGTGCGCTTCTCGATCTCCTTGGCCAGCACCTCGCCGATGCCGCCGAGCCGGACGTGCCCGAACGCGTCGAGGGTGCCGGTCTGCAGCTCCATCTGGCCCTCGATCGGGTGGGCGCCCTCGGCCACGACGATGATCGGCGAGTAGCGGGTGCGGAAGCGGGACTCGACGTACTCGCAGACCCGGTCGATGTCGAACGGCTTCTCGGGGATGAGGATCACGTTCGCGCCGCCGGCCATGCCCGCGTGCAGCGCGATCCAGCCCGCGTGGCGGCCCATGACCTCGCAGATCAGCGCGCGGTGGTGGGACTCGGCGGTGGTGTGCAGCCGGTCGATGGCCTCCATCGCGATGTTGACCGCGGTGTCGAAGCCGAAGGTGTAGTCGGTGCCGGACAGGTCGTTGTCGATGGTCTTGGGCACGCCCACGACCTTGACGTCGCGGTCGTAGAGCTGCTTGGCCACGCCGAGCGTGTCCTCGCCGCCGATGGCGATCAGGGCGTCGACGCCGGTGGCGGCGAGGTTCTCCTTGATGCGGTCGACGCCGCCCTCGATCTTGATCGGGTTGGTGCGGGAGGATCCGAGAATGGTGCCGCCCCGCGGCAGGATGCCTCGTACGGCCTGGATGTCGAGCGGCATCGTGTCGCCTTCCAGGGGCCCGCGCCAGCCGTCGCGGAAGCCCACGAACTCATGGCCGTACGTGCTCACCCCCTTACGCACCACGGCCCTGATGACGGCGTTGAGACCCGGACAGTCTCCGCCTCCGGTGAGCACTCCTATACGCATGGCGGGTTCCTCCCGATGGGGTTCACGAACCATTGCTCGGTGACAGCTCGCATTGTGCCTGCCGCGACGCTCAGTGGTCTAGACCAAACGCGCGGCCCTCGATCATTTCCTGGAAGCGGCGATCGTCAACCCGGGGTTGACGGCACTTCAGCGTCAACCTATGGTTGACGCATGGACGAAACCGTACGTCTCGACGACCTCATCGCCGCCATCAAGAGCCGTCATCCGGACGGCGACCCGCTCGGCCAGCTCTCCGACGCCGTCACGCTGGGCGAGCACCTCGGCGAAGTGGCCGACCACCTGATCGGCCACTTCGTGGACCACGCCCGCCACTCCGGCGCCTCCTGGACCGACATCGGCCGCAGCATGGGCGTGACCAAGCAGGCCGCGCAGAAACGGTTCGTGGTCAAGGAGGGCGGCTCGCTCGCCGACGACCTGCGCAACTACGCCCGCTACACCGACAAGGCCCGGGTCGCGGTGGTCAAGTCCCAGGAGGAGGCGCGCCTGTCGGGGCACGACCACATCGAGGTCGGGCACCTGGTGCTCGGGCTGCTGCACGTGCCCGAGGCGCTGGCCGCCTCGACCATGGCCACGCTCGGGGCCTCCCCCGAGGCGGTCCGCGAGGCCGTCACGGCGGCCATGGGGCCCGGCGGCGGGCAGTCGCCCGTCACCCTGCCGTTCTCCGCGCAGTGCGCCAAGGCGCTGGAGCTGACCCTGCGCGAGGCCCTGCGGCTCGGGCACAACTACGTCGGCACCGAGCATCTGCTGCTCGGCGTGCTCTCCCTGGAGGAGGGCCCGGTGGTGCGGGCCCTGGCCGATCTCGGCGTGCACAAGGAGGCGGCCGAGCGGGAGATCAGGGAGCGGCTGGCGGCGATCCTGCGCGAGCGCCGCTCATAGCCGCCTCCGGCCGCCCTCGGGCCGCTCCCGGGGGCCGCTCACAGCCGCCCTCCGGCCGCCTGCGGGCCGCTGCCGGGGGCGGCGTTCGCCGGCGGGCCCGCGCGGCCCTGAGGAGGGTGGGCGGGCTGACCCGAGCGCCCGGCCGGGCCGGCGGCGAACCGGGTCAGCACGTTCGCCGTGGCGCGGCGGGTGAAGGCGGCCGCGGACTCCGGGACGCCGTGGCCGCAGCGCTTGCCGCGCATCGCGCACACCCAGCGCATCGTGCCCGAGGCGAACACCCCCGCCCCGCTCGGCGCCGTGTAGTACGTGCTCTGCGACGTCGTCCCGCGTCCTCCGCACGAGAACGGCGAGTCGGCCAGCACCTCCACGCCTTTCGGCGAGCCGCGCGAGACCTTGTCGGTCTCCGGGCCGACCATGCCGGGGAAGCGCCGCCCCCGGGTGCCCGCGAAGATCCAGTGGCCCGGCCTGCTGACCGTGTAGGCGCCCTGGGCGGGGAAGCAGTCGTACATCTGGCCCACCAGGGCGCTCTCCGGGCGGGAGTCCCGCCACAGCGGGCACAGCCGCTCCTTGTCGCAGGCGACCGTCCTGCCCTTGATCGCGATGCGCCAGTAGACGGCGTTCGCGCCGAGGAAGGCGAGGTTCGTCCCGCTGTCCCTGGCCCTGGTGACGGCCGTGCGCATGGCGGGCGACCAGTACTCGTCGTGGCCGAGCGAGACCACGGCCCGGGCGCCGTCCAGCACGCCGGGGCCGAGGTCGAGGCTGGTGAGGTAGGCCAGGGGCACGCCGCTGCGCTCGGCCACGGCCAGGGCCGACTGCTCGAAGTCGAGGAACAGGCGGGCGCCGCCGCCGTCGTACGGACGGTCGAAGGTGACCTCGCGCGAGCGATCGGCGAACCCGCCGGGGCCCAGGTACAGGCTGCGGCCGCCCCACAGGTTGTACGCCTGCCAGGTGGTGACCGCGTTCACCATCACCACCCGGCCCCGGGTGGAGGCCGAGCGGACGGTGATCGGCACATACCGCTGGGCGCCGGTCGAGGCGTCGAGCCTGATCAGGTACGCGCCCTCCGTCCAGCCGCGGGTGTCCACGGTGAGCGAGGGCTTCCAGTGGGCGGCGCTCACCATGCCGTCCACGGTCCTGGCCGGAGGCTGGCGCACGCCGTCCACCTGCGGCGACTCCCACACCTTGGCCGGGTGCGCGCCCATCCTGAACGCGCCGGCGGTGAAGCGCGGGGCGGTGGTGGACACGTGCAGGGCGAAGGACTGGCCGGGCAGGACGCTCACGTGGTCGGCGTAGCCCTCGATCTCGTGGTCGGCCCCGCGGGTGGTGATCCGCCAGGACTCCCCCGCGTCCACCGGCGGCGGCGACGGCCGGCCCGTCTCCGACGGCTGCGGGACGGGCGGCGCGGGCGACGCGGACGGCGCCGGCCGCACGGGACCGCCGCCGCATCCGGCGGCCGGCAGGACGGCGATCAACAGGGTGAGGAGCAGCAGGAGCTTGCGCACCCGGCCATCGTCGCGGCCCGCCACGGGGCCGGGCCACGACTTGGCCAGATCCTTACACCGGGCCGCTTCCCGCCCGGCGTTCCTACACGGGCAGCACGCAGGACGGGCTGGGCACCTCGTACGACTGACCGGCCGGCTCGGGCACCCCGTCCTCCAGCGTGAACACGGTCACCTCGCCGGAGTTCTGGTTGGCGACGTACAGGCGGTCGCCGGCGATGGCGAAGTGCCTGGGCCAGGCGCCGCCCGAGGGCACCTCGGCCACCGGGGACAGGTCGGCGGCGCGCAGCACCGAGACCGTGTCGGGCCCGCGGTTGGCGACGTAGACCAGGTCGCCGTCGAGCTGCAGGTGGCTGGGCGCGTTGTCGCCCCCGGCGCGCGAGGCGGGCACGACGGTGCGGCGCCCGCCCTCGACGAGGGTCACGGTGCCGTCCAGCTCGCCGGCCACGTACAGGCGGTCGCCGGCGAAGGCGAAGTGGCGGGGGCCGGTGCCGGGGGCCAGGGTGATCGGGTCGAGCGGGGAGCCGTCCAGGCGGTAGCGGCGGATCTCGTCGGTGCCCAGGTCGGAGACGTGCAGGACGTCGTCGTGGAAGACGCACATGTGGGCGTGCGAGCCGGCCTGGCGGTCGGGGTCGGGGCCCGAGCCCTCGTGCCGCAGGACGACGGGGTCGCCGGTGAAGGCGCCGCGCTCGTCCAGGTGGTGCAGGCCGGCGGTGCCGTCGCCGTAGTTGGCCACGGCCAGCAGGCTCCCCGAGGGGTGGACGGCGACGTGGCAGGGGCTGTCGCCGTCGCTGGAGCGTTCGTCCAGCGGGGACAGGCCGCCCTCGGTGGTGAAGGCGGTGAGCCAGCCGCGCTGCAGCTCGCCGGCCGCGTACAGCACCGGCAGGGTGGGGTGGGCGGCCAGGAACGACGGCGAGGCCACGCGGGTCAGCTCGCCGCCCACCGTGACGATGCCGGGGCCGTAGCCGCCTATGTAGAGGTTCACAACGGGATCCTTCTTATGGTTGACTGGGGCAATGAATTCGTTGACGGAGGCAAGGGTTTCTGAGATCAGAGCCTTCAACCGGTTCTATACGAAAGTGATCGGCGTCCTCCAGGCAGGCATGCTCGACTCGCCCTACTCGCTGACGGAAGTCAGGGTGCTGTTCGAGCTCGCGCACGCCGAGAGCATGGAGACCGGCGAGCTGCGCGGCCTGCTCGACCTCGACGCGGGCTACCTGAGCCGGATCCTGGCCCGCTTCGAGGGCGACGGGCTGGTCGCCCGCGAGCGGTCGGCCGCCGATGCCCGCAAGCAAGTCGTCCGGCTGACCGAGGCGGGCGCGGCCACGTTCGCCGGGCTCGACCGCCGCTCGGCCGAGGAGATCGAACGGCTGCTCGGCGGCCTGCCGGAGGCGGACCGGGCGCTGCTGGTCGGCAGCATGGCGACGATCAGGCGGCTGCTCGGCGAGCCGGCCGCCCGCTCGTACGTGATCAGGCCCCCGCGGACCGGCGACCTCGGCTGGGTCGCCTACCGGCACGGCGCCCTCTACAGCGAGGAGTACGGCTGGGGCACCGAGTTCGAGCAGCTCGTGGCCAGGATCGTGGGCGCCTACGATCCCGCCCGCGACGCCGGCTGGATCGCCGAGGTCGACGGCGAGCGCGCCGGCTGCGTGTTCTGCGTGCACCAGGACGACACGACGGCCAAGCTGCGCATGTTGCTGGTCGAGCCGTCGGCGCGGGGCCTCGGGATCGGGCGGCGCCTGGTGGCCGAGTGCCTGCGCCACGCCAGGGACCGGGGCTACCGGCGGATCACGCTGTGGACGCGCGACTGTCTGGTGAGCGCGCGGCGCATCTACCAGACGGCCGGGTTCGAGCTGGAGTCGGCGGAGCCCGGCGTGGAGAACGGCGCCGAGGTCACCGAGGAGATGTGGTCGCTCGACCTCGCGGCCACCACCTGAGCGCCCTCATGCCGGTCCGCCGCCCGACCTGAGCCCGGGGCGGTGCGGTCAGGGCCGGAAGGGGCCGCGGACCTCGAACGTGTGGCCCTCGGTGCGGCCGCGCCTGGCCGAGAAGTAGAGCCGGTCGCCCCTCGGCGAGAACGCCAGCCCCGTGAGCTCGGCCCCCTCGTGCCCGGTGAGCCGCAGGAACGGCGTGACGGCCCGGTCGGGCGCGATGACGTCGATCTCCGTCGTCTCCCTGGCCACGTAGAGGTCGCCCGAGGGGGCGGCGGTGATCGCGCGCACGCCCTCGCACAGCCGGTCGAGCGTGGAGGTGTGGGCGTCGTAGGCCCACAGGCCGGTGTCGCCCTTGGTGGTGAAGTAGCAGACGCCGCCCGCGTAGTGGCAGCCGTCGCCGCCGTCGAAGTGGCGGGCGTCCTCGACCTGGTGGCGGGCCGCGGTGAGCAGCGCGGCCGGGGACGGCACCGGCCGCCAGCCGCCCGACGCGCACAACACCTCCAGCGTGCCCTCCGTCAGGTCGCCCCAGTCGCCGGGACGGAAGCGGTAGAAGCAGCCGTCGTGCTCGTCCTCGGTCATGTAGACGACGCGCCGCTCGGGGTCGCAGGCGGCGGCCTCGTGCCGGAAGCGGCCCATGGCCAGGCGGGGGCGGGCGGCGCGGGCGCCGTAGGGGTCGCACTCGAAGACGCGGCCGCGGTCGCCGAGCTCGCACGACAGCCAGGTGTGCCACGGCGTGGCGCCGCCCGCGCAGTTGAGGTCGGTGCCGGACAGGATGCGGTAGGCGTCGGCGACCGTGCCGTCGGCGTGGAAGCGCAGCGCGGAGGCGCCGCCGAGCAGGGGCAGCTCGGAGTTGGAGACGTAGATCCAGCCGGCGCCGTCGGGGAAGCAGGCGCCGCCGTCGGGTGCGGCGTGCCAGGTGAGCCCGGCCACCTTGTCGCCCGACCGGGCCACCACCCGGCCGGTGAAGCCCGGCGGGAGCGCGAGCCCGTCGGCGGACGCCGGCGTGAGCGGCCCGTACGGGCTGATGCCGCCCTGCAAGAGCGGGCCCGTGCGGAGGAGAGTCTTGTGGGACATCGTGGGGCCTCCCTCTAGGTGCCACGCTAGTCGACCGCACCGACATGAATGGCAAGGACTCGTGACATCAAACTCTGCGCAAACCCCGCGCTCCGTCGTGGCGTGAGATCGCCGCAGGCCCCTGGACGATGCGTGACAGTCCGTACCCACCGGACGGAAGATCGCCCATCTTGGGGGCGGACACGCGAAAGCCCGGACACTGTGGTCGTGCCCGGGCTTTTCGGGTGGTGCGGCCGGGGCCGCGCGCGGTCAGCGCTGGGCCTGGAACATCCAGTGCTGCTTGTCGATGTCCTGCGTCACGGCGATGAGCAGGTCCTGGCTGACCGGGTCGGCCTCGTCGGTGGCGCGGATGCGCTCGTACATGCGCTTGCTGATGCCGTCGAGGATGTCGGTGATCGTCGCCACCACCTTGCCGTCCTCCAGCCAGCCGCGCTCGGGCTGCTGGAGCCGGGTGGACTTGGCGACGGTCGCCGAGCGCCCGTCGGGGTTCACACCGAGCGCGACCGACCGCTCGGCGATGGTGTCCATGTGGGCGCGGGCCAGGTCGGTCAGCTCGTCGAGCTGGAGGTGAATCGGGCGGAAATGGGCGCCGACAAGGTTCCAGTGCGCCTGCTTGGCGACCAGCGACAGATCGATCAGATCGACCAGGGCGTCCTGCAGGGCTTCGGCGACAGTGTTCTTGGCTTCGCCCGAGAGCGGACCGGTGATCGTAGCCATGTCGTATTTCCTCCCCTTCAGTGGTGCTTATGCCTATTTAGAACGTCATCCGGGGGCGGATTCTTCCGATCTTTCCATCGTTGACAGTGTAATAGTGACAGTGTCATTGTGGAGGTATGAGCGACACCTGGACCATCGGCGAGCTGGCCGAGCATGCGGCGCGGGCGCTGCGCGCAGGCGCCCAGCCGGTCAACGGCCGGGTCCGCGACGTGCCCGGGGAACGCCTGATCCGGTGGTACACCACCATCGGCCTCGTGGACCCGCCCCTGACCCGGCGCGGCAGGATCGCCCGCTACGGCCGGCGGCACCTGCTGCAACTGGTGGCCGTCAAGCGCATGCAGGCGGCGGGGCACTCGATCGCCGAGATCCAGACGGCGCTGGCCGGCGCGACGAACGCCACGCTGGCGTCGGCCGCCGGGCTCGCCGACGTGCCGTCCGCGGGCGACGGGCGGGCGGTCCCTGGTTCTCCGCCGGACGGCCCGCGCTCGGCGGGGCCCGCGTCCGTCATCGCCACGACGACGAACGTGACGTCCGGCGGCGAGGCGAACGGGGCCTTCGACGGCCAGGCGCGCGCGGCTGGACGCCCGCCGGGCGGGCGGGCTACGGGCGGCGGCGAGCCGGGCCGCGAGAGGTTCTGGGCCGAGCGGCCGGTCCGCCGCGCCCCGGCCGGGAGCGAACGCCCCGCCGACGCCGAAGCGGGGCATGCCGGGGGCGGGCCGGCCGCGGGGGTCGTGCTCGCGGACGGGGTGCGCATTGTGTGGGACGGGGGGCGTCCTCCGTCCGAGGACGACGTTCAGGCGGTGCTGGCGGCGGCTGGGCCGCTGCTCGCGGTGCTCGTAGAGAGGAGACTGCTGTGAAGATCACTTCGCTGGAGCCCGCACGGTGCCTGCCGGTGCCGGAGGCCGGGTTCGGCGCGCTGCTGACCGAGCGCGGCAACCTGCCGCTGGACAGCGTGGACGTGCACGCCGACATCGCCGGGCTCGTCGCCGGGGTCGAGGTCGAGCAGGGGTTCCGCAACCCGTTCGACGTCACGCTGGAGGCGACCTACGTCTTCCCGCTGCCCGACCGGGCGGCGGTGACGGCCTTCAGGATGGAGGCCGACGACCGGGTCGTGGAGGGCGTGCTGAAGGAGCGCGGGCAGGCCAGGGCCGACTACGACCAGGCGCTGCGCGAGGGCAGGCGGGCGGCCATCGCCGAGGAGGACCGGCCCGACGTCTTCACCATCAGGGTGGGCAACATCCTGCCCGGCGAACGCGTCTCGATCAGGCTGACCATGAGCCAGCCCCTCCCCTACGAGGACGGCGCGGCGACCTTCCGGTTCCCGCTCGTCGTGGCCCCGCGGTACGTCCCGGGCACCCCGCTCGACGGCGACCCGGCGGGCTCCGGGGTGGCGCCGGACACCGACGCCGTCCCCGACGCGTCGAGGATCACGCCGCCGGTGCTGCTGCCCGGCTTCCCCAGCCCCGTGCGGCTCTCGCTCACCGCCCGCGTCGACGCCTCCGGGCTGGACCTGCGGGAGCTGGCCTCCAGCCTGCACGTGGTCGAGGAGGACGGCCACACCGTGCGCCTGCGTCCGGGCGAGCGCCTCGACCGTGACTTCATCCTGCGGCTGTCGTTCGAGGCGTCCACGTCCCTGCAGTTCGACGGGCGGGGCACGTTCGCGCTCACCGTCGTCCCGCCCGCCCTCCAGGCCGCCCGCGCGCCGCGGGACGTGGTGCTGGTGCTCGACCGTTCGGGCAGCATGGGCGGCTGGAAGATGGTCGCGGCGCGGCGGGCGGCGGCGCGCATCGTCGACACGCTGACCGCGCACGACCGCTTCAACGTGCTGACGTTCGACTCGGTGGTCGAGGCGGCGTTCGAGGGGCTGGTGGCGGCGTCCGACCGCAACCGGTACCGCGCGGTCGAGCACCTGGCGCGGGTCGACGCGCGCGGCGGCACCGAGCTGCTCGAACCGCTGCGCCGCGCCATCGCGCTCCTCGGCGCGCCCGGCGACAGGGAGCGGGTGGTGGTGCTGGTCACCGACGGCCAGGTGGGCAACGAGGACCAGATCCTGGAGCAGGCCGGCGGCGCGCTGTCGGCGATGCGGGTGCACACGGTCGGCATCGACCGGGCGGTGAACGCCGGCTTCCTCGGCCGGCTCGCCGGGCTGGGCGCCGGCCGGTGCGAGCTGGTGGAGTCCGAGGACCGGCTCGACGCGGCGATGGAGCAGATCCACCGCAGGATCGGCGCGCCGCTGGTGACGGACCTGTCCCTGAAGGGGCTGGAGACCGAGCCCGGCACCGTGACCCACCTCGGCTCGATCTTCCCCGGGGTCCCCCTCCGTGTGTACGGACGGTGCCGCGAGGGCGCCGAGGCCGTCACCGTGCGCGGCACGTCGGCCGGGGGGCCGTGGGAGGAGCGCGTCACGGGGGTGACCACCGCCAGTCCGGCCCTCCGCGCCGTCTGGGCCCGCGCCCACCTGCGCGAGCTGGAGGACCGGTACGCCATGGGCGAGCACGGGCTGGAGTCGCGGATCGTCGAGGTCTCGCTGGAGAACGGCGTTCTGTGCAGGTTCACGGCGTACGTGGCGATCGACACGAGGCAGGTGGCGGAGGGCGCGCCCGAGCACCGGGTGATCCAGCCGGTCGAGCCGCCCAGCGGGTGGGAGCTGCCGCCGAACCCGTCCATGGGCGGGGGGTTCGTGGCGCAGGCGATGACGATGGCGCGTCCCGCGAGTGCCGCCCGGATGATGCCGCCGGCCCCGCCGTCCTTCGACCAGGGCTTCGGCGCGCCGGCTCCGCTCGGCGGCCCCTCCCCGGCCGACGCCCCCTTCCCGGCCCCGCCCCTCACGGGCGGCCCTGCCGGTCCTGCGCCGTCCGCACCCGGCTCCGGTGGCGGCCCTGGGCATGGGGCTTCGCCCAAGTTCGCACCTCCGTCGTCGCCGCGTCCGGCGCACCGGCTGGAGTCGGTCAGGCCGCAGCTGAAGGCCGAACTGGACCGGCTCAGGGCGATGCGCGCACCGGACGCGCTGTACCTGGCCGACCTGGGCTCGCGTCTGGCGGCGCTGGCGGCGTACCTGGGCGGGAACGAGGCGCTGGCGACGCTGGCCCGGGAGCTGGAGGCGGCCGAACGTCCCGGCGCGGATCTCCGTGCCCTGCACGACCACGCCCTCGAAGCGCTGGCCACGCTCACCGGCACCCCCGCCGACCACGCCCCGACCGACCCCACTCTCCCGGACGCCCCCATCGCGCCGGGCGACCCACTCCCCAAGGACGGCCCACTCGCCCCCGGCGACCCTCTCCCCGAGGACGGCCCACTCGCCCCGGGCGACCCCGAGCCCGGCAAGCGCCACCGCCCCTTCTGGAAACGAGGCTGACACCCACCTGACACCCCGGCAGCGCTGCACCACCCGGCAGCGCTGCCACCTCCATCCATGAACGGTCCGACGCGGGAACGCGCCGCAGCGCGGCCCGGCGGCCGGCTGTGCGGCGGCGGGCAGTACCGCGGGGGCCGGGCGGCGGGCCGGCGGGGTGGGGCGGCTGGGTGGTGATCGACGGGGCTCGCGTTCAGGGACACATGTGGCGAATCGCTAATCGGCCACTAACGGGTCCAACCGTGCCGCACCGGACTTGGCGGTAGCGCCGTTTCCAGAACCGCCGTTTCCGCCAATGGCGGGGATTCTGTATTCTTTGCTGATTTCGCTGCCTAATTATCTGCAAGCCCGGCGTAATGGGCCGTGGCGGGCGTCCAGGGAACGACGGCACGCCATGACGGGCCCCGGCGCCGCGAACGACCCGGCGCACCCGCAAACCGGCGCGCGAATGCCCCCACGACCCATTATGAATTCCACGCCCGGCGATATCTCCGCCGCGATATTCAGCCGTCTCCGGGAAAAGGCGTGCCATTCCCATGTGCCACCATCCCCCGCGGCCTCCTATTCTGGACGGGTGAGCACACTCGTCCTGGACGGCGGCCTGTCCACGCATCTGGAGTCGCTCGGCGCGGATCTGCGCGACGAGCTCTGGTCGGCGCGCCTGCTGCTGGAGCAGCCCGAGCTCATCAGGCGGGTGCACGCCGACTACTACGCGGCGGGCGCCGACGTGGCGACCACGGCGAGCTACCAGGCCACCATCCCCGGCTTCCAGCGGCGCGGGCTCGACCGGTCCGAGGCCGAGCGGCTGATCAGGCTGTCGGTCGAGCTGGCCGGGCAGGCCCGCGACGAGGCCGGTCGCGGCCTGGTGGCGGCCTCGGTCGGCCCCTACGGCGCCTATCTGGCCAACGGCGCCGAGTACACCGGCGACTACGACCTCGACGAAGACGGCCTGCTGGCCTGGCACCGTCCGCGCTGGGAGATCCTGGCCGCCGCCGGCGCCGACCTGCTGGCCTGCGAGACGATCCCGTCCTACGCCGAGGCGCGGGCGCTGGCCGGGCTGCTGGCCTCCACGCCGGGGGTCAAGGCGTGGGTGAGCTTCTCCTGCCGCGACGCCGAGCGCATCAACGACGGCACCCCGATCGACCGGGCCGCCGCGCTGTTCTCCGGAAACCCGCAGGTGGTGGCGGTCGGCGTCAACTGCACGGCGCCGCGGCACATCCCCGGGCTGGTCGCCCGCCTGTCCGGCGGACTGCCCGTCGTGGTCTACCCGAACTCGGGCGAGACGTGGGACGCCGAGCAGCGCCGGTGGCTGGGCCTGTCCGACCCGGTGGAGTACGGCCTGGCCGCCAAGGAGTGGGAGCGCGCCGGGGCGTCGCTGATCGGCGGCTGCTGCCGCACCACCCCTGAGCACATCCGGCAGATCCGCGCCCACCTGACCTGACGCCCCAGTCCCGGGCCCTGGCCCGGGCCCGGTGAGACGTCACCGGTACACCCGACGCCCGACCGCCGTACAGACGAAGCCCCGACCGCAGGATCCCCCGCGCACGCCGTACGGACGACAGCAAAGACCGCAGGACCCCCACGCGTGGGCGCGCGAGGGTCGTGAGCGGCCGGAACGGGCGGGCCGCTAGGCGGTGGCCGGAGCCGTGGTGCGGCGGCGGCCGAGGAGGGCGTCGAGCGCCAGGGCGCCGCCGCCGGTGAATCCCACCGCCAGGCTCGCCGCCGCCAGCGCGAGGACGAACTCGTAGCCCCCTTCACCGGCCCCGAAGCCGCTGGAGCCGTGGACGAACACGATCGCCCCGATCATGTCGAGGGCCAGCAGCGTGCCCGCGATCGGCAGGGCGGCGCCGAGGATCAGCGCGATCCCGCCGGCCACCTCCAGCACCGCCACGGCCGGTGCGGCCACCCCGGCCAGGGGGATGCCCGCGGACTCGAAGAACTTCGTGGTGCCCGCGATGCCCATGTCGGCGAACTTCTGGTAGCCGTGCACCAGGAAGATCACGCCGATGGCGAGCCTGGCCAGCAGCAGGGCGATGGGACGCGCCTGGTCGATCATGGACCCTCCAAGGGAGTCGTTCAGATTTGAACAACCACTCTACCG
Source organism: Nonomuraea sp. NPDC049758 (assembly GCF_040674635.1). Lineage (NCBI taxonomy): Bacteria > Bacillati > Actinomycetota > Actinomycetes > Streptosporangiales > Streptosporangiaceae > Nonomuraea > Nonomuraea sp. NPDC049758. The sequence goes on from NZ_JBFAMZ010000005.1 coordinate 330,410, forward strand.
GTAGTTCAAATCTGAACAACAAGTACACTTGGGACGTGACGGACACCCGCTGGCTCGACGAGACGGAGATGGCCGCCTGGCGCGCCTTCCTGTCGGCCTCCCATCTGCTCGAACGGCGCATCGAGGAGCAGCTCAAGGCCGCGGCGGGGCTGACGCACCCGCAGTACGAGATCCTCGTGCGGTTGTCGGCCGCCCCCGAGCGCCGGATGCGCATGACCGAGCTGGCCCGGGGCGTGGTGGTGTCGAAGAGCGCGCTGACGTACCAGATCACGCAGCTGGAGAAGGCGGGGCTGGTGGAGCGCACCACGTGCCCCTCCGACGACCGCGGGGTGCTGGCGGTGCTCACGGAGGCGGGCGAGCGCTGCCTGGAACGCGTCGCTCCCGGGCACGTGGAGGTCGTGCGGGACTACCTGATCGACCGGCTCACCCGGGCGGAGCTGACCTCACTGACCAGCGCGATGACGAAAAGCGAGCAGGCCCTCAGAAGCTGACCGCGAAGGCGCAGGGAACCGGCCGGAAAACGGCCGGCCGGAAAACGGGCAGGCCCTCAGGAGCCGGTCTTGGCGGCGGCGCGGCGGGCGCGTTCCATCTCGACCCGGGCGCTGGCGGCGTACTTGTCGACGTACTCCTGGCCGGACAGCTCCATCAGCGCGTACATGATCTCGTCGGTGACCGCGCGCAGGACCAGCCGGTCGTCCTCCATGCCGTAGTAGCGGGAGAAGTCGAGCGGCTTGCCGAACCGGACGCCCGGCCGGATGCCGAGCTTGGGGAACAGCCGCCCGGGCGGCATCATCTCGTACGTGTTGACCATCGCCCACGGGATGACCGGCACCCGCGACTCCAGCGCCAGCCGGGCCACGCCGGTCTTGCCCTTGTAGAGGCGGCCGTCGGGCGAACGGGTGCCCTCGGGGTAGATGCCGAGGACGTCTCCCTCGCGCAGGATGCGCAGGCCGGTGCGGAGCGCGGCCTCGCTGGCCTTGCCGCCGGAGCGGTCGATCGGCACCGTGCCGACGCCGCTGAAGAACAGCCGGGTGAAGAAGCCCTTGATGCCGGTGCCGGTGAAGTAGTCGGCCTTGCCGAGCGAGATCACCTTGCGGCGGATCTGCAGCGGGCCGAAGAAGTGGTCGGCGAAGGAGAGGTGGTTTCCGGCCAGGATCGCGGGACCCTGCTTGGGTACGTTGTCCCCGCCCTCCGTCCACGGGCGGAAGAGCATGAGGATCGGCTTCAAGATGGCCTTGACCACCCAGTAGAACACCCGGCCACCTCTTCCCCAGGACATCGTGATTGAGCAGAGTCATCTTCCCATCCCTGGCGAGATGCAACTACACCAGCTCTCGCACAATCACCCCTGAACGTGCGACGATCGGGCAGTTCCGGGATGAAATTGCGTCAAGGAGCTGTTATGCCGCTCATGCCAGGCGCGGAGCCCTACCACCACCGAGCGGGTCAGGTCGGTGTGCTGCTGTGCCATGGGTTCACCGGCACGCCGCAGTCGCTGCGGCCCTGGGCCGAGTACCTGGCGGGCCATGGGGTCAGCGTCTCGCTGCCCCGCCAGCCGGGGCACGGCACCACATGGCAGGAGATGAACCGCACCCGCTGGGAAGACTGGTACGCCGAGGTGGAGAAGGCGTTCGCCGACCTCCAGGGGCGCTGCTCGGAGCTGTTCGTGGCGGGCCTGTCGCTGGGCGGCTGCCTGGCGCTGCGGCTGGCCGAGGTGCACGGGGACGCGGTCAGGGGCGTGGTGGTGGTCAACCCGTCCATCGCCAGTGACGTGCCGCTGCTGAGGCTGGCGCCGCTGCTGAAGTGGTTCCTGCCGTCGGTGCCCGGCGTCGCCAACGACGTCAAGAAGCCCGGCGTGACCGAGCTGGCCTACGCCCGCACGCCCGTCAAGGCGGCCGCGTCGCTGCCGGGGCTGTGGTCACTGGTGCAGGCCGACCTGGCGAAGGTCACCCAGCCGCTGCTGGTCTTCCACAGCCGCGACGACCACGTGGTGAAACCGACGAGTGTGGCGATCATTCGCCAGAAGGTCCCGCAGGCCACGATCGAGGAGCTCACGGACAGCTACCATGTTGCGACGCTTGACAACGATGCCGACAGGATCTTTGCCGGTAGCCTCGACTTCATCCGGACACATGCCTCGGTACCCTTGCAGAGGGACTGATCGCACCCAGGGGGAAGTCGCGATCGCTGCGGAGAGGCCCATCTAGGTGACGCCCCAGAGTGACGAGGACGAGGTCTGGCGGCAGATCGTCGCGTCCTTCAACGACACAGCCGAGCGCGACTCGGCCGACCAGCCATGGCCGGACAGCGAGAACGTGCCCGCCGAGCCCACCCGCAGGGTGGTCAAACCGTCCGAGGAGCCCGAACTCGACCAGGACGCGCCCGACCGCGACGACCGCCACGAACCCGCCCGCGACGACGACGAGGACGAGGGGCACTTCGAGCCGCCTCCCCCGCCGCCGCTGCCCAAGCTCGACCTGCCCACCAAGCTCGCCTGGGTGGCGCTGTTCGGCGGGCCCGCCTACCTGCTGGTGGCGGCGATGGCCAGCTGGCAGATGGAGGGGTGGGCGCTGTTCACCGCGGTGGCGGCGTTCATCGGCGGGTTCGTGGCGCTGGTCGTGCGGATGGGCGACGGCCCGCCCAACGACTCCGGCTGGGACGACGGCGCCGTCCTGTAGCCCGGCCCGCTACGACTTGGCCGTGGTGGTGCGGGGGGCGAAGGACTCCACGACGTCGGTGTAGCGGTCGGCCGCGTCGACGGCGTGGCCGACCGCCCACAGCGCCCCCTTGCCGGCCAGGTAGGCCACCGCCTGGAGGCGTACGCTGCTGCGGCCCTTCTCCGCGGCGCCGCGGATGATCTGGCAGGCGTCCTTCTCGCAGCGCATCACGAACGGCTGGGCCGCCTGCTCCGGGTCGTAGCCGGTCATCCAGTAGCGGCCCTTGCCGTCGCCGGTGACGCCGTAGAGGCGGGCGCCGGTGGCCGGGATCGCCAGGCGCTGCCAGCGCTTGCCGTTCCAGGTGAGCACGAGCGGCGAGATCTCGCCGGGACCGTGGTAGACCCCGCCGACGGCCACCGCCCGCTTGGAGCTGTCGACCTGGATGTCACGCAGGTAGCCGCCGGGGACGGCGGGCACGGACATCGACTTCCAGGCCCCCGACGTGTAGTGCATGATCAGCGGCGCGCCGCCGGTGTCGCCGACGGCGAAGCCCGAGGCGACCGCGTAGAGCGCGCCCTTCTCCTTGGTCTGCTGGACGGTCCAGGTGTTGCCCTGGCCGGTGAGGACGAGCCCGGACTTCTCCCGGCTGCCGACCGCGACCACCCGGCCCGGCTTGGCGTCGATGCCGCCCAGCCAGTCGCCGGCGTGCAGCCCCTGTGGCCGGACCCGGTCGAAGCCGGTGACATCGCCGTGGGCCAGATAGGGCAGGCCGTCGTGGCCGTCGCCGACCGCCCACACGTCGGAGGCGCCGGCGGCGGCCAGGCCGCGCAGGTTGCCCGCGGCGGTGGCGTCGCGCACGGCCACCTCGTTCCAGCTGCTGCCGTTCCAGTGGCGGATCGTGCCGCGGTTCTTCCAGACGTCCCAGATCTCCTGCTGGCCGACCGCCCACACGTCGCCCGGCGAGACGGCGAGCACGTCGGAGAGCGAGCCGTCCGCGTCGAGGCGCGCGCTCGTCGACTTCTGCCACGCCTCGGCGGCGGGGCGGGGCTCGGCATGCGCGGCGGGCGTGACCTGCGGCAAGGCCACGGACGTCGCCAGAAGGACGGAGAGCGCACGCCGCTGAGAGCGACGGGTCATGAACAAATGCTACGGGCTGGCCCGGGCGGCTCGCCCGTCAGAGTCCAACCTGCAACTCGGCGAGCACCGGCAGATGGTCGCTGGCCCCGGCCAGATCGGCGTTCCCGGCCGCCACTCCCCCGCAGGACAGGACGCGTGCCTCGCGCGCGGCGAACACCGCGTCGATGCGCTCGGCGGGCCGCGCGGCGGGGAAGGTCAGCCCGTCGCCCGCGGGCGCGACGGCGTGGCAGTCGGACAGCCGGGCGGCCAGGAGACGCCAGGCCGGCTGGTGCCCCCGCTCGTTGACGTCGGCGCCGACCACGACGGCGGCGTCGTGCGCGGCGGCCGCCCGTTCCATGAGGGACATGGCCTCGCCCGCGTGCCGCAGCCGGGCGGCGAGGTGCAGGTCGAGGTGGAGCGAGCCGACGGCCAGCCGCGCGCCGCCGATCTCGACGACGGCGACGGCCAGCACCCGGCGTTCCAGGCCGGGGAACGCCTTGAGCCGGTGCAGCCGCGCCTCCAGCACCCGGGCCCGCGGCCCGGCCAGCACGCACACGCCGCCGGCGCGTCCCGGCGTGGCCACGCGCAGGCCGCCGGCCTCGGCCAGGGCCCGGCGCCTGGCCCGCCACCGGGCGAACCTCGGCGCCTCCTGGACGCACACCAGGTCGGCCCGCATGGCGGCGAGCACCCGGCGCAGCGCGGGCACGTCGTCGCGCATGCTGCGCACGTTGTACGAGGCGATCCTGACCAGCACGCCGTCGCGCATGCCCCGCGTGCCGGACGAGGGAGCCACGGCCGGCACGCGGCTAGCGCCGCCTGGCCAGGTCGGCAGCCCCGACCACCCCCGCCGACGCGCCCAGCTCGGCCAGCCGGATGTCGGCGAGCGGCCGGTGGCCGTGGCCGGTGAGCTGCCTGGCGAACACCTCGCGGGCCTCGTCGAGGAACAGGTCGGCGGCCCGGGAGACGCCGCCGCCGACGATGAAGCAGCCGGGGTCGAGCACGGCGGCCAGGTCGGCCATGCCCTGCCCGAGCCAGTCGGCCAGGCTGCGGAAGGCGGCCAGCGAGGCCTTGTCGCCCAGCCGGGCGGCCTCGGTCACCTCTTCGCCCTCGATCCGGCCGCCGGCCAGGCCGAGCAGGATCTCGGCGCGGTCGGGCTGCCGGGCGGCGATCTCCCTGGCCTCCTTGACCAGGGCCTGGCCGCTGGCGTACTGCTCCCAGCAGCCGATGTTGCCGCAGCCGCACACCCGTCCGTCGGGCACGACCTGCATGTGACCGAGCTCGGCGCCCATGCCCCAGCGGCCGCGGTAGAGGGCGCCGTCGATGACGATGCCGCCGCCGATGCCGGTGCCGAGCGTCAGGCAGACCACGTGGGACTGGCCGCGCCCGGCGCCGAACCTGGTTTCGCCCCAGGCCATGGCGTTGGCGTCGTTCTCGATCACGACGGGCAGGCCGACCAGGTCGCCGATCTTCTTCTGCAGCGGCTCCTCGCGCCAGGCGAGGTTGGGGGCGAAGCGCACGATCGAGCGGGTCTCGTCGACGAACCCGGCCGCGCCGACGCCGACCGCCTCGACGTCCCTGCCCTGCGACAGCTCGCGGACGACGTCCGCGACCGTGTCGGCGACCACGTCGGGCCGGTCGGCCGCGGTCGGCCTGAGCGTGTGTTCGACGATCTCGCCGTTGTCGTCGACCACGCCCGCGGCGACCTTGGTACCGCCGATGTCGACACCGATCGTGAGCATGCCGCGTGTCTCCCTATCCCAGATCTATGTGTTCCACGTCGCCGCGATCGCGGTCACGGGTGTCGCGCGGCCCGCGGGGGGCGGGCCTGCTCAGCGCGTCGAACGCCCCGCGCACCGCGGCGAACAGCTCGCCGCCCGCGGCCACCAGGTGGCCGGTCACGTCGGAGCCCGACTCCCGCTGCGCCGCGATCGCCCGGCACACCGGGCAGGCGCGGCAGATGTACTCGTCGTGGGGCTCGGACACCGCCTCGCTCCACACGTCCCGCTCCTTGCGGGCGCCGCCGCCCGTGAAGGAGTTGTAGACGGTCTTGCCGACCTGGCGCGTGGCGCGCCCCTGGATCGTCTCGAACAGCTTGCGCGCCTCGTCGGCCACGGTGCCGATGGGGTCCCTGCTGGGATCTCTGTCGTTGTTCTCGGTCATCTGGCCCTCCCTGCGTATGGTTCGCTCATCCTGCTCAACTCATTCGGAGCCGGATTCGCTCCCCACACTGAACCGTATTCTCAGCGCGCCGTCGCGGAGCACGGCGGAGCCGATCTTCCTGCGGGCCAGCGCCGCGGGCAGCGCCAGGATCCTGCGGTACGGGCCGGCGGTGATGATGAGCTCGTCGCCCTTGCGGGCCAGGTCGACGTCGTCGTGGTCGGCGCCGGGCAGGGCGAGCGTCAGCTCGTCGGCGCTCAGCCGCAGCGGCGGCTCGACGGCGGGCGCCGCGAACGGGTCGGTGTCCCCGTAGACGGAGGCGCCCACCTCGGCCAGCGCGCGCCGGCCGACCGGCTCTGCGGGCAGGTACGGAACGGTGTGGACGGGCAGCGGCGCGAAGGACTCCTCGGCCTCGGCCAGCAGCCTGGCCTGGGCGCTCACCCAGTTGGCCCGCCACTCGTCGGCGCCGCCGGCCGGGAAGACGCGGTTGGCGATGACCGCGTCGACGCGGTATCCGTACAGGTTGAGCGAGGTGAGGGTGCGCCTGGCCTCGGCGAGCACCACGGCCTCGGGGGTGAGCACGAGCCGCACGGACGCGCTGTCGCCGGTGAGCAGCTCGCGCACCTCCATCAGCCCGCGGTGGAAGCGTTCGGCGGCGTTCATGACGTCGTCGCCCGGCGCGCTGACCCGGGCCACGCTGCGCATGAACGGCGAGACGACCTTGACCAGCTTGCGGCCGACCGGCATGAGCCTGGTGACGTGCCAGTCGAGCGCCTCGGGCAGGGCCAGCAGCCGCAGCGTCTCGGCGGTGGGGGCGCAGTCGATGACGATGACGTCCCAGGCGCCGTGGCGGGCGTGCTCGCGCAGTTCGAGCAGGGCGATCACCTCCTCGGCGCCGGGCAGCACGGTGATCTCCTCGGAGGTGATCTCGTCGAGGCCCAGCTCGGTGAGCACGCCCCTGGCGTAGTGCTGCAGGTCGCCCCAGTGACGCTCCAGCGTCTTCTGCGTGTCGACCTGGTGCAGGTGGAGGCCCGGCGCGATCTCGCCGGGCTCGACGGCGAGCGCGTCGGCCAGCGAGTGGGCGGTGTCGGTGGAGACGATCAGCGTCTTGAGCCCGCGTTCGGCGGCCAGCGTGGCGGTCGCGGCGGCGGCGGTGGTCTTGCCCACGCCGCCCTTGCCGGTGAAGAGCAGGACCCGGGGGCTCACCGGGTACGGCCCTCGACGCGCTTCTTCAGCCCCTTGAGCGCGGTGTCCACGATCACCTTCTCGGCCTTGCGCTTGATCATCCCGATCATGGGCACCGTGAGGTCGACGGTGAGCTCGTACGTCACGTCGGTGCCACTGCCCGTCTCGGCGAGCTGGTAACTTCCGCGCAGGTCGCCGACCATCTTGCCCGGCTCGACCACCTGCCAGCGCACGTTGTCGTCGCCGTCCCAGGTGTAGGCCAGGGTGTAGGTGTCGTTGATCACGCCCGCGTCGAGGACGAACCGCACCTGCTCGGGCCGCCCGTCGGCGCCCGTACTGACGACCTCGGCGCGCTTGATCGATCCGGCCCATTCGGGATAGGCGGGGAAGTCGGCGATGACCGCCATGACCTCTGCGCGGCCGGCGCCGATGGTGGTGCTCGAAGTGGTGCGATCAGCCATGCGACCACCGTAATGCAGAATCCGCCCGTTGCGGCGGAGCGCCGGTCACGGGCCGCCCGGCTCACCATTCCAGGACGAACGGCTCACCTCTCCCGCGGAAGTGGCCGACGTTCACGCACTCGGTGCGGCCGACCCGGGCGCGGCGGTGGAGGGGCTGGTGGACGTGGCCGAACAGGGCGTAACGCGGCTGGGTGCGCCGGATGGCCGCCAGCGTGGCCTCGCTGCCGCGCTCGAAGCGCCTGGCCACGACGTCGTAGAGCAGCTCGGGCAGGGCGGGCGGGATGTGGCAGCACAGCACGTCGACCTCGCCGATCGCCTCGACCTTGGCGGCGTACTCCTCGTCGCCGATCTCGTACGGGGTGCGGTAGGGGGTCTTGAGGCCGCCGCCGACGAAGCCGAAGCGCAGGCCGCCGATCTCCACCACCTCGCCGTCGAGCACCTGATGGCCCGGTTTGAGGTAGTCGGGCCACAGGCGGGGAATGTCCACGTTGCCGTAGGTGAGGTAGGCGGGGGTGGGCATGGCGGCGAAGAGGGTGGCGTACTGGGCGCGCACGTTGCGCTCGATGTGCTCGCGCGGGTCGCCGTCGAGGGTGGCCCACAGCCGCGCCGACATGGCCCTGGCCTCCTCGAAGCGCTTGGCCGTGCGCAGGGCGATGAACTCGGCGGCCCGCTCCGCGCCGAACAGGTCGGCGAAGATGCCGTTGGCGTGGTCGTCGTAGTCGATGAAGAGGATCAGGTCGCCCAGGCACACCAGCGCGTCGGCGCCCTCGCCCGCGCGGGCCAGCGCGTCGGCCCTGCCGTGCACGTCACTCACCACGTGGACCCTCATGGGGAAATCCTAGGTGGGACGGCTGCTAGCGTGATGAACGCCCTTCATAACGCTCCCATGACGATGCTACCGGCGCGTAACTTAAGGCGGTAACGTCCAGGCGGTCCCCGTAGAGGAGTTGAAAGTTCGTGCGCGAGTACAGCGTCCCCGTCCTGGTCGATGTGCCTGCCTCAGCAAGCCTGCCGGACACGGTCTTCGACCGGGCCGAGCGGGAGCCCGGCACCGTGATCATGCGCCGCAAGACCGACGACGGCTGGCCCGTCGTGACCGCGGGCGAGTTCCGCGACCAGGTGGTCGAGGTGGCCAGGGGGCTCATCGCGGCCGGGATCGAGCACGGCGACCGGGTCGCGCTGATGTCGCGCACGCGTTACGAGTGGACGCTGGTCGACTACGCCCTCTGGTCCGTCGGCGCGGTCACCGTCCCCATCTACGAGACCTCGTCGGTGGAGCAGGTCCGGTGGATCCTGGCCGACAGCGAGGCCAAGGCGGCCTTCGTCGAGCTCGACGCGCACGAGGAGACCGTCCGCGAGGCCGCGCCCGAGCTGAAGGCCGTCTGGCGGGTCGAGGGGCGGCTCGACGCGGAGGGCGTGCCCGGCTCGGCCGTGGAGGAGCGCAGGAAGAAGGTCGTCGCCGCCGACCTGGCCACCATCGTCTACACCTCGGGCACCACCGGCCGTCCCAAGGGCTGCCGGATCACCCACGACAACCTGCTGTTCACCGCGCTCAACGTGCTGCGCGGGCCGCTCGACCGGCTGTTCAGCTCGAAGGACCCGGCGGCGCTGCTGTTCCTGCCGCTCGCGCACATCTTCGCGCGGATGATCCAGGTGGTGCTGGTCGAGGCCGGCGCGGTCATGGCGCACACCCCGAACATGAAGAACGTCGCCCCCGACCTCCAGGACTTCAAGCCGACGTTCCTGCTGGGCGTGCCGCGCGTGTTCGAGAAGGTCTACAACGGCGCCGAGCAGAAGGCCGCCGCGGGCGGCAAGGGCAAGATCTTCGCCCGCGCCGTCGACGTGGCGGTGGCCTGGAGCAAGGCGGAGGCGTCCGGCGGCGCGCCGTTCGGCCTGCGGCTGCGTCACATGCTGTTCGACCGGCTGGTCTACGCCAAGCTGCGGGCGGCCACCGGCGGCCGGCTGTCGGCCGCCGTCTCCGGCGGCTCGGCGCTCGGCGACCGGCTCGGCCACTTCTTCCGGGGCGTCGGCATCGAGGTCTTCGAGGGCTACGGCCTGACCGAGACCTCCGCCCCCATCTCGGTCAACATGCCGGGCGGGAACAAGATCGGCACGGTCGGCAAGCCGCTGCCCGGCGTCTCGGTCCGCATCGGCGACGACGGCGAGATCCTGGCCAAGGGCCGCAACGTCTTCCACGGCTACTGGAAGAACGACGCCGCCACCGCCGAGGCGGTCGACGCCGACGGCTGGTACCGCACGGGCGACGTGGGCGAGCTCGACGCCGACGGCTACCTGCGCATCACCGGCCGCAAGAAGGAGATCCTGGTGACGGCCGCGGGCAAGAACGTCGCCCCCGGCCCGCTGGAGGACGCGCTGCGCGCGCACCCGCTGGTGTCCCAGGCCATGATCGTCGGCGAGGGCCGTCCGTTCGTCGCCGCGCTGGTCACGCTCGACCCCGAGGCGACGCCCGCCGGCCGCAGCGCGGCCGAGCTGCGCACCGACCCGGCGATCCTGGCGCAGGTGCAGGAGGCCGTCGACCGGGCCAACGGCACGGTGTCGAAGGCCGAGCAGATCAAGAAGTTCACGATCCTCGACACCGACCTCACCGAGGAGAGCGGCCACCTGACGCCCACGCTGAAGGTCAAGCGCAACCTGGTGATGCGCGACTACGCCAAGGAGATCGACGAGCTCTACGGCCACTAGCCGTCAGGCGGCCCCCACCAGCTCACCGGCCCGCTCGGTCGCGGTCAGGATCGCGGCCAGGGCGTGGCGGGTGGCCTGGAGCTCGGCCAGCTGCTCGTCCAGGCCGGTGAGCCGGCCGCGGAGGTGGCCGAGGGTGCACGCGTCCAGCACCTCGCCGGAGCCGGAGGCGCACGGGAGCACGTCCCTGATCACTTTGGTCGGCAGGCCCGCGGCGAGCAGCGTGCGGATGCGCCGGACCGCGACGGGCGCGTCCGTTCCGTAGCGCCGGTGTCCGCCGTCGGCCCGGTACGAGGTCAGCAGCCCCTGCTCCTCGTAGTAGCGCAGCAGCCGGGGGCTGACCCCGGTCTCCGCGGAGAGCGCGCCGATCTTCACGTGATGCTCCTCACACCCGCTTGCATCTCACATCGATGTGAGCTTCTAGCGTGACGTCCATGAGCGAAATTCCTCGCGAAACTGTACAGACGTTCACTCTTGGCGGAGACCTGGAGGTGCGCCGGATCGGCTACGGGTCGATGCGGCTGGCCGACGCCCCCGACCCCGCGCGCTCGGCGATGGAGGCGCCCATCTGGGAGGCGCCGGCGGACCGGGCGGGCGCCGTGGCCGTGTTGCGCCGGGCGGCCGAGCTGGGCGTGAACCTCTTCGACACCGCCGACTCCTACGCGCTCGGCGCCAACGAGGAGCTGATCGCCGAGGCGCTGCACCCGTACGGGGACGGCGTGGCGGTGGCCACCAAGATCGGCGTGCTGCGGCCCTCGCCCGCCGAGTGGGTGCCGCTCGGCCATCCGGCCTATCTGCGTCAGCAGGCCGAGCTGAGCCTGCGCCGGCTGCGGGTGGAGCGCATCGACCTGCTCCAGTTGCACCGCCTGGATCCGGCCTACCCGCTCGCCGACCAGATCGGCGCGCTCAAGCAGCTCAGGGACGAAGGCAAGGTCCGGCACGTCGGCCTGTCGGAGGTGAGCGCCGAGGAGCTGCGCCAGGCGGCGGAGATCACGCCGATCGCGGCCGTGCAGAACATGTACAACCTGGCCACCCGGCAGCACGAGGACGTCGTGGACCACGCCGCCGCGCACGGCATCGCGTTCCTGCCGTTCTTCCCGATCGCGGCGGGCTCCCACGCCGGGCCCGGCACGCCGCTGGCGGCGGTGGCGGCCGAGATCGGCGTCACCCCGGCCCAGGCGTCGCTGGCCTGGCTGCTGCGCCGCTCCCCCACGGTGATCCCGATCCCGGGCACCTCCTCGATCGGGCACCTGGAGGAGAACGTGGCGGCGCTGTCGGTCGAGCTCTCCGACGAGCAGTACGACCGGCTGTCGGCGGCGGTCGCTTGAGGCCGCCGTCCGGAGGCGAAGGCGGTCGCTTGAGGCCGCCGTCCGGAGGCGGGGGCGCGGTGCGGCCCCTCGGCCGGTGACGGGCCCCACCGCTGGTGACGGGCCTCACCTCGGGACGGGCCTCACCTCGGGACGGGCCGCGTCTCCGCCAGGACGAGCCGGCCCGCCCGCTCCGACAGCGCCTGCCTGGCCGGCTCCGGCAGGCCGGTGTCGGAGACGACCACGTCGGCCTCGCCGAGCTCGGCGATCGTGCTGATGCCGACGGTCCCCCATTTGGTGTGGTCGGCCAGCACGACGAGCCGGGAGGCCGCCTCGACCAGCGCGCGGTCGGTCTCGGCCTCCATCATGTTCGGGGTGGTGAAGCCCGTCCTCGCGGTCATGCCGTGCACGCCCAGGAAGAGCAGGTCCACGTTGAGCCGGCGGATGGCGGCGACCGCGACCGGGCCGACCAGGGCGTCGGACGGGGTGCGCACGCCGCCGGTGAGCACGACCGTCTGGTCGGGACGGCCGGCGTGCTGGAAGACGTCGGCGACGCGGACGGAGTTCGTCACCACGGTCAGGCCGGGGACCTGGCCCAGGTGGTGGGCGAGCGTCCAGGTCGTGGTGCCGGCCGACAGGGCCACGGCCGTGCCGGGGCGCACCAGCGCGGCGGCGTGCCCGGCGATGGCCTGCTTCTCCGCCTCCTGCTGCACGGACTTGGCGGCGAATCCCGGCTCGTTCGTGGAGCCGATGGTGGTCGCGCCGCCGTGCACCTTGGCCAGCAGGCCACGCTCGGCCAGCAGCTCCAGGTCGCGCCGGATCGTGATGTCGGAGACGCCGAACGTGCGCACCAGGTCCACGACCCTGACGCCGCCGTTCTGCCGGACGAGGTCCAGGATCGCCTGCTGACGCTGCGGGGCGAGCATCGCATCACCAGATCCCAACAGGTTCCGACACATCCCGTCCGCATCATGACATGACACCGACCCGGTGAATGCGTCGAAAACGTCATGAAACAGTGCGTTGACAGCGGTAGGGCTTCGTCTTTCGATGAATGGGTGTGAGCGAACTCGGGGGAATCTGAAGGGTCCGGCAAGGAGGAACCACCATGGACCGACACATGCCGATCTCCCGCCGCCGTCTACTCCTCGGAGCCGCCGCGTTCGGCGTGCCCGCCGTCCTCGTCGGGTGCGGGTCCGGCAGCCCCGCCACCGGGCCGGGCAGGTCGTCCGGCGGCGGGACGGGCACGGTCACGATCGGCTCGAACGCCTCCGACGAGGTGCCCAAGAAGGCCCTGGAGACCGTGCTCAAGGGCTTCACCCAGGCCGTCCCGAAGGTCAACACGGTCGACCACAACACCTTCCAGGAGAACATCAACCGCTATCTCAAGGGCACGCCCGACGACGTGTTCACCTGGTTCGCCGGCTACCGGATGCGCTTCTTCGCCGAGCAGGGCCTGGCGACCGACATCTCGGACGTGTGGCGGGAGATCGGCGGCGACTACACGCAGGCGTTCAAGGACCAGTCGACCGGCACCGACGGCAAGCAGTACTTCGTGCCGTTCACCTACTACCCATGGGCCGTCTTCTACCGCAAGAGCCTGTGGCGGGCCAAGGGGTACGAGCCCCCGAGAACCCTGGATGAGTTCACCGCCCTGGCCAGGAGGATGAAGGCCGACGGGCTGGTCCCGATCGCGTTCGCCGACAAGGACGGCTGGCCGGCGATGGGCACGTTCGACATCCTCAACATGCGCACGAACGGCTACGACTTCCACATCTCGCTCATGGCCGGCAAGGAGTCGTGGACCGACCCGAAGGTCAGGCAGGTCTTCGGCACCTGGCGGGGGCTGATGGAGTACCACCAGCCGGCCGCGCTCGGGCGCACCTGGCAGGAGGCCGGGCAGTCGCTCGCGCAGAAGAAGACCGGCATGATCCTGCTCGGCATGTTCGTCGCCCAGCAGTTCCCCGAGGCCGACCGCGACGACCTCGACTTCTTCACCTTCCCCGAGATCGACCCCGCCCACGGCACCGACTCGATCGACGCCCCCATCGACGGCTACATGATCTCGGCCAAGGCCCGGAACGTGGACGGCGCCAAGGCCCTGCTCAAGCACCTGGCCAAGGGCTCGTCCCAGAACGAGGCGACCAAGCTCGACCCGGGCACGCTGGCGTCCAGCTCCAAGGCCGACACCAGCGGCTACAGCGCCCTGCAGAAGCGCGGCGCCGAACTGGTCTCCCAGGCCACCCACCTGGCGCAGTTCCTCGACCGCGACACCCGGCCGGACTTCGCCTCCACCGTGATGATCCCGTCCCTGCAGGCGTTCGTCGGCGCGCCGAACGAGATCGACTCCCTGCTGGCGGGCATCGAGAAGCAGAAGGCCAACATCTTCCGCTGATGACCGTCAAAACCCGTCGCTACTCCGCCCGGGACGTGACCGTGCTGGTCATCGGGCTGGGGATGGCCGTCATCGTCAACGTGGGCCTCATCTGGGGGCCCGCGCTGGCCTCCGTCGCGCTGTCCGGCACCGACTGGAACGGCATCGGGCCGATCGAGTGGGTGGGCGGGCGCAACTACCACGACCTGGCCACCGCCTATCCGCCGTTCTGGTCGGCGGTGCGCAACAACGTGTTGTGGCTGGGCTTCCTGGGGCTGGTCGCGACGCCGTTCGGGCTGTTCTGCGCGGTGCTGCTGGACCGGCGGCTGCGCTGGTCGCGGGTCTACCAGAGCGCGCTCTACCTGCCGGTGGTGTTGTCGCTGGCCGTGGTGGGCTTCATCGCGCAGCTCGTCTACTCCTCCGACTACGGCGTGCTGAACGCGGTCACCGGCCTGACCGTGGACTGGCTGGGCGACCGGTCGATCAACATCTGGGTGGTGATGGTCGCGGCCGGCTGGCGGCACGTCGGCTACGTCATGATCATCTACCTGGCCGGGCTCAAGGCCGTGGACCCGGCGCTGAAGGAGGCCGCCGCCATCGACGGGGCCACCGAGGCGCAGGCCTTCTTCCGCGTGGTGTTCCCGACGCTGCGGCCGGTCAACGTGATCGTGCTGGTCATCACCGTGATCGAGGCGCTGCGCGCGTTCGACGTCGTCTACGCCGTCAACAAGGGCAGGAACGGCCTGGAGCTGCTGTCGGTGCTGGTCACCGAGAACATCGTGGGCGAGGCCGGCCGCATCGGCTTCGGCTCGGCCATCGCCGTGATCCTGCTGGTGATCTCGCTGGGGTTCATCGTCACGTACCTGTCGCAGCTGTTCAAGGAGGAGCGATGACGCTCACCGCGCCCGCCGCCGCTCCCCCGGCGCAGGACCGGCGGCCGCCCGCGCGCCGGCCCGTGCGGCCGCTGCGCGTCCTGCTGCACGTCTTCCTCGCACTGGTCGCGCTGGGCTGGGTGCTGCCGCTGGCCCTGTCGGTCTACGCCTCGCTGCGGCCGTACGCGGAGACGGCCCGGCTGGGCTACCTGTCGGTGCCCGAGCACCTCACGTTCGGCTACTACGCCGAGGCGTGGAGCCGGGCCGAGCTGCCCCGCTACTACCTGAACACGCTGATCATCGTCGTCCCCGGGGTGCTGGTCACGCTCTTGCTGGCCTCGTTCACGGCGTTCGCCGTCGCGCGGGTGCGCGTCCCGGGGCGCAAGGCGCTGCTGATCGTGTTCACCGCCGGGAACCTGATGCCGCCGCAGGTGCTCATCACCCCGCTCTACACCCTCTACACGCTGGTGCCGCTGCCCGCCTGGCTGTCGGACTCCCAGTCGCTCTACGACTCCTACCTCGGGCTGATCCTCATCCACGTGGCGTTCCAGTTCGGCTTCTGCGTCTTCGTCATCGCGAACTTCATGCGGACGATCCCGGAGGAGATCACCGAGGCGGCGCTCGTGGACGGCGCGAGCGTGTGGAAGCGCTACTGGCGGCTCACGCTGCCGCTGTGCAGGCCGGTGCTGGCGGCGCTGGCCACCCTGGAGTTCACCTGGATGTACAACGACTTCCTGTGGGCGCTGGTGCTGATGTCCTCGGGCGACAAGCTGCCGGTGACCTCGGCGCTGAACAACCTGCGCGGCCAGTTCTTCACCGACTACAACCTGCTGGCGGCCGGGTCCCTGCTGGTGGCGCTGCCCACGCTGGTCGTCTTCCAGCTCCTGCACAAGCAGTTCGTGGCCGGGCTCACGCTGGGCTCGACCAAGGGCTAGGTCGAGGGCCAGGTCAGGGGTCAGGGCAGGGGTCAGGGCAGGGGTCAGGAGGGCCGGAGCAGGGCGTGGAAGCGGGTGGCGACCTGCTCCCACGTCCACTCGCGGGTGATCCAGTCGCGGCCGCGGGCGCCCATCTTGCGTGCCCGCGCGGGGTCGGAGAGCAGGTCGGCGACGGCCTGGGCGACGTCCGCGACGTCCGCGCCGTCCACGACGAGGCCCGTCTCCCCGGGCCGGACGGCGTCCGGCGCGCCGCCGGAGTTGCCCGCGACCACCGGCAGGCCGGTCGCCGACGCCTCCAGGAAGACGATCCCGAGTCCCTCGACGTCCACGCCGTTCCAGCGGGTGCGACACGGCATCGCGAAGACGTCGGCCGCCGCGTAGTAGCCGGGCAGGCTCGCGGCGGGGACCGTGCCGGTGAACCTGATGGACTCGTGCCCGCCCGCCAGGCGCTCCAGCCTCGACCGGTACGGGCCGCCGCCCACGAGCAGCAGCACCGCGTCCGGCACCGCGCGCAGCACCCTGGGCCAGGCCCGGATGAGCTGGTCCTGGCCCTTGCGCGGGACCAGCCGGGACACGCAGGCCACCACCGGCCGGCCGTCGAGGCCCAGCGCCGCCTTGGCGGCCCGCGGGTGGAACTGGTCGACGTCGACGCCGGGCGCCAGACGTACGAGCTTGTGCGGGGGGATCGCCACGGCCAGGCGCTGCCGCGTGTAGTCGCCCAGGTAGGTCACCACGTCGGCGTGCGCGCCGATCCTGCGCAGCACCGAGCGGAAGCCCGGCGCGCCCGCCCACGACGCCTCGTGGCCGTGGGTGAGCATCACCACCCGCCGCGCGCCCGCCGCGCGCAGGCGGGGCGCGAGCAGGCCGAGCGGCGCGGCCGCGCCGAAGACGACGGTCTCGGCGCGGTGCTCGGCCACCAGCCCGGCCGCCCTGCGCGCGACGGCCGGGGTGGGCAGCATCAGCCGCGTCGGGTGCCGGACGACCCGGTACGGCTGACGCCGGTCGAACTCCTCGCATCCCGGCCAGGCGGGGGCGTAGACGGCAACCCCCGGCGTGCGGAGCGCGAGTCCGTGCACGAACGACTGGATGCCGCCCGGCCTGGGCGGGAAGTCGTTCGTCACGAAGACCACGTCGGTCACGGTTCGGGGACGCCGTTCAGTCTCGCCCACGAGCGGGCCAGGGCGTTGCGCTCGGGGCTGGAGGGATGGGAGGCATAGAGCACATATTCCACCGCATCCGGCGACAAGTCGGAAATGTTGGTTATGGCGAGGCGTTTCTGCATCGCGACGAACGTGGCCGGATCCCTGGTGAGGTCGAGGGCGTGCACGTCGGCCCGCGCCTCCACGTGCCGCGTGATCAGGTTCTGGGCCGGGTCGGAGGCCAGCGAGGCCAGCGTCATCAGCCCCATGAGCACGCCGATGGCCCGCGGGTCGGCCACCGAGGCGATCCCCGTACGCCGCCGCAGCGGCCCGACCAGCAGGAACAGGCCGATCGCCCCGAAGGCGGCCAGCAGGCCGCCGAGCAGCGTGCCGTCGAGCACGTCGGCGTGCTTGGCGTGGCCCAGCTCGTGCGCGACCACCAGCTCGACCTCCGACTCCGGCGCCTTGAGCAGCGTGTCGTAGACGACGATCCGGCGGGTGGCCCCGAAGCCCGACACGTACGCGTTGAGCGCCGTGGTGCGCCGCGAGGCGTCGGCGACCAGCACGTCCTCGACCGGGACGCCGTCCCGCTCGGCCATGGCCAGCAGCTCCGACCGCAGCGAGCCCTGCGGCATGGAGGTGAAGTCGTTGAACAGCGGCTCGAACACCACCGGGTAGACGTACGACACGCCGAGGGTGAGCGCGAACGCGCCCACGGCGGCCGGGATCCACCAGCGGCGCACCTTGCGGGCCAGCGCCACGAGGGCGAGCAACATGACGGCCATCAGCAGCACGCTGACGCCGGTGTTCTTGAGCCGGTCGGCGGTCCAGCCCGCCCAGTCCTGGGTGGACAGGCCGTAGTCGCGCAGGATCGTCTCGAACCACATGCCGAGCGGCCACCTCAGCACCTCGGTGATCGCGGTGAGCACCACCACGCCGAGGAGCACCCGCACCCACCACGGGCCCCTGAGCACGCCCAGCACCTTGGCCGCGAACGGCGTCAGGACCAGCAGCCCGGCGAACAGGACCGTGAGGCCGAGCGAGATGTAGCCGGGCAGGGTGGTGGCCGCGTCGAACGCCTGCGCCCTGGCGATCTGGGCGGCGCTGAAGTCGCGGGCGGGGTCGGGGGCGACGGCGGGCGCGCCCGCCGCCAGGACCCGCCAGGGGGTGGTGAACGCGGCCACGGCCAGGATCACGCCGCCGACCAGGGCCAGGGCGGCGCCGGCGGCGCGCCTGGAGCGGGACTCCGCGCGTCGCCGTTCGCGGGCGATCAGGTGCTCCGCCGTTCCCGTCAGCTTGCCGGTTCCTGGACGGGCCTCGACGCCTTCGGCGAGGGGGGTGGTGGGATCGCCCGCGCCCTTGCCGCGACCCTTGCCCTTGCCTTTGCCCTCGTCTCCGCCTTTGCCGCCCTTTCCGGGGCGGTCCGGGTGCTCGTCGGGGTCTTCGGGGCTCTTGCTGGGGGCGTCCGGGCCCTCGGCTGCCTGCGCGGGGGGCCGGGCGTCGGCGCGGGTCGCGTGGGGGCGGTCGTCGGGGGTGGGGGGTCGGGGGTGACGGGGGTCCTCGGTGTCGGGGTCGGCGTCCGCGTCGGGGCGGGCGTCCGGATAGTCGGGGTCGTCGGGGTGGCCCGGGGACTCGGGGGGCTCGTTGGTGCCGGACGGCTCCGGCGGTGCACCGTCGCCGGGCCGGTCCCCGCCGTCGTCCCTGATGGCCACACCGCCGCCGTGCGCCGCCGCGACCGCCGTGCCGGGCTCGTCGGCCCCTCCGGCGACCGCTCCGGCGGGCTCGTCCCCTTCCCGGGGCTGGTCGTTCCGCTCGCTCATCTGCCTCCCCTTCACGCGAGCTGCTCTCGTACGTACTCGCGCCACCGTGCCGCCAGGGTCTCGGCGGTGAGCCCCACAGAGGCGAGCGCCTGATCGACGCCGGCCACGCGGGCATCACGGTAGAGCCGTACCAGGGTCCCGTCACCGAACCGGTCTGCGAGGAAGCGACACGCCATCCAGGCCTCCTGGTACGCCCGCGCGAGCCGTCCGGGATCGGCCGCCGTGGGGGCGAAAGCCGCAGGTCCGGGCAACTCGCTCGGCAGCCGGCCGGCCCGTACGTCGGCGGCGAGTTCGGCGGCGGCCGTCCCGACGGGGAGCCCGGCGTCGCGGTAGGCCACGTAGTCGGCGAACCCCTCGTAGAGCCAGACGGGCAGCCGGTCGGTGCCCGCGGCGACGTGGGTGAGCTCATGGGTGAGGACGACGTCGCGTCCCGTGGGGGTGAGCCGGGCGAAGGAGCCGGGCACGACGATCACCCTGGCGCCGTCGGCCACCGCGGCCAGCCCGTCCAGCGGGCCCGTGCCGGCCAGCCCGGCCGCCTCGGCGTCGGAGTCCGGCACGATGACCAGCGCGCGCACCGGCCGGCCGAGCATCGCGGACACCCGCCGTCCGGCGAGGTCCGCGCGGCGGGCCAGATCGGCGAGCACGCCGGGCTCTGCGCGGTGCCCCACGACCACGGACCGCGCGCCGCGGGCCACCTGACCGCCGTCGCTCCACAACCCGCGCGCCCCGGCGGGCAGGACGACGGCGGGCGGCGCGTCGGCCACCACGAGCACCGCCGTCGACAGCAGCAGGACCGGAAGGAGCAGACGCGGACCGCGAAGGGACGGACGCACCTGCGAGGACACGGCCCGATGCTAGTAGGCCCACGCCCCTCCCGGCCCCTTCCCGAGGCCGGACCCTCCACAGAGCCGGGCCCTTGGCCGGATCGGGCCCTGCTCGGGGCCGGGCATGCGACAGGCCCCGGCCCGGACCGGGGAGGGTCCGGGCGGGGCCCGTTGTCACGCGCCGGGACGCACCGCGCCGACGAACGACGACTTCCGCCATCCGCCCAGTTTGTCGATGCGCACCCGTTCGCCGGTCCGCGGCGAATGGACCATCTTGCCGTGGCCGACGTACATGCCGACGTGGCCCAGCCCGTTGAAGAACATCAGGTCGCCCGGCTTGAGATTGCGCCAGGAGACCTTGCGCTTGATGCGGGCGAACTGGCTGTTCGTCACGCGCGGGAGTCGTACTCCGGCCTTCTTCCAGGCGTACTGGACGAGTCCGGAGCAGTCGAACGCACCAGGGCCCGTGGCCCCGTACCGGTACGGGTCGCCGACCTGATGCTTGGCGACGGCGACGGCCCTGCGGGCCTTCGACGCCTGCCGCGCGGCCTTCGCCGACTTGGCAGACCTGGCGGTCTTCGCCGACCTGGCCGACTTCGCAGTGGCCGCCTTGGCGGTGCTGGACACCGCGGTGAGCCTGGCGGCCGATTCGCTCACCGTCTGCGCCCCGGCCGGCACGGCATGGAGAACCGCACCTCCGGCCGTCACGGTCATCGTGAGTGCGACGCCCCTCAGGGCAAGACGGGACAGACGGGGGTTATGCAGGGAGGTAGACAGGATTTCTCCTTGTGTCTTCCACGAACGCCTACCGGGTTAGCTGACGGATTCGGGCCTGGAAGTCGCCCTACGGCGCGATGACGCGCCGATTCACCCCTGATCCCGGGGGATTACGGGATCTTTGGGTCCCCGGCTCCGTGCCTCCTGGCTGCACGGACTCGGCAGGTCGCCGCCCGATGGATGTGCCTTAACGGGGATATCGGCGGCGACCGCTGGATTTTCATCTGGTCCGCATCGGGGGTTCCGATGTCGGTTCGCGGTGCGCATGGCTTGCTGACCGCGACGCCAGAAACTACGCCGAGGGGTCAAGATTTGGCAAAGGGAGACACGGCCTGTAAAGATCAGATAAAGGTGTAAGTAAAGGGTGAAACCCCTGCTCGACCAGAGGGTTCCGTTACCGCTTTGTGACCCTTCTCACACTTCCCGGCACACGCGGTTGTCAGGGCACTTTCGCCCCGTTTGTCCCGTTCGCCCCAGCGATCATGGGCACGCCGAAACCGCCCGCGATTCGGGCGGGGGCCGAGTCAGGGGCGGACGGCTCCGACGAGCGGGCGGCGGTAGTCGGCGAGGCGGACGACCTTGACGACGTCGCCCGTCTGCGGCGCATGGACGATCTTGCCGCCCCCCGCGTAGATGCTGACGTGCCCGAGCCCCTCGCTGAAGATGAGGTCACCCGGCTGGAGGTCCTTGAGGTCCACCTTCCGGCTCGCGCCCCAGGCCCACTGCTGCCACGTCGTCCGCGGCAGTGAGACGCCGGCGGCGCGCCAGGCGGCCTGGGTCAGCCCTGAGCAGTCGTAGCCGCGCGGGCCCGTGCCCCCGTAGATGTACGGCTTGCCCACCTGGGCGAAGGCGAAGTTCAGGACGGCGGCCGCATTGCCCGAGGCGGGACCGGTGTACTTGATGCCGGTGCTGTTGGGGTTGCCCGGGTTGTAGGCCCCCAGCTTGTCCAGGAGCTTCTTCTGCTGGCCGACCAGCTTCAGCACCTCGGCCCGCTCCCGCTGGACGGCGTCCCGCTCCTTGTCGGCGTCGGCCAGCGCGGTCTCGGCGTTGTCGCGCTCGGCCTTGAGCCCCTTGTTCTCGCGGTCGAACGCGGCCAGCTTCTCCAGCCGCTCGCGCGAGAGCTGCCCGGCCATCGCCAGCCCGGCCAGCAGGTTCTCGGGGTCCTCGACGCCGACCATGCCGGGCAGGGAGGTGACGTCCCCGCCCAGCTTGTAGGAGTCCACCGCCACCCTGATGATCTCGGCGCGGAGGTCGGCGACCGTCTGCAGCTTCTGCTTGTAACGGTCGTTGAGGCTGGTGTAGGCGTTCTTGGCCTTCTTGTAGTTCTCGGTCGCCGTGTTGTACCGGTCGACGACCTTGTCGGCCTTGTCGTTCAGCTTCTCCAGCTTGGCCTTGGCCTGTTTGAGGGTGGGCTTGGGATCAGCGAGCGCCGCACCCATCGGGACCGTCATCAGTCCGATCGCGAGACCCGCGGCCACCGTCACCCGGCCAAACCTCACAGCGTCGCCTCCCAGGGATTACACCTGGGGCGAAATAGTACAGAAGTGGCGGGTGGGGTCTCGCCAATAGTGCTAATTCGTAACTTATGCGCGGCCCAACCGGCGCAGCAGCAGACCGGACGGAACCGGTCTGGCGCCCATCCGGCGTACGGACTCGGCGACCTCGCGGTCGGAGGAGACGACGGCCATGGCCCGGCCGGGCGGCTCGGCCCGGACGAGCTGGCGGATCAGGTCGTCGGCGATCTCCCCCGGCGCGCTGAACAGCACCCGCACCCCGCGCGGCGCCACCACCTGCACCGGCGCGTTGAGCTCGGCGCCGTCGAAGACCACCGTCACCTCGACCCGGGTCTGGGCCACCAGCCCGCCGAGGCCGGTCATCAGCCGGTTGCGCTGGTCGGCGAGGGTGAGCGTGCCGTAGCCGGTCTTCGTGACGTTGTAGCCGTCGATGATCAGGTGGACCTGCGGCAGCGCCAGGAGCTGGTCGAGGAGCTGCGGGTCGTCGTCGGCCAGGGCCCGCGCGGGCACCCCGCGCACCCCGGGACGCTCGCCGGTGCTGGCCGCGACGGAGTCGGCGGGCCTGCTGATCGTGGTGGGCAGCGCCAGCTCCCTGCGCAGCCCGGCCGAGGCGTCCTGAAGGGCGTCGAGGAGCACCCTGATGCGGGCGTCCTCGATGCTGCGGCCCTCGCGGGCGGCCCGGCGGGAGGCTTCGAGCTGCCTCTCCACGTCGGCCAGGCGCTCGCGCAGGCGGCGCAGCTCGGCCTCGCCCGCGTTGCCGGCGGCAGAGGCGGCGTGCCGGGCGTCGTCGGCGGCCTGTTCCATCTCCTCGGCCCTGCGGGTGGCGGCCTTGGCCCGCTCGCGGGCGTCGTGGAGCTTGCGCCGCAGGTCGGAGTTCTCGGCGCGGGCCGCCTTGATCTGCTCGCGCAGCCGGTCGGCCTCCTCCTTGGCGGCGGTCTTCTGCGCGGCGAGCTGCTCGCGCAGCCGCGTCACGGCTTCCTCGCGCTCGGACCCCTCGGCCGCCACGGCGGACTGCTCCAGGTCGGCGCGGGCGGTTTCGATCATCTCCGCCCAGCCGGGGGGCCTGGTGAGATAGGCTGCGGCAGCCACCAGCACGGGGTCGGCGGCGGGCGGCACACTGCCCTCGGCCAGCGCGGCGACCAGCTCGGGCCAGCCGGTGGCGACGGACTCGGCGACCAGTTCGCGGAACTTCTTGTCATTCTCCAGTTGCGCGGCGATCGGCGCGCTGCCCAGCTTGGCGCGCTTGCGCGGGTCGAACTTCGCGATGCCGCGCAGCGGCGGCGGCACGGAGACGGCGGGCATCGTGCCGAGAACCTGCGCGGCCAGGTCGACGACGTTGAGGCGCACCTGCTCGGGAAGCGGGCGAGACAGGCCTTCACCCGCTGAACTCATCCCACTTGTCCCTTCGTGACATGCCCTTTCAGACAAGGGTACGGCTCTTGCGTACCTGACCGTAACGGTCCCTTGAACCTAGACAAGCGCTTGGTAGGGGGTATACGACTGAGCCGGGGCAGCGGTGCGGCCTGGAGGTGAGCGGTGACGGAACAGATGCGCACGTCCACGCGTGACCTGGAGGAACTGCGCGAGCGGGCGTCCCGCTGGCTGCGCGGACGGGTCGGCGGGGACGCCACGGTGTCGGAGCTGTCGCGGCCCTCCGGCAACGGCATGTCGAGCGAGACGCTGTTCTTCACCGCCACCTGGGCCGCCGGGACGCGGCGGTGCGTGGCCAGGCTCGCACCTGCGGCGGAAGCCGTTCCGGTGTTCCCCTCCTACGATCTGCGGGCCCAGTTCGAGGTCATGCGGCTGGCCAGGGAGAAAGCTGGGATCCCAGCGCCGAGACCGCTCTGGTTCGAGCCCGACCCCGCGCCGCTCGGGACGCCGTTCTTCGTCATGGAGCGGGCCGAGGGCGAGGTGCCGCCGGACGTCATGCCGTACACGTTCGGGGGCTGGCTGCACGACGCCTCCCCCGGCGACCGGCGGCGGCTGCAGGAGGCGAGCGTCGGGCTCGTGGCGGCGCTGCACGAGACGCCGTACACCGGGCAGGACGTCGCGGTGCTCGGCCCGCTCGCCCCCGGCGGCACGGACGGCCTGCGCGCGCACGTCGAGGCCCAGCGCGCCTACTACCGGTGGGCGCACGGCGCACGGCCGATCCCCGTGCTGGAGCGGGCCTTCGACTGGCTCGGCTCACACTGGCCGGACGACCCCGGCCCCGACGTCCTGACCTGGGGCGACGCCAGGATCGGCAACGTGATGTACCGCGACTTCACGCCTGTGGCGGTGCTGGACTGGGAGATGGCCGCCGTGGGCCCGCGCGAGCTGGACGTCTCCTGGATGATCTTCCTGCACCGCTTCTTCCAGGACCTCGCGGTGACGATGGGCCTGCCCGGCATACCGGACTTCATGCGCCGCGACGACGTTTGCCAGAAATATTGCGAAATAACTGGCTACGAGCCTCGCGACCTCGACTTCTACGAGATGTACGCCGCCCTCCGCCACGGCGTCATCATGGCCCGGGTGTGGCAGCGCAGGATCCACTTCGGCGAGCAGCCCATGCCGGACGACCCCGATGACCTGGTGCTCCACCGGGCCGCCATCGAGGAGCTGCTCACCCGCTAGCGTCGTAGACCAGCAGCGCGATCTGCACCCGGTTGTTCAGGTCGAGCTTGGTCAGGATGCGCGAGACGTGCGCCTTGACCGTGGGCACGCTCATGAACAGTTCCCGCCCGATCTCGGCGTTCGACCTGCCCTGCCCCACGGCCAGCGCGACCTCGCGCTCCCGCTCGCTCAGCCGGCCGAGCAGCCCCCGCGCCCGCTCGGTGCGGTCGCGCCCGCCCCCGTCGGACACGTGCGAGATGAGCTGCCGGGTCACCGCCGGCGACAGGATCGGCTCCCCCGCGGCCACCCGCCTGACGGCGTCGACCAGGTCGCCGGGCGGGATGTCCTTCAGCAGGAACCCGGCCGCCCCCGCGCGCAGCGCCCGCACGACCTGGGCGTCGGCGTGGAACGTGGTCAGCACCACGACCTCGGGCGGCGAGGCGGTGCGGCGCAGCGCCTCGGTCGCGGTGAGCCCGTCGACGCCCGGCATGCGGATGTCCATCAGGACGATGTGCGGCCGGTGCTCGGCCACCCGCGGCGGCACCTCGGCCCCGTCGGCCGCCTCGCCCACGATGTCGATGTCCGCGGCCCCGCCGAGGATCATCGACAGCCCGGCCCGCACCATCGCGTCGTCGTCCACGATCAGCACCCTGATCGGCGCGTCCATCTGCCCTCCGTCGGTCAACGTCACTCCCCGTCCTGCTCCGGCGGCCACGGCAGCCAGGCGCGCAGCCGGAACTCGCCGCCGGTCACGCCGTGCTCCAGCCGGCCGCCGGCCAGCTCGGCCCGTTCGGTCAGCCCGATGAGCCCGGCGCCCGCCCCCGGCATGCGCGGCCCGTGCCGCGACCACACCGGGTTGCGCACCTCGGCCGAGACCCCCTCGCCCGGCTCGCCCGCCACGGCCACGGCCACCGGCGCGCCGCCCGCGTGCTTGCGCGCGTTGGTGAGCGCCTCCTGCACGATGCGGTAGACGTTGCGGCCCGCCCCGGCCGGGACGCCGTCCGCGGCGCCCAGGTCGAGGCGTACGTCCATGCCGGCCTGGCGGCACTCCTCGACCAGCGCGGGCAGGTCGGCGAGCGTCGGCTGCGGCCGGTCGGGCACCGGGTCGGCGGCCCCCGGCGGGGTGTGGCGGAGCACGCCGATCACCTCGCGCAGGTCCTGGAGCGCCAGGTGGGCGTTGCTCCTGATCGCCCCGGCGGCCCTGGCGACGTCCTCGGCGGGCGCGTCGGGACGGAACTCCAGCGCCCCGGCGTGCAGGCTGAGCATCGAGATGCGGTGGGCCAGCACGTCGTGCATCTCGCGGGCGATGCGCTCGCGTTCGAGCCGCTTGGCGTCCTCGGCGGCGGTCTCGGCCCGCTGCCTGAGCGACCAGACGAGCTGCCGCCTGGCCCGGATGACGATGCCCCAGGCGTAGACGGTCAGCACGATCGTGACCCCGAACGCCGCCCCCCACAGCGGCGTCAGGTCCTCCTGGGGCCGCAGCAGCACGTACGGGGCCAGGGTGACCAGCGCCAGCAGCGTGACGGGCCCCGACACCTTGAACGGCCGGTGCACCGCCACGGTGAACAGCGCCACCAGCGAGGCTCCGCCGACCAGCTCCAGATAGGACGACAGCAGGATCGTCACCAGCGCGAACCCCACCGGCCAGCGCCGCCGCAGCCACACCCCCGCGCACGCCAGCGCCCCCACGATCTGCTCGACGGCCAGCAGCGGCTCGGGCTCGTTCCTGATCTCCTCCAGGCTGATGAACGTCACGCCGCAGGCCAGCAGGAACAGCGCGATGTCGGAGACCCAGTCGAGGGTCGAGCGCCGCACCCGGCCTCCGCGCCCGTCGCCGAGCAGCGTGGACGGCAACGCCCACCGGTATTCCAGGGCCGGATCGCCCTCCCCCCGCAGTTCCCTCACATTCGTCGAGGTTATGCCCTGCGCGGGAGCCGGCGACAGCGACCAAAGTCGATGTCGCCGCAGACCGATGGCCGAGGCGGGCGGGCCGCCGCGGCGGCGAGTGTGGACGGCATGAAAGCGGTGGTGGAGGTGTTCGGCTGGCTGCTGATCCTGCAGGGGGTCGGCGGGCTGCTCAACACGCTGTTCGGCTGGTGGGGGTGGGCGCACGGCCTGCTCGTCGTCAATGTGCTGCCCTTCCTCGACGGTTACGAGGTCTTCGCGGCCGTCGTGATCGGCGTGCTCGGGTTCGCGCTGCTCGCGGTGGCGGGCGCGGCCGGGCGGGCGGCCGGCGGGGCGGAGGAGGGCCGATGAGCGGGACCGCGCTGCGTCCGCCGCGGCACCGTCCCGACCGCCGGGCGGTGGCGTGGTGGACGGTGCAGTGGCTCGTCCTCATGGTCCCCGTGGCGGCGGCGGCCGTGGGCGCGTACCTGGTGTTCACGCCGCGCACGCCGGGGCTGGGGGTGGCGGCGGCGGCGTTCGCGGCGGCGTGCCTGCTGGTGGCGCTGGCCGAGCCGTGGGCGGCCTACCGGATGCAGCGGTGGGAGGTCACCGAGGAGGCGGTCTACGTCCGCCAGGGGTGGCTGACGCACACGTGGAAGGTGGCGCCGATGTCGCGGATCCAGCGGGTCGACACCGAGCGGGGGCCGGTGCAGCGGCTGTTCGGGCTGGCCGACGTCACGGTGACCACCGCCTCCTCCGCCGGAGCCGTCAAGATCACGGCGCTGGACCACCGGCTCGCCGCGGACCTGGCCGAACGGCTCACCGCGCGCACCCAGGCGACCCCCGGGGACGCGACGTGACCGGCTGGCAGCGGCTGTCGGGCCGGGGCCTGTGGAACGCGGCCGCCAGGTCGCTGGCGTTCGCGGCCGGCGCCGTGGCCGCGCTGGCGCGCTTCCTGGTGGGCCAGGACTGGGAGGCGGGCGGCGTCGTCGCCGCGTGCGCGGGGGCCGCCGTGCTGATCGTGGCGGGGGCGGTGGCCTACGAGGCGGCCCGGCTGCGGACGACCGCCTGGCGGCTCACGTCCGACCGGCTCGAACTGCGCTCGGGCGTGACCGTGCGGCAGCACCGCGCGGTCCCGCTGGACCGGGTGCGCAGCGTGGACCTGCGCGCCGACCCGGTGCGCCGGGCGTTCGGCCTGACCGTGGTCAAGGTCGGCACGGGCGAGCGCGCGGCCGAGGGCTCGGAGCTGGTGCTGGACGCCCTCGACCGGCACTCGGCCGAGATGCTGCGCCGCACGCTGCTGCGCCAGGACGCGCCCGCGCCCGAGGACGGTCCCCTGGCCGAGCTGCGCTGGTCGTGGATCCGGTACGCGCCCCTGTCGGTCTGGACGTTCACCGGGGCGGCGGTGGTCCTGGGCGCGGCCTACAAGGGGCTCGGCGCCGTCGGGCTCAAGGACTTCACCGACCGGGCGGCGAGCGGCCTGTGGGGCTGGGTGAGCGCGCAGCCGTGGCTGGCCGTCCCGCTGGTCCTGGCGCTCAACGCGGCCGTCGGCGCGCTCGGCGCGTTCCTGCTGTACGCCGAGTCCTGGGGCCGCTACCGCCTGGAACGCGAGCCCGGCCGGCTCAGGCTGCGCCGCGGGCTGCTGACCACGCGTTCGCTGACCCTGGAGGAACGGCGGCTGCGCGGCGTCGAGATCAGCGAGCCGCTGCTGCTGCGGCTGGGCGGCGGCGCCCGGGTCAAGGCCGTCGCCACCGGCCTGGCCAGGACGGAGGACGAGACCGAGGACGTGGCCGCCCTCACCCCGCCGCTCCCCCGCGCCGAGGCCGCCCGCGTCGCCGCCGCGATCGCGAACACGACAGCGGGCGCCGAAGCCGGAGCGGGCGTCGGCGCGGGGATCGGCACAGGAGTCGACACGAGGCGCGACGCGGGGATCGGCTCGGGGATCGGCTCGGGGATCGGCTCGGGGATCGGCTCGGGGATCGGCTCGGGGATCGGCGCGGGGGGCATGTCGTTGGTCGCGCATCCGGTGGCGGCCGGGCGGCGGCGGGTCGTGCGGGCGCTGGTGGCCGTCGTCGTGCTGGCTGCGGGCGCGGGGCTCGCCTGGTGGCTGCTGCCCGCGTCGTGGCCGCGCGCGTGGGTGTGGGCGGCGCCGGCCCTGGCGCTCCCGGTGGGGTTGTGGCTGGCCGCCGAGAGCCGGCGCGCTCTCGGTCACGCGCTGGGCCCGCGGCACCTGGTCACGCGCCGCGGCGCGCTCGTCCGCCGTACGGTGGCGCTGGACCGGGCCGGCATCACCGGCTGGACGTTCCGGCAGTCGTTCTTCCAGCGGCGCTCGGGCCTGCTGACCGTCTCGGCCTGCACGGCCGCGGGCAGCGGCCACTACGAGGTCCTGGACGTGGGCCGCGGCGACGGGCTCGACCTGGCGGCACGCGCGGTACCGGGCCTGCTGGAGCCGTTCCTGACCGGCGGACAGGACGGCGGACAGGGCGGCGGGCGGCAGGCCGCGTGATCCACCACGGTTGCCCATGCCCCTGTAGCGGACAAGCCGTGATCGCGCGGCCCGGCGGCTTTCTGGTCAATACGCTATTTGTCGCGCTTGCAACCGAGTTGCAGCCTTGTTGACCGTTGACGTAGATCGCCCGCCGGGAGGATGATCCCCGCGTGGTGCCACGACCGGCGTTGTCGTGCCGGGCGCTGAGTTGCCGCGCCGGCGGACGCACGATCACCGAAGACCTCACCCTGGCGCCGGCTCCGGGTGAGCGGGTGGCGCTGATGGGCCCGTCGGCCGAGCAGGACGCCACGCACCGCGCGCTCGACCTCGACGAGCTGCTCGCGGTGACCGGCGACGGCACCACCCTCGTCCTGGCCACGCACGACCCCGAGGTGGCCGAGCGCTGCGACCGCGTGATCCGGCTGCGCTCGGCCGTGCGCCACCACTCCGGGAGCCGTCCATGCGCCCGGCCACGTACGCGCCCGGCCTGACCGACACGGGCGTGCTCGTCGACCTCGATCAGGCCGACAGGAGGTCCTACGGCGTGCACGCCAAGGCCGAGTACCGGATCTGGACCCGCGAGTCCGACACCGCGGCGCTGGAGGCGGCCCTGCGCGCGCAGGGGCTGAGCGTGATCTCCCGCCGCAGTGCCGCGGAGCCAGCCACCTCGTTCGCCGGTCAGGGGCCGGGCCTGGCCCTGCTGTTGCTGCTGGTGGCCGCCCTGTCGGCGGCGGTGCTGGCACTCGGCAGGACCGTGCCGGCCCTGCACACGGCCGCCAAGCGGCGCGGGTACGAGCCGGCCGCGCTGGAGGCGTCGGGCGCGCGGGTGGCGGCGCTGCGGGTCGCGCTGCTGCTGGAGCAGGTGATCACGGTGGCCGCCGGCACGATGGCCGGGCTCGCCGCCGGGCTGACGGCGGCCAAGGTGGCGCTGGGCCGCATCCCGCAGCTCACCGTGCCGCCGGGCACGCCGCCGCTGCCGCACGAGGTCGCTGCGGTGCCCGTCGCGCTCGTCGTCGGCGCGGCTCTGCTGATTGCAGGCCGCCCTACGCCCGCGCCCCGACGTCCGCGCCCCGACGTCCGTGCCCTGAGGTTCGTCGCGCGGGATCAGCTTCCGGCCGGCTGCTTGGCCAGCTCCGCCAGGTACGCCCTGGCAAGGGCGAGCGCGCCGTCCTGTGCCTCCTTGCGCGGCATGAGCCGGGCCTTGGGCGAGTTCGCCGGCTCGCCCTTGGGCCGCTCGGCGCCGGAGTAGTCGACCCTGACCACCAGCGCGCCGGTACGCGCGATCACCGTGCCGCTGGAGGCCGACACCTCCCCCTGCCTGGTCTGCACGAACTGGCCGTAGGCCTGCTCGCCGAGCCCCTTGATGTCGCCCAGCTCGCCCCAGGTGATGCCGCCGATGGACGATCCGGCGGTGTTCTTGTCACCGCCGTACTCGCCGGCGTAGTACGCCTTGGCCGCGCCCGGGTCGATCGCGCCCGCCCGGTTGGTGAAGCGGTGGGTGGTGATCAGCATGCTGCGGATCTTGACGTTCCCGGCCGCCCCCGGCAGGTCGAGGTTGAGCCAGCGGCACTCGGTCTCGTCGTCGTTGCCCGACTCGGTGGCGCGCGCCCTCGTGGTGGGCTTCGGCACCAGGCGGCCGGCGGCCTCCGTGACGGCCTGGCAGGCGGGCGGGAAGGCGGCCAGCTCCGTGGGCGAGGGCGTCGGGCGGGCGGCCGGGCTCTGGGTGGCCGGGGCCTGGTCGGGCTTGGCCAGCACGCCGGGGTGTTGCGCCTGCCAGGCGGCCACGCCCTTGGCGAAGTACGCGATCAGGCCGCTGACCTCGCGGATCGCGTTCTCCTCGGTGATGGACCTGGTGCTCTCGTTGGACAGGATCTGCGCGTCCTTGCGCTGCTGCCCGGCCTGGAACTTGACCCGGACCGTCATGTCCCCGACCTGGGCGTGGGCCTGGCCGAAGGAGTACCACAGCAGCTTGCCGTCGCGCCGCCAGGTGTACTGGGCGAACGCCCCCTCGCCGACGCCGGCGACGTCCTTGACCGGGGAGACGTACTCCTTCTCGTCGGGGTCGAGCGAGGGCTTGGCGGTGGCGCCGTACTTGGCGCCGCGGTAGTCCATCTCGTAGGAGTTCTGGGCCATCGAGCGGCCGGTCTTGGCGCCCTCGCCCTTGTGCTGCTCGATCCTGACGTCGATCTCCCTGCT
Organism: Nonomuraea sp. NPDC049758; assembly: GCF_040674635.1. Taxonomy (NCBI): domain Bacteria; kingdom Bacillati; phylum Actinomycetota; class Actinomycetes; order Streptosporangiales; family Streptosporangiaceae; genus Nonomuraea; species Nonomuraea sp. NPDC049758. The sequence continues at coordinate 361,411 of NZ_JBFAMZ010000005.1, forward strand.
GCGCCAGAACTCGCCGAACGAGATGCGCTGGTTCTGCCAGTTGCAGGTGAAGGCGACGGTGTAGTCGGAGTCCCTGGAGGACTTGCTCACCGTCGCGCCGGGCGCCAGCCGTTCGGCCTCGTCCGCGGGCAGCATCGAGCAGGCGTCCGGGCCGGGCGCGGCGGCGGCCGGCACCACGGACCGCGCCGCCGACGACGACGGCCCGGCGGCCGTCCCGCCGCCGCCCTTGCCGGACAGCAGCAGGTAGGCCCCCACGCCGCCGCCGGCCACGACCACCACCAGGGCCGCGGCGAGGGTGGGCAGCAACCACGCCGGGCGGCGTCCGGGCCGACCGGCGGGCGGCCCTCCCATCGGCCCCGTGGGCGGCTCCGGCGACGGCCCCCACTGCGGCCCCCACTGCGGGCCGGACTGCGGGCCGGACTGCGGGCCGGACTGCGGGCCGGACTGCGGGCCCGGCTGCGGGCCCGGCTGCGGACCGGGGGGTGGGCCGGGCGGCGGTGTCGGCGGCCTTCCCTGCGGCTCGAACCGCCGGCCCGGCACCGGGTGAGGGGTGGTCGGCGGCTCGTACTCGCTACCGGGATTCACTGCGACTCCTGAGATTGCCCTGACTTGCGGTGAGACATGGCGGAACGCCCCTTGCGGCACGCACGACGATCATCCCGGCAGCGCCCCGGAGACCACCCGGGCGATCCGCAGCGCCGTCTCCTTGTCGACCGGCGCCTTGACCGACACCTCGTCGCGATGCCAGACCACCTCGCCGAGCAGGTTGCTGGACCGGAAGAGCACGATGCTGTCGAACCGGCCGACCGTGCTTGAGGACATCAACAGCTCGAACCGGTTCTGCACGAACGCCGCCTCCCCCACCCCCGTGACGTCCACGACCTCGCCGGCGGCCGTCCGCGCCCGGGTGCCCTGCGCCGCGTTCCTGGTGCCCTTCTCGCTGGTGAACCGGCGCGCGGCCACCTGCGGCCCGCCGAGGTCGCCGTCGGGCTTCTCGATCCAGGTCCGTACGGTGATCCGCCGGCCCCGCCGCTCCTCCAGCCCCGCGACCCACTGGCACTCGCCGTCGCGCGTGGCGCTGCGCCGGACGGCGCCCTTCGCCAGCTCGGCGGCCTGGGCGTCGCTCAGCAGGCGGCAGGGGTCGGGGGCGGCGGCGTACCGGCCGGTCTCCGGCTGACCGGCCAGGGCGTCCACGGCGTACCAGCCGGCGCCGAGCACCGCGACGCCGGACACGACGGCCACCGGCAGCAACCACCGCCGGCGACGCCCGGGGACCGGGCCGGAGCGCACCGGCGCGCCGCTGAGCACCTGCCGGACCTGGGCCGCCGTGGGACGGGCGGCGGGCTCCTTGGCCAGCATCGCCATGAGCAGCCCGCCGAGCTCGCGGCCCGCCCGCGCGGGGAAGGGCGGGTCGTGCAGCAGCACCGCCGCCGCGACCGCCGCGGGCAGCTGCCGCTCGAACGGCGCCCGCCCCTCCACGGCGGTGTACAGGCTCGCGCCCAGCGACCACAGGTCGGACTCCGGGCCCGGCGCCTGCTCGTTGAGCCGCTCGGGCGCCATGTAGCCGGGCGAGCCGCCGCTGCCGGCGCCGTCGCCCTGACCGCCCATGGGGACGGCGATGCCGAAGTCGGTCAGCATGGCCGAGCCGTCGGCGTCGAGCAGGATGTTGGCCGGCTTGACGTCGTGGTGCAGGATGCCGTGGGAGTGCGCGACCTCCAGCGCCGAGAGCACCTGCAGCCCGATGCGGGCCGCGTACGGGGGCGGCAGCGGCCCGTTCTCCCTGATCACCTTGTCCAGGGACCGGCCGATGACCAGGTCCATGATGATCCACGGCTGGTCGCCGTCGAGCACCACGTCGTGCACCAGCACTATGGCCGGGTCGCGCAGGCGTCCGGCCGACCTGGCCTCGTGGATGGCGCGGCCGGCGAACTCGGCACGCTGGTGGGGGCTCAGCCCCGGCGGCACCCGCACCTGCTTGACGGCGACCTCGCGGTCGAGCGTCTCGTCCAGCGCCCGCCACACCGTGCCCGCGCCGCCCTGCCCGAGCTGCTCGACCAGTCGGTAGCGGCCGGCCAGCAGGTAGTGGTCACTTCGCACGGCGCAACGCCTGCTCGCTCGCCCGGGCCGCCTTGATCGCCGCCTGCCGGACGTCCTCGTCGGTCGGCTTGTCGGCCAGGGTGGCGTACTGGACGGCCACCACCAGGTTGGCGATCCGGTAGTAGACGTGAGCCGAATGGACGCGGCCGGTCTTGCCCTTCAGCTCGAACGCGAACGCCTCCTCGCCGAGGCCCGCCAGGTCGTGGACGGGGGTGCGGGTGGAGCGCATGTCGGACTTGACGCCGATCTCCGGCCAGGTCCAGTCGATCTGGTCGTACTTGGCCCAGTAGCGCTTCTGGTTCTGGAACAGGGTGCGGGCCGTGGCGGCGCTCATCGACCAGGGATCGACGGTGTCGGAGTCCTTCTGCACCTGCAGCCCGATGCCGGTGCCGGCGGCCGGCCAGCCGCATTCGGGGCCCACCTCGTTGCTGTCCGGCTGGGCCTTGGGCGGGCTCTGGGTGCGCAGCAGGCCGCCGACGTCCTGCGGGGTGAGCAGGGTGCACACGTCCATCGGCACGGTGAACGCGGCCGGCGGCCCGTCGTCGTCGCGCAGCACGACGAAGCCGGTGGCCCCGGCGGCGACCACGAGCACGGCCGCGACCGCGCCCCACAGCAGCAGCGGCCGCCCGCGCCGCCCCACCCGGCGGGGCGCGGTCGCCTGCTCGCCGGCCGCCAGGACCGGCGCCGGGCCGCCCGCGGCCAGCTGCCTGAGCGCGTGCACGACGTTGCGCGGATCGGGACGGGCGTCAGGATGGCGCGCCATCATGGCGGCCAGCAGCGGCCCGAGCGGCCCCGGCGCGACCGGCACCGGCTGCGTCACGGTCGCCCTGACCCGCTCGGCGATCGAGCCCTGGTAGGCGTTCCCGCCGGTCACGGCGACGAACAGGGTCGCGCCGAGCGACCACAGGTCGCTGGACGGGCCGCCGGGCTCGCCCTCCAGCCGCTCGGGCGCGATGAACCCGGGCGAGCCGATCATGAGCCCCTGCTCGGTGAGCGCGGCCTGCCCCTCCTGCCGGGCGATGCCGAAGTCGGTCAGCACCACCCTGCCGCTGTCGGTCAGGAACACGTTGCCCGGCTTCACGTCGCGGTGCTGCAAGCCCTGGGCGTGGGCGGCCTGCAACGCCTCCAGCACGTCGGCGCCGACGCGGGCGGCGTACTCGGGGGGCATGGGGCCGAACTCTCGCACGGTGTCGGCCAGCGTACGGCCCCGCAGCAGCTCCATGACCAGCCACGGCCGCTCGTGCTCGACGATGACGTCGTGCAGCGCCACGATGCCGGGATGGCGCAGCCGGGCGGTGGCCTGCGCCTCGCGCACGGCCCTGGTGACCGCGTCGGCGCGATCCTTGGACGGCATGCCCTCGGCCAGGGTGAGCTCCTTGACCGCGACCTCGCGGTCGAGCATCTCGTCCTTGGCCAGCCACACCTTCCCCATGCCGCCGGCGCCGAGTGGGCGCAGCAGGGCGTAGCGGCCGGCAAGTCTTCCCGCGGACATAAAGGGAAGGGTAACTAAGGATCAAGAAGGATGGTTATTCGAGCACGTCCCCCCATGCCGTCCCGGGCCCCCCTTCCCCGCGCTCCGGCGTGGTCCGGCGGAGTAACTGTCGGTCCCCCTCTCTATGGTCTTGGAACGTGGACGCGGTACAAGGCACCCTCGACGAGCTCGGCACCCCGCTGAGCGACGTCACGTTCGTCGTGTTCGACCTGGAGACCACCGGCGGCTCGCCGGCCGAAGACTCGATCACCGAGATCGGCGCGGTCAAGGTGCGGGCGGGTGAGGTGCTGGGCGAGTTCTCCACCCTGGTCGACCCCGGCGGCCCCATCCCGCCGTTCATCTCGGTGCTGACCGGCATCACCGACGCCATGGTGGTGGCCGCCCCGCGCATCGAGGCGGTGCTGCCGAGTTTCCTCGAGTTCATCAAGGGCTCCACGCTGGTGGCCCACAACGCGGGCTTCGACACCCGCTTCGTCAAGGCCGCCTGCGCCGCCCACGGCTACCCCCCGCCCGCCAACCCGGTCGTCGACACCGTCGACCTGGCCCGGCGGGTGCTGACCCGCGACGAGACGCCCAACGCCAAGCTGTCCACGCTCGCCCGGTTCTTCCGCAGCCCCACCGAGCCGTGCCACCGCGCCCTGCAGGACGCCAGGGCCACCGTCGACGTGCTCCACGGGCTGATCGAGCGGGCCGGCTCCTTCCAGGTCCACACGCTGGAGGAGCTGAAGTCGTTCGTCCGCGCCCCCACGCCGGAGCAGCAGCGCAAGCGCCACCTGGCCGAGTCCGTCCCGCACGCCCCGGGCGTCTACTTCTTCGAGGACGACCGCGGCGAGGTGCTCTACATCGGCAAGAGCACCAACCTGCGCAACCGCGTGCGCTCCTACTTCACGGCCGCCGAGACCCGCCCGCGCATCCGCGAGATGATCGGCATCGCCGAGCGCGTGCGCCACGTCGTCTGCGCCACCGGGCTGGAGGCCGAGGTCAGGGAGCTGCGGCTGATCGGCGGCGCCAAGCCGCGCTACAACCGCCGCTCGCGCTTCCCGGAGAAGGTGGTCTGGCTCAAGCTCACCGCCGGCCCCTTCCCCCGCCTGTCGATCGTGCGCGAGCTGAAGGACGACGACGCCACCTACCTCGGCCCGTTCAGCAGCTCCCGCCTGGCCGACGAGGCCCGCATCGCGCTGCACGAGGCCGTGCCGCTGCGCCAGTGCACCCAGCCGATCAGCCTGCGCACCCGCCGGGCGGCCTGCGTCCTGCACGAGATGGGCCGCTGCGGCGCGCCCTGCGCGGGCAAGGAGAGCCCGGAGGAGTACGCCGCGCACGTCGAGAGCGCCCGCCGGGCCATGACCTCCGACGCCTCGCTCGTCTACACCGCCGTCGCGGCCCGCATGGAGCGCCTGTCGGTCGAGCAGCGCTACGAGGAGGCGTCCGTCGACCGCGACCGGCTGGCCGCGTTCGTCCGGGCGGCGGCCCGCATGCAGCGCCTGAGCGCCATCACCCGCATCCCCGAGCTCGTGGCCGCCAGCCCGGCCTTCGACGGCGGCTGGGACATCCACGTCGTCCGCTACGGGCGGCTGGCCGCGGCGGGCGTGATGCCGAAGGGCGCCCATCCCACACCGTTCGTCGCCTCGCTCAAGGCCATGGCCGAGGCCGTCATCCCGGGCCCCGGCCCGGTCCACGCGGCCAGCGCCGAGGAGACCGAGTGCATCCTGCGCTGGCTGGAGTCGCCGGGCGTGCGGCTGGTCGAGGTCGACGGCGTGTGGTCGATGCCCGCACGGGGCGCCGCCCGCCACAAGGCCCGCATCGACCTGGCCTACCGCGGGCTTGATCAGCGGCGCGACCGAGAGGGACGGCCTTTGCGATGACCGGATACAGTTAATACATGGTCACGGCAATCGTCCACATCAAGGCCGAGGTAGACCGGATCCCGGAGGTCGCCCAGACGATCGCCGAGATCGACGGGGTCAGCGAGGTCTACTCCATCACCGGCGAATGGGATCTGCTCGCCATGGTCAGGGTCGCCCGCTACGAGGAGGTGGCCGAGGTCATCCCCGGGCGGGTCAACAAGGTCGACGGCGTCGAGCACACCGAGACGCACATCGCCTTCCGCACCTACTCCAGGCACGACCTCGACGCCGCCTTCTCGATCGGCTTCCCCGAATCCGACTGACCCGCTCCCCCGCGGTTCCCCCGTAAGCCCCCGCACCCGCTTCCACGTCGGCGTCTGCGTCCGCTTCCGCTTCTGCGTCCGTCTCGGGTGCCCGCATTGGGTGCCCGCCTTGGGCGTCCGTCCTTGGTGTCCGTCTTCTGGGCCCGGCCGTTCTTCGGCCGGCCCCGGCGCGTTCCCGGGCCCGAGCCGTCCTCGGCCGGTGGGTCGGAACGCGGAAAGGCCCGGACGGGGAAACCCCGTCCGGGCCGATCTCGATCAGGCGAAACCCTAGTGGGTGAGGCTCCGGTCGTCGCCGGAACCGATCGCGGCGTGCTCGCCGTGCTCCCCGTGCTCGCCGTGGTGCCCGTCGTCGAGCGGGATCTTCTCCCCGCCGTACGCCTTGGACATCCGGCCGCGGAGCTTGCCGAGCGGGCCGCGCATGCCCTTGGGCGGGATGCCGGAGGCGTCCTCGTCCACGGGCAGGGCCGGCACCGCCTCCTTGCCCCGCATGTGGGCCTCGAGGTCGTCGGACGGCGGCGTGTGCACCTCGATGAACTCACCGTGCGGCAGCCGCTTGATGACACCCGACTCCACACCGTGCCCGATGACCGCGGCGTCGCTGCGCTGCAGGCCGAGGCACATGCGGTAGGTGATCAGGTAGGCCAGCGCCGGCCCCACGAACACCAGCACCCGGCCGATGTACGTCGTCCAGTTGAGGCTGATGTGGAAGTTGGCCGAGATCTCGTCGTTGGCGCCGAGCAGCCACAGCACACCGTAGAACGTCATCGCCGAGATGCCGATCGCGGTGCGGTGGGGGTTGTTGCGCGGACGGTCGGCGACGTGGTGCTCGCGGTTGTCCCCGGTGACCCACCGTTCGATGAACGGGTAGAGCGCGAGACCGGTCATGATGATGCCCATCGGCACCAGCGCCGGGATGATCACGCTCAGTGGCAGCGTGCCCGCGTGGGCCGTGCCGAACAGGTTCCACTCCCACGGCGGCATGAGCCGCAGCGAGCCTTCGAGGAAGCCCATGTACCAGTCGGGCTGCGAACCGGCGGAGATGTCCGCCGGCGTGTACGGCCCGAACAGCCAGATCGGGTTGATCTGGGCGAACGTCGCCAGCCCCGACACCACGGCGAGCGTGAACAGGAAGTAGGCGCCCGCCTTGGCCATGAAGGCCGGGTAGAACGGCGCGCCCACCACGTTCTTGTTGTTCCGCCCCTTGCCCGGCATCTGCGTGTGCTTCTGCACCCACATGAGCACCATGTGGGCCGAGACCAGCGCCAGCAGGATGCCCGGGATGAGCAGGATGTGCAGCGAGTAGAACCGGGAGATGACGTCCCCGCCCGGATACTCCCCGCCGAACAGGAAGAACGTGATGTACGTGCCCACCAGCGGCAGCGAGATCGCCACACCCTCGGTGATCCGCAGACCGGCGCCGGAGAGCAGGTCGTCGGGGAGGGAGTAGCCGGTCAGACCCTCGGCCAGCGCCAGGGTCAGCAGCAGCACGCCGATGATCCAGTTGAGCTCGCGCGGCTTGCGGTAGGCGCCGGTGAAGAACACCCGCAGCATGTGCACCGTCATGCCGGCCACGAAGAGCAGGGCCGCCCAGTGGTGCATCTGCCTCATCAGCAGACCACCCCGGACGTCGAAGCTGATCTCCAGCGACGACGCGTAGGCCTCCGACATCATGACGCCCTTGAGCGGCGCGTACGAGCCGTCGTAGGCGATCTCGCCCATGCTCGGCTTGAACCACAGCGTCAGGAACGTACCGGTGAGCAGCAGGATGATGAACGAGTAGAGCGCGATCTCACCCAGCAGGAACGACCAGTGGTCAGGGAAGATCTTTCGCAGGTTGCGCTTGAGGAAGTTCGCCCCGCCCAGACGCTCGTCCAGGAAGGTCGACGGCCCGGCGATGGCCTTCGGTACGGCGTTCAGGTCGCTCATGCCTGGCCTCCCTTCTCCCTGGCCTCGGCCTCGGCGTCGCCGCGCTCCCAGTAGCTGGGACCGACGGGCACGTTGAAGTCACCCTGGGCGATCAGATAGCCCTCGCCGTCGACGGTGATGGGCAGCTGCGGCAGCGGCCGGGCGGCCGGGCCGAAGATGACCTTCGCGCCGTCGGCCGCGTCGAAGGTCGACTGGTGGCACGGGCACAGGATGTGGTGGGTGGTCTGCTCGTAGAGCGCCGCCGGGCAGCCGACGTGCGTGCAGATCTTGGAGTAGGCGACGATGCCGTCGTGCGTCCAGTTCTGCTTGACGCCGCTCTTGAGCTCCTCCGGACGGAACTTGATCAGGATCAGCGTGGCCTTGGCGAGCGCGTTGAGGTCGTGCTCGTAACCCTCGGGCACCACCGACAGGATGCCGCCGGGCGAGTTGAAGTCGGCCGCGCGGATCGGCTGGCCGGTGCCCTCGACGACCAGGCGCAGCGGCTTGCCCTCCTTGGTCTTCTCACCCCAGACCGTGTGGCGCAGCAGCTTGTTGAACTTCGCGCCGGGCATCTTGGAGTTGTCCAGGTCGCGCAGCAGCACCAGCGGCACCAGGCCGAGGGGCGCGGCGGCCAGCAGCAGCGTGCGGCGCATCAGCTTGCGCTTGACGAAGCCGCTCTCGTTGGCGCCCTGCAGGAAGGTCTCGGAGACGACCTCGCGGTCGTCCTCGTCGGAGGCCATCGTGTGGCGCTCCTGGACCAGCGCGTACTTCGGCATCATCTGGCGGACCCAGACCACGATGCCGACCGCGAGGCCGAGGACGGCCAGGGTCAGCGTGCCGCCGAGGGCGAGGTTGGAGACCCCCGTCGCCTCGGGGCTGCCGACCTGGAACACCACGTAGGAGATGAGGAAGGCGATGCCGGCCAGGAAGGTGATCGCGAAGCAGAGCGCCACGATCTTCTCGGCCTTGCGGGCCTTGGCCTCGTCCGGCAGCGTCACGCCCGGGACGTCGCGCTCGGCGGCGTCCGCTTCCTTCTCCGCGGCGCCCAGCATCGACGTGCCGGGCGCGGGAGTGCCGATGACGCGCTTGGGCACGCGTTCGTCCGGCTGCTCGATCTCGTGCTCGTTGTCTGTCATGACTTCTGTCGCTTCTTCGCGGTGATCCAGATGGCGGCGAGGGCTAGGGCGGCGATGCCTACCACGAACGCTACGAGACCTTCGGTGACCGGGCCGATGCGCCCGAGGCCGAACCCTCCGGGGTCCTTCTGCTCACGGACCTGGGTGATGTACGCGATCATGCTGCGCTTCTCCTCAGGCGTGATCGTCGAGTCGTTGAAGACCGGCATCGCCTGCGGGCCGGTGATCATCGCCTCGTAGATCTGCGTCGGTGAGGACTCGTTGAGGTTGGGCGCGTACTTGCCCTGCGTCAGGGCACCGCCGGCGCCCGCCCAGTTGTGGCACTGGATGCAGTTGGCCCGGAACAGCTCGCCGCCCTTGCCGGCGTCACCGAGCTTCGGGTCGACCTGCTCCTTGCCCGGGACCTGCGGGCCGCCGCCGAGCGACTGCACGTAGGCGGCGACCTGACGGGTCGTCTCCTCGGTGACCCAGTGGGCCGGAGGCTTGCGAGGCGCCTGCGGGCCGGGGTTGGCGGCGGGCATGCGGCCGGTGCTCATCTGGAAGTCGACCGCCGCGGCGCCGACGCCGACGAGCGTGGGTGCGGTGTTGGTGCCCTCCGCGTTCATGCCGTGGCAGCTCGAGCAGTGGGCCACGAACAGGCTCTTGCCCTCGGCCACGTCGTCGACCTTGCCTGCCGCCAGCGCCGCGTCGGCAGGCTTGCCCGCCTGGACAAAGGCGGCGTATACCATCCCGACCAGCGCCAACGCCAAAATCAGGACGGCGTATCTCGCGAGGGGATGCCGCCGCCAAGCGGTGATCCTAGTCACAGAGATCCCGTTCCTTAACGAATGATGTAGATGGTCGCGAAAAGACCGATCCAGACGACGTCTACGAAGTGCCAGTAGTAGGACACGACGATCGCGCTGGTGGCCTGCTCATGCGTAAAGCGCTTCGCGGCGTACGTGCGTCCCAGCATGAACAGGAACGCGATCAGGCCACCGGTCACGTGCAGGCCGTGGAAGCCCGTCGTCAGGTAGAACACCGAGGTGTAAGCGTTGGCGGACAGGGTCGCGCCCTCTGACGCCAGCTCGCCGTACTCGTACAGCTGACCGGCGACGAAGATCGCGCCCATCAGGAAGCTGACGATGTACCAGAAGCGGAGCTTGCCGACCTGCCCCTTCTCCGCGGCCCACACGCCCAGCTGGCACGTCACACTCGACAGGACCAGGATGATCGTGTTGACCGTCGCGAACGGGATGTTCAGGTGAGCGCCTTCTGCCTCAACGCCTGCAGGAAGGAAGGCAGGGCCCCACTCGATGCCCTTCCCCTCGCTCACCGACCGGATGGTGAAGTACATCGCGAACAGCGCCGCGAAGAACATGAGCTCAGAGGACAGCCAGACGATCGTCCCGACACTGACCAGGTTCGGCCGTCGGTACGACTGTGCTGTCGTCGTCGAAGTTATTGCGGATGCTGTCGCCACGGGCAGCATTATTGCGGCTCCGGTGTTCGGTCCGGCCAACGACCCCCCGTTAGGAGGAACAAACCGGCCATCAACCTGGGATAATTGGGACAAAACGCCTGTCAGACCCGGTGGCCTGGGATTGCATCCCGGCGCAACGGTACGATCCAGGTGACCATACAGCTTCGACCGATAGTGAGCGCGACAGTGACGTCCTCTGGGAGCACCGACGACACGATGAGGGTCCTCGTCTACAGCGACGACGCGACCACCCGGGCCGAGGTCCGCCAGGCGATCGGCCGGCGGCCGGCGGCCGATCTGCCCCTCGTCGAGATCATCGAGTGCGCCACCGAGCCCAAGGTCCACCAGTGGCTCGGCTCCGGCGAGATCGACGTGGCGGTCCTCGACGGCGAGACCCAGCCCGCCGGCGGCATGGGCGTCTCCCGTCAGGCCAAGGACGAGGTCTACGACTGCCCGCCCGTCTGCCTGATCATCGCCAGGCGCGACGACCGCTGGCTGGCCGAGTGGTCCAAGGCCGACGCCGTCGTCCCGCAGCCCATCGAGCCCATGGTCCTGGCCGACACCGTCGCCGACCTGATGCGCCGCCGTTCCGCCACCCGACTCAACGCGAAGTAGGTGCCCATGGACTCCCGGACGACCTGGCCTGCCCTGTTCTCCGCGCTCCTTTCCGGCGAGCACCTGTCGGCCGACGAGACGGCCTGGGCGATGCGGGAGATCTTCTCGGGCAACGCCACCTCCGCCCAGATCGCGGGCTTCGCGCTGGCCCTGCGGGCCAAGGGCGAGACGGTAGCCGAAGTGGTGGGCCTGGCCCGGACGATGCTGGAGTTCTCCACGCCGCTGACCGTCGAGGGGCCCGTCCTCGACGTCGTCGGCACGGGCGGCGACCGCGCCCACACCGTCAACGTCTCCACCATGGCCGCCATCGTGGCCGCCGCGGCGGGGGCCAGGGTCGTCAAGCACGGCAACCGCTCGGCCTCCTCGCTGTGCGGGGCCGCCGACGTCCTGGAGCACATGGGCATCAGGCTCGACCTGACGCCGGAGCAGACCGCGCGGGTGGCGCGCGAGGCGGGCATCGCCTTCTGCTTCGCGCCCGTCTACCACCCGGCGCTGCGGTTCGCCGGCCCGGCGCGCAAGGAGATCGGCGTCCCGACGGTCTTCAACTTCCTGGGCCCGCTGACCAACCCGGCCCGGCCCAGCGCCCAGGCCATCGGCGTCTACGACGCCCGCATGCTGCCCGTCATCGCCGGCGTCTTCGCCGAGCGCGGCGTGTCCGCCCTGGTCTTCCGCGGCGACGACGGGCTCGACGAGCTGACCATCACCGGCACCTCCACGGTGTGGGTGGTCCGCGACGGCACGGCCACCGAGGCCAGGTTCGACCCCGCGATCCTGGGCATCCCCCGGGCCGACGCGAACGCGCTGCGCGGGGGCGACGTGCAGTTCAACGCCCAGGCCGTGCACGACGTGCTGGGCGGCAAGAAGGGGCCGGTGCGCGACGCCGTCCTGCTCAACACCGCCGCCGCGCTGGTCGCCCACGACGGCGCCGGCGACGACCTCGACACGGCGATGATCAAGGGCTACGAGCGCGCCACGCAGGCGATCGACTCCGGCCTGGCCGCCGACACGCTGCGCCGCTGGATCGAGGTCAGCAGCTCCTACCGCCCGTCGTGACCGTGAGCGCGCCCCTGAGGCGCGCTCACGTCCTTCGGCGGTACGTCGGTGCCCCAAGGCCCCGGTAGAGCCTCCAGGGCCTGCTCAGGGCCGGGTGGCGGTCAGAAGGTGATGCTCGGGCCGTCCTTGAGCGTGCTCCACTTGAGCCAGTCCTTCCAGTTCTCCTGCCAGTGGCCCCACCCGTTGGTGGGCTCCAGCTTGCGCGGCGAGCCCGTGATGATGATCGGGTCTCCGATCAGGGTGTTCTTGATGAACCAGGCCGCGTTCTCCGGGCTGACGTTCACGCAGCCGTGGCTGACGTTGGAGTTGCCCTGCGAGCCCACCGACCAGGGCGCGCTGTGCACGTACTCGCCGCTGTTGGAGATGCGCACGGTGTTGTAGACGGTGAGCTGGTAGTAGCCCGACTGGCCCGGGCCGATGCCGGGCGAGGTCATGACGGTCACCGCCTCCCGCGACATCGCCAGGTGCACGCCCGAGGTGGTGTAGTACTTCCACTGGCCGCCCTGCCCGGCGCTCATCGGCATGGTGCGGATGCGCTTGCCGTCCCGGCGGACCGTCAGCACGTGCTCGTCGGTGCTGCCGCGGGTGATCTGGGAGCGGCCGATCTTGAAGTCGAGGGTGACGTCGCGCTTGCCGTACAGGCCGGGGCCGCCGCGCACGCCGGCCAGCTTCGCCTCCAGCCGCACCTTCGTGTACGCCGGCCAGTACTCCTCCGGCCGGAAGTCCACATGGCTGTCGTCGAACCAGTGCCAGGCCCCGTCCACCGGCTTGGAGCTGCGGATGGTCAGGTTGCGCTCGACGGCCACCCGGTCGCTCACCGGTTTGTCGAAGGCGATCATGACGGGCATGCCGATGCCCACCGTCAGCCCGGTGTCGTCCTTGTTGGGAGTGATCGTCTGGATGTCGAATGTCTTGTCGCCCTTGACCGTGGTGAACGTGCTGGAGGTCTCGCTCTGCTTGCCCGAGGCGTCCACGCTGACGACGGTGACCGTGTAGCCGGCGCTCGGCCGGGCGGTGGTCGTGCTGCGCCAGCGGGTGCCGTCACCGCTCAGGACGCCCTTCAACCGGCCCGCCTTGCCGCCGTCCACCCGGACGCTCTTGATCGTGCCGCCGTGCGCGGACACCACCACGGGCTGGTCGGTGGCCACGTTCACGGCCTTGTCCTGGGGCGTGACGCCCACCGCCGGCTGCCGCGCGACCGCGGTCAGCTCCTTCGTCTCGTTCGCCGTGCCGCTCAGCGAGCACGCCGTGAGCAGCGCCAGGGCCAGCAGGCCGGCCGATCCATTCGCCACGCGTCTCACGAGTGACCCCCTCGCCCAAGATCCAACCTTCTCCTCCCTTATTACCCTGAGTGATCTATTCACGACATCCGTGACCTGGTAAAGAACACGAAAAAGCGGGCGTCCTCCCCTATGGGAAGGACGCCCGCTTCGAGCCGCTTGTCAGTGCGAGAAGTTGCCCCGGTAGTACTGGAACACGAACCCGATCATGGCCATGATGATCAGGAACACGCCGATCAGGAACATCCAGAAGCCGATCACGAACCCGGCGAAGGCGAAGGCCGCCGCCAGGCACAGGAACAGCGGCCACCAGCTGCTCGGGCTGAAGAAGCCGATCTCGCCGGCGCCGTCGCTGATGTCGGCCTGCTTGTCGTCCTCCGGCTGGGCGCCGATGCGCCGCGCGGTGAACATCAGGTAGTAGCCGACCATGAACGCGAACCCGACCGAGATCGCCATGGCGGTGGTGCCCACGGGCTCACCGTGGCCGGTCGCGGCCTTGGTCCAGAACCAGTAGCCGACGTCGACACCGGCGAAGAACAGGCCGCACAGCAGGAACAGCCAACCCTGGACCTTCATCAGGCCTCCACCTCCTGGGCGGACTTGGCGGACATGTGCGGGTAGTGCAGGTCGAACGCCGGGCGCTCGGACCGGATGCGCGGCAGCGAGGTGAAGTTGTGCCGCGGCGGCGGGCAGGAGGTCGCCCATTCGAGCGAGCCACCGTAGCCCCACGGGTCGTCGACGGTGACCTTGACCCCCGACCGCCAGGTCTTCCAGACGTTGTAGAAGAACGGCAGCGTCGAGGCACCCAGGATGAACGCGCCGACCGACGAGATCATGTTCAGGTCGGTGAAGCCGTCGGCCGCGCTGTAGTCGGCGTACCGGCGGGGGAAGCCGACCATGCCCAGCCAGTGCTGGACGAGGAAGGTGGTGTGGAAGCCGATGAACAGCAGCCAGAAGTGCACCTTGCCCAGCTTGTCGTCGAGCATCTTGCCGGTGAACTTGGGCCACCAGAAGTAGAAGCCGGCGAACATGGCGAACACGACCGTGCCGAAGACCACGTAGTGGAAGTGGGCGACGACGAAGTAGGTGTCGCTGATCTGGAAGTCCAGCGGCGGCGAGGCCAGGATGACGCCGGTCAGGCCGCCGAGCAGGAAGGTGATCAGGAAGCCGACGGAGAACAGCATCGGCGACTCGAAGGACAGGTGACCCCGCCACATCGTGCCGATCCAGTTGAAGAACTTCACGCCCGTCGGCACCGCGATGAGGAACGTCATGAACGAGAAGAACGGCAGCAGGACCTGCCCGGTCGGGAACATGTGGTGCGCCCAGACCGTGATGGACAGACCGGCGATCGCGATGGTGGCGCCGACCAGGCCGATGTAGCCGAAGATCGGCTTACGGCTGAAGACCGGCAGGATCTCGGTCACGATGCCGAAGAACGGCAACGCGATGATGTACACCTCGGGATGGCCGAAGAACCAGAACAGGTGCTGCCACAGGATCGGCCCGCCGTTGGCCGGGTCGAAGATGTGCGTGCCGAGCTTGCGGTCGGCCTCCAGCGCCAGCAGCGCGGCGGCCAGCACGGGGAAGGCCATCAGCACGAGCATGCTGGTCAGCAGGACGTTCCAGGTGAAGATCGGCATGCGGAACATGGTCATGCCGGGGGCGCGCATGCAGATGATCGTGGTGATGAAGTTCACCGAGCCGAGGATCGTGCCGAGGCCCGACAGGGCCAGGCCCATGATCCACAGGTCGCCGCCGATGCCGGGCGAGTGGATCGCGTTCGACAGCGGCGTGTAGGCGAACCAGCCGAAGGAGGCCGCGCCGCCCGGGGTGAGGAAGCCGGACACGGCGATGACGCTGCCGAACAGGTAGAGCCAGTAGCTGACCATGTTCAGGCGCGGGAACGCCACGTCGGGGGCGCCGATCTGGAGCGGCATCAGCTCGTTGGCGAAGCCGGCGAACAGCGGCGTCGCGAACATCAGCAGCATGATCGTGCCGTGCATGGTGAACAGCTGGTTGAACTGCTCGTTGCTGGTGATCTGCAGCCCCGGCTGCGCCAGCTCGGCCCGCATGATCAGCGCCATGACGCCGCCGATCAGGAAGAAGGCGAACGACGTGATCAGGTACATGTGCCCGATGATCTTGTGATCGGTCGAGGACATCCACTTGGCGATGATCTGGCCCTTGGTGACGGGCCGGACCGGCGCCCGAAGCGGTTCTTGGATGGCGGTCACTGGGCACTCCCAGCCTGGGTCGCGATGTACTGGTCGAACTCAGCCTGCTTGACGAGCTTCACCGAGAACAGCATCCGGCTGTGGTCGACGCCGCACAGCTCGGCGCACCGGCCGGCGTAGACGCCCACGCGGTCGTCGCCGAGCGTCTTGATCTCGAACTTGCGCCCCGGGTTGCCCTCCGGGATGCCGGGGATGATGTCCCGCTTGAACAGGAACTCGGGCACCCAGAACGAGTGGATCACGTCGTCGGTCGAGAGGTCGAACTCGACCTTGGTGTTCGTCGGCAGGACCAGCTGAGGGCCCTGGTGGTAGTCGTGCACCGGCATGCCGGACACGGGCTTCGTCGCCTTGCCGTTGTAGGTCGTGGTGAAGCGCCAGCTCCACTGGTACGCCTCGACCTTGACCTTGACGGGCGCGTCACCCGCGACGTCCGTGAGGGCCTTGCTGTCGCGGGCGGTGAAGAAGAAGAACACCGAAACCATGACGAGCGGGACCACCGTGTAGAGGATCTCGATCGGCAGGTTGTAGCGCACCTGGGGCGGCAGTTCGGCCTTCCCCTTGCGCTTGCGGTGGAAGATCGCGGCCCAGACGATCAGGACGATGACGACGACGCCCGTGGCGAGTGCGGCGATCCAGGCCCCGTTCCACAGATGCTGAACGACCTTGGCCTGCTCGGTCACGCCCTCGGGCAGCAGGCCGTTGGACCAGTCGAACTTGGGAACGTCATTAGCACACGCCGTAGCAGTGGCCAGCAGCAACGCCAAAGCGGCGGCGCGCGGCACCCTGCGCCGGGCCAACGAACGCCGCGTCGTACGGCGAGTCGGACTCACGGATCGCCTACCCCACAGATGAAGCCCAAGAGTCTTTCCCTTGGGTGCTCGTATTTCCAAATGCACAGCTGATTGCAGACACATTAGCGTGCAGGTGTCCCGCCCTACCGCGCGACCCCTCGATGGCGCCGCAAGTGGGACGATGGGTCTCGTGGCGTATTTCGACGCGGCCTCGAGCGAGCCGCTCCACCCTCAGGCACGCGAGGCGCTGCTGGCGGCGATCGATGTCGGCTGGGCCGACCCCGCGAGACTGTACACCCAGGCCCGCCGCGCTCACCTGCTGCTGGAGCAGGCCCGCACGGAGGTGGCCGAGGCGCTCGGCGCGCGCCCCGACGAGGTGTCGTTCACCTCGTCCGGCACGCAGGCCGCGCATCTCGGCGTGCTCGGCACCCTACACGGCAGGCGCAGGGTCGGGCGTCATCTGGTCACCAGCGCGGTCGAGCACTCCAGCGTGCTGCACGCGGCCGGCGTGCACGAACGCGACGGCGGCACGGTCGAGACCGTGGGCGTGAGCCTGGAGGGGCGGGTCGACCTCGACGCGTTCGCCGAGGCGGTCGCGCGTCCCGGCACGGCGCTGGCCTGCCTGCAGACGGCCAACCACGAGGTGGGCACGGTGCAGCCGGTCGCCGAGGCCGCCGCCGCGTGCCGGGCGGGCGGGGTGCCGCTGCTGGTCGACGCCGCCCAGACGGCCGGCCGCATGCCGATACCGCCGGGCTGGTCGGTGCTGACCGCGAGCGCCC
The DNA here is from genome assembly GCF_040674635.1 of Nonomuraea sp. NPDC049758. Classification (NCBI taxonomy): domain Bacteria; kingdom Bacillati; phylum Actinomycetota; class Actinomycetes; order Streptosporangiales; family Streptosporangiaceae; genus Nonomuraea; species Nonomuraea sp. NPDC049758. The sequence goes on from NZ_JBFAMZ010000005.1 coordinate 378,425, forward strand.
ACAAATGGGGCGGCCCGGCCGGGGTCGGCGTGCTGGCGGTGCGCAAGGGCACCCGGTTCCGCTCGTTCCTGCCCGAGGACGAACGCGAGCGGCGGCGCGTCCCCGGCTTCGAGAACGTGCCGGGCATCGTGGCCGCGGCGGCGGCGCTGCGCGCGATGAGCGCCGAGGCGGCGCAGGAGCAGGCCCGGCTGTCCACGCTCGTCGCCCGGATCAGGGAGACCGTGCCGAAGGTCGTGCCGGACGTCGAGGTGATCGGCGACCCGGTCGGCCGGGCGCCCCACATCGTGACCTTCTCGTGTCTCTACGTCGACGGCGAGGCGCTGCTCACCGAGCTGGACAAGGCGGGATTCGCCGTATCGTCCGGAAGCTCGTGCACCGCTAGTACGCTTCGTCCATCGCACGTCCTCGAAGCGATGGGCGTGCTGACGCATGGGAATGTCCGGGTGTCGCTGCCCAGGGGCACGTCCGCGGCCGAGGTCGACCGGTTCCTGGCCGTGCTGCCCGATCTGGTGCGCCGCATCCGGCACGACGCAGGAGTCGCATGACCGAGGTAACTCAGCCGTCATTGACGATCGACGCGCTCGGGAAGAAGTGCCCGATCCCGATCATCATGCTCGCCGAGCAGATCAACCACGTGCCGCGAAACGCCGTGGTGGCGGTGCTGGCCGACGATCCGGCGGCCTACACCGACGTGCCGGCGTGGTGCCGGCTGAAGTCCCACCGCCACGTTGCCTCGTACGAGCTGCCCGAGGGCGGCTGGGCGATCCACGTGATGCGCAACTACTGACGGTTTGTGGGTAGGGCCCTCCCCTGACGGCACATCGACCATTCGGGGGAGACCATGGCCAAGGGGAACGAGACCGCCCGTGACGTGATGAGCACGGGCGCGGAGTGCATCGCCGCGCACGAGACGCTCGACCGGGCGGCTCAGATGATGCGCAGCAACGACGTGGGCGCGCTGCCCGTGTGCGGCCCCGACGACCGGGTGACCGGCATCATCACCGACCGCGACATCGTCATCAAGTGCGTCGCGGCCGGTCACGACCCCGCGCAGGTGACGGCGGGCGAGCTGGCGACCGGCCTGGTCTGGGTGACGGCGGACGCCACCGTGCAGGAGGCGCTGTCGCGCATGGAGCAGAACCAGATCAAGCGGCTGCCGGTGCTGGAGAACGAGCGCATCGTCGGCATGATCAGCGAGGCCGACCTCGCCCGGTGCCTGCCGGACGACCAGCTCGCCGAGTTCGTGCACCGGGTGTACGCCAAGCGCTGACACCCGTACGGGGATCGCCCCGCCACGCCTGCGGCGGGCGGGGCGTAGGCGTGTCAGGGGTGGTAGCAGCGCACCTGGCCGGCGATGTCGGCCGCCGCCTCGGCGCCGTAGGCGGCCGTGAAGCGCTCCAGGAAGACCTTCTGCCCCAGCTCGTACTCCTGGCCGCCGACGCGCTCCAGCACGTGCGTGGCCGTCAGGTTGCCGATCTGGCCGCAGCGCTCCAGCGGCAGGCCCCAGGCCAGGCCGGACAGGAAGCCGGCGCGGAAGGCGTCGCCGACGCCCGTGGGGTCGGCCTTGCCGCGCTCGGGGGCCGGGGCGACCTGGATGGACGGCTCGCCCTTACGGTCGATGACGGCGCCCTTGGGGCCGAGCGTGGTGACGCGGACGCCGACCCGGTCGAGGATCTCCTCGTCGGACCAGCCGGTCTTCTGCTCGATGAGCCCCTTCTCGTAGTCGTTGGAGAACAGGTAGGCGGCGCCGTCGACGAGCTGCCTGATCTGCTCGTCCTCCATGCGGGCGAGCTGCTGGGAGATGTCGGCGGCGAAGGGGATGCCGCGCTGGCGGCACTCGTCGGTGTGCCGCAGCATCGCGTCGGGGTCGTTGGGGCTGATCAGCACCAGGTCGAGGCCGCCGACCCGGGCGGCGACCGGCTGCAGCTCGATCAGCCGCGCCTCGGCCATCGCCCCGGTGTAGAAGGAGGCGATCTGGTTGTGGTGCTCGTCGGTGGTGCACAGGAAACGCGCGGTGTGCTGCGTCTCGGAGATGTGCACGGACTCGCAGTCGACGCCGTGACGCTCCAGCCAGGAGCGGTAGTCGGCGAAGTCGTTGCCGACGGCGCCCACCAGGATCGGCTTGAGGCCGAGACAGCCCATGCCGAAGGCGATGTTGGCCGCGCAGCCGCCGCGACGGATCTGAAGGTCGTCGACCAGGAACGAGAGCGACACCCGGTCGAGCTGCTCGGCGATGAGCTGATCGCCGAAGCTTCCTGGGAACGTCATCAGGTGGTCTGTCGCGATGGAGCCGGTTACGGCGATGCGCACGGGATTCTTCTTCCTCGTTGTCAGCAGGCCAATGAGCCCCACGAGAATACGCGAAGGTCCCGCTCGCACAAAGGCGGGCGGGACCCCACAGGCCGAAGCCGTGACCCCTTAGTTGAACGAGTCGCCACAGGCGCAGGAGCCGGTGGCGTTGGGGTTGTCGATGGTGAAGCCCTGCTTCTCGATCGTGTCGACGAAGTCGATGCTGGCGCCCATCAGGTAGGGGGCGCTCATGCGGTCGGTGACCACGCTGACACCGCCGAAGTCCGTCACCACGTCACCGTCCATGGAACGGTCGTCGAAGAAGAGCTGGTAGCGCAGGCCGGAGCAACCACCCGGCTGCACGGCGACCCTCAGCTGCAGACCTTCCTCACCCTGCTGCTCCAGCAGGCTCTTGACCTTCGCGGCGGCCGCGTCAGTCAGGATCAGGCCCTGCGTCGTGGTCTCGCTGCTCTCAACCGTCATCTGCTGACTCCCTAACCCGGCTGTCTGTTTCCGACGTCCTACTGATGACGCTACCAACACCTCGCCCATGCCACACATTCCCGGGTCCCCTACCCCCGGAATAACCACGTTCGTCCATGTGTCATAGTGAGTATCGTCAAAACGACGATAAGGGGGTATGGCGATGGCCACCCAGACTGGGCTGCCGCTCTTCGTCCTCGGGCAGGGCGCCGATCCGCACAGCGAGAAGGGCGTCGACTGCCCCGGCGAGCTGCCGCCCGCGTCCGACCCTGACCTGGTCGAACGCGCCCGCAAGGCCAAGGAGGCGCTGGGCGACCGCCTGTTCGTGCTGGGCCACCACTACCAGCGCGACGAGGTCATCCAGTTCGCCGACGTGACCGGCGACTCCTTCAAGCTCGCCCAGCAGGCCGCCGCGCGGCCCGAGGCGGAGTTCATCGTCTTCTGCGGCGTGCACTTCATGGCCGAGTCCGCCGACATCCTCACCGGCGAGGCCCAGAAGGTGGTACTGCCCGACCTCGCCGCCGGGTGCTCCATGGCCGACATGGCCACGTTCGACCAGGTGGAGGAGTGCTGGGAGGCCCTTGAGGACGCCGGTCTGGCCGGCGAGGTGGTCCCCGTCACGTACATGAACTCCAGCGCCGACATCAAGGCGTTCTGCGGGCGCAACGGCGGCGTGGTGTGCACCTCCTCCAACGCCAAGAGGGCGCTCGACTGGGCCTTCGAGCAGGGCCGCAAGGTGCTGTTCCTGCCCGACCAGCACCTCGGGCGCAACACGGCGGTGCTGGAGATGGGCATGTCCCTTGAGGACTGCGTGGTCTGGAACCCCCACCGCCCCGGCGGCGGGCTGACCCGCGAGCAGCTCGACCGGGCGCGGATGATCCTGTGGAAGGGCCACTGCTCGGTGCACGGCCGCTTCACGGCCGAGTCCGTCGACGACGTGCGCGCGCGCATCCCCGGCGTGACCGTGCTGGTCCACCCCGAGTGCCGGCACGAGGTGGTGCTCAAGGCCGACCACGTGGGCTCGACCGAGCACATCATCAAGACCCTCCAGGCCGCTCCCGCCGGGTCGAACTGGGCCGTCGGCACCGAGCTGAACCTGGTCAAGCGGCTGGCCACGATGTTTCCCGACAAGAACGTGTCGTTCCTGGACCGGACGGTCTGCTACTGCTCCACGATGAACCGGATCGACCTGCCGCACCTGGTGTGGGCGCTGGAGTCGCTCGTGCTGGGCGACGTCGTCAACCGGATCACGGTGGACGCGGACACCGCCCACTGGGCCAGGGTCGCGCTGGACCGCATGCTGGCGCTCCCGTAACGCCCTCCCCCGACGGGCCGGGCCCGTGGCGAGGAGCGCCCGCCCTCGCCGCGGGCCCGGCTGCGTTCCGGCTCTGTTCCGAGTCTTTTCCGGCGCGGTCAGACGAAGTCGTAGCCGACGCGGACGCCGACCGTCAGCGTCTGGCGGCCGGGGCTGACCGAGGACGCGCTCTCGGCCGCCGCGGCCATCGCGACCAGCGGCTGGGGGCCGCCCCTGACCTCCTCGGAGATCGACACGACCGGGCCGAGCGGGCGTCCGGCCAGCTCGGCGTAGTGGGCGGCCTTGGCGGCGGCGTCCCTGAACGCCCTCGCCCTGGCCTCGCCGAGCACCGACGCCGGGTCGGACAGCTCGAAGGTCACGCCGTTGAGCCGGGCCTCCTCGCCCACGCCGGCGACCGTGTCGATGACGGCGTCGGCCCGCGACAGGTCCCTGACGACCACCTCGACGCCCTGTGCCGCCCGGTAGGCGGAGACCTTCGGGTAGACCTCGTACTCGGGGCCGAGCGAGAGCTCGACCGTGCGCACGTCGTGGGCCGCGACGCCGGCCCCGGCCAGCGCGTCGGCCAGCCGGGCGGCGGCGGCCCTGACCGCCGTGAACGCCTCGGACGCCGACGCCCTGCGCACCTCGACGCCCGCCAGCAACCGCAGGACGTCGGGCGCGGCCTGCACGCTGCCCTCACCGACGACGGAGATGTCCACGCCTGCCCCCTAAGACTGGGTTCGCCTCGATCCTACGGGCGTGTCCTGCCCCCGCCCACGGCCGGTTCACACGGCGGTTCAGACAGCGTCGACGATCGCGCCCGGATCGTCCAGCTCGACCTGGTGCCCCGAGCGGGGCAGCAGCACCAGCTTGGCGTCGAGGCGGGCCGCCAGGCTCTGCCTGCGGGCGTCCCGGCCGCCCGCGCCGAGCACGGTGACCGGGATGTCGGGAAAGGGATGGCCGGCCCGGATGTCACGGAGGTCGGCGGCCATGTCGCGGCGGGCCAGCCACTCCCCCGCCACCGCCGCGGGCACCTTGCCCATCCGGTACACGCCGAAGGGGTCGCCCATGCCCGTGACCAGGCGGTGTGCCGGCGGCCCGGTCAGGCGGGCCAGCACGTTCGCGCCCCACGTGCCGCCGAGCGCGGGCAGCCACGCGCCCAGGACGGCGGCGAGCGCGAGCGGCCGGCGCACGGGCGGCGGGCTGGGGTCCACCAGGACGAGCTTGGCCACGCAGAGCGGGTGCAACCGGGCGAACGCCTCGGCGTGCCAGCAGGACAGGCCGTGCGCGACCAGGGTGACCTGGGACGGCTGCGCGGGGGCCAGCGCGGCCAGCCGGGCCACCTCGCCGTACAGGGTGGGCCGGTCGGTCGCGGGCGGGCTCAGGCCGAGCCCGGGACGGTCGAAGCGGACGACCCGGTGGCAGGCGGCCAGACCGGCGGCCACGGCGTCCCAGTGGAACCAGGCGCCCCCGAGGCCCGCCGTGATGAGCACGCCGGGGCCCGCGCCCTGGTCGAGGACGTGCGGAGGGCCGCAGGGGGCCTCCTCGTCGTCGTGGACGAGCAGCCTGAGCGCCACGTACACGACCCAGACGGCGACCATCGTGAGCTGGATCCGGTGGGCGACGCCGGCCAGCCGCCCGGCGGCCAGGGCGGCCAGCATGAGCCCGGTGGCTCCCACGTTCAGGCCGGTGAACAACCACGACACCCACGAGCGCCAGCGCGCGGAGAGCACCGCCATGGCGGTCAGCACGGCCGTCGTGGCCAGCGCGCCGGCCACCATGTGGAGCCGGTGCGAGACCGTCTCGCCGCGGCAGGCGGGGTCGCTGAGCACGGCGCAGTCGAGCGGAACCAGCCCGGAGACGACCGTCAGCAGCCCGAAGGCGGCCAGTGCCAGCCAGCCGGCCCACTCGCGCGCCACCCTGGGCAGCGTCGCCACCGCGGCCAGGCAGGCCAGCCCGGACAGCACGTCGCTGACCCGGAACAGGCGCGTCCACGGCTGGTCGCGGGCGGCCAGCTCGCTCACATAGCCGTCGGTCCTGTCCACGGCGGGCGTGGTGAACTGGCCGGTGATCCAGGCGCTGTAAAGCACGGCCGCCACGATGAGCGCCGCGGCCGCGGCGACGAACAACCTTCGCTCCACGTGATGATTAGAACACCATCCGTAGTCAAAGGCCCGGAGCACCCCATACCGGGAACCATCGGCCGAGGTCGGCCTCCAGTGGCAGCTCGCCGTCCAGGACGCCTCTGGCCTGCAGTTCGAGGGCGTTGTCGCGCCTGTTCCCGGGCAGCGGCGCGAACGGGTAGAACGTGCCGCGCTTGTACAGGTAGACCACCGCCAGCCGCCTGCCCGCCGGATCGGCGAACGACACCAGCGAGCACAGCAGCGAGGGCCCGAACCCGGCCGACTCCAGCGAGGAGTTGACCGCGTGCAGCTCGGTGACCAGGTCGCTGACGTCGTCCGGCGCGCGGCGGACCAGCAGCCAGGTGTAGCCGTAGCCGTCGTCGGACTCCTCGACGCGCCCGCCGAGCAGCGCCTTGACGTCGCTCTCCAGCGTGGCGAACGCGCCGCCCTCCGCGGCCCTGAACGACACCGAGCCGAGACCGGTGGGGACGAGACCGGTCGCGGCCTGGAGCGTCACGGCGGCGGACGGCAGCGCGAACAGCGCGTCGAGGTTGGGCTTGGCCGGCTTGGACCGGCCCAGCAGCGAGTCGAGCCAGCCCATGCGGCCTCAGCCCCTTCCGAGCTGTTTGGAGATGGACGCGAGGAGTTCGAGCCGGCGCTCCAGCGGCGGATGCGTGGAGAACAGGTTCGCCAGCGTCTCCCCCCTGGCCAGGGCCGGGGCGAAGTAGAAGGCGTTGAACGGCGCCGCCTCGCGCAGGTCGGTGGTCGGGATCCGGGCCATGTCGCCGGTGACCTTGGTCAGCGCGCTGGCCAGGGCCGACGGACGCTGCGTGAGCAGGGCTCCGGCCCGGTCGGCGGCCAGCTCGCGGTAGCGCGACAGGGCTCTGGTGAGCAGGAAGCTGACGGCGTACACGACGAGCGAGACGAACATGATGATCAGCCCGACCGGCACGCCGCCCTGGCCGTTGTCCCGGCGTCCGCCGAAGCCGGCATACAGGGCGAACCTCGTCATCAGCCCGGCGACGATGCCGAGGAACGAGGCGATCGTCATGACGGCGACGTCGCGATGGGCGACGTGCGACAACTCGTGCGCCAGGACGCCTTCGAGCTCCTGAGGCTCCAGGCGGCGCAGGATGCCCGTCGTCACGCAGACGACGGCCCGCTTCTGGTTACGGCCGGTGGCGAAGGCGTTGGGGACGTCGGAGTCGGCGATCGCCACCCGCGGCTTGGGCATGTCCGCCAGCGCGCACAGCCGGTCGATCAGGCCGTGGAGCTCGGGGGCCTCCTGTGGGGAGACCTCCCGTCCGTGCATCGCGAACAGGGCGATGCGGTCGGACAGGAAGTACTGCACCAGCAGCAGCCCCCCGGCGAGCACCAGCACGGTCAGCGCGCGCACGCCGAGGGCGATCAGCACGCCGACGAACGCCACGTAGAGCAGCCCCAGCAGGAACATCGTCACGACCATGCGGCGGGTCAGGCCGCTGTCGGACGCGAACCGCGTGCCCACGGGACTCAGCCCGGGATGAGGCCTTGGTCGCCCAGCATCTCCCGGACCTCCTCGATCGAGGCGTCCGCGGGGGGAAGGATCAGCTCTGACGGCTCAAGGCTGTCGTCGGGAAGCGCCTTGCCCACATGGCGCACCTTGTCGAGCAACGCGTGCAGCTTGACGCGGAAGGCCCCCTCGTCACCGGTCTCGATGGCGGCCTCGAGCTCGCTGTCGAGCTCGTTGAGCACCGCGATGTCGTCCGGCGAGATCTCGACCTGGCCCTCGCCCATGATTCTGACGATCATGCGTTCTCCCCGGGCTGACGCAGCTGCTGGGTGTGACCCTGCTGCGGCTGGGCCTGCTGCTGGGGCTGCCCCTGCTCGATGGCGCTCTTGGGCGCCGGGCCCTGGCCCAGCTCGGCCTTCATCCGGGCCAGCTCCAGCTCGACGTCCATGCCGCCGCCCATGCGGTCGAGCTCGGCCTGGATGTCGTCGCCGCGGGTGCCGCTGAAGTCGTCGAGCGCGCCACTGGCCAGCAGCTCGTCGATCGCGCCCGCGCGGGCCTGCATCTGCGCCGTCTTGTCCTCGGCGCGCTGGATCGCCAGGCCGACGTCGCCCATCTCCTCGGAGATGCCGGAGAACGCCTCGTTGATGCGCGTCTGGGCCTCGGCGGCGGTGTAGGTCGCCTTGATCGTCTCCTTCTTCGTGCGGAAGGAGTCGACCTTGGCCTGCAGCCGCTGGGAAGCCGTGGTCAGCTTCTCCTCCTCGGCCTGCAGGTTGTCGTGCTGGACCTTGAGGTCGGCCATCTGCCCCTGCAGATTCGACCGCCGCTGCAGGGCCTCGCGCGCGAGGTCCTCGCGCCCGACGGACAGCGCCTTGCGGCCCTGCTCCTCGTAGCGCCTGGCCTGCGCCTCCAGGCCGTTGATCTGCAGTTCTACCCGCTTGCGCGAGGTGGCCACGTCGGCCACCCCTCGACGCACCTTCTGCAGCAACTCGAGCTGCCGCTGATAGGAGTAGTCAAGCGTCTCGCGCGGATCCTCCATCTTGTCCAGGGCCTTGTTGGCCTTGGACTTGAAGATCATCGAAAGTCTCTTCATCACGCTCATGCGCGTCGGCCGTCCCCTTCTAGGTCGTGCTGGTGTTCACCCAATGCAGCGCAGCCGCCTTGGGATTACCCTACGCATAACGCACGGGGGCGTCACTAAGTTGCAGTCCAGGTAGGGTTGACGTGTGTTGCGACGCCGATCCCAAACCTCCGTGGACGACACCCCCGTCCCCGTTGACGATCCTAAGCCCCAGGGTAAAGGTCGTCCCACACCCAAGCGCCGGGATGCCGAGGGCAGACGACGCCAGCCGGTCTCCGCGCCGAAGGACCGCAAGGAGGCCTATCGGCAGATGCGCGCCAAGCAGGCCGCCGAGCGCGACCGGGCCCGCAAGGGCATGCTCGCAGGTGACGAGCGTTACCTTCCGGTTCGCGACAAGGGTCCGGGGCGCAAGTTCGCGCGTGACTGGGTCGACTCGCGGCGCCTGCCCAGCCAGTACTTCCTGCCGTTCTCGCTACTGATCCTGCTGGCGACCTGGATCCCGTGGCCGATCGAGATCCGCGCCAAGGTGCTCAACATCGTGATCGCGGTCGGCTGGCCGATCATGATGGTCGGCGTCCTGGCCACCTCCCTCTACGTGGCGTGGAAGGTGAAGAAGGAGGTCGCGGCCAAGTTCCCGAACGAGAGCGTGAAGGGCGTCGGCTTCTACGCGGCCATGCGCGCTTTGCAGATCCGCAAGCTGCGGTTCCCGCCGCCCACGGTGCTGCCGGGCGGGAAGCCCGCGCCGCCCAAGAAGTAGCCCGGTTTTCCCGATTTTTCGGGAAACGGCTTATCGGCGACGTCCGCGTGCCCATCACCGTCCGGTGGTGGGCACTCGTGCTTCCTGCCTTCCGCGTCCCGCCCGCTCGCTCAGCGGGCCGGTTTCCAGCGCAGGACGCCGCCGGTGACCACCGGACGGCGGCCGTCGATCGCGCCGCCCCGTTCGAGGGCGTCGGCGACGGTCCGCAGCAGCGTGTACGACGACCGCAGCCGCCTGCCCGTGACTCCGGACACCGTCCCGTCGGCCGAGCTCACGGTGGCGTACGCCGTGTCGCCGTCGAAGGTCGTGTAGGACAGGATCGGGATCAGCAGGCCGTCCCAGGCCCCGGCCGGACGGCGGGCGCACATCTCGCGCCAGGCGTCCCTGATGCCGCGGACGGTGAGGTGGTCGCCGGCCTCGGAGCGGAAGCCCAGGACGCCGGCGCCGCGCGCGCCGTTGTGGCGCAGCAGTGAGGCGCGCAGGGCGTCGGGGAAGTCCACGCCCATCTGCGACTCGGCCACGGCGATCGTGCGCGCCCTGACCGGGCCGCCGAGCGTGCGGTAGGTGCGGGGCGCGTTGCTCCTGAGCCAGCGTTCGATGCGCCGCCACTGGGCGTCCACGGCCCGCTTCACGTCGGGCGCGACCCTGCGGGGGTCGATCGGGCGGCGCCGGGGCGCGCAGTTGGGCGCCTGGGCGGCGGAGGCGGCGGGCGTGGGCTGCACGGTCGCCACGGGCTCGGCCGGCTGCTCCGCGGGCGTTACTGCCGTCATGGGCGTCACGGGCGTCACGGGCTCGGGGCCGGCCGGGGGCGGTTCCTGCTGCTCGGTGACGGCGCGCACGAGGGCCAGGGCGCCGCGCTGCACCGACGTCCCCATCAGGGCGAACCCCAGCGTCAGCGTCACGACGACCGCGATGACCAGCCACGACAGGACCGTTCCCGCACGTCGGCGCCGCGGTGCGGGCGCCGGGACGGACGGCGGCGGCTCGGCCCGCGGCAGGCGGGCCCGGCGGCGCAACCGCACCGCGAGGGCGATCAGGACGGCCGCGGTGAGAGCCTGGCGGACGAGCTTGAGCACGTCGCGCACCCTATCCCGAATCGAATCGGCTCATGTGACGCTCTAAGGTCGAACGTATGGAATTCCGACACCTCGGCCGCAGCGGTCTCATGGTCAGTGAGATCAGCTACGGCAACTGGCTCACCCACGGCTCCCAGGTCGAGGAGGACGCCGCCAAGCTGTGCGTGCAGGCGGCGCTCGACGAGGGCATCACCACCTTCGACACCGCCGACGTCTACGCGGGGACGAAAGCCGAGGAGGTGCTCGGCCGGGCGCTCAAGGGCGTCCGCAGGGAGTCGCTGGAGATCTTCACCAAGGTCTACTGGCCCACCGGCCCCGGCAAGAACGACCGCGGGCTGTCCCGCAAGCACATCACCGAGTCGATCAACGCCTCGCTGCGCCGCCTCCAGACCGACTACGTCGACCTGTACCAGGCCCACCGCTTCGACAACGAGACGCCCCTTGAGGAGACCCTCAAGACGTTCGACGACCTCGTGCGCCAGGGCAAGGTGCTCTACGTCGGCGTCAGCGAGTGGACGGCCGAGCAGATCGGCCGCGCGCTGAAGATCGCCGACGAGATGGGCTTCGACCGGATCGTGTCGAACCAGCCGCAGTACTCGATGTTGTGGCGGGTCATCGAGGCGGAGGTCGTGCCGCTGAGCGAGCGCGAGGGCGTCGGCCAGATCGTCTGGTCGCCGATCGCGCAGGGCGTGCTCACCGGCAAGTACCTGCCCGGCCGGCAGCCTCCGCAGGGCTCGCGGGCGACCGACGCGAGCGGCAGCGCCATGATCGCGCGGTACATGAACGACGACGTGCTCACCCGCGTGCAGGAGCTGCGGCCCATCGCCGACGACCTCGGCCTGACCATGGCCCAGCTCGCCGTGGCCTGGGTGCTGCAGAACCCGAACGTCTCCAGCGCCATCGTCGGCGCCACCCGCCCCGAGCAGGTGCGCGACAACGTCAAGGCGGCCGGCGTCAAGCTGGAGGACGACGTGCTCAAGCGCATCGACGACGTGCTCGGCACGGTCGTGGAGCGCGACCCGGCCAAGACGGTGAGCCCTGCCACCCGTCCGTGACCCGGAAAACGAAAAACCCCTTGAGCCACAATGCGCTCAAGGGGTTTCCGTTTTTTCGCGGATCACTCCGGACGCAATGACATTCCCGTGTATTCGACGCGGTCCTCGTCGAGCAGCGACACCTGCTCGACGCCGGATTCGAGCAGCTCACGCCAGTTCTCCCCGAGCCAGGACTCCGCATCGGCCTGACTCGGAAAAACCTCTCGCGGCAAAGGGCGGTCCGTCACCTCACCACCATTTGCATTTTCATAACGCCACCGCCATGTCATGCCATACGCTCCTTCTCCGCGGGTTCGCCGGCGCCTTCCCTCCGACGGCACTGGAACCCTACTCCCGAGCTCGGAGGTCCATCGATGCTGCGCGCGGGCCGTGTTGCCGCGGCGGTCGTCCTGGGGGCGGCCGCCGTAGTCCTTCTCCCCTCCTCCGCGCTCGGCTCACCGTCCTCGCGGTCCGGTGGTCCCGCGCCGGGGGCCGTGCGGCTGTGGGGCGTCTGGCGCAGCGACGGCACGGCGTGGCTGGCGTCCACGGCCGGGTACGAGCCGGCGGACGGCTCGGTGGTCGGGTGGCGCTTCGCGGTCTCGGCCGACGGGTCGGTGGGCGAGCCGCCGGGGGGTGAGCTGCCGTCGTTCCCGGCGGTGTGCGTCCAGGACGCGGCCGGTTCGGGGCACAAGCGGGTGGCGGTCGCGGTGGACTTCGGGGACGGGGAGGGCGACGTCCCGCCCGGTGACCGGCCGCCGGCGCACCCGCTGCTGCGCTGCGTGACCGGCGCCGAGGACGCGACCGCCGCCCAGCTCCTGGCCTCCGCGGCCAGGGTCGGCGTGAACGGGCGCGGCGAGGTCGTGTCGGTCAGCGGCTACCCGTCCCAGGGCGCGGGGACGGCCCCGTCCCAGGAGGCGGATGCCGCCGAGCGGGCCGCCGCGCCCGCGAGCGCGCCCGGCGGGGTCCCGGCGCTGCTGATCGCGGGCGGTGCGGGGGTGCTGTTGCTGCTCGGCGGGGGCACGGCCCTGGCCACCCGCCGCCACCCCGGTCGGGGCGCTCGGTAGCCTCTGGGCGGTGAAGATTCTTCTCTCCGGAACCGGGGGTGCGGCGGGCTGGCCGGTGGACGGGTGCCCGTGCGCCTCGTGCGCCCGGCTCCCCCAGGGCCGTCGCCGCCCCTTCGAGCTGCTCGTGGACGACACGGCGCGGTTCCCCTTCACCGGCGGCGGCGCCTTCGGCGGCGGGCTCGGGCTGGTGGCGGCCGACGGCGCGGCGGTGCTGTGCCTGCCGCCGGGCCGGGAGGCCCCCTCGGACGGTCCCGCCCGCTACGACGTCGTCGTGCTGGACCTGCTGGACCGCCCGCAGCGGCTCGGCGAGCTACGCCGGGCCGGGCCGGCCGACGACCGGACCACGGTGGTGGCCGCGTGGCTGGACCACCGGATCAGGTCGGAGGAGGAGCTGGCCAGGCGGCTGCGGTTGTGGGGGGCGGTGGCCGTGCCGGACGGGACGGTCCTGGGCAGCGGCGGAACGGTCCGCGAGACGCCGCCGCGGCGGGCGTTGCTGCTCGGCGGGTCCAGGTCGGGCAAGTCGGCCGAGGCCGAGCTGCGGCTGGCGGCCGAGCCGTACGTCACCTATGTCGCCACCGGCGGCGACGGCGCGGCGGACGGCGAATGGGCGGCGCGGGTACGGGCGCACCGGGAACGGCGGCCCGCTCACTGGGACACGGCCGAGACGACGGACCTGACCGGGGTCATCGCGGCGGCGCGCACGCCCCTGCTGATCGACGGGCTGGGCACGTGGCTGGCGGCGGTGTTCGACGAGCACGGGGCCTGGGACGGCGACCGCACGCCGGTCGTCCGGCGCTGCGCGGAGCTGGTCGAGGCGTGGCGCGGCACGCCGGTGCCGCTCGTGGCGGTCTCGGACGAGGTGGGGATGGGCGTGGTGCCCGCCACGTCCGCCGGACGGGCCTTCAGGGACGCGCTCGGCAGGCTCAACGAACGGCTCGCCGCCGAGTCGGAGTACGTCGCCCTGGTGGTCGCGGGACGTCCGCTGGAACTGTGAGCCCGTGGCCCCCGGGAGCCGGGGCTACGGGCGTACGGCTCTGGCGTACCAGCGGCCGTCGAGGCGGTCGACGTGCAGCGGGCGGCCGAAGCACTCGGACAGCAGGCCGGGGGTGAGCACCTCCGACACCGGCCCGGCGGCCAGCAGCCGCGAGTCGCGCATGAGCAGCGCGTGCGTGGTGGTCGCGGGCACCTCCTCCAGGTGGTGGGTCACCGTGACCGTGGTCAGCACCGGGCGGGTGGCGGCCAGCTGCTCGACCGCGGTGATGAGGTCCTCGCGGGCCGGCAGGTCGAGCCCGGCGAACGGCTCGTCGAGCAGCAGCACGGCGGGCTCGGCCATGAGCGCTCTGGCCACCCTGACCCGGGCCCGCTCCCCTTGCGAGCACACCCGGAACGGGCGGTCGACCAGGTCCTTGCAGCCCAGGTCGGCCAGCAGGCGGGTGGCGCGCTCGCGCTCGTTGTCGCCGTACTTGTCCCACAGCGGGACGCTCGTGCCGGTGTGGCCGGTCAGGACCACCGTGTGGGCGGTGGCGCCCTCCTCCTCCAGCAGGTCCTCGTCGATCAGCCGCTGACTGGCCGCGACGAGGCCGATGTGGCGGCGCAGCTCCCGCAGGTCGACCCGGCCGAGCCGGTGGCCGAGCACGCTGACCGCGCCCTCGCTCGGGTGGCGCACCGCCCCGGCCAGCGAGAGCAGGGTGGTCTTGCCCGCGCCGTTGGGGCCGAGGATCACCCAGTGGTCGCCGTACGCCACCTGCCAGTCGATGCCGTCGAGCAGCGTTTTGCCGACAACCCGGACAGCTACACCTTCGAGTTCAAGCACGTGCATTCCCGCCACATTAGTCGGCCCTAGGATCGGTCGTTATGCCGCTTGCTGAGCTGACCCATGGGCTGCGCTTCGCGATCGGCATGCTCAGCGCCGTTCCCGTGCGGGTCGACAGGGTCGATCGGGAGGTCGCCGGGCCGGCCATGGTGGCGGCGCCCGCGGTCGGGCTGGGGCTCGGCGCGGTCGCGGGCCTGGCGCTGCTGCTGCCGGGGCCGCCGCTGCTGGGCGCGGCGCTCGCGCTCGGGCTGCTCGCCGCGCTCACCCGCGGCCTGCACCTGGACGGGCTGGCCGACCTCGCCGACGGCCTGGGCAGCGGCCGGCCCGCCGAAGACGCCCTCGACATCATGAAAAAGTCGGACATCGGGCCGTTCGGGGTGATGACGCTGGTCATCACGCTGCTCGTCCAGGCGGCGGCGCTGACCGGGGCCGGTTACCCCGCCCTGGTGACCGCCTGCGTGGCCGGGCGCCTGGCGCTCACCTGGGCGTGCCGGGCGGGCGTGCCCGCCGCGCGGCCCGGCGGGCTCGGGGCGATGGTGGCCGGCACCGTGAGCGATCCTGCGGCGTGGCTGGCCACGGCGGCCGCCCTGGCCGTGACCGCCGGGCTGGGTCTGGCGGCCGGGACGTGGGCGCCGCCGATCGCGCTGGCGGCCGGGCTCGGGGCGGCGCTGCTGCTGCTCCGGCACGCCCGTCGGCGGCTCGGCGGCGTCACGGGGGACGTGTTCGGCGCCCTGGTGGAGACCGGGACGACGGCCGCGCTGGTGGTGTGCGCGATCCTGCTCTGACCGGCTGACTGGCGGCCCGGCGCAGGCGGGGTCAGGCGACCGGCTGCGGGGCGCGGGCCGGGAGGCGGCGCACGAGCACCACGCAGAGCAGCGCGAGCGGGACCCAGCCGACCAGCCCGGTGAGCCCGGACACCGCGGTGTCGGGCGGGGCCGCGGCGTCCCCGAGCAGCAGCACGGCGGGCAGCACCGCGTTCAGCGAGCCGTGCGCGACCACGCAGGGCCACACGCTGCCCGTACGCAGCCGCAGCCAGCCGATCGCGATGCCGGCCAGCACGCAGAAGCCGATGAACTGCAGCGCCGCCCACGACCCGAGGCTCGGGTAGTTGTAGCCGAGCAGGGTGAGCGGGGCGTGCCACAGCCCCCAGATCGCCCCGGACAGCGCCAGGCCGCCGAGCGGGCCGTACGTGGCGGACAGCCGGGGCAGCAGCCAGCCGCGCCAGCCCCACTCCTCGCCCAGCGCCGGGATCGCGTTCAGCACCGGGCCCGCCAGCACGCCGATGGCGATCTGCAGGTAGAGCGCCGGGCCCGGATCGGCCGGCGGCTGCACGCCCCCGGCCGCGAGCTGGGCCCGGAACAGGCTGAACCGGTCGAGGTCGAGCGGGAACAGCCCGACGGCGGTGCTGAGCCCGGCGCAGACGGCGATCAGCAGCGGCACGCCCAGCCAGGCGGCCAGCACGTACCGGCCGGTGCGGCCCTTGCTCTCGCCCAGCGTCAGGCCGGTCTCGGCGGCCCAGCGCCGCCAGGGCGCGCGCGACAGCGCCCACACCCCGAGCACCCCGGCGGTCGGCGTGAACATCATGACGGCGGCCAGCCCCTTGGCCGCGGGCGAGCCCAGGCCCGCGCCGAACCAGATGGGCAACGCCACCAGCCAGGACAGCCCGAAGGCGAGGACGAGGAAGACGGGAAGCTGTTTTCTCATGACCGTGCACGCTCCGCGACGAGTGCGTTGATGAGGGACGCGCCGCGCTCGGCGTCGTCGATGCTGATCGCCAGCCGCCCCCCGGAGCGGTAGCCGACGACCAGGCACTCGCCGCCGCGCAGCATGATGGTGGCCGCGCCGGGCAGGCCGCGGAAGCCCCAGCCGCCGACCTCGCTCGGCCTGCGGTCCTCGGTCCAGGCCCGGTCGATCCGCGAGAGCGGGATCCTGCGCGCCGGGACGCCGAACGGCCCGAAGCCGATGACCAGCGAGTCGTCGCCGACCCGTACGGACAGCGTCGCCGTCGCCAGCCCCGCGACCAGCACGATCACGGCCCCGGGCAGGGCGGAGGCCATGGTCGCCACCGACACGACGCCGGCCAGGCGCAGCCCGCAGAGCACGACGATCGCCGCCGCGGCCACCAGCGCCACCGCGACCAGCCAGGGGTTGACCAGCCGGCTGACCCAGACCGTGCGGCGACCGGCCCGCAGCTTCATGGCCGGGGGCGGCTGAACGGCCTCGACCGGATCGGGCGCGCCCCTGCCGAGGTAGCCGGCGAGCACGCCCACGCCGAGGGAACCGAAGAGAACCAGCGGGACGTGCCAGCCCGGCAGGCTCGCGGCCGTCCAGTCGGGCACGTCGAGGTTGGCCGCCAGCGTGGAGGCCTGCGTGCCGAGCACCAGGACGCCGCCGCCGAACAGGCCGCCCCACCACAGCGCCCGGCCGTTCCGGTGCCGCAGCGCCCAGCCCCGCGCGGCGACGGCCAGGAACACGATCCACACCACGGTCCACACCGCCGCCACCGTCAGCACGTGGGCCTGGAAGGACGCCGAGCCGTCGACACCCGCCGCGCCCCAGTGGGTGGCCAGCGGGTCGGGCACCCGGTCGCGCAGCCCCATGGGGGCCAGGAGCAGGGTCGCCGTGACGGCCGCGCCCCACGCGGCCGCGGGGATTCGGGGGTTCATGGCAGATCCTCCAGGATGGTGATGAGGTCCTCACGGCGGTAGCCGTGCCTCTTGGCCTCCTCCAGCAGCTCCCGGGTGCGCTGCACGAGCAGCGCGCGCCCGTCGGCCTGGCCCGCGACGCTGACCCCTCGGCCCCGCCTGAACTCCAGCAGCCCCTCGTCGCGCAGGTCGCGCAGCGCGCGCAGCACGGTGTTGGGGTTGATGCCGAGCGCCCTGGCGAGGTCGCGGGCCGGCGGAAGGCGGTCACCGGGCGTGTAGGAGCCCTCGCCGATGGCGCGGCGGATGGCGCCGGCCACCTGTTCGTGGAGGGGCCGTGCGTCGTTGAGATCGAGCGCGAGCAACATGATGCTAATGACACTAGCACCATGAAACGGAATGCGCCCGACCAGCATTTGTAGGATGAACCCCTGTTTGTGAGTACGCAGAAACCGTGGATAGCATCGGTTTACGTGACCACTGTGCGGCTGAACTCAGCAGACCCAGTCTCTGTCGACACCGACGCCCTGATCGTCGGCTTCCGGCCCGGCCAGGACGGCCCCCGCCCGGCCACGGGCGCTGAGTCCCTCGACGCGGCTTTCGGCGGCAACCTCGCCACCTCCCTCAGCTCGCTCGGCTTCTCCGGCAAACCCGGAGAGCTGGCCAAGCTGCCCACGTTCGGCGCCGTCCAGGCCCCGGTGCTCGTCGCCGTCGGCCTGGGCGACTCCTCCGACCACGAGTCCCTTCGCCGCGCCGCCGGCGCCGCCGTACGGTCGCTGGCCGGCACCGCGCGCGCCGCGCTGGCCCTGCCGGCCGACGACGACGCCCAGGCCGAGGCCGTCGCCCTGGGCGCGCTGCTCGGCGCGTACGGCTTCGACCGCTACCGCACGGGCGAGCCGCCCAAGGCCCCCGTCTCCGAGATCACCGTCCTGTCCGGGCAGGGCGAGTCCGCCGCCGAGCGGGCCGGCGTGCTGGCCGAGTCGGTCTCGCTCGTCCGCGACCTGGTCAACACGCCGCCGTCCGACCTGTGGCCGGCGAAGTTCGCCGAGATCGCCGAGCAGGAGGGCGCCAAGCACGGGCTGACCGTCGAGGTCCTCGACGAGAAGCAGCTCAAGGACGGCGGCTACGGCGGCCTGGTCGGCGTCGGCCAGGGCTCGGTCAACCCGCCGCGCCTGGTCCGCGTCGCCTACAGCCACCCCGAGGCGGGCAAGACGCTGGCGTTCGTGGGCAAGGGCATCACGTTCGACTCCGGCGGCCTGTCGCTCAAGCCGTCGGCCGCCATGGACTGGATGAAGTCCGACATGGGCGGCGCGGGCGCCGTGCTCGGCGCGCTGGTCGGCATCGCCCGGCTCGGCCTGCCGGTCAACGTCGTCGGCTACCTCTGCCTGGCCGAGAACCTGCCGAGCGGCACCGCCCAGCGCCCCTCCGACGTCATCCACAGCTACAGCGGCAAGACCGTCGAGGTGCTCGACACCGACGCCGAGGGCCGCCTGGTGCTCATGGACGGCATCGCGCGCGCCGCCGAGGACGACCCCGACCTGATCGTCGACATCGCCACGCTGACCGGCGCGCAGATCGTCGCGCTCGGCTGGCGCACCGCGGGCGTCATGGCCAACGACGACGCCGTCCGCGAGCTGGTCGTCGAGGCCGCCACCGCCGCGGGCGAGGGCGCCTGGGGCATGCCGCTGCCGGAGGAGCTGCGCAAGGGCCTCGACTCGCCGGTCGCAGACATCGCCAACCTCCACCCCGAGCGCTTCGGCGGCATGCTCACCGCCGCCATCTTCCTCAAGGAGTTCGTGCCCGACGGGGTGCGCTGGGCGCACATCGACATGGCCGGACCGGCCTACAACAAGGGCGAGGCGTACGGCTACACCCCCAAGGGCGGCACCGGCGCCATCACCCGCACCCTCATCGGACTCGCAGAGCGGCACGCGAGCATCTGAAACAAATGAAAAGATGACGGCATCACGAACACCCCGACAAGGAGCCTTCCTGTGGCCTATGACATCGTCGTCCTAGGTGGCGGCAGCGGCGGTTACGCCTGCGCCCTCCGGGCGGCCGAGCTGGGCAAGTCGGTCGTCCTCATCGAAAAGGACAAGATCGGCGGCACCTGCCTCCACAGGGGATGCATCCCCACGAAGGCCCTGCTGCACTCGGCCGAGGTCGCCGACGAGACCCGCGAGAGCGCGTCCTTCGGCGTCAAGGCGAGCTTCGAGGGCATCGACGTCCAGGGCGTGCACGCGTTCAAGGACAAGATCGTCACGCGTGCCTGGAAGGGCGTCCAGGGCCTGCTCAAGGGCGCGGGCGTGACGGTGGTCGAGGGCGAGGGCCGTCTGGTGGGCCCGCGCAGCGTGCAGGTGGGCTCGGAGGTCTACGAGGGCGCCAACCTCGTGCTGGCCACCGGTTCGGCCCCCCGCACGCTGCCCGGCCTGGAGATCGACGGCGAGCGGGTCATCACCAGCGAGCACACCCTGAAGATGGACCGCGTGCCGTCGTCGGTGATCGTCCTGGGCGGCGGCGTGATCGGCGTCGAGCTGGCCAGCGTCTACCGCTCCTTCGGCGCCGAGGTCACGATCGTCGAGGCGCTGCCGCACCTGCTGCCGACCGAGGAGGAGTCCAGCTCCAAGCTGCTGGAGCGGGCCTTCCGCCGCCGCGGCATCAAGTACGAGCTGGGCGTCTTCTTCGACTCCGCCAAGACCACCGAGACGGGCGTCGTCGTCACCCTGGCCAACGGCAAGACCCTCGACGCCGAGCTCCTGCTCGTCGCGGTCGGCCGCGGCGCGGTGTCGTCCGGCATGGGCTTCGAGGAGCAGGGCGTGACCATCGAGCGCGGCGCCGTCGTGGTCGACGAGCACTGCCAGACCTCGGTCCCCGGCATCTACGCCATCGGCGACCTGATCCCCACGCTGCAGCTGGCCCACGCCGGGTTCGCCGAGGGCATCATGGTGGCCGAGCACATCGCCGGCCTCAACCCCCCGCCGATCGACTACGCCGGCGTGCCCCGCATCACCTACTCCGACCCCGAGGTCGCCTCGGTCGGCATCACGTCGGCGCAGGCCGCCGAGCGCGGCATCGAGATCGTCGAGCAGGTCTACGACCTGGCCGGCAACCCCAAGAGCCAGATCCTCGGCACCTCCGGAGCGGTGAAGGTCATCGCCCAGAAGGACGGCCCGGTCGTCGGCGTCCACATGGTGGGCCGGCGCATCGGCGAGCTCGTCACGGAAGGCCAGCTGATCTACAACTGGGAGGCGCTGCCCGCAGAGGTCGCCCAGCTCATCCATGCACATCCGACCCAGTCCGAGGCAGTCGGTGAGGCGATGCTGGCCCTGGCCGGCAAGCCGTTGCACGTACACAACTAGTCCAGCCCTCGAGATCAGAACGCGAGAGAAGAATAACGATGCCGGTCTCCGTACAGATGCCCCAGCTCGGCGAGAGCGTGACCGAGGGCACGGTAACCCGTTGGCTGAAGAAGGAGGGCGAGCGCGTCGAGGCCGACGAGCCGCTCCTCGAGGTCTCGACCGACAAGGTCGACACCGAGATCCCGTCGCCTTCCGCGGGTGTGCTCACCAAGATCGTCGTGGCTGAGGACGAGACGGTCGAGGTCGGCGCCGAGCTCGCCATCATCGACGAGAACGCCCAGCCGGGCGCCGCCGCCCCGGCCCCGCAGGCCGAGCCCGAGCCGGAGCCCGAGCCCGCCCCGGCTCCCCCGGCCTCCTCCATCCCGCAGCCGGCCCCGGCCCAGCCCGCTCCCCAGCAGGCCGCCCCGGCTCCGGCCCCGCAGGCCCCGGCCCCGCAGGCCGCTCCGGCTCCGGCTCCGGCCCCGCAGGCCCCGGCTCCGCAGCAGCCCGCCGAGCCCACGCCGCTGCCGTCCTCGGGCGACAGCCCCTACGTGACGCCGCTGGTGCGCAAGCTCGCCAACGAGCACGGCGTCGACCTCGACTCGATCAGCGGCACCGGCGTCGGCGGCCGCATCCGCAAGCAGGACGTGCTGGAGGCCGCCAAGTCCCAGCGCGCGCAGGCCGCCGCCCCGGCCGCGGCTCCGGCCGCCCAGCCGGCCGCCGCCGCGCCGGCCCCCGCCGCCGCCCAGGCCCCGGTCGCCGCGGCGCCCGAGCCGGTCGAGGTGGACACCACGCTGCGCGGCCGTACGGAGAAGATGACGCGGCTGCGTCAGACCATCGCCAAGCGCATGGTCGAGTCGCTGCAGACCGCGGCGCAGCTCACGTCGGTCGTCGAGGTCGACGTCACGAAGATCGCCCAGCTCCGGGCGCGGGCGAAGGACGACTTCTTCCGCCGCGAGGGCGTGAAGCTGACCTTCACCCCGTTCTTCGCGATGGCCACCGTCGAGGCGCTCAAGCAGCACCCCAAGCTCAACGCCACGATCAACAACGAGACCAACGAGGTCACGTACTTCGACGTGGAGAACCTGGGCGTCGCGGTCGACACCGAGCGCGGCCTGCTCGCGGCGGTCGTCAAGAACGCCGGCGACCTCAACCTGGCCGGCCTCGCCCGCAAGGTCACCGACCTGGCCGAGCGCACCCGCAACAACCAGGTGACGCCCGACGAGGTCACCGGCGGCACGTTCACGCTGACCAACACCGGCAGCCGTGGCGCGCTGTTCGACACGCCGATCCTCAACCAGCCGCAGGTGGGCATGCTCGGCACCGGCGCGGTCGTCAAGCGGCCCGTCGTGCTCGACACGCCCGAGGGCGAGGTCATCGCGGTGCGTTCGATGGTCTACCTGGCGCTGACCTACGACCACCGCCTGGTCGACGGCGCCGACGCCGCCCGCTTCCTGACGACGATCAAGCGTCGCCTGGAGGAGGGCCGCTTCGAGGCCCAGCTCGGGCTCGCGTAGTCATCGTCCATGAGGCCGGGTGGCTCCTTCGGGGGGCCGCCCGGCCTTTGGCGTACTGTGGGGCCATGGCGATCATCGTGACCGGGGCGTCGGGCCTGATCGGTACGGCGCTGGCCGGGGCGCTGCGCGACGAGGGGCGGGAGGTCGTCCGCCTGGTCCGGCGCGAGCCCGCGGGGCCGGGAGAGGCCTTCTGGGACCCCTCGGCGGGGGTGATCGACCGGGCCGCGCTCGAAGGGGCCGAGGCCGTGGTGCACCTGGCCGGGGCCTCGGTCGGCGACCGGCGCTGGACCGCGGACTACAAGCGCGAGCTGGTGCGCAGCCGCGTCGAGGGCACCCGGCTGCTGGTCGACGCCCTGCGCGCGCTCGGCAGACCGCCCGAGGTGCTGCTGTCGGCCTCCGGGGTCGACTACTACGGCGACACGGGCAGCCGGGAGATCGACGAGAGCCAGGGCAAGGGCCAGGGGTTCCTGGCCGAGCTGTGCGAGCGCTGGGAGCGGGAGGCCGAGCGGGCCGCCGAGGCCGGCTGCCGGGTCGCGCGGCTGCGCACGGCGATGGTGCTGAGCCGGCACGGCGGGGCGCTCGGGCGCATGTTGCCGATCTTCCGCATGGGGCTGGGCGCGCCGCTGGGGACGGGCCGGCAGTACTGGTCGTGGATCTCCTTGGACGATTGGGTGGCCGCCGCACTACATATCCTGAAAAATCGGGATATCGAGGGTCCGGTCAATCTTGGGTCCCCTTCTCCGGTCACCAACGAAGAATTCACCCGGACTCTGGGTAAATGCCTGCGTAAAGGCACAGTCCCCATGCCCGTACCGGCGTTCGCCCTGTCCATCGGGGTGGGCGAATTCGCCCGCGCGGGGCTGCTGCCGAGCCATCGCATGATCCCGCGGAAACTGCTTGACAGCGGCTACGGCTTCACGCATACCCGTCTCGACGAGGCGCTGCGCGCCGTACTGTAGGGTGCCGTTCGTCCTTCAGCACGCGGGAGATCCGACATGAGCAGGTCCGGGCAGTCACACATTCTGGCCATCGGGGGCGGGTCGTTCCGCCCGAGCGAGCGTCACAACTTCATCGAGGCGAGCGGGTTGCTGCGGTACGGCCTCGACCTGACCGGCCAGGACCGCCCCAAGCTCGGCCTGGTCGCCACCGCCGTCGGCGACTCCTCCGACTGGCTGCTGAAGATGTACGGCGCCTTCTCCGGCTGGGACGTCGAGCTGAGCCACCTGACCGTCTTCCCCATGCCCAACGTGGAGGACGCGCGGGCCTGGGCGCTCGAACAGGATATGATCTACGTCAGCGGTGGCAGCGTGGCCAATCTGATGGCGTTGTGGCGGCTGCACGGCCTCGACGAGGTCTTCGAGGAGGCCTGGCGGGCCGGTGTGGTGCTGTCCGGGCAGAGCGCGGGCGCCCTGTGCTGGCACGTGGGCGGCAACACCGACTCCTTCGGCCCGGCGCTGCGTCCGTGGGCCGACGGGCTCGCGCTGCTGCCGTACTCGTGCGGGGTCCACTACAACGCCGAGCCGCAGCGCCGCCCGCTGCTGCAGGAGTCGGTCGCCTCCGGCGAGCTGCCCGGCGGGTACGCCGCCGACGAGGGCGTCGCCCTGCACTACGTGGGCACCGAGTTCATCCAGGCGGTCACCGTCGACCCGCGGGCCTACGCGTACCGGCTGGAGTACGACGGCGCCAACGGCGTCAAGGAGTTCAGGATCGAGCCACGCCTGTTGACCCCCTGATTACCCGGACAGGGTGAGGGAACGGCACAATAGGCTCATGCGCCCCATCCACGGGGACGATCCCCACGCGCTGGCCGTCGTCCGCCTTGGTGTGGACGTCCCCTACGAGCAAGCCTGGTCGTTGCAGCGCTGGATGCACGGCAAGCGGGTCGCCGGCGAGCTGGGCGACGCGGTCCTGATCCTGGAGCACGCCCCCGTCTACACCGCGGGCAGGCGCACCCTGCCCGGCGACCGCCCCTCCGACGGCACCCCCGTCGTCGACGCCGACCGGGGCGGCCGGGTCACCTGGCACGGCCCCGGCCAGCTCGTCGCCTACCCCATCGTCGCCGTCGCCGACGTGACCCGTTACGTCTGCGCCCTTGAGGAGACGATGATCCAGGTGTGCGCCGACTTCGGCGTCACCGGTCGGCGGGTGCCGGGGCGTCCTGGCGTGTGGGCGGCCGGCGACGTCGCCCTGGGGCTGCCCGACCGGCAGCTCGGCGCGGTCGGCATCCGCGTCGCGCGCGGCGTGACGATGCACGGGTTCGCGCTCAACTGCGCCAACGACCCCCGGTGGTTCAACCGGATCACGCCGTGCGGGCTGCCCGACGCGGGGGTCTCCTCGCTCTCGGCCGAGACCGGCCGCCGGATCGTGGTCGAGGAGGTCATCCCGATCGCCGAGAAGCGGCTGGCCGACGCCCTCGGCAGGGAGCCGTTCGACCTGCACGAGGAGGATCTGCTGCGCAGGTGACCGAATCGGCATCGAACAGCGGTCAAATCTGGATCTTTCCGGCTTAACATCGCCGTGTGAAGCGTTCCGCCGCTCTCGTCCTCGCGCTCCTGGTTCACCTGCTCACGCTGGCCTTCCTCGCGCTGGGCGTGTGGGCCGTGCTGACGAATCTCGGCTCCCTCGTCGCGTGGCTGGTCGGAGGCGTGAGCCTGGCCGTGGGATGGGCGCTGCGACCGCGCCTTCCCCGCCTGCCGGCCGACGCCGAGGTGCTCGACCGCGCCGCTGCCGATGAGCTGTACGCCCTGGCCGGCCGCGTGGCCGACCGGGCCCGCGTCAAGAGGCCGCGCAAGGTCGCGGTCCGGGACCTGACCGCCGAGACCGTCTATGACCATGTGGGCGTGCTGCGCACGCCGGTGCTGGTCATCGGGCTGCCGTTGTGGCTGGCCCTGACGCCGCGGCAGCGGGTGGCGCTGCTGGCCACCGCGTACGCGCGCACCCCCGCCGCCGAGGAGCTGGTCGTGGACGGCGCCCTGTTCACGCTGGCCGCCTGGCACGACGCCCTGCTCGGAGCGAGCGGTCCGCTGAAGATCAGGGAGGAGGCCCAGACCGCGATCGCCCGGTCCTCGCTGGGCGCGATCGACCAGCCCGGCACGACGTACGAGGCGGCGGGGTTCTTCGGCCGGATGATCGGGCGGGTGCTGGGCGGCCCGGTGCTGCTGGCGGAGTACGCGCTGACGGCGCTGGCCCGCGCCGGGCGGCCCCGTGCCGAGCAGCGGCGGGAGGCGATCGCCCGGCGGGTCGTGTCCGAGGCCGAGCTGGACGAGCTGCGCGGCCTGGCCGCCGGCGGCTACCTGGCGCCCATCCAGGCCGCGGCGCTGCGCGGCGAGAGCGTCACGGCGATCAGGCAGGGCGCGCTGGCCCGCCACCGGCTCACCGACGACGGCGTGCTGACCTCGGCGCCGCACTCGGAGCTGCTGGACACCGCCGGGTCCGCGCTGATCGACGAGGAGCTGCTACGCCACTACACCAGGGCGATCCGCGGCTTCGGGCTCATCACCTGACCCTCGACCGGTCCGGTTCTGCGGCGGACGTAAGCTGGACGGGTGACCGTTGCTCCTGATGGCCGAAAGCTCCTCCGCCTGGAGGTGCGCAACGCCGAGACCCCTATCGAGCGCAAGCCCCCGTGGATCAAGACCAAGCTGAAGACGGGCCCCGAATACACCGAGCTGAAATCGCTCGTGCGCCGGGAGGGCCTGCACACGGTCTGTGAAGAGGCGGGCTGTCCCAACATCTACGAGTGCTGGGAAGACCGCGAGGCGACCTTCCTCATCGGCGGCGACCAGTGCACCCGCCGGTGCGACTTCTGCCAGATCGACACGGGCAAGCCCAAGGAATACGACCGCGACGAGCCGCGCCGGGTCGCCGAGTCCGTCCAGCAGATGGGCCTGCGCTACGCGACCGTGACCGGCGTGGCCCGCGACGACCTGCCCGACGGCGGCGCCTGGCTCTACGCCGAGACCGCCCGGCAGATCCACTCCCTGCTGCCCGGCTGCGGCGTCGAGCTGCTGGTGCCCGACTTCAACGGCAACCGCGACCAACTGGAGGAGGTCTTCTCCAGCAAGCCCGAGGTGTTCGCCCACAACGTCGAGACGGTGCCGCGCATCTTCAAGCGCATCCGCCCCGCCTTCCGCTACGAGCGTTCGCTCGGGGTGATCACGACGGCCCGCGAGGCCGGGCTGGTCACCAAGTCCAACCTGATCCTGGGCATGGGCGAGACCCGCGAAGAGATCGTCGAGGCGATGCGCGACCTGCACGCCGCCGGCACCGACCTGCTGACGATCACCCAATACCTGCGGCCGACGCCGCGCCACCACCCGGTGGAGCGCTGGGTCAAGCCGGAGGAGTTCGTCGAGCTGCAGGCCGAGGCCGAGGCGATCGGGTTCGCCGGGGTGCTGTCGGGGCCGCTGGTGCGCTCGTCGTACCGCGCTGGCAGGCTCTACCAGCAGGCCATCGCGGCCCGCCAGACCACCTGATCCAGGCTGACCCCAGCCGATCCTGCTTGATCTTGCTTGAGCGGAGCCCCGGGCCGTTTGCCCGGGGCTTTTCGCGTCCCTAGCATGGCAGGGCTGCCGAGGGAGGGCGAGGCCATGGCGACCGTGATCCGCACCAGCGACCTGCCCTCGCGCAGCCGTCACGACGCCTGGCGCGGCATCGTCTGCGACACGCTCGGCCCGCTCGACCTGCGCATCGATTCCGGCGCGCCGCTGCGGGGCGAGATCGAGCTGGGGCAGTTAGGCCCCGTGGGCGTGGGCCGGGTGCGCACGTCCACGCCGCACAGCGTCCACCGCACGGCGAAGTTGATCCACCGCGACAACCCCGAGCTCTACCGGGCCGTGCTGGCCGTCTCGGGCAAGCCGGTGCTGCGCCAGGACGGCCGCGAGATCCGCCTGGACAAGGGCGAGTTCGCCATCTACGACTTCACCCGCCCCTACGAGATCGCCTACGACTCGGCCGTGCAGCTGGCGGTGTTCAGCTTCCCGCACGAACTGCTGCCGCTGCCCTACGACGACGTGGCCCGGCTGACCGCGGTGCCCGTCTCGGCGCGCGAGGGCGCCGGCGCGCTGGCCGTGCCGCTGCTGCGCCGGGTCACCGAGGACTACGACGACTACACCCCGGCCAGCGCGGCCAGGCTGGCGACGGTGGTGATGGACCTGGTCACCACGGCCCTGGCCGAGCGGGCCGAACAGGCCGCCGCGGTGCCCGAGGACGCCCGCCGCCGCGCCCTGCTGCTGCGCGTGCGCGCCTTCATCGACCAGCGTCTGGGCTGGTCCGACCTCGATCCGGCGATGGTGGCCGAGGCGCACCACGTCTCGGTGCGTTACCTGCACCGGCTGTTCGAGTCCGAGAACACGACGGTGGCCGCCTGGATCAGGCACCGGCGGCTTGAGCGCTGCCGCGCCGACCTGCTGGGCGCCCGCCACCTGCCGGTCGGCGAGGTCGGGGCGCGGTGGGGGCTGCCCGACTCGGCGCACTTCAGCAGGCTGTTCAAGCGGGCGTACGGGCTGCCGCCGGCCGAGTTCCGGCGCGCCAACCCCGTGCGCTGATCGTCAACCGTCCTGGCACGGGGATCCAAGACGCGCGAGGTCGTGGTCAGCAGACTGAAGGTGTCACAAAACACCTCAGATGCCTAGGAGCACGACATGCAGCTCTTCCTCAACCTTCCGGTGAAGGACCTGGACCGGTCGCAGAAGTTCTTCACCGAGCTCGGCTTCACGATGTACGGCATGGCCGAGGGCATGGCCTCGATGCTCGTCAACGAGCAGACCCAGGTCATGCTGCTCACCGAGCCGACGTTCTCCACGTACGTCACCAAGGAGATCGCCGACGCCGCCACCAGCACCGAGGCCATCCTGGTGCTGGGCATGGAGAACCCGGCCCAGGTGGACGAGCTGGTGGACAAGGCGCTCGCGCTCGGCGCCACCCCGGCCGGCGTGCCGCAGGAGGCCGGGTTCCGCTACCAGCGCGGCTTCGCCGACCTCGACGGGCACCACTGGGAGGCCCTCTGCCTGGTCCAGCCCGCGTGAACGGCCACGCCACCTCGGCGGACGGCACCGTGCTGGCCTACGACAGCTACGGCGCCGGGCCCGCGGTCGTGCTGGTCAACGGCGCGTTCGGCGACCGGGCGCACCCCACGCTGGCGGGCGTGGCCGCCGGGCTGGCGCCCTGGTTCACGGTCGTCAACTACGACCGCAGGGGCCGGGGCGGCAGCGGCGACACCCGGCCGTACGCGGTCGAGCGGGAGATCGAGGACCTGGCGGCGGTGATCGGGGCGGCGGGCGGGACGGCCATGGTGTTCGGGGGCTCGTCCGGCGCGGCGCTCGTGCTGGCGGCCGCCGCCCAGGGCCTCGGCATCACGAGGGTGGCGGTGTGGGAGCCGCCGTACCACGTGGACGACGACGCTCCCCCGCTGCCGGACGACTTCGCCGCGCAGCTCGACGCGCTGGTGGACGCGGGCCGCTGGGAGGAGGCGGTCGAGCGGTTCATGGTGGAGGCGGCCGAGGTGCCGGTCGAGGCCGTGGCCGCGATGCGGGCCGACGCGTCGTGGGCGCACCTCAAGGACGTGGCCCGCACGCTGGTCTACGAGGCCGCCGTCCTCGGGCCGGGCAATCGGCTGCCGGCCGCCACGCTGGCCGCGATCGCACAGCCGCTGCTGGTGCTGAGCGGGGAGCGGAGCCCCCGGTGGATGGCGGGCGCGGCGCTGGCGGTCGCGGCGGGCGTGCCGGGGGCGCGGCACCGGGTGCTGGAGGAGCAGGCCCATGCCGTGACGCCGGAGGCGCTGGTGCCCGAGTTGCTGGAGTTCTTCGCCCGGTGACAGGCTTTGCGTAACGTAAAGGTCACAAACCTATCGAGTGCTCGGTTTTCTGGTGAACACTGATGCCGTGGAACTCGACGAACTGATCGCCCGGCTCGACCTCGCCACCAAGATCCGCCTGCTCACCGGGGCCGGCATGTGGTCCCTTCCGCCGATCCCCGAGATCGGGCTCGACCGGCTCGTGATGAGCGACGGCCCGATCGGCGTCCGCGGCGAGCAGTGGACCTCCGCCGACCCGTCGATCGCGCTGCCCAGCCCGACCGCGCTCGCGGCCACCTGGGACGTGGAGCTCGTCCGGCGGGCCGGCGCGCTGCTGGCCCAGGAGGCCCGGCGCAAGGGCGTGCACGTGCTGCTCGCGCCCACGATCAACCTGCACCGCTCCCCGCTCGGCGGCCGGCACTTCGAGTGCTTCTCGGAGGACCCGTACCTGACCGGCGAGATCGGCGCGGCCTACGTCGAGGGCGTGCAGGAGGGCGGCGTGGCCACCACGCCCAAGCACTTCGTGGCCAACGACTTCGAGACCGACCGCTTCACCGTGGACGTGCGGGTCGACGAGAAGACGCTGCGCGAGGTGTACCTGCGGCCGTTCGAGCGGGTGGTGCGGGCCGGCGCGTGGGGGCTGATGACGGCCTACAACGCGGTGAACGGCACCACCATGACCGAGCACTCCGCCCTGGTCAACGGCGTGCTGAAGGACGAGTGGGGGTTCGACGGGCTCGTCGTGTCCGACTGGACGGCCGTGCGCAGCACCGAGGCCGCCGCCCTCGGCGGCACCGACGTGGCCATGCCCGGCCCGTTCGGCCCGTGGGGGGACAAGCTGGAGGCCGCCGTCCGGGAGGGGCGGGTGCCCGAGTCGGTGGTCGACGACAAGGTCCGGCGCGTCCTGCGGCTGGCCCGGCGCACGGGCGCGCTCGGCGGCGGCGAGCGGCCCTCCCCCGGCTCCATCGACGGCCCCATCGACGGACTCGCGCTGGCCCGCGAGGTGGCCGCGCGCGGGTTCACCCTGCTCACCAACGACGGCGTGCTGCCGCTGCGGGACGTGCGCACGCTCGCGCTCATCGGCTCGGCCGCCGGCGAGGCCCGGGTCATGGGCGGCGGCAGCGCCCAGGTCTTCCCCGACCGGATCGTCTCGCCGCTGGCCGGGCTGAGCGCGCTGGAGGGCGTCGAGGTCCGGCACGCCGTCGGGACCGACCCGCGGATCCGCCTGGCGCCACTGGCCTGCCCGGTCGTGGCGCAGTTCCTCGACGCGGGCGGCGGCCTGCTGGCCGAGCATCCCCTGGCGGCCGCCGAGGCGCGCTGGGTCGGCCAGCTGCCGCCGGACGTGGACGGCGAGCGGCTCGGGGCGGTGCGGCTGCGGGCGACGTACACGCCGGGCACGTCGGGCCGGCACGAGCTGTCGGTGGCGGGCGTGGGCGCCTTCACCGTCACGGTGGACGGCGAGACCGTCCTGGACGCGACGATCGAGCCGGAAGGGGGCGATCCGGCGGCCGCGTTCCTGTCGCCGCCGGAGCGGCGCTTCGCCGTCGAGATGGCCGCGGGCGAGTCGTATGAGCTGAGCGTGACGCATCCGGCGGGGGCCTTCGGGGGCATGGCGTTCGTGGCGTACACGCTGGGCCACGCCGACCCGGCGCCGGGGCCGGACGAGCTGATCGCCGAGGCCGTGCGGGTGGCGGCGGACAGCGACGTGGCGGTGGTCGTGGCCTCGACCACGCCGGAGGTCGAGAGCGAGGGCTTCGACCGCGAGACCCTCGCGCTCCCCGGCCGCCAGGACGAGCTGATCCGCGCCGTGGCCGCGGCCAATCCGCGCACGGTGGTCGTGGTCAACGCGGGCTCGCCGGTGGAGATGCCGTGGGCGGACGAGGTCGCGGCCGTGCTGCTGACCTGGTTCCCCGGGCAGGAGGCCGGGTCAGCGCTGGCCGACGTGCTGTCGGGCCGCGCCGAGCCCGGCGGCCGCCTGCCCACCACATGGCCCGCCACGCTCGCGGACGCCCCCGTCACGGACGTCACCCCCGTGGACGGCGCTGTGGCCTACGACGAGGGCACGTCCATCGGGTACCGGGCCTGGGAGCGGTCCGGGCGGGTTCCGGCCTTCTGGTTCGGCCACGGCCTCGGCTACACGACGTGGAGCTACGACTCCATCGCCGCCGAGGGCACGACCGTGACCGTCGCGCTGACCAACACCGGCGACCGCTTCGGCCGCGAGGTCGTGCAGATCTACCTCTGCCGGGGCGCCGACCGCCGTCTGGCCGGGTTCGACGTGGTCGAGGCCGGGCCCGGAGAGACCGTGATCACGACCGTGTTCCTGCCCGACAGCGCCTTCCAGGTGTGGGAGGACGGCTGGCGCACGGTCGAGGGCGAGTACACGCTCCAGGCGTCGCACCACGTCGCGGACCCGAGGCTGTCGACCACGGTGAAGATCTAGCGACAAAGGCCGGTCGCGTTTTCCATAGTGCACCAGTTGGTTTGTATCCTTCTGAGCATGGCAAAGTCCGAGGATCCAGAGAAGCCGGGGCGCATCAAGCAGCTCCGCATGATCGCGCAGATCATCAAGCAGGCCAATCCCAAGGGGATGCCGATCGTCTTCCTCTCGGCGGTGGGCACGCTGGCTGTGGTCGTCGTGATCGGCCTGGTCACGGACTACCTGTGGTATTCGGTGTTCATCGGCGTCCTGGCCGCGCTCACCGTCGGGCTGGTCGTCTTCGGCCAGCTCGCCCAGAAG
This sequence comes from Nonomuraea sp. NPDC049758, assembly GCF_040674635.1. Classification (NCBI taxonomy): domain Bacteria; kingdom Bacillati; phylum Actinomycetota; class Actinomycetes; order Streptosporangiales; family Streptosporangiaceae; genus Nonomuraea; species Nonomuraea sp. NPDC049758. The sequence goes on from NZ_JBFAMZ010000005.1 coordinate 409,958, forward strand.
GCCCAGTACTCGATCCTGCACGGCCAGACCGGCGCCGCCGCCGCGGTCCTGCAGGGCATGCGGGGCAACTGGCAGGTCACCCCGGCCATCGCCGTCAACCGTGACCAGGACCTGGTCCACCTCGTCGTCGGCTTCCCGGGGGTCGTGCTGGTCTCCGAGGGGCCGGGCAACCGGGTGGCCAAGATGCTCGCGGCCGAGAAGAAGCGGGTCGCGCGCGTGGTGCTGGGCGTCGAGATCTACGACATCCAGTGCGGCGACGGCGAGGGCCAGGTGCCGATCGCCAAGCTCCAGCGGCACATCATGAAGCTGCCGCGCAACCTGAAGAAGCCCTCGGTCAACGAGGTCAAGGACCGGCTGCGCTCGCTGCCGAAGAACCTGCCGATGCCCAAGGGCCCGATGCCCAAGGGAGCCCGCATGCCGCGCGGCCCGAAGATGCGCTAGTGCTGTCGGTCTCCTCGCGGGCCAACCGCCACTGGTGGGACGGCAACGCCGACGACTACCAGGTCGAGCACGGCGGCTTCCTGCGGGACACCGGGTTCGTCTGGTGCCCCGAGGGCGTCGACGAGGCCGAGGCGCGCCTCCTGGGCGAGGTGCGCGGCCGGCGGGTGCTGGAGATCGGCTGCGGCGCGGCGCAGTGCGCGCGGTGGCTGGTGACGCAGGGGGCCCGGGTGGCCGCCTTCGACATCTCCCACCGGCAGTTGCGCCACTCCCAGCGCATCGACCTCGACACCGGCCTGCGCGTGCCCGTGGCGCAGGCCGACGCCGAGTCGCTGCCGTACGCGTCCGGGGCCTTCGACCTGGCGTGCTCGGCGTACGGGGCGCTGCCGTTCGTGGCCGACCCGCTGGCGGTCTTCCGCGAGGTGCGCAGGGTGCTGCGGCCGGGCGGCCGGTTCGTGTTCTCGGTGAGCCACCCGATCCGGTGGGCCTTCCCCGACGATCCCGGCCCGCGCGGGCTCACCTCCGACCGCTCCTACTTCGACCGCTCGCCCTACGTCGAGCAGGACGACGACGGCACCCCCTCCTACGTCGAGCACCACCGCACGATGGGCGACTGGATCGGCCTGCTGGCCGCCTCCGGGCTGACCCTCACCGGCCTGCTGGAGCCGGAGTGGCCGCAGGGCCACGAGCGGGCGTGGGGTGGCTGGAGCCCGCTGCGCGGCCGGCACATCCCGGGCACGGCCATCTTCACCTGCGCGAATACCTAGCCGCCAGCGCCGCGAAGACCTCCTTGGGCTCCCAGCGGGTCTCGTCGAGCATCCGGACCACGCCGTAGGAGCCGAGGTCGTCGGCGCCGCGCCGGTTGTAGGCGGCGAAGGTGAACCAGAACGCGGCCGCCAGGCCCTCGGCCTCGAAGACGTCGAGCAACTCCTCCAAGTAGCGGACCTGCTCGCCCTCGTCGGGCACGGCCCCCTCGGGCACCAGCCACGCCGAGCCGCCCCGCTCCGCCGCGCCCTTGTAGGCGCAGGTGCCGAACTCGGTGGCGGCCACCGGCTTGCCGTGGGCGAAGTGGGCGCGCACCTCCGCCGGGAAGTCGGCGGCGTTGTAGGCGGCGCGGTAGGCGTCGACGCCGACGATGTCGAAGGGCGTCCAGTCGACGAACTCCCAGGGGCCCGACGCGTACGTGAGCGGGCCGCCGAACCGGGCCCTGACCGCCGCGGCGGCCTCGGCCAGGAAGGCGTTGAAGCGGGGCGCGACGTCGGCGGCCGTCGTCTGCCACCAGGCCAGGTCGGCCGTCGTCATGGCCTGCAGGCGCTCGCCGTACGTGGCGCCGGGGATGAAACCGTGGCAGAACGCGCTCGTCTCGCACCCGGCGACCAGCACCACCTCGGCGCCGGTGCGGCGCAGGGACTCGGCGCGGGCGGCGCAGTCGGCGTAGAGGGCGACGGCCTGCTCGGGGGTGGCGTCCACGGGGAAGGGCGCGAACCACACCTCCAGACCGGCCGCCGCGGCCCGCTCGGCCGCGACGGAGAGCCGGTCGGGATCGCCGCCGGAGACGCGGACGGCCGTGCAGTGGAGCTCGTCGGCGATCACCCGCATCTCGCGGGCGACGACGTCGGGATCGAAGGTCCGGCGGCTGAGCTGCGGGCCGTTCAGAAACCCAGTATCATAGTTAATCCCTTTTTTCACTATTTTCCTCCTTTTATGGATGAAAAGCCGTTTTCGAGGAGATCGAAGGCCGTCTCGACGTCGTCCGCCAGCAGCCGGCCCGCCTCCTCCAGCGAGCCCCCCGAGGCGAGCCGGTGGAAGAACGTCTCCTGCAGCGTGGTGATCGTGGCGGTGATCTGGGCCGCCATGAGCTGGGCGGTCAGGCCGCCCGCGGGCGCGCCCACAGCCTCGGCCAGCGCCGCGGCCAGCGCGTGCCGCTCCCCCGCGTGGGTCTGCTGGACGGCCGCCAGCAGCGCCGGGGTGGCCGCGATCACCCGGACGCGGGTCAGCAGCCCCTCCACGTCCACGTCCCGCGCCCCCTGGGCGGCCATCGTCCGGTAGTGCTCGCGCAGCGCGCCGAGCGGCGAGACGCCCGGCGCCCGGCCCGCCACGATCGCGGCCGTGTCCTCCGTGACGCCGTCGAGGGCCAGGCACTCCTTGCTGGGGAAGTACGCGAACAGCGTGACCTTCGCGACCCCGGCCGCCTCGGCGATCTCGTTGACCGTCACCGCGTCGTAGCCGCGCTCGGCGAACAGTCGCAGAGCCGTCTCCGCGATGCGCCGCCGCGTCTGCTCCTTCTTGCGCTCCCTGAGCCCCGCCATCATGGCTCCACGATAACCGTACCGGGTAGGAAAACAAACCCGGTATGGGTTTCTACTCCGCGGTGCTCATCGGCGCGCGGGCGGCCAGAGCGGCGGTGGCGGCGAGCACGGCGGCGCTGAGCGCGAAGACGCCGAGCACGCCGGTGGCCCCCGCCACCACGCCCGCCAGGGCGGGCACCAGCACCTGACCCAGCCGGTTGCCGGTCAGGCGCAGCGCGAGCGCCGTGCCGCGCTCGCCGGCCCGCGCGCGACCGGCCACCCAGGACAACGTCAGCGGCTGGCCCAGCCCCAGCGCGAACCCCATCAGCGCGACCACCGGCACCGCGGTGGCCGGGCCGCACAGCGGCAGCGCGGTGACGGTGACCGCGGCGGCGACGGTGCTGGTCACCAGGACGGCGCGGCGGCCGTACCGCAGGACCAGGCGTTCCATGGCGAGCCTGCTCGCCATGGTGGTGGCGGCCCGCAGCGCCAGCAGCGCGCCGACCGCGACCACCCCGGCGCCGCGGCTCTGTCCCCAGGCCGGCAGGTACGCCAGCACCAGGTCGATCGTGGACACGGTGGCCAGGCTCGTGACCAGGGCCTGCCACATGCCCTCTTGGCCGAGCGTGCCGCGCAGCGGGAAACGCCGGACGGCGGCCCGCCCGCGCGCCGGGCCCGGCCCGTCGGTCCACAGGCTCGCCAGCCCCGCCACCAGCCCGAACCCGGCCGCCACGACGAGGGCGGGCCCGACGCCGGCCGCACCCCCCGCGTCGCCGCCGGTGGCGAGCGTGCCGCCGGCCACCAGTGCCGCGGCGGACGGCCCGGCGAGCTGGCCGAGCGAGGTGAACACGGTGAAGCGCGCGTAGGCGCGGTCGTGGCCCCCGGCGGCCACCCGGTTGGCGATGACGGCCTGCTGGGCGACGACGGACAGCAGGTGCCCGAGCCCGAACAGCGCGTTGAGCAGTACCAGCGCCCACAATGAGCGGGCCACGGCCAGGGCCAGGGCGCTGCCGGTGATCAGCGCGGCGCCCAGCAGGGCCGCGCCGCGCTCGCCGGAGGCGTCCACCCAGCGCCCGACGGAGACGGCCGCGAAGAGCGGGAGCACCGAGAATCCGGCGGTGATGAGCCCGATGCCGAGGTTGCCCGCGCCGATCTCGATGGCCCGGTAGCTGACCATCGGACGGGCCGCGAACGTCGCCGCCTGCACGCACACCGCCGCCACCATGAGCGGGCCGAACCACCGGCCCGCCCCGGCCCGGCGGGTCGTCACATCCGGACGACCACGGTGTTGGACACCCGGTCGTGCACCCCGCGGTGGTCACGGTCCCAGATCAGGGCCGGCAGGGCCAGGCCGAGCAGGACGGTGCGCACCAGCACGGGCAGCAGGCGGGGCGCGCCGCCGTCCATGGCGGCGACGCGGACGCCGGCCAGCCGGTGGCCGAAGGTCTGGCCCATGAAGCCGACGAGCAGCAGGTATTGGAGCGCGAACACCAGCACGGGCGCCCACGGGGACTCGGCCGGGTTCATCCTGAGCAGCAGCTGCACGACGACCCAGGTGCAGATCATCCAGTCGATCACGAGCGCGGCGATCCTGCGCCCCCACCCGGCGACCGATCCGCTGCCCTCCTCGGGCAGCCCGAGGCGCTCACCCGGGTATCCGAGGTCGATCCCGGCGGACCGGATGCCGCCCAGCCAGGTCTGCGTCCACCGAGGCTCGTTGCTGCTCATGCCGTCAACGGTATCCGGCCCCCGGGGCGGTCGGCATCGTGACCCAACCGCGCTCTGCCCTCGCCATCATGGTCGCCATGCCACACGGGGATGACCTTGACGCGCGCTTCAACGAGGTGATCGCGCAGATCGACGAGGGCGAGCGCCGCAGGATGCGCTCGTCCGCCGCCAAGGGGGCCAAGGAGGGCGTGACGCGGCAACGCGCGCCACGCCCGCCGCGGCGGGACCGCTTACCCGCCGATCACGTGCCGGTCGACCGCGGTCCGCGCCGGCTGGGGCGCATGTCGGTCGCCCTGATCGCGTTGTGCGCGATCGTGGGCGCCGCGGGGCTCGTGGTCACCTACCGCCCCGACCTGCTCGGCGGGAACCCCGGCCTGGAGGCCCTGTCCGTGCCCGCGAACCCCGTGGCCCCGGACGACCCCTTCGCCGGCTCGCCCGCCGAGCACTACGCCGACGGCGCCGCGGGCCTCGTGATGCCGGCGGCGAAGGCGCTGGGCGGCCTGTCGAAGGCGGAGGTGGCCAAGGGCCTGGAGCGCACCCGCGCCCTGCTGGCGGCCGCCCTGCTCGACCGCGAGACGCTGCTGGGCGGCAGGCCCAAGGCGTTCGCCGGACTGCTCGACCCCGACCAGCGCGTGGAGTTCTCCAAGGAGCTGGGCGGCAAGAAGTACGACAGCCGCCAGATGGTCAACAGCTTCGCCCCCGGCAGCGCCGAGCTCGCCACCGACGTGGTCAAGATCAACGGCGCCGCCCGCCTCGGCACCTTCCGGGAGGACGGGCTGCACGGCGTCAAGGTCGACGTGAACTACCTGGCCGTCTACGCCGTGCGCCGCCCCGGCGTGCCGGCCACCACCATGCGGCTGGTCTCGCAGCTCAGCGGCGAGGTGCAGCTGTACCGCTCGGACGGCAAGCCGGCCCTGTGGGTGAAGTGGGGCATGAGCAGCACCCCGGCCGACTGCGACATCGACGACGGGTTCGTCCACCCCGTCTACGAGGACGACCCGCCCGGTTCCGTCGCGCCGACGGGCCCGGCCACCGACCCCTACGACCTGGACGTCCGGCCGGATTTCGACGGAGGCTGCGACACGTCCCAGGGGACGTGACCCTGCGTAACACATGCGAAACAATCGAGACACCGTACGGAAACGGCCGCGACCTAGCGTCGGCATGATGGCCAGTCCCTCAGGGAGGTTCGAGAGTGTTCAACTCCGCCGACGACGTCCTGAAGTTCATCAGTGACGAAGGGGTGCAGTTCGTCGATGTCAGGTTCACCGACCTGCCGGGGACGACGCACCACTTCACCTTCCCGGTCGAGAACTTCGGCGCGAACGTCTTCACCGACGGGCTCATGTTCGACGGCTCGTCCATCCGCGGCTTCCAGGCGATCCACGAGTCGGACATGCTGCTGCTGCCCGACCCGTCCAGCGCGGTGCTCGACCCGTTCCGCCAGCACAAGACGCTCAACCTGAACTTCTTCGTGCACGACCCGCTGACCGGCGAGGCCTACAGCCGCGACCCGCGCAACGTGGCGCGCAAGGCCGAGGAGTACCTCAAGGGCACCGGCATCGCCGACACGGCCTACTTCGGCCCCGAGGCCGAGTTCTACATCTTCGACGACGTGCGCTTCGAGACGAAGGCGAACGCCGGCTACTACTACATCGACTCCATCGAGGGCGCCTGGAACACCGGCAAGCGCGCCGAGGGCGGCAACCTGGGCTACAAGCCGCGCTACAAGGGCGGCTACTTCCCGGTGCCGCCGATGGACCACTTCACCGACCTGCGCTCGGAGATGGTGCGCAACCTCATCGAGTGCGGCATCGACGTCGAGATGCAGCACCACGAGGTCGGCACGGCGGGCCAGGCGGAGATCGATTTCAGGTTCGGCACGCTGCTCAAGACGGCCGACAACCTGATGCTCTACAAGTACGTCATCAAGAGCACCGCCCTGGAGTACGGCCACACCGTCACGTTCATGCCCAAGCCGATCTTCGGTGACAACGGCTCCGGCATGCACTGCCACCAGTCGCTGTGGAAGGACGGCTCGCCGCTGTTCTACGACGAGGTCGGCTACGCGGGCCTGTCCGACACCGCCCGCTACTACATCGGCGGCCTGCTGCGGCACGCGCCGTCGCTGCTGGCCTTCACCAACCCGACGGTCAACTCCTACCACCGCCTGGTCCCGGGCTACGAGGCCCCGGTCAACCTGGTCTACTCCCAGCGCAACCGCTCGGCCTGCGTGCGCATCCCGATCACGGGGTCCAACCCGAAGGCCAAGCGCATCGAGTTCCGCGTGCCCGACCCGTCGTGCAACCCGTACTTCGCCTTCTCGGCGATGCTGATGGCGGGGATCGACGGCATCCGCAACAAGATCGAGCCGCCGGAGCCGATGGACAAGGACCTCTACGAGCTGCCGCCGGAGGAGGCCCGCCAGGTGCCGCAGGTGCCCGGCTCGCTGCCCGAGGTGCTCGACGCGCTGGAGGCCGACCACGACTACCTGCTCGAAGGCGGCGTGTTCACGCCCGACCTGATCGAGACGTGGGTGTCGTACAAGCGGGAGAACGAGGTCGACCCGATCCGCCTGCGTCCGCACCCGCACGAGTTCGAGCTGTACTACGACGTGTGAGGCCGCGGTTCTCCCATCGGGAGAACCGCGGAACGAAAGGGCCCGGCGCCGATGACGGCGCCGGGCCCTTTCCCGCTCACTCCCGCGAAACGGAGCCACCGCGCCCTCCGGGCCGGTCGTCCGGCCCCGCAACGGCCGGTTGGGAGGGCTCTGGCGGGGTTCGCCGAACGCGGTTACCTTGATCCCAGATCACGCAACCGGCCATCGGCCGAACGCGCCCGAAGGATCTGGAGGACCGTCATGAGGATCAGACGAGGGCTGTTAGCCGGGGTGCTGGCCGCCGGCGCGCTCTGTCTCGGTTCGACCCCGGCTCACGCCATCCCGCCGCCGCCACCCGGCGGCGACCTCCTCGTCGTCTTCGCCTACTTCAACGGCGACCAGCTCGTCGGCCAGCGCTGGTTCGGCTGCGGCCAGCCCGCCGGCGAGTGGGGCATCCTGTCGGGCACCCAGAAGGTCTACTTCACGCCCTGCTGAGCCGTGAGCGGGGACCGCCCCGTGGTCAGAAGTCGAAGCGGGGCGCCGACGCGGTGAGGATCTCCGACTTCGGCGACACCGGCCACAGGGCGGTCAGCTCGTCGTAAAGGGCCGTGGCCAGGCGTTCGACGTCGGCGCGGGCCGTCTCGTGCAGGGCCTCGGCCACGATGAGCACGTCGGTGGTGGTGTCGCGGACCGCCGACAGGCCGCTCTGCCGGTTGGTCCAGCGGCGCGCGTGCGCCTGGTCGTCCGCGTCGGCGAAGATCACTTCTCCGGCGGCCGGGTGCTCCGTCTCGCCGGAGAAGGTCAGGTACGTCTCCTCGCCCGAGGCGTACCGCACCTCGACGAAGCCGGAGACGCGGGAGACGTCGAACACCGCCACCGGCACGGCGAAGGCGATCGAGACCGCGTTGCACAGGTCGATCAGGGGATGCAGGCGCGGCAGTGCGCCCTCCTTCCGGAAACGGCGCAGCAACGACTCCGACGCGCACCGGTACTGCGTCGGCTTGAGCCCCATCCGGGTGAACGCCCGCCGCCACGCCTGGATCTCGGGCAGTTCGCTCTCGGGGGCGGCCCGCCGGGCGGCCAGGTCGCAGTAGCGGGCCACCTGGTCCTCGACGCGGGCGGCGGCGTCGACGCCCGCCACGTGGAGCGCGAAGGGCACCAGGTCGGGGAAGTCCCGCCAGATCTCCGCGGAATGCTGGAAACGCACTGTCACCTCGCCGGTCGTCTGACTCGTGCGCCTCACGATACTGCGGCGGCCTCCCGCCGTCCCCGCGCGGCATGCCGGGCGCGGGCGGCGGCCAGGGCGTAGCAGCCGAACGTCGCCGCCGTCAGGACGGCCGCGGCGAGCAGGGGCCGCCCGACGACGCCCAGCACCGCCACGCCGAGGGTGGCGCCGACCTGGCGGGAGGCGTTCAGCACGCCGCCCGCGGTGCCGGCCGTGCCCGCGGGCGCGGCGTTCACCATGCCCGCCATCAGCGCCGGGAACACGAACGACAGCCCGAACCCCATGACCACCAGCCAGGGCGCGAGCACGTCGGTGAACGCCACCCCCGCCAGGCCGGCCGCGAGGAGGGCGAGACCGCCCAGGATCGGCGGACGCGGGCCGTAGCGGGCCACCAGGCGGCCGGTGAGCAGCGGGTTCACCGTCATGGGCAGGGTGAGCGGCAGGAAGGCGAGCCCGGCGGCGACCGGCGACAGGTGGCGGGTGTCCTGGAGAAGGAGGGTGAGCACGAACAGCGCGCCGGAGAAGGCGAAGTTGGCGACCGTCCCGGCCAGCAGCTCCGGCCAGGTGGCGGCGAGCAGGCCGCCGGGCAGGGCGGGGGCGTGGCTGCGGCGCTCCACCAGCACCAGCGCCACCAGGACGGCCACGGCCAGCGCGGCGGCGAGCGCGGAGGTGTCGATCAGGGCCTCGGCGACCAGACCGAGCAGCACGCAGGCCAGGGCCTGGACCTGCCAGTCGATCCGGCGGGAGCCGCGCGGGGAGACGACGTTCCGCATGATCAGCAGGCTGGCCACCGCGAAGGGCACGTTGACCAGGAAGACCGCGCGCCAGCCGGACAGTCCGACCAGGAGGCCGCCGAGCAGGGGGCCGGCGGCCAGCGCCGAGCCGGTGACGGCCGCCCACAGGCCGGTGGCGCGGGCGCGGGCGGCGGGCGCCGGGAACATCTCGGCGAGCAGCCCGAGCGAGCCGCCGGTGCACAGCGCCGCGGCCACGCCGAGCAGCGCGCGCAGCACGACCAGCACGCCCAGGTCCGGCGCCGCCGCGCTGAGCAGCGACAGCGCGCCGAACAACGCCACCCCGGCCTTGAAGACGCGGGCCGCGCCGAACCGGTCGGCCACGGCGCCCGCGGTGAGCAGCGACGCGGCGAATGCGACGGTGTAGGCATTGACCGCCCACTGCTGCCCGGCCAGCGAGCCGCCGAGGGAGGCGCGCAGGTCCGGCAGCGCGATCGTCAGCACGGTCGTGTCGAGGATCACCAGGAAGTAGGCAAGGGAGAAACCGAACATTCGCATGCCCACAGCCTGGTCAAACGCCGCATTTCCCCTCAACAGGCGGCGCCGTACGGGGCATTCGGGAAAACCTTATGCTGCTTTATATGGACTTGCGGCAGTTGAGGGGCTTTGTCGCCGTCGCGGGGGCGGGCACCGTCACCGGCGCGGCGAACGCGCTCGGCCTGGCCCCGGCGTCGGTGTCGGAGCAGGTGCGCAGGCTGGAGGGCAGCCTCGGCGTGCCGCTGTTCGAGCGCACGCCCCAGGGCATGCGGCTGACCGAGGCCGGCGCGGCGCTGCTCGGCCGCGCGCAGGGCCTGCTCGACCACGCCGAGGAGGTGCGCCGCGCGGTCACCGGCCGGCGCCGCCGGGTGCGCGTCGGCGCGCTGGAGATGCTGGCCGCGGCCCGGCTGCCCGCCGTGCTGCGCCGCCTGTCCGAACGCCGCCCCGACCTGGACGTGGACGTGCGCTCCCTGATGCGGCAGGACCTGCTGGCCCAGGTGGCCTCCGGCGACCTGGACGCGGCGCTCCTGCTCGACCTCGGCCCGCGGATCGGCGGCCTCGGGTTCACCCCGCCGCCCGGCATGGACTTCCTCGACGTCGGCGAGGTCGCGCTGTCGCTGGTCGCCGCGCCCGACGGCGAGCGGGAGCCGCTGCTGGTGAGCCCGCCCGGCTGCTCGATCCGGCTCGCGGCCGACCAGGCGTTCGGCCCGGACGTGCCGCGCAGGGAGCTGACCAGCATCGCCACCGCCCGCGAGTGGGCCAGGCAGGGCTTCGGGCAGGCCCTGCTGCCGGACTTCGCGCTGGGCGCCGACCTCGGCTCCGGCGCGCTGGTCGCGCTCGACTGCCGGGCGCCCGCGCTGGCCCTGCGCCTGGTCTGGCTGCGCGGGCGCGAGGAGTCGCTGCGGGACGTGCTGTACGCCATGAGCGCCTGAACCGGCGGCCTGCTCACTGGTCCTTGCGCCGGGCCTTGATGCCGGTGATGCGGCGGAACACGTCCCACCAGAAGGGGGCGCCGAACAGCAGGGCCACGTACGTCAGCAGGTAGCCGGGCCAGTGGCTGGGGGTGGTGAGCCGGCTCCACCAGGTGGCGCCGTTCCAGTGCAGCGTGGGGTCGCCCTCGGCCGGGATGGCGATGCTGACCAGCGCGTGCTGGAGCATCTGGACCATCGCGGGCTCGCTGAGCGTCTCGGTGATGCACGGCACGGGGTCGGACTGGCCGCACCGGGCCTTGAGCTCGTCGTAGGCCGCCGGGCCCGCCTCGGCCACCGCGGTCACCGAGGCGCGGAAGGCGTTGTCGCGCAGCAGCGTCTTGCCGTACTCCAGGCCGTCCATGGTGAACAGCAGCGTGACCAGGAGGCCGAGGACGGCCACCACCCACTTGACATAGCGCTTGTACAACATCGACAGGCGTTCCATCTCGCCGTCGAACCAGGTCTCGACGCCCTGCCTGAACCGGTCGAGGTCGCGCTGCGCGGTCTCCCAGACGCCGCGCAGGTGGCCGTACAGGGGGCTGCCCATCTCCTTGAGCTTGGCCAGGAAGCCCTCGACGCCCTCGGGCTCGGCGGCCGCCATCTCCATCAGGGCGACGGCGAAGCGCCCCGGCGGGATGTCGGCGATGCTCGTCCGGCCCTTCGTCGGGTGGTCGATCTCCTGGACGCGTTCGTACAGCAGCCGGACCATGGCGTCCTGCGCCTCGGTCTCGGCGACCGGCAGCGTGCCGGGCTCGGCGGGGGCGGGCTGGTCGCTGTGGACCGGCCGGGGATCACGGGAGAACGGCAGCGCGGCGAACACGTCGCGCACCTTGGCGGGCAGCCACGACCTGCCATGCGCGTCGGCGCCGTCGAGGGTGTCCCTGAGGTAGGCCCACAGGAACTTGCTGCGGATCGCGAGCAGGCGCACGAACGCCTCGTTGACCCCGCTCACCAGCAGGGAGAGCAGCAGGAACGACACCACCAGGCCGAGGGCCAGGTCCACGTAAACGGATAACACCTGCGTCTTGATACACCCGGCCGCGGACCGGGATCAACCCCCGTAGAAGACGCGCTCGACGACCTGGCGGGCGCGGCGGGTGACGCGGCGGTAGTCGTCGAGGAAGTCCTCCGAGCCGTCCGGCGGGTAGCCGAGCGTACGGGCGATGAGCCGGCGCTCCCCCGCCTCGGCCGGCACGCTGTCTCCCGGCCTGCCCCGGACCAGCATGATCGCGTCGCGGACCCGGGAGGCGAACCGCCACGCCTCGGCCAGCACGCGCTCGTCGTCCGGGGCGAGCAGCCCCTCGGCCGAGGCCGCGCGCAGCGCCCCGATGGTACGGGTGGTGCGCAGGGCCGGCACTTCGCCCGCGTGGCAGAGCTGGAGCAGCTGGGCCACCCACTCCACGTCCGACAGCCCGCCGGGGCCGAGCTTGGTGTGCAGGGCGGGGTCGGCGCCGCGCGGCAGCCGCTCTGCCTCCATGCGCGCCTTGAGCCGCCTGATCTCCCTGATCGCGTCCTCACGCAGCCCGCCGGCCGGGTAACGCAACTCGTCGATCACGGACGTGAACGCGGCGCCGAGCGAGGCGTCGCCGGCCGAGAAGCGGGCGCGCAGCAGCGCCTGCGCCTCCCACGGCGACGACCAGCGGGCGTAGTAGGCCCGGTAGGAGGCCAGCGTGCGCACCAGCGGCCCCTGGCGGCCCTCGGGGCGCAGGTCGGGGTCGATGAGCAGCGGCGGGTCGGGCGCGGGCAGCGACAGCAGCCGGCGCAGCTCGTTGGCCACGGCGAAGGCGGCGTCGGTGGCCTCCCGCTCCTCGACGCCGGGCAGCGGCGAGTGCACGAACATCACGTCGGCGTCGCTGGCGTACGAGCACTCCATGCCGCCGAGCCGGCCCATGGCGATGACCGCGAACCTGGTCGCGTCGGGGGCCTTGGCCAGCGCGGCGTCGAGCGCCGCCTGCAGGGTCACGTCGGTGAGCGACGACAGGGCCGTGCCGACGGCCTCGATGTCGAGGAGCCCCGAGATGTCGGCGACGGCCGTGCGGAACAGCTCCCTGCGGCGCAGCCCGCGCACGGCCGCCACCGCGGTCTCCGGGTCGCCGGCGTGCCGGGACACCGCGGCCGACGCCTCGCCGCGCAGCGACTCGGGCGGGCGCACGGCCAGCTCCGCGTCGGAGCCGAGCATCGCGACCGCGTCGGGGGCGTGCATGAGCAGGCCGGTGGCGTAACGGCCGGTGCCGAGCACCCGGGCCATGCGGGCGGCCACCGCCGTCTCGTCGCGCAGCAGCCGCAGGTACCAGGGGGTGCTGCCGAGCTTGTCGCTGACCTGGCGGAAGCCGAGCAGCGCCGCGTCGGGGTCGGGCGTGTCGGCGAACCAGCCGAGCATGACGGGCAGCAGCGTGCGCTGGATGGCCGCGCGCCTGGACACGCCCGTGGACAGCGCCGCGATGTGCCGCAGGGCGCCGCTCGGATCGACGTAACCGAGCGCCTCCAGCCGGGCCGCCGCCGCGGCCGTGGACAGCCGCGCCTCCGACTCCGGCAGCCGGGCCACCGCCTGGAGCAGCGGCCGGTAGAACAGCTTCTCGTGCAGCCGCCGCGCCTCCATGGCGTGCCGGCGCCACCGGGCGGTGAACTCCCCCACCGGGTCGGCCTGCATGCCGAGGGCGCGGCCGAGCCTGCGCAGGTCGGCCTCGTCGGTGGGCAGCAGGTGGGTACGCCGCAGCCGGTGCAACTGCAACAGGTGCTCGACCTGGCGCAGGAACGAATACGCCTCGGCGAGCCCGCGCGAGTCGTCGCGGCCGACGTAGCCGCCGCGGGAGAGGGCGGCCAGGGCCGGGAGGGTGGCCCGGCGGCGCAGCAGCGGGTCGAGCCTGCCGTGCACGAGCTGCAGGAGCTGGACGGCGAACTCGATGTCGCGCAGCCCGCCGGGCCCCAGCTTGAGCTGCCGCTCCCCCTCGGCGCGCACGTGCGACTCGACGCGGCGGCGCATGGCCTGGACGTCCTCGACGAAGTGCTCGCGGGTGGCGGCCGTCCAGACCAGGTCGTTGACCGCCTGGACGTAGGACTCGCCGAGCTCCTGGTCGCCCGCCACCGGACGGGCCTTGAGCAGCGCCTGGAACTCCCAGGTCTTGGCCCAGCGGCGGTAGTAGGCCAGGTGGCTGGCCAGGGTGCGGACCAGCGGACCCGACCGCCCCTCGGGGCGCAGACCGGCGTCGACCTCCCACAGCGAGCCCTCCTGGGTGGCCGCCGTGCAGGCCCGCATCATGGCCTGGGCCAGCCGGGTCGCCGACCGCAGCGCCTTGGTCTCGTCGGCGCCCTCGCGCGGCTCGGCGACGAAGATCACGTCGACGTCGCTGATGTAGTTGAGCTCGCGCGCGCCGCACTTGCCCATGCCGATGACCGCCAGGCGCGCCTCGGAGTCGTCGACCTCGGCGCGGGCGATCGCGAGGGCGGCCTCCAGCGCCGCGCCGGCCAGGTCGGACAGCTCGGCCATGACCTCCGGGAGCGTGGCCTGCCCGGTGAGGTCGCGGGCGGCCAGGTGCATGAGCCGGCCCCGGTAGGCCACCCGCAGCGCCACCAGCGGGTCGGGGTCGCCGGCGCGCGGCTCGGGCTCGCCGGGCTCGGCGCCGACGGCGCGCAGCAGCGCGGCGCGCGCCTCGCCCAGCTCGGGCTCGGCCAGCAGGGCCGTCTGCCCGGGATGGCGGACCAGGTGCTCGCCGAGCGCGGCGCTGACGCCCAGCACGGCGAACAGGCGCGCCCTGAGCCGCTCGTCCTCGCGGACCGCGGTCAGGACGGTCGGCTCGCGCTCGGCCAGGCGGGTCAGCGAGACCAGGGCCAGGTCGGGATCGGCCACGGCGACCAGGGACTCCAGGAGGTCGTCGAGGTCGGCCGGGGTGCGGTCGAGCAGCTGGGCGGCTCTGGCACCGTCGGCGAAGCCGAGCTTGGCGAGGCGTGCGGCGGTCGATTCGATCCTGGGCACCTGCTCATCTTGACAGGTGGCTTCCGGAAAGCCGTAGAGTACAACGCAACGTAGCGTTGTTTTTTGCTGAGGAGGGGACGACATGAGCCGGATGCCCGCGGCGGTGACCTGGGGATTGCTGGCGGCCTGGGCCGTGCACGACGCCGAGGAGCTGGCGACCATGGCGGGGTGGGCGCGGCGGGCCCGTCCCCGGCTGGAGCGGATGTACCCGGGGGTGCCGTGGGAGCGGCTGGAGGTGTCGCAGGCGCGGGTGAACGTGGCGATCGGGCTGATGGGCGGCGTGGTGGCGGGGGCCTCGGCGCTGGGGGCGCGCAGCGGCGGGCGCAGCCCGGTGTTCCAGGCGGTGCTGGCCGGGTTCGGGCTGCACGGGGTCGTCCACCTGGCGCAGGCGGCCGCCACGCGGGGGTACACGCCGGGGGTGGCGACGGCGCCGCTGGTGGTGATCCCGTTCTCGGCGTGGGCGTGGCGGCGGTTGCGGCGGGCGGGGGTGGTGGCGGCGCCGGGACGGGCGACCGCGTTCGGGCTCGCGGCGCTGCCGCTGACGGTGGGAGGCGTGCACGCGATCGCCCACCTGCTCACCCGCCGCCACGACCGGGCCGCCGAGTCATCGGCCACGGACGGCCTCGGCCACGACCGCTGGTTCTGACCCGCCCCGGCGTCTCGCCCCCGGCCGCCCCTGTCAGGTCGGGCGGGAGGCTTCGACCACCTGGGCGAACGCCTGCGCCACCGGGCGCCAGGTCGCTACCAGGGCGGGCTCGGCGGCCTTGACGGCGGCGTTCAGGTCCTCGGCCGACTCCAGGTCCGACTCCGCCGTCCAGGAGGTGAAGATCTCCGGGGTGGCCTCGGGGTGGAACTGCACCGCCCAGGCGCGCTCGCCGACCCGGTAGGCCTGGTTCGGGTACTGGGCCCCGGTCATCAGCGGCACCGCGCCCTGCGGCAGCCGCGTCATGGCGTCCTGGTGGTACTGGATGGCGGTGGCCCGGGCCGGGACGCCGGACAGCAGCCGGTCGGAGGCGGCGGCGGGCAGCGCGACCACCTCGCACGCCCCCACCTCCAGGCCGTTCCCGCCGCGCTCGACCGTGCCGCCGAGCGCCATGGTGAGAAGCTGGGCGCCGAGGCAGATGCCCAGCGTGGGCGTGCCCTCCGCCACGGCGCGGCGCAGCAGGGCGCGGGTGGCGGGCTGCCAGGGGCTGCGCTCGTCCTCCCAGGCGGCCGCGGCGCCGCCGAGCACGATCAGGCCGTCGGCGGCCCGCTCCGGCACCGGCTCGCCCCGGTACGGCCGTACGACGTCGCAGGTCAGGCCCAGCCAGTCCACCAGGTGGCCGAGCCCGGCGCCGGCCTCGTGCTCGATCACAGTGATGCGCATATCGGGTAATTTATCCGCATTTTTTGGCGAAAACGCCCTTACGCCCGCCGTGCGAAGTGCCCGCCCGACGGCCGGTGATTCCCGCTCCCGGACGGCGTCCCTAGGATCCGGCTATGAGATTCGACGAAGTGGACGGGCTCCGCGTCGCCACGTTCGGCACCGGCCCCCGCAAGGTCATCGCGGTCCACGGCATCAGCGCGTCGCTGATGGCCTGGGGCGCGGTCGGGCGGCGGCTGCCCGAGGAGTGGTCGCTGATCGCGATGGACCTGCGCGGCCGTGGTCACAGCGCCTCCCTGCCCGGCCCGTACGGGCTGCCCCGGCACGCCGAGGACGTCCTGCGCGTCGCCGAGCACGTCGGCGCGGGCCCGGACGCGGTGCTGGCCGGCCATTCGATGGGCGCGTACGTGGCCGTGCTGGCCGGGGCCGAACGCGACTTCGACCGGGTCGTCCTGGTGGACGGCGGCCTCCCCCTCCCCCTGCCGGAGGGCGAGGACCCCGACGCCGCGCTGGCGGCCACGCTCGGCCCCGCGCTGGCCCGGTTGCAACGGACGTTCGCCTCCCCGGAGGAGTACGTGGACTTCTTCAAGGCCCACCCCGCCTTCGTCGGCCATTGGAGCCCCGACGTGGAGGCGTACGTGCGCTACGACCTCGACGGCCCCGAGGGCGCGCTGCGCTCGCGGGCGGTCGGCGAGGCCGTGATGGCGGACGGGCGCTGGATGCGCACCGAGACCGCCCGGATCGCCGCCGCGCTGGCCGCGATCAAGGCGCCCACCCACCTGCTCAGGGCCCCGCGCGGCCTGCTGGACCAGGACACCGGCATGCTCCCCGACGAGGTCGCCCGCACCTGGACCGCCCGCGTGCCCGGCCTGCGCGACGAGGTCGTGCCCGACTGCAACCACTACACGATCCTGTTCGACGAGCAGCCGGTGACGACCGTCCTGGAACGGATCACCGGGGCATGAGAAAGGCCCCCGAGCCGGGCTCGGGGGCCGTTCGCAGACGCGGGTCAGCGTGGAGCGATCCACGTGGCGCGGGCGGCGGCCACCAGGGTGCCGTCGTCCTCGTAGATGCCGCTCTCGCCGTACATCTTGCGGCCGTCGCGGCCGGTCGGACGGGCCACGACGGAGTAGCGGCCGCCCGGCAGCACCGGGCCGTTGATCTGCACGACCAGGCGGCCGAGCAGGGCCGACTCGCCGGGGCCGAAGTGCGCCCAGCCGGTGATGCAGTCGAGCACCGCGCCCACGATCGAGGCGGGCACGCCGTCCTCGCCGCTCACCGTGAACGGCACCCGCCACCCGGCGGCGACCAGGTCGGAGCCCTCCACCGGGCCGGGGAAGATGCGCAGGCCGTCGCCCGGCTCGCGCAGGCCGCAGGCGAAGCACTCGGCGAACGGGTGGGCCTGCAGGCCGACGAACCCGGCCTCGGCGCGGGCGGCGTCGGTGAACGGCACGAACCCGGGCCCGGTCAGGGTCTCGGCAACGGGGATGGCCTCGACCAGGACCTTGTCGCCGTCGGACAGCGAGACGCTGTTGGCGACGTGCTCCAGGCGCAGCTCGGTCTCCAGGGGCGTGGGCGCGTGCAGCGTGACCTCGACCGCTGATCGGCCGCCGTTCAGCGCCTCTGCCATGGTGCCCGCGATCCAGCCGCCGTTGGCGACTCCCACCGGGCCCCGGAAACGCTCGGGAACGGTCAACACGGTCTGCAGGGCAGCCGTCGTCATGCCACACCCTCCAATATCGCCCCAGAAGGCGAGAAGTCCGGAAATATCGTAAAGAGTAGGCCGATTTTACTGGACTCCCGGATTACCACGATGCTGGGGGTCCCTGACCGACGGCCGACTCATGCCATAACGCCACAGGCGTGGCCGAAACTTCCCCGGCCGCCCCCGGCCGTCCCCTCCCAGGGTCGGCGCCGTCCATGGCACGGATGTGACTCGGGGGTGAGGAACAACGAAAATCGGCCCCAACCCGGAGCCGCATCTGTATCCGGGGTGAGACCGATCAAGGCGTCGGCAGTACCTTATCCCGTGATTTCCCCGCCCCGGGCCCATTCCCGGTGAATCCCGTCGGACCGTTCCGGCGGCCGGGCCCGCCCGGCACCCGCCTCCGCGCCCTATGCTGGCGCGAACAGGGGTCGAAGCGAATCCGATCGGGCGGGGTGGGTCTGTGCAGCGGGCGACGTTACGCTTTCCGCCCGGGTCGCTGGTCGTGCTGACCGGGCTGCCCGGCGCCGGCAAGACCACGCTGCTGCGCCGCCTCTACGGCCTCCACGGCGCCGAGAGCGCGCCCGTCGCCGCCGACGCGGTCGTGGTGATCGACTCGGGGCAGTCCCGCCTGCGCTGGGACGGCCGGATCCTCTGGGCTCCCCGTCCGGTGCGCCGCGCCGTGGTGTTCGCCACCCACCTGAGCCGCATCAGCCGGGCGCTGGCCGGCGGGCGAGCGGTCCTCGCGCACAACCGGGGCTGCGCCACGTACGTGCTGAGGGGGTTCGCCTGGCTGGCCCGCAGGCAGCGGGCGAGCTTCCACCTGCTGCTGCTCGACGCGCCGCCGGAGGCGGCGGTCGCCGGGCAGCACGCCAGGGGCCGGGTGGTCGCGCCCCGCACGTTCGCCCGCCACCGCCGCCGCTGGGAGAGCCTGCTGGCGCGGGTGACCGGCGGCGACCCGGCCCCGGCCGTCAGCGCGCACGTGCTCACCCGGGCCGAGGCCGACCTGCTGGAGCACATCGTCTTCGACAGCGCCGACCGCGCCCCCGCCGACTGACGGCGTCCCGGGGGGATGCGGACGCACGAGGAAGGACCACGCCCCATGAAGCAGTACCTGCTCACGCTGTTCGAGCCTGACGGCCCGCCGCCCGAGCCCGCGGTCCTGGAGCCGATCATGCGCGACATCGGCGCGGTCGAGGCGGAGATGCGCGCGGCCGGCGTGTGGGTCTTCTCCGGCGGCCTGGCCCCGGCCGAGCAGGCGTCGGTGATCCGGATGCGCGCGGACGAGCCGTTCACCACCGACGGCCCCTACACCGAGGGCAAGGAGCACGTCGGCGGGTTCACCGTCATCCGGGCCCCCGACCTGGAGGCCGCGCTGGAGTGGGGACGCCGGCTCGCCCGCGCCGTGGGCGTGCTGCCGGTCGAGGTGCGCGAGTTCAAGGGCTGAACCGGGCGGATCTCCCCCGCCCGGCCTCACAACACCGGCAGGTAGCGGCCCAGCTCGAACTCGGTGACCGTACGGCGGTACTCGCGCCACTCGGCCCGCTTGTTGCGCAGGAAGAAGTCGAAGACGTGCTCGCCCAGCGTCTCGGCCACCAGCTCGCTGCGCTCCATGACGGCGATGGCCTCGTCGAGCGAGCCGGGCAGCGGCTGGATGCCCAGGGCCCGGCGCTCGGCGCTGGTCAGGGTCCAGACGTTGTCCTCGGCGGCCGGCGGCAGCTCGTAGCCCTCCTCGATGCCCTTGAGCCCGGCGGCCAGCACCAGCGCGAAGGCCAGGTACGGGTTGCACGCCGAGTCGAGGGAGCGGAACTCGATGCGGGTCGAGCCGCCCTTGTGCGGCTTGTACATGGGCACCCGGACCAGCGCCGAGCGGTTGTTGTGCCCCCAGCACACGTAGGAGGGCGCCTCGCCGCCCTGCCCCGCGATGGCCTCGGCGCCGCCCCACAGCCGCTTGTAGGAGTTGACCCACTGGTTGGTGATGGCGGTGATCTCGGCGGCATGCCGCAGCAGGCCCGCGATGAACGAGCGGCCGATCTTCGACAGCCGGTAGTCGGTGCCCGCCTCGTGGAAGGCGTTGCGGTCGCCCTCGAACAGCGACATGTGCGTGTGCATGCCCGAGCCGGGGTGCTCGGTGAACGGCTTGGGCATGAACGAGGCCCAGATGCCCTGCTCCAGGGCGACCTCCTTCATGATCAGCCGGAACGTCATGATGTTGTCTGCCGTGGTGAGCGCGTCGGCGTAGCGCAGGTCGATCTCCTGCTGGCCGGGGGCGCCCTCGTGGTGGCTGAACTCGACGGAGATGCCCATCGACTCCAGCATCATGATCGCCTGGCGCCGGAAGTCGTGGCCGGAGCTGTGGGGCGTGTGGTCGAAGTAGCCGCCGGAGTCGATCGGCTCGGGCCGCTGCCCGGCCTCGGGACGGTTCTTCAGCAGGAAGAACTCGATCTCGGGGTGGGTGTAGAAGGTGAAGCCCATGTCGGCGCACTTGGCGAGCGTGCGCTTGAGCACCCAGCGCGGGTCGGCGTGCGACGGGGTGCCGTCGGGCATCAGGATGTCGCAGAAGATGCGCGCCGCGCCCGGCGTCTCGCTGCGCCAGGGCAGGATCTGGAACGTCGAGGGGTCGGGCTTGGCCAGCATGTCGGACTCGTAGACGCGGGCGAAGCCCTCGATCGCCGAGCCGTCGAAGCCGATGCCCTCGGCGAAGGCGCCTTCCAGCTCGGCGGGCGCGATCGCGACGGACTTGAGGAAGCCGAGGACGTCGGTGAACCAGAGCCGGATGAACCGGATGTCGCGTTCCTCTAGCGTGCGGAGCACGAACTCCTGCTGGCGGTCCAAGGCGTCCCCTCGTTGAAGACGGTGCGGGTCTTGATATCAGCATGCCGTGCCCGTGTTTCGCACACGTTACGGGGGGTGCCGGTGCGAGCCTCACTGACAAAGGGGCCGCCCAGATCTACTGTGATCACGCAGTTAGTCTCGGGGGAGGCATTGGTGGCTATCGACCTGCTCAATCACAAGCTCGATCGGGCGTTCGACCACATCGACGCGAACGGCAACGGCGTCGTCGAACGGGAGGACCTGCTGGGGCTGGGCGCACGCCTGCTGGTGGGTTTCGGGGAGTCCCCCACCTCGGTCACCGGCAACCGGCTCGTCGGCAGCTTCGACGGCATCTGGTCGACGTTGTCGCGGGCGCTCGACCGCGACGGCGACTCCGGCATCGCGCGTACGGACTTCCGCGGCGGGATGACGGCGGCGTTCGTCACCGGCGACCGGTACGAGCCGGTGTTCCGGCCGGCGACGGTGGCGGTGGCCCAGCTCTGCGACGGCGACGGCGACGGCCTGATCCGGCCGGGCGAGTTCCGGACGATGCTCAGCGCGTTCGGCACCGCCTACGACGACGTGGACGAGGCGTTCGACCGGCTCGACCGGGAGGGCAGAGGCGCGCTCACCGTCGAGGAGCTGATCCGCGCGGCCGAGGACTACTACCGCAGCTCAGACCCGAACGCCGCGGGCAACTGGCTTTACGGTCCGCTGTGAACACGGCCGTGAGCACCACCGTGTTCGCCACGGTGCGCACCGCGCTCCGCTCGGTCCTGCACTGGAAGCCGATGTTGCCGCTGCCGCGCAAGGGCGGCTCGCCCGCGCTGGCGCTGCTGCCGCTCGTCGAGCGGGTGCCGGCGATGGCGGCGCCCTGCCGGATGCACCCGGCCGTGTACGCCATCGAGGCCGCGGTCATCGACTGGGCCAGGCGGACGGGCCTGCGCGCCGACGCCGGGGTGGGCTTCCACCGGATGGCCGGGCGCGCGTTCGCCGAGTTCGACGCGGCCGCGGCGGCGCTGTTCGCCCAGTGGCTGACCTGGCTGTTCCATCTCGACGACGAGCTGGACGAGGGGTCGTGCCCGCTGGACATCTTCGGCGGCATGCTGAAGGGCGCGGCCCGGCACCCGCTGGAGGCGGCCTTCGCCGACCTGTGGCGGGTGACCAGCGCGCGGATGAGCGACCAGTGGCGGGCCCGCTTCGCGGTCAACCTGCGCCGCCAGGCCGACGCGTGCCGCACCGAGGCCGACAACCGGGCGGCCGGGCGCATGCCGACGCTGGAGGAGTACCCGGCGCTGCGCAGGGGCACCGTGGGCCCCTACCTGTACGACCTGGTGGAGCCGTGCCTGCGGGTCGAGGTGCCGGCCTGGGTGGTCCAGTGCGACCCGTGGCGGGAGCTGGTGGACGCCTGCAGCGACGTCACGGCCTGGTGCAACGACGTGGCCTCGCGGCCCAAGGAGCGCGGCGACGTGCACAATCTGGTCGTGCTGGCGGTCCGGCAGCTCGGGCTGGGCGAGCGCGAGGCCGTGGCGTGGGTGCTCGACCGGATCGCCGGGCGCTGCCAGGACATGAACCGGGCGGCCAGGCGGCTGCCGCTCGACGACCTCCCGCCCAAGGCGGCCAGGGACGTCAGCAAGGTCGCCTGCGCCTACCTGGCCGCGCCGCGCGCCCACCTGGACTGGCTGCTGGAGTCATCCCGGTACGCCTGAGGCTGATCAGGGAACCGATCAGGGGGAGGCGCCGGCGAGCATGTCGCCGGCCGCCGTCCGGCGGTAGACGACCTGCTTGCCGAGGCGCAGGCCCACCGCCAGCCCGCCGTCGCTGAGCACCCCGAGGTGCTGGCTGACCGCGCCCGGGGTGAGCGACATCCGGGCGGCCAGCGCCGAGGTGGTGCTCGGCTCGGCCAGCGCGAGCAGGATCTGCGCCCGGCTGCGGCCGATGAGCGCGGCCAGCGCTCCGGGGGCGGGCGGCGGGCCCTGCTCCCACAGCGTGCCGACGCCGAGCACCGGATAGACGAGCATCGACTGGTACGGAGCCGACATCACGGCCACCGACGGCCAGTAGAACGCGCTCGGCACCAGCAGCAGCCCGTCGCCGTGCAGGCCGCCCGCGTGGCACCAGGGCCGGTCGATGAGCAGCCGCTCCCCCGTCCACTCCACGGCCGGGCCGAGCCCGGCGAACAGCTCCCTGGCCCCGCCCTGGGCGAGCTGGCGGGAGCGGCGCAGCACGTCGCGTTCGAGCAGCCCGTAGACGCGCGGCCAGAACTCCTCGAAACAGGCCCGCCAGTACGTCTCCAGCGCCCCCGCCACCCGCGCCACGCCGGCCGCCGGGTCCGCCATGAACCGGTCGAGCAGCGCCCGGTCGGTGCCCGCGATGGTCGCGGCCTCCGTGCGGGCGCGTTCCGGCGGCGTGCCGCGGACCTGCTCCAGCTCGGCGGCGAAGTCGGGCAGCGGCGTCTGCGGCGGCGGGGTGATGAAGTCGGCCAGGTAGCCGGTCGGCGGCACCAGCGCGAACAGCTCGTCGAGGTCGAGCCCGGCCAGCCGGGGGCGCACGGCCTTGACCCAGGGCAGGTGGATCGACTGCCTGGAGGGGTCCTGGAGGGTGCGCAGGCTCGCGACCAGCTCCCACATGGGCGAGAACGCGAACCGGATGCGCGCGACGTCCTCCGGCTTGAGGTCCCAGGTGACGGCCATGGTTTTAGTGTGCACTAAATCGATGGCGCCTCGGCCGTCCAGACCTGACCCTTGGTCCGTGTCTAGCACCGCTGTTGAGAAGCCTTCCTTCCTCCGCTCCCAGGTCGGCGGACTGCCGCGGCCCTTCTGGGCCCTGTGGAGCGGCACCCTCGTCAACCGCCTGGGCACCCTGGTCATGCCGTTCACCGGCGTGTACCTGACCCACTCCCGCGGCATGTCGGTGACCGCCGTGGGCCTGGTCATGGGCGTCTACGGCGCGGGCTCGCTGCTGTCGCAGATCCTCGCCGGCGTGCTCACCGACCGGATCGGGCGCCGGGTCACGCTGGCGGGCGGCATGCTGGCCACCGCCGCCACCATGCTGGCGCTGGGTTACAGCACCTCGCTGCCGGCGATCGTCGCCTCCATGTTCGTGCTCGGGCTGGTGATCGACATCTACCGGCCGGCGTCCAGCGCCCTGGTGGCCGACCTGGTGTCGCCGTCGGAGCGGGCCCGCGCGTACGGGTTGCTGTTCTGGGCGATCAACCTGGGTTACGCGGTCGGCATGACGGCCGGCGGCTGGCTGGCCAGCGTCGGGTTCGCCTGGTTGTTCTGGATCGACGCGGCCTCGTGCCTGGTCTTCGCCGCGCTGGTGTGGCGGGCGGTGCCGGAGACCCGGCCGCCGGCGCGCGAGTCGTCCGGGGGGTTCGGCGTCGTGCTGCGCGACCGGCTGATGGTGGCCTTCACGCTGGTGGTGCTCGGCAACGCGCTGGTCTACCTGCAGACCGTGACCATGCTGCCGGTCGCGATGACGTCGGTGGTGAAGCTGACGCCGGGGCAGTTCGGCCTGGCCATGGCGCTGAACGGGGTGCTGATCGTCGTCGTGCAGCCGCTGGTCTCCGGCTGGCTCGGGCGCAGGGACCCCTCCCGCACGTTCGCGCTCGGGCTCGCGGTCATGGGGGCCGGGTTCGCGCTGACGGCCTTCGTCACCACGACGTTCTGGCTGGCCGTCACGATCGCGGTGTGGACCGTCGGCGAGATCATCACCGCGGGCATCTCCGGGACGATCGTGGCCGCGCTGGCCCCCGAGCACCTGCGGGGACGGTACTCGGGGCTGTTCGGCTTCGCCTGGTCGCTGGCCTCGGTGCTGGCGCCGCTGATGGGCGGCCCGCTGCTCGCGGCCGGGCCGAAGACGCTGTGGTTCGCCGTGGGCGGCGTCGCGCTGGTCTCGGCGGCCGGCATGCTGGCCCTCGGCCCGGCGATCCGGCGGCGCTGACGCCGGCCTGAGGTCCGGGGCGGCGCTCCACGGAATCCGCCGCCGTTGAGAGAATTTTGATCGGATGTTGGCCGGTTCCCGATAATTTCCTGCCGATCACGGAAGGAAATGGTGGGATGCGCCACGCACTCTGGGCGCGCCGGGTGGTGACGAGGCTGGCCACGCCCCGCGTCGCGATCGGGATCGCCACGTTCGCCGTCGTGCTGGAGCTGGCCGACATCTGGGTGACCGCCCAGCTGCCGCCGTCGCCGTACACGCCGCTGCCGTTCGCGCCGGAGGACATGGCGGGCACGGCCTTCCCGGTCTTCGGCGCGATCCTCGTGCACAGCAGGCCGCGGCTGGTCATCGGCTGGCTGCTGTGCCTGGGCGGGGCGAGCGCGGCGGCCAACATCCTGTCGGCCAACCTCTACCAGCTGCTCGACGGACGGCCGGGGCCGCGCTGGCCGGTCGTCAACCTGACCTGGAACGTCTGCGAGCTGACCCTCGGCGTCCTGCTGCCGCTGCTGTACCCGGTGGGCAGGCTGCTGTCGCGGCGCTGGCGGGCGGTGATCGCGCTGGCCGTGGCCGGGCAGGCGCTGGACTGGGCCGGGCTGCTGACCGGCCGGCCGGAGCTGCGCGAGGCCGGGCACGGCACGCTGTCGGCGAGCATGGTGCTGGCCTTCGCCTCGCTGGTCGTGCGCTTCCGGCGCGGCGACGCGGTCGAGCGGCGGCAGCTCCTGTGGCTGCTGGTGGCCCTGCCGGGCCTGCTGGTGCCCTGGATGCTCGGCGCGGACGTCTGGTGGGTGGCCTCGCTGGCCATCCCGCTGATCCCGGCCGCCATCGCCGTGGCGGTGCTGCGCTACCGGCTGTTCGGCATCGACACGCTGATCAGCAGGGCGCTGGTGGGCACCGGCCTGGCCATCGTGATCACCCTCGTGTACGTGGCGGTCAGCGCGGCGCTCAGCCTGTTCCTGTCGGAGGTGGACCGGATCGCCGGGATCCCGGCGGCCCTGTTCGCCGGGGCGTTCTTCCAGCCGATGCGCCGCGGCCTGCAGCGCGGCGTGGACCGCCTGCTGTACGGCAGCACCGGCGTCCCCGGCACGCTGGCCCGGCGGCTGCGGCACCGGCTCCAGCACACCGACCCGGTGCACGGCCTGCTGGCCACGCTCGACGTGCTGCGCGAGGGCCTGTCGGTGACCGGCGTGGCGGTCGAGGCCGACGGCGCGGTGACCACGTCCGGCGTGGTGGGCGCGGCGGCCAGGACGGTCCCGCTGGTGTGGCACGGCGAGCCGGTCGGGCTGCTGCTGATCGGGCCGACGGACCGGCGCAGGTTCCCCGCGGCCCACGACGAGCGGGTGATCGCCACGATCACGCCGTACATCGCCGACGCCGCGCACGCCGTACGGCTGACGGCGGCGTTGCAGCGCTCGCGCGAGCGCATCCTGACCGCGCGGGAGGAGGAACGGCGGCGGCTGCGCCGCGACCTGCACGACGGGCTCGGCCAGTCGCTCACCGGCATGGCCATGTCGATCAACGCCGCCCGGCTGACCATGCACAGCGACCCCGAGCAGGCCGACCGGCTGCTGGCCGGGCTGCGCGCCGGCATGGACGCCGTGACCGGCGACATCCGGCAGCTCGTCTACGGCCTGCGCCCGCCCGCCCTGGACGAGCTGGGCCTGGCCGGCGCGATCGAGGAGCTGGCCGGGACGCCGATCGAGACGTCGGGCGAGCTGACCGGCCTGCCCGCCGCGGTCGAGGTCGCGGCCTACCGCATCGTGCAGGAGGCGCTCACCAACGCCCGCAAGCACGCCAGTGCCTCGCGGATCACGGTGGCGCTGCGCCGCGACGACCGGCTGCGCGTCACGGTCGGCGACGACGGGATCGGCCTGCCGCCGGACGCGCGGCCCGGCGTCGGCCTGGGCTCGATGCGCGAACGGGCCGCCGAGCTCGGGGGCACCTGCGCCGTACGAGCGGGACCGGGAGGTGGCACGGTTGTCCACGCCGAACTCCCCCTGTGACAATTCGCCATATCCCCGGACGTGTTCTCCCTCTACGCTTACCCCTGACATGCTGACATTCACCGCACTGGGACCGTTCCACGCCTGGAGCGACGGCGTCCCCCTCGACCTCGGCGGCCAGCGGCAGCGGGCGGTGCTCGCCCGTCTGCTCGTGGCGGGCGGCCGGGCCGTGCCCGTGCACACCCTCATCGACGAGCTGTGGCCGGGCGATCCGCCCGCGCAGGCCCTGTCCACCATCCAGGGCTACGTCTCCCGGCTGCGGCGCGCGCTGGAGCCCGGCCGCGCGCCGCGCGAGGAGGCCGAGGTGCTGGTCTCGGCCGCGCCCGGCTACGCGCTGCGCGCCGCGCCCGAGCAGGTGGACTCGTGGCGGTTCGAGGGCCTGGTGAAGACCGAGGGGCCGCCGCCGCAGGTATGGGCGGCCATGGACAGCGCGCTCGGGTTGTGGCGCGGGCCGGCGCTGGCCGAGTTCGCCGAGCTGACGTGGGCGGCGACCGAGGCGGGCCGGCTGGAGGAGCTGCGGCTGATCGCGGTCGAGCGGCGCGCCGACGCCGGTCTCGCGCTCGGCCGGGCCACCTCCCTGGTGGCCGACCTGGAGGCGCACGCCTCGGCCCATCCGCTGCGCGAGGAGGCGTGGCGGCTGCTGGCCCTCGCGCTGTACCGGATGGGCCGCCAGGGTGACGCGCTGGCCGCGCTGCGCCGGGCCCGCACGGTGTGGCGGGACGAGCTCGGGCTCGACCTGTCGGCCGGGCTGCGCCGGCTGGAGGCCGACATGCTGGCCCAGCGGCTGGAGGAGCCGCCGCCCCCGCCGTCCCCGGCGCCGTCGTCCCCCGCGCCGGCCGCGGCCGCCGACGAGCGGGTGCTGCGCGTGCTGGTGGCCGACGACCAGGCGCTCGTCCGGGCGGGGCTGCGCGCCATGCTCGACAGCGAGGACGGCGTCGCGCTGGCCGGCGAGGCCGCCAACGGCGAGGAGGCCATCGCGGGCGTGCGCGCGCACCGGCCGGACGTCGTGCTGCTGGACATCCAGATGCCGCACCTGGACGGCCTGGCCGCCGCCCGCCGGATCCTGGCCGGGGAACGCCCGCCCAAGGTCGTCATGATGACGACGTTCGGCAGCGACGAGAACCTGTACGCGGCGCTGCGCGCGGGCGTGAGCGGCTTCGTGCTGAAGACCTCGGCCCCCGAGCAGTTCCTGGCCGCCATCAGGGCGGCCGCCGTCGGGGACGCGCTCATCGACCCGGCGGTCACCACCCGGCTGATCTCGGCGTTCGCCGGCCGCACCGACCCGGCCTCGCCGCCGGCGCTGGCCGGGCTCTCCGACGCCCGGCTCGACGTGCTCAAACTCGTCGCGCGCGGGCTGACCAACCGGCAGATCGGCCAGACGCTCGCGCTGCCCGAGGACGAGGTGTCGGTGCTGGTGAAGTCGCTGCTGGACCACCTGGGGCTGTTCGACCGGGCGCAGCTGGTGATGGCGGCCTACGAGTCCGGATTGGTCACTCCTGGCGACATGGGCCACTTTTCGTCGCTTTGACGATAAAAATCGGGTCGTACTAGGCTAATGACGTGGCACAACTGCGCATAGCCCTGGCACAGACGAACCCGACCGTCGGCGACCTTGCCGCCAACGCCGAGCGGCTGGTCGCGTGGACCCGTGACGCCGCCGAGCGGGGCGCTCACCTCGTCGTCTTCACCGAGATGTTCCTCACCGGCTATCCCGTCGAGGACCTGGTGCTGCGCACGTCCTTCGTGGACGCCAGCATCAGGACCCTGGAGGAGGTGGCGCGCAGGCTCGACCGCGAGGGACTGGGCGACCTCCCCGTGGTCGTCGGCTACGTCGACCGCGCCGGCCTGGCCCCCCGCGTGGGGCAGCCCAAGGGCGCGCCGCTGGACGCGGCCGCGCTGCTGCACAAGGGCGAGGTCGTCACCCGCACGGCCAAGCACCACCTGCCCAACTACGGCGTGTTCGACGAGTACCGCTACTTCGTGCGCGGCGACCGGTTGCCGATCTTCCGGCTGCACGGCGTGGACGTGGCGATCGCGGTCTGCGAGGACCTCTGGCAGGAGGGCGGGCCGGTGTCCGTCGTCGGCCAGGCGGGCGCCGGGCTGCTGGTGGTGCCGAACGCCTCGCCGTACGAGAAGGAGAAGGACGACGTACGGCTGGAGCTGTGCGCCCGCAGGGCGCGCGAGGCCGGCTGCGCGCTCGCCTACGTCAACCAGGTCGGCGGCCAGGACGAGCTGGTCTTCGACGGCGACTCGATCGTCGTGGACGGCTCGGGCGAGCTGGTCGCGCGGGCCGGCCAGTTCCGCGAGGAGCTGCTGGTCGTGGACCTCGACCTGCCGGTCGCCGACGCCGAGCCCGGGACGTTCCCCTACGACGCCCTCGACGGCACCACGATCACCGTGGAGCGCCGGGTGCTCTCGCAGGAGCCCGTGGCGCCCTACCCGGCGGCGCCCGCCCCCGTCGCCGAGCGGCTCGACCTGCCCGCCGAGGTGTACTCGGCCCTGGTGCTCGCGGTCCGCGACTACGTGGCCAAGAACGGCTTCCAGTCGGTCATCCTGGGCCTGTCCGGCGGCATCGACTCGGCCCTGACGGCGGCCATCGCCTCCGACGCGATCGGCCCGTCCAGGGTCCACGTCGTGCTCATGCCCTCGCGCTACTCCTCCGACCACTCGCTGGCCGACGCCGAGGACCTGGTGGCCAGGCAGGGCATCAACTCCAGGATCGCGCCGATCGCCGAGATCGTCACGGCCTTCGAGAAGGAGATCGAGCTGTCCGGCCTGGCCGCGGAGAACCTCCAGGCCAGGGTGCGCGGCATGATCCTCATGGGCCTGTCGAACGAGCACGGCCACCTGGTGCTCACCACCGGCAACAAGAGCGAGCTGGCGACCGGCTACTCCACCCTCTACGGCGACTCGGCCGGCGGCTTCGCCCCGATCAAGGACGTGCCGAAGACGATGGTGTGGGAGCTGTCCAGGTGGCGCAACGCGCACACCTGCGAGGGCTTCCTGATGGCCGTCGAGCAGCCGATCCCGGAGAACTCGATCACCAAGGAGCCCAGCGCCGAGCTCCGTCCCGACCAGCGCGACACCGACTCGCTGCCGCCGTACGAGGTGCTGGACCGGCTGCTGGACGACTACGTGGAGAAGGACATGGGCTCGCAGGAGCTCATCGCGGCCGGGCACGACCCGGCGCTGGTCACGCGGGTGATCAGGCTGGTGGACCTGGCGGAGTACAAGCGCCGCCAGTACCCGCCGGGCCCGAAGATCACGCCGAAGAACTTCGGGCGCGACCGCCGTCTGCCCATCACCAACCGGTGGCGGGAGACGACCGGCTGACCCACCGCCCTCGTCCACCCGCGGGCTGATGGGCTGCCCCTTCCTCCGCAAGACGACCGGCAGGCTCGCCCGCCCCCGCCACTCCGGAGGGGCGGGCGGATTGTCGGTCGTGGGTGGCAGGGTGGGCGCGTGGCACAACCGCTCAAAGACCTGATCAACGCCCGGTCCGTCTCGGTGCTGGCCGGCGGCATGGCCGCCGTGTGGCCGTCGTTCCCGCGCGCCCGGTTCACCGAGCACGCCCTGGCCGGGCTCGGCCCGCTGGAGCTGAAGGGCCGCGTCAGGCACGTCTCCGCGGCCCTGCACGACGCCCTCCCGCTGCCCTATCCGCGGGCCGCCGAGCTGGTGCGGGCCTGCGCCGCGCGCGGGGAGCTCGACCTGTGGAGCGGCTGGCCGCTCACCGACCACACCGCCGTCCACGGGCTCGGCCACCTGGAGGCGGCGATGGCCACGCTGGCGGCGCTCACGCCGTACTCGACGGGCGAGTTCGCCGTGCGTCCCTACCTCGACCGCCACCGCGACGACGCCCTCAAGATCATGTACGGCTGGGCCGAGTCCCCCGACGAGCACCTGCGCCGCCTGGCCTCCGAAGGCTCCCGGCCGCGCCTGCCGTGGGCGCCGCGGGTCGGCTGGCTGATGACGCCCGGCCCCACCCTGCCCCTGCTCGACCTGCTGCGCGACGACCCGAGCGAATACGTCCGCCGCTCGGTCGCCAACCACGTCAACGACCTGGCCAAGGACCACCCCGACGCGGCGCTCGCCGTGCTGGCCCGCTGGCGGGCGGACGGCGGCTCGCACGTCGAGCGGGTCGTCCGCCACGCGGTGCGCGGGCTGCTGCGGTCCGGGCATCCCGAGGCGCTCGCGCTGCTGGGCGCCACGCCGGGCAGCGGCTCGGCGCGGGCGCTCACCCTGGAGTCCGACACGGTCGCCGTCGGCGGCAGCCTGACCTTCACCGTCACGGTCACGGCGGGCGCGCCCGGCCCGCTGGTGCTCAAGTACGCCGTCCGCCGGGCAGGCTCGCGCCGCGTCTTCCACCTGGGCGAACGCTCGGCCACCGCCGAGGGGGCGGCGTTCACGCTGCGCAAGAGCCATTCCTTCCGCCCGGTCACCACCCGCAACGAGCCGCCCGGCCCGCGCGAGCTCGACGTCATCGTCAACGGCCGCGTGGCCGCCACCGTGCCCTTCACCCTGACCAGCGCCCCCGGCCCGGCGGCGCAGGGCATGGCGCGGCAGTAGGGCACAGGCCCGCGGAACGACGAACGGAGGCCGTCCCGAGGGGCGGGCCTCCGTGGCGGGTGTGGGCGGCTCAGGGCTCGGCGCGGTCTCCGGCCAGCCCGAGCAGGACCATGTCGACCACCCGTTCGGCCAGGTCGGCCGGGAGGTCGCCGGCCGGACCCCACTTGGACTGCCACATCATCGTGCCGGAGAACAGGGCCATCACCAGGTCGACGTCGAGGTCTGGCCGGAGCTCACCGGTGGCGACGCCGCGCTCGACCACCGAGCGCAGCGCCTCCCTGCGCGGCTCGACGGCCCGCTTCACGAAGCGCTCCATCAGCCGGGGATAACGATCGGCCTCGCTCATCGCGATGTTCATCACGCACCGGGTGCGGGCCTGGCCCGCCTCCCGGCGCATCGCGTCGAGCAGGACGATCAGGTCGTCGCGCACGGAGATGCCGGACAGCGGCGGGAGCGGCGCCTTCAGCGTGGACAGGGCGTCGACGACCAGGTCCTCCTTGTTGGACCAGCGCCGGTAGATCGTGGTCTTGCCGACGCCCGCCCGCGCCGCGATGGCCTCGATCGACAGCTCCGACACCCCCATGCCCTCGCCGATCAGGTCGAGGGTCGCGTCGATGATCGCCTTCTCGGCCTTCTCGCTGCGCGGACGGCCCGCCGGGCGGGCAGTCCCTGAATCCTGGATCGTCATCGCGGCCTCACACTACCGCTGGTTCCTTCTGTTCCGCCTGCTGGACCGGGCGCGCCTTGCCCGGCATCCACTTGGCCACCACCGCGACGCCCACCAGGCCGATCACGGCCGACACCATCGCCGTGACGTGCATGCCGTCGACGAAGGCGGCGAAGGCGGGCTTGATCAGCGCATGGCCGCGCTCGCCGAGCTTCCCGGCGAACTCCATCGTCGCCATGATCGACTCACCGGCGGCGTGCGGGGCGCCGGCCGGGAGCGCCGAGGCGATCTCGCCGCGGTAGCTGCTGGACAGGACCGAGCCGAGCACGGCCACGCCGAGCGCGCCGGCGACCTGGCGGACGGTGTTGCTCATGGCCGAGCCCACACCGGCCTTCTCCCTGGGCAGCGCCTCCATGATGGCGGTGGTCGCGGGCGGCATGATGTTCGCCATCGCCGCGCCCTGGACGAAGAAGATGATCTCGATCAGCACCACGGGCGTGTCGACGTCCATCAACGCGTAGCTGCCCAGCGCCGCGGTCACCACGAGCATGCTGACCGTGGCCGACAGCTTGGCGCCGAAGAGCTGGTTCACCCGCTGGCTGAGCGGCGCGAAGATGAGCTGCGCGGCGGCGAACGGGATCATCAGGGCCCCCGCCTGGATCGGGCTGAAGCCCAGCACGATCTGCAGGTAGAAGGTCAGGAAGAACATCCCGCCCATCATCGCGAAGAAGACCAGGCCCATCATGCCGATGGCCGAGCTGAACCGTACGTTGCTGAAGTTGCGCACGTCGAACACCGGGTTGTCGATGCGACGCTCCCACCACACGAACACGCCCAGCACGAGCAGGCCGGCCACCGTCGGGACGATCACCTCGGCGCTGGCCAGGGTGCCCTGGTCGCCGCCGCGGATGATGCCGTAGACCAGCGCGACCAGACCGATGATCGACAGCAGCACGCCCACCGGGTCGAGCCTGGACGGCTTCGGGTCACGCGACTCGGGCACGAAGGCCGCGATGAGGAACATGCTGATCACCACGATCGGCACGTTGATCAGGAAGACCGAGCCCCACCAGAAGTGCTCGATGAGCAGGCCGCCGGTGATCGGGCCGATCGCCACCGCGAGCCCCACGCCGCCGGCCCAGATGCCGATCGCCTTGCCACGCTCGCCGGGCGGGAACACGTTGGAGATGATCGCCAGCGTGGCCGGCATGATCGCCGCGCCGCCGATGCCCATCGCCGCCCTGGCGAGGATCAGCTGCATCGGGTCCTGGGAGTAGGCGCTGGCCAGCGAGGCCAGGCCGAACAGCGCCATGCCGATGAACAACATGCGCTTGCGGCCGGTGCGGTCGCCGATCACGCCGAAGGTGAACAGCAGCCCGGCGAACACCAGCGTGTAGGAGTTGATCGCCCACTCCAGCTGGCCCTGCGTCGCGCCCAAGCCGGCATGGGGGTCGGCGATGGTCTTCATCGCCACGTTGAGGATCGTGTTGTCCAGCACGACCGCCAGGAGGCTGAACACCAGCACTCCCAGGATGCCCCACCTGCGTGGATGCCCCGCGTTCTGATCCATGAGAACGTCCCTTAATTTCGATACGACCAAGTTTCGCAACGACACCGTATCGCAAGGTATTCCGATACGCAACGGTCTCGTTTCGTAACTTTCGCCTGACGGGCGGAGTGCGCACGGGGAAACAAACGGGAAACCCCGTTCACCCGCCCGCGCAGGCCGTCACAAGGCCCTGCGGACACCACTGACAGGCCCCCCGGCCCGAACGGCCGGCAGGCTGGAACCACCGCCGGATCAGCTCTTGATCGCCGCCGGAGGCAGCACGTGCTCCTTGGCCTCGACCGGCGTGCCGGCGACCGGCGGACGCCGCCGCCACAGCGGCAGCGCGACCACCACCATGACCACCCCGACCAGCCCCGCCACCACGAACGCCCACGTCGGCCCGCTGCCGTCGATGATCGCCCCGGCGATCGGCGAGGACGCGGCACCGCCGATGAGCAGGGCCGTGCCGTGCAGGCCCATCGCCTCGCCCCTGGCCGCGGCGGGCACCCAGCGGCTGAGCACGTCGACGGTGGAGGACAGCGCCGGGGCGCACAGCAGACCGGCGGGCAGCATCGCCAGGATCAGCCACCGCCAGTCGGCCCCGGCCAGGCCCACGGGGATGGTCAGCAGGCCCATGCCCGCGATGAGCACCAGGGGCGAGAAGCCGCGCGACAGCCCGCCGTAGACGAAGCCCCCGACCAGCGAGTAGAGGCACCAGATCGCCACGGCGAGGCCCACCCACTGCGTCTCGCCCGCGGTGTTGATGGTGGCCACCAGCCCGAGCTCGGTCGCGGTGAGGATGAACGTGGCCGCCGCCGTGGTGCCGAGCAGCGCGACGAAGCCCGGCGTGAGCCACTGCCGCCGCGGCACCTTCACCACCGGCTCCTCCAGCTCGACGGCCGACCGGGTGGGCGGGTTGAACACGATCAGGCCGAGGCCCGCGGCCGTGATGCCGACGCCGATGAGGGCCAGCGTGGTCGTGCTGCCCAGCGTGGTGATGCCGGCCGCGGCGAGCGCGGGACCGGTCATGTACGACAGCTCGACCAGCATCGAGTCGAGCGTGAACCCGGTGCGCCGCTGCTCCGGCGGCACCAGCGCGGCCAGCGACTGCCTGGTCACGCTGAACACCGGCAGGTTGAGCAGGCCCGCCACGGCCGCCGCGACGGCGAGGGCGGGCAGCGGCAGCGCCCACGCGCACGACCAGAACACCGCCTGGGCCAGGGTGGTGACGACGAGCACGGGACGCACCCCGTGGCGGTCGACGAACCGGCCCGACAGCGGCGAGCCGACGGCCATGCCGACCGTGCTGGCCATCGTCACCACGCCGGCCTCGACGTAGCCGAGGCGCAGCCCGAAGACCACGTGGAGGGTGAGCGCCATTCCCATGGCGGTGGCCGGGACGCGCGCGAGCATCCCCACCAGGAGCAGAGTGCGGACGCCGGGCAGCCGGAAGAGCCTGCGGTATTGGTCGAGAGCCATGGTGTGTCGTTTACCTCCGCGTCGATTGTGTCAAGAGGCACCGACAGTTTCGCCACTGGATTTCCCCTCATGACATCATCGAAGGAGTCCGGGGACGTCACTGGGACGCCTCGAGACGTTTCTGGAGGTAGTCCATGTCATCTACCACGTCTTCCACCACGCTGTACGGCGGCGCGTCGGGCCGCCGGGTCACCGTCCGCGACCTCGCGGCGGCCAAGGAGCGCGGAGAGCGGTGGCCCATGGTCACCGCCTACGACGCGATGACGGCCCGGGTGTTCGACCAGGCGGGCGTGCCCGTGCTGCTGGTCGGCGACTCCGCGGCCATGGTCGTCTACGGCTTCGACTCCACTCTCCCGGTCACCCTCGACCACCTGGTGCCGCTCACCGCGGCCGTAGTGCGGGGGTCGTCGCGGGCGCTCGTCGTGGCGGACCTGCCGTTCGGGTCGTACCAGGGGTCGCCGCAGCAGGCGCTGGAGTCGGCGGCCAGGTTCATGAAGGAGGCGGGGGCGCACGCGGTCAAGCTGGAGGGCGGCCGGCGGGTGCTGCCGCAGGTCGAGGCGCTGGTGTCGGCGGGCGTGCCGGTCATGGCGCACCTCGGGCTCACGCCGCAGTCGGTCAACACGCTCGGCGGCTACCGGGTGCAGGGGCGCGGCCAGTCGGGCGACGAGCTCATGGCCGACGCCAAGGACCTGGAGCGGGCCGGGGCGTTCGCGGTGGTGCTGGAGTGCGTGCCGGCCGATCTGGCCCACCGGGTGACCACGTCGCTGTCGATCCCCACGGTCGGCATCGGGGCAGGGCCGTCCACGGACGCGCAGGTCCTGGTGTGGCAGGACATGATGGGGCTGACGCCGCGCCCGGCCAAGTTCGTCAAGCGCTACTTCGACCTGGCCTCGGAGATGGACCGCGCGGTGCGGGCCTTCGCCGACGAGGTGACCTCGGGGGCCTTCCCGGCCCCCGAGCACACCTACTGCTGACCGCGAGCGCCTTCCCCCGCCCCGGAAAGGCCCCGGGCGCGTTCCCGCGCCCCGCACTTCCGGGACGGGCTCACCCCGCCGCGCCGGAGAGCGTGGCGGGGTCGGTGTTGGAGCCGCAGACCACGACGGCCACCCGCTCACCCGCCGCGGGCCGGTAGGCCCCCGACAGCAGCGCCGCGTACGCCGCCGCGCCCGCGGGCTCGGCCACCAGCCGGTGCCGCTCCCACAACGTCCGCCGGGCCGCCACGATCGCGTCGTCGTCCACCAGGACGCTGTCCACCCCGGCCCCCGACAACACCTCGAACGCCAGCCCGCCGAGCTGCGTGGCGCCGAGCGCGTCGGCCGCCACGCCGCCCACCTGCACCGGCACCGGACGGCCGGCGCGCAGCGCCTCGTGCAGCGTGGGGATGGCGTACGGCTCCACCGCCACGATCCGCGGCGCGTCTCCCCCGGCCCTGGCCCCCAGGGTGATCCCGCCGGCGAGCCCGCCGCCGCCCACGGCCACCACCACCGTGTCCACGCCCCCGGTCTGCTCCATGATCTCCAGCCCGGCCGTGCCCTGCCCGGCCAGCACCTCGGCCTGGTCGTAGGCGTGCACGGCCAGCGCGCCCGTCTCGGCGGCGCGCTTGGCGGCGGCCTCGGCGGCCTCGGAGTAGATCGCCCCGGTCTGGGTGGTGTGCGCGCCGAGCGCCTTGAGCCCGGCCACCTTCACCGGGCTCGTCACCTCCGGCACGAAGATCTCGGCCCGCACGCCGAGCGCCCTGGCGGCGTGGGCGACGGCCAATCCGTGGTTGCCGCCGCTGGCCGCGATGACCCCGGCGGCGGGCAACGGGCCGGCCGACAGGATGCGGTTGAAGGCCCCCCGCACCTTGAAGGAGCCCGAGTGCTGCAGCAACTCCAGCTTCAGTGACAGGCCCGGCGAGATCTCCAGGACGGGCGTGCGCAGCACGTGCCCTTCGATCCGGCCGGCCGCGTCGAGGACGTCCTGGTAAGTGACGGTGGTCACGGCTCTCCTTCGGTCGTGCGCCCGCGATCAGCGGGCATGAGCCGACGCTATCCGAGCGCCTGGGCCACGTCTGCCCACAGGTCCTCGGGATGCTCGATGCCCACGGCCACGCGCACCATGCCCTCGCTCACGCCGTGCCTGGCCAGGTCCTCGGGGCCGAGGAAGCGGTGGGAGGTGGTGGCGGGCTGCATGACGCGGGTCTCGACGCCGCCGAGCGAGGGGGCGATGCGCGCCAGCCGTACGGACCGCATGAACGCCTCCCCCGCCGCCCGCCCGCCGGCCAGCTCGAAGGAGAACACGCCGCCGAAGGCGGGCAGCAACTTGGCGGCCAGCTCGTACGACGGATGCGCGGGCAGCCCCGGCCAGTGGACGGCCGACACGGCGGGGTGGTCGGCGATCCGCCGGGCCAGGAGGTCGGCGTTGGCGCAGTGGCGTTCCATGCGCAGCGGCAGCGTCTGGATCCCGCGCAGCGTCAGCCAGGCCGTGAAGGGCGCGGCCGCGGCCCCCAGTTCGGTGGCGAAGTGCCAGACCCTGCCGTACAGGTCGGGGTCGGCGAAGACGGCGACGCCGCCGATCACGTCGCCGTGGCCGGACAGGTACTTGGTGGCGGAGTGCACGACGACGTCGGCGCCGTGCTCAAGGGGGCGGCAGAGCACGGGCGTGGCGAAGGTGTTGTCCACCATCGACAGGACGCCCAGCTCGCGGGCCGTGGCGCACATCGCGGGCAGGTCGGCGACCAGCCCCATCGGGTTGCTGATGGTCTCCAGGTAGACCAGCCGCGTCTCGGGCCGGACGGCGGCGCGCAGCGCGGCGGGGTCGTGCTCGGGGACGTGGGTGACGGCGATGCCGAACCTGCCGGCCAGGTCGTTGAGCATCGTGGCGGTGCCGCCGTACAGGGAGCGCTGGGCGATGAGGTGGTCGCCGGGCTTGAGCAGGGCGAGCAGCACGGTGTTGATCGCGCCCATGCCGGAGGCGGCGGCCAGCGCGGCGGCGCCGCCCTCCAGGCCGGACACCGCCAGCTCCAGGGCGCGCACGGTGGGGTTGGTGTCGCGGCCGTAGACGAAGGCGTCGTCGGGACGGGTCATCGCCGCGCCCATCAGCTCGGGGTCGTCGAAGGCGAACCCGGCGCTCTGGTAGATGGGCATGCCGATCGGCCGGCTGCCCTCGACCGGGGGCTGCGGCAGGTGGACGGCACGCGTCTCAGGGCGAAAATCACTCATGTCATCGAATATCCCCCGGATTGGTGCCCGAGTGCAGAGCCAATACCGGAGAATTGGTCCATGAATAGAGCCAATCCCGATGACCTCGTCCACCTGCTGGGCCGGTGGGCCTCCGGGCGCGGGCCGCTCTACCTCTTGCTCGCCGCCCGGCTGCGGGCGCTCGTGGACGACGGCGTGCTGCCGCCCGGCGAACGGCTGCCGCCCGACCGGGTGCTGGCCGACCGGCTCGCGGTCGGCCGCGGCACGGTGGTCGCCGCGTACGAGCTGCTCCAGCAGGAGGGCCGGGTGACGCGCCGCCAGGGCAGCGGCACCCGCGTCGCGCCGGGCGACCCGCCGGCCACCAGGACGGCCGACGGCGTGGCGGCCAACCCGCTGATGCTGAACCTCCTGCACGCCTCCGACGGCGTGCGGCTGCTGACCTGCGCGGCGCCGGACGACCCGCCGCCGGCGCTGTTCGAGGCGTACCAGGAGGCGGGGGCGCGGGTGGCGGGCCTGCGCGACCTGGGCTACCACCCGGCGGGCGACCCCGCGCTCCGCGAGGCGCTGGCGGGCTACTACGGCGCGCGCGGCCTGCCCACCACGGCGGACC
The DNA here is from genome assembly GCF_040674635.1 of Nonomuraea sp. NPDC049758. Classification (NCBI taxonomy): domain Bacteria; kingdom Bacillati; phylum Actinomycetota; class Actinomycetes; order Streptosporangiales; family Streptosporangiaceae; genus Nonomuraea; species Nonomuraea sp. NPDC049758. The sequence goes on from NZ_JBFAMZ010000005.1 coordinate 448,322, forward strand.
AGATCATGGTGACGACGGGCGCGCAGCAGGCGCTCACGCTGCTGGCCGGGCTGCTGGTGGCGCCGGGCGACACCGTGCTGACCGAGTCGCCCACGTACCCGGGCGCGCTGGAGGTGTTCCGGCACGCGGCGGCCGTCGTCAAGCCCGTCGACCTGGGTGACGACCAGGCACGGCGGGCCGTGCGCGAGCGGCCGGCGCTGCTCTACGGCGTGCCCACCGCGCGCAACCCCGACGGCGCGGTCATGGACGACCCGGGCCGCAGGCGGCTGGCCGCCCTGGCCGCCGGGCACGACGTGCCACTGATCGACGACGAGGTCTGCGCCGAGCTGTGCTTCTCGGGCGGGACGCCGGCGCCGGTGGCCGCCTTCGGCGGCGGGGATCGGGTCGTCACCGTCGGCTCGCTGAGCAAGCTGGTGTGGGGCGGCCTGCGGGTGGGCTGGATCCGCGCGGCGGCCCCGCTGGTCTCGCGGCTGTCCAGGTTGCGGGCCGTGCACGATCTCGGCGGCGAGGTCTTCAGCCAGCTCGCCGCCGTCGCGCTGCTGCGCCGCCTCGACGAGGTGCGCGAGGCCCGCGTGCGCGCCCTGCGCCGGCGGCACGACCACCTGTGCGCCGAGCTGCGGGCGCGCCTGCCGTCCTGGACGCTCGAACCGGCCCGGGGCGGCCAGACCGTCTGGGTGCGCCTGCCGCGCGGCGACGCCGGCTCCTTCGCCCAGGTGGCGCTCCGGCACGGCGTCGCGGTGCCGCCGGGCGGCTCCTTCGACCCGCTGGGCGGCCACGCCGCCCACCTGCGCCTGCACTTCCTGTTCCCCGAGGAGGAGCTGTCGCGGGCGGTGTGCGATCTCGCGGCGGCCTGGGCGGCCTACGACGGCGCCGGGAAACCCGTCTCCCGGCACGTCCTCGTCGTCTGACAGGGTGGGGGCCATGGAAACGACCTTCGTGCTGGTGCACAGCCCTTCCGTCGGGCCCTCGACGTGGGCTCCGGTGGCCGAGTCGCTGGGGCGGCGCGGCCGGGCGGCCGTCGTCCCCGACCTGACCGGCGTGTCCGCCGGCGGGGCGCCGTACTGGCCGCGCGTGGTCGCGGCGGTGCGCGCGGCCGTGCCCTCCGACGGGCCGCTGGTGCTGGTGGCGCACAGCAACGCCGGGTTCTTCGTGCCGGTGATCAAGGAGGGGCTGGGCGACCGGGTGGTGGCCTGCGTGTTCGCCGACGCGCACGTGCCGCCGTCCCAGGGGCTGGTCAGGACGGCCGAGGAGGGCTTCCTGCCGTTCCTGCGCGGCCTGGCGGGCCCCGACGGCGTGCTGCCGCGCTGGACCGACTGGTGGGACGAGGAGGACATCGTGGCCATGCTCCCCGACCCCGCCCAGCGGCTGCTGGTCACGGGCGAGCAGCCGCGACTGCCCCTCGACTACTACACGCAGCCCGTCCCCGTGCCCGCGGGCTGGGACGCGGTCAGGTGCTCGTGCCTGTGGTTCGGGCCGCCGTACGAGGAGGTGGCCCGCGACGCGGCCGGGCGCGGCTGGCCGGTGACCCGGCTGCCCGGCCTCCACCTGCACCAGGTGATCGACCCCGAGGGGGTCACGGACGCGCTGCTGAAGCTGTCCAGGAAGTCGTGAATTCTTCACTGTCGGCCCCCTGACCTGTCCGGCCATAGTCGGACACATGATCGAGGTGAACGAGCTCAGGAAGAACCACGGGACATTCGCGGCGGTGCGCGGCGTCACGTTCCGGGTGGGCGAGGGCGAGATCTTCGCCCTGCTCGGCCGGAACGGCGCCGGCAAGACCACCACGGTCGAGGTGCTGGCCGGCTTCCAGCGGCCGGACGGCGGCGCCGTACGGGTCGCCGGCCTCGACCCCTGGTCCGACCGCGCGGCCGTCCGGCAGCGCGTCGGCATCATGCTCCAGGAGGCCGGGTTCTTCCCCGACCTGACGGTCGCCCAGACGGTCGCGGTCTGGCGGGATTTCACCCCCGCGCCGCGCCCGGCCGGGGAGGCGCTCGACCTGGCCGGCCTGACGGACAAGGCCGGGACCAGGGTGCGCCAGCTCTCCGGCGGCGAGAAGCGCCGGCTCGACCTGGCGCTCGCCCTGCTCGGCCGCCCCGACGTGCTGTTCCTCGACGAGCCCACGACCGGCATGGACCCCGAGGCCCGCGCGAACACGTGGGAGGTCGTCTCCGGCCTGGCCGCGCGCGGCACCACGATCCTGCTCACCACCCACTACCTGGAGGAGGCCCAGCGCCTGGCCTCGTCCATGGCGATCATGGACAGGGGTGAGATCGTCGCGGCCGGCGGGATGGCCGAGACGCTGGCCGCGCGGGGCGGACGGGTGACGTTCCGGCTGCCCGCCGGGGTCTCCGCGGACGACCTGCCGCTGCCGGTCACCGTGGACGGCGGCATCGCCGTCTGCCGGGCCGAGGACCCCGACCTGGCCGCGCAGACGCTGCTGACCTGGGCGGCCGGCCGCGGGCTGCGGCTGACCGGCCTGGAGGTCCGCGCGGCCACCCTCGAAGACCTCTTCCTCGACCTGCCCAGGAGCGCCCGATGAGCCTGACCGCCACCTACCGTCTCGGCACCCGCCTGTTCTGGCGCGACCGTGCCATGCTGGCCGCCTCGGTGATCACCCCGGTCGGGCTGACCGTGGGCATGCCGGCGATGATGCGGCACGTCACCGGGGGCGGCGTGCCGTTCGCGACGGCGGTGTTCCACAGCTCGCTGGCGATCGTGCTGGCGCTCACCGCGTTCATGAACATCGCGGTCGCCCTGACCAACCGGCGCGACCAGCTCGTGCTCAAGCGGCTGCGGGCCGGGCTGCTGACCGACGCGCAGATCCTGGTCGGCCAGGTCGCCGGCACGGCCACGCAGACCTTCCTGGTGATCGTGCTGTGCGCGGTGGCCGTGCGGTTCGCCGCCGGGGTGCCGCTGCCGGACGACCCGCTGCTGTTCGCCGCCATGACCGCCGCGGGCTCGGTCGTCATGGCGCTGCTGGGGGCGGCGTACACGGCGGCGATCCCGCGCGGCGAGCTGGCCGGGGCGTTCGCCATGCCGGTGTTCCTGGTCGCCGCGGTGTCGGCGGGCGCGATGGGGCCGATCCCGCTGCCCTCGTGGCTGCGCCCGGTGCTGGACCTGCTGCCCACCTCGGCCGTGGTGCACGCGGCGAAGACCGGGGAGGCGCTCGTGCCGGCGCTCGTCCTGGCCGGTTGGGCGGTGGTGGGCGTGGTGGCGATCCGGTTGTGGTTCCGCTGGGAACCGCGCCGGTCCTGAGTCGGACATAATCGCTGCTGTGGTGGTCTCGTCCTCGGCGCAGAGGCTCGCGCGCGTGCTCATCACGGGCGTCTCGGTCGTCTATTCGCTCATCGGGCTGCTCTACTTCATGGGCGGCCCGGCGATCGGGCTGCTCGCGGCGGCCGTGACGGTCGCCGTCGTCTCCACCCACTACGTCAACATGCGGGCCGCCCTGCGCGGCGGGCGCCCTCCGCTGTTCCCGGCCACGCTGGCGCTCCAGGCCGTCGTCACCTACGCGGGCGACTACCTGCTGCCGAGCGGCTGGTCGTCGATCGCCGCCCCGTTGCTGGCCGGGACGCTGCTGGTGTTCCTGGGGCTGCGCTGGGCCGTGCCGCTGGTCGTCCTCATGATGCTGTACGAGGGCGCCACCATGTGGATCGGCCCCCAGTACGCCGTGATCACCCTGTTCTACGTGATCGCCATCCCCATCACCGGGTCGATGATCTACGTCCTGGTCCGGCTCGTCCGCGTCGCCGCCGAGCTGGAGGAGGCCAGGGCCGAGCTGGCCGACGCCGCCGTCCTCAAGGAACGCCTGCGCATCTCCCGCGACCTGCACGACGGCCTGGGCCGCAGCCTCACCGCCATCGCGCTCAAGGGCGACCTGGCCACCCGCCTGATGGACCGCGACCCCGCCTCCGCCCGCGGCGAGGTGGGCGAGCTGGTACGCGTCGCCCGCGAGGCCGCCCAGGACGTCCGCCACGTGGCCCGGGGCTACCGCGCGATGTCGCTGAGCGGCGAGACCGACCGCGCGGCGGCGCTGCTGGAGTCGTCGGGGGTGAGCTGCCAGGCGCACCTGGCCGACGTGGCGCTGCCCCGGCGGGCCGAGGAGGCCCTGGCGTGGGGGGTGCGCGAGGCGGTCACCAACGTCCTGCGCCACAGCAGGGCCACCACCTGCACGATCACCACGTCGCTGCGCGACGGCCGGGTCCGCCTGGAGGTCGCCAACGACGGCGCGGCCGACGAGCCCGGCGCTGAACCCGGCGCCGAGCCCGGCGGGGGCCTCACCGGGCTCGCCGAACGGGCCTCCCAGGCGGGCGGCACGTGCGCCGCCGCCCCCACGGACGGCGGCGGCTTCCTGCTGACCATGGAGGTTCCGGCGTGATCCGGGTGCTGCTGGCCGAGGACATGCACATGATCCGCGCCGCGCTCACCGCCCTGCTCCGGCTGGAGCCGGACATCGAGGTGGTGGCGGAGGTCGTGCGCGGCGACGAGATCGTGCCGGTGGCCCTCGACGTCCGGCCCGACGTGGCGGTCGTGGACATCGACCTGCCGGTGACCGACGGCATCACCGCCGCCGCCGAGCTGCGCGAACGGCTCCCGTCCTGCCGGATCCTGGTGCTCACGGCCATGGGGCAGCCCGGCCACCTGCGCCGGGCGCTGGCCGCGGGCATCGAGGCGTTCCTGGTCAAGGACGCGCCGGGCGAGCGCCTGGCCGAGGCCATCAGGCGCACCTCGGCCGGCCTGCGCGTGCTGGAGAGCGAGCTGGTCTCCTCGGCCATGGAGTACGGCGAGAGCCCGCTCACCCCCCGCGAGACCACCGTGCTCCGCCAGGCCGCCAGGGGCGCGACCGCCGAGGAGATGGCCGCCGGCCTGCACCTGTCGGCGGGCACGGTGCGCAACTACCTCACGGCCGCGATCACCAAGACGGGCGCCCGCAACAAGATCGACGCCGTCCGCGTCGCCGAGGACGCGGGCTGGCTCTAGACGTCGGTGACGCGCAGCCCGGCGTGGGCCTTGTAGCGGCGGTTGATCGAGATGAGGTTGGCGGTCAGCGCCTCGACCTGGTGGGCGTTGCGCAGCCGGCCGCCGTAGACGCCGCGCACCCCCGGGATCAGCTCGGCCAGCGCCTGCACGGTGTCGGTGGCCTCGCGGTCGTCGCCGAGCACCAGCACGTCGAGGTCGACCTTCTCCACGGCCGGGTCCATCAGCAGCACGGCCGACACGTGGTGGAAGGCCGCCACGACCCGGCTCTCGGGAAGCACCGCGGCGGCCTGCTGGGCGGCGCTGCCCTCTTCCACCGGCAGCGCGTAGGCGCCCTGCTTGTCGAAGCCGAGCGGGTTGACGCAGTCGACCACGATCTTCCCGGCCAGCTCGGCGCGCAACGACTCCAGCAGCGCCTTGTGCCCCTCGTACGGCACCGCCACGATCACGACGTCGGCCTCGGCCGCCACGTCGGCGTTGGCCCCGCCCCGCGCGCCCGAGCCGATCGAGCCGGCCGCCTCCTGGGCCCGCTCGGCGCTGCGCGAGCCGATCAGCACCGTGTGCCCGGCCAGCGCGAACCGCCGCGCCAGCCCCTTCCCCTGGTCGCCGGTGCCGCCGAGGATCGCGATGGAGAGCCCGTTCACATCTGTCATGGCTCCGATCATGCCAGCCCCGGCCGCACGCGCCGCAGCCCGGGGGCGGGCACCCGGCGGCGAACGGGCCACCTCCGCCGCGCTCCTCGTGCACCATGGAGGCATGGACTCAGGTTCGGTGGCATTCCTGCGCGAGCTCCTGGCCACGACGGGCTGGCTCGAACGCACCCGCGAGCTGGGCCTGGCCCTGCGGACCACCCGCTCGCCCGGCGGCCTGCTGCTCGTCGGCCCCCCGGACGACGAGCCCTGGCACGTCACCGCCCACCTCAGCGACGAGGCCAGGTTCTCCGGCCTGCCGCAGCTCGCCCCCACCCTGATCCGCTGGTCGCCGCCCGCCGACGCCCCCGCCCACCTGCGCGTCGGCCTCGACCGCCTGCGGCAGGCGGGCCGCGGCGAGACCCTGTTCGTGCTGTCGGAGCAGGCGGCGCCCGTCCCGCTGCTGGAACGCGTCGACGACGCCCGCCGTACGGGGGCCACCATCCTGGCGATCGAGGGCGCCGACTCCGAGCTGAGCGGGCTGGCCCACGACGCCATCGCCGTCCCGGCCACCGGGCTGATCACCTTCGACGGCGCCCAGCACCTGGTCAGCGCGGCGGCCGGTGAGGTCGAGCGGCGGGCGGGGCTGCGCGAGCGGCTGGCCCGCCTGCTGGAGAAGGTCAGCGGCCCCCGCCTGTCGGAGTAGAACGCGGCTCGCGGGTCAGGGCCGGTCGGCCAGACAGGGGCCGACGGCGGCTCCCGGGTCAGGGCTGGGCGGCGAGGCGGGGGCCGAGGGCGGCCCGCAGGTTCTCGGTGGCCTCCTCGATGGCGCCGATCACCACCGCCTGCACCGGGTCCGGCTCGCCCGACCGCGTCCTGCTCACCCGGGTGACCGCGTCCAGGCGGCGCGCCCCCACCTCCCGCACCTCGCTCACCCGCACCTCGCCCTCCGGCACGTCGAGCAGGGCCAGCGCAGGCACGATGGCCACCCCGTGCCCGGCGGCCACCAGCGCGAGCACCGGCGAGAAGTCGGTGACGACGTGCGTCCTGCGCGGCTCGACGCCGTGGATCCCGGCGAGCCGGTCGAGCGCCTGCCCGCACGCCTGGTCCGGCTCGGCGGCCACCCAGGGCAGGCGCATCAGGTCGGCCGTCGACTCCGGCTCGGGCCAGTCCGGCGGCAGCACGACCCGGAACTCGTCCACGTGCAGCGGCCGGACGTTCAGCGACGGCTGCGCCGGGACCGGCAGGCTCATGTCCTGCTCGGTGATGAGCAGGTCGACGGCGCCCAGGCGCAGCTCCTGGAGGGCGGGCTGGCCGTAGACCTCGTGGATGACCGGCGTGATGCGAGGGTGGCGCTCGGCCAGGGCGCGCATGGCGGGCACCAGCATGTGCTTGATGGCCGTGGGGAAGGCGGCGATCCGCACCGGCCCGGCCAGGCGTTCGGTGAACCTGGTCAGCTCCTTCCTGGCCTCGCTCAGCTCCTCCTCGACCCGCTCGGCGTACCCGGCGAGCACGCGTCCAGCCGGGGTGAGCGAGACGCGGCGCTGGGAGCGGTCGATGAGCGCCAGCCCGACCTCGCGTTCGAGCTGGGCGAGCTGCTGGGAGACCGCGGAGGGGGTGAGGAACAGCGCCTCGGCCGCGCGCATCACGCCGCCGCGGCGGGCGACCTCGTGCAGGACACGCAGGCGTCGAGGATCAATATCCATGCAGGTCAGCTTACGTCTACCTTTAGCTTTCTTTATTTGTGCTTTAAGGCCAAAAATCCAGAGAATATCGGCCATGGATCTCCTCCTCGACGCCGTCGGCTGGGCCGGAGCCGCCCTGCTGCTGGCCGGGTACGCCCTGGTCTCGTCCGCGCGGCTGTCCGGCGACGGCGCGACGTACCAGGTCGTCAACCTGCTCGGCGCTCTCGGGCTCATGGTCAACAGCGCCTACAACGCCGCCTGGCCCTCGACCGGGCTGAACCTCGTCTGGGCCGCGATCGGCACGGTGGCCCTCGTCAGACTCGTCCGGGTGGGAGCCGCCAAATGATCGTCGAACTCAGCCACCGCATCACCGAGGGCATGACCACCTACCCCGGCGTCCCGGGGCCGACGCTGGGCATCCACCTGAGCAGGGAGGACTCACGCGAGGTCTACGCCCCGGGCACCGAGTTCGAGATCGGGGTGATCACGCTGGCCGCCAACACCGGCACCTACCTGGACACCCCGCACCACCGCTACGCCGGCGGCCAGGACCTGGCGCAGGTGCCGCTGAGCAGGCTGGCCGACCTGCCCGGCCTGGTCGTGCCGGCCTCGGGGGACGGCCGCGAGGTGGTGCTCGACACCGCGCTCGACACCGCGCTCGACGTACGCGGCCGGGCGGTGCTGATCCACACCGGCTTCGACCGCCACTTCGGCACCGGCGCCTACTTCCGCGACCACCCGTACCTGGCGCCCGAGTCGGCGGCGTGGCTGGCCGAGCAGGGGGCGGCGCTGGTCGGCATCGACTCGCTCAACATCGACGACACCCCGCCGCACGGCGAACGCCCCGCCCACACGATCCTGCTGAAGGCGGGGATCCCGATCGTCGAGCACCTGACGGGGTTGTCGGCGCTGCCCGCGGAGGGGTTCAGGTTCCATGCCGCGCCCCCGATGATCGCGGGCATGGGCACCTTCCCCGTGCGGGCCTACGCCGTGGTGCCGTAGGCGGGGGTCACTCGTCCTCCTGCTCGGCCTCGTCCCACGCCTTGTTGCGGTCGGCGGCGCGCTGCAACGCGCCCGCCGCCTCCCCCTCCGAGGCGTAGGGACCCATCCGGTCCTTGTTGGGGCAGCCCTGGTCGGGCTCGACCCGCATGTGCTTGAGACAGAACCACCACTGGCCTTCGCTCACATGGTCAATTCTGCCCCGTAGACTCGTGTTTCATGACGACACTGCTCCAGCCCGGGCGAGTCTCGCCCGTCCGGAAGGTCCCCGCCCACATCGAGCGGCCGGAGTACGTCGGCAAGAAGCGCCCCACGACCGGCGAGTCCGACGTGAAGACCCCCGAGATCATCGAGCGCATGCGCGTGGCGGGCCGCATCGCCGCGCAGGCGCTCGAAGAGGTCGGCCGGCACATCGCCCCGGGCGTCACCACCGACGAGCTCGACCGCATCGGCCACGAGTTCCTGATCGACCACGGCGCCTACCCCAGCACGCTGGGCTACAAGGGCTATCCCAAGTCGCTGTGCACCTCGATCAACGAGGTCATCTGCCACGGCATCCCCGACGACACCGTGCTGCGCGACGGCGACATCGTCAACATCGACATCACCGCCTACATCGGCGGCGTCCACGGCGACACCGACGCCACCTATCTGGTGGGCGAGGTCGACGAGGAGTCGCGCCTGCTGGTCGAGCGCACCCGCGAGGCCATGATGCGGGCCATCAGGGCGGTCGCCCCCGGTCGCCAGCTCAACGTGGTCGGCCGCGTCATCGAGGCGTACGCCAAGCGCTTCGGCTACGGCGTCGTGCGCGACTTCACCGGTCATGGCATCGGCACGAGCTTCCACTCCGGCCTCATGGTCCCCCACTACGACGACCCGTCGCTGCGGGTGGAGCTGGTGCCGGGCATGACGTTCACCATCGAGCCGATGCTCACGCTGGGCACGATCGACTACGACATCTGGCCCGACAAGTGGACCGCGGTGACCAAGGACCGCAAGCGCACGGCCCAGTTCGAGCACACCATCATGGTCACCGAGACGGGCAGCGAGATCCTGACCCTCCCCTGACCGGCCCCGGCCGTCAGCGTCGCCTGGGGATCGCCCCGCTCACCGTCGTGCCCTCGCCGGGCACGCCGTTGACCGACAGGGTGCCGCCGAGCTCGGCGAACGCGGCCCGCATCCGGGCGATCCCGCGCCCCGCGCCGCCCTCTGCGAAGCCCTGGCCGTCGTCGCTGACCGTCAGGCGCAGGCCGCTCGGGCCCGTGGTCACCGCCACCGCGACCGTACGGGCCCGGCTGTGGCGCTCGACGTTGGACAGCGCCTCGCGCATCGTCTCCATGACGCCGCCGGACACCCGCGAGGGCACGTCGGTGCCGGGCAGCGCCCAGGTCTCGACGGTGATCCCCGTCCGCTCCGACCATTGCGCCAGGAGGCCTTCGAGCGCCTCGGCCAGGCTCTGCCCCCCGCGCATGCGTGTCTCTTCCGCCAATGGTCTCGCCTTCCTCGGCACCCCGGGCCCGCGCCGGTCCCCACTCCGGCGCCCCGCACGCGTCGCGCAATCCCCCCTCAAGGTCTGCGCACGCTAGCTGATGAGGTTATGCCCTTCTCCCCTGTGAGACAGGCTACCCGGCGGTCCTGAGACCTGTGAGCCGAGGATAGGGTGCCATGGCCGAACCGCTACTCGCCCTTGTCAGCGCGGTTGAGACGGGCGAGATAGTCGTTGTAGGAGTCGAGTTCGGTGTCGCGTGCGCCGCCCCGGTCGGCCTTGCGGTCGGCGCGGCGAGCCTGCCGTTCGTCGTCGCGGTACCACTGGGCCGCGATGGCCAGCAGCACGAGCAGCGTCGGGATCTCGCCGAAGCCCCACGCGATGGCCCCGCCGTCCTGCTGGGTCTGCAGGAGGTTGGCGCCCCACGTACGGCCGAGCGGCTCGTACCAGCCGGCGGCGATCACCGAGCCGGTCATCATCAGCGCGATGCCGAAGAAGGCGTGGAAGGGCATGGTGACGAAGAGCATCAGCAGCCGGCCGACGTACGGCAGCCGGCTCGGGCCCGGGTCGACGCCGATGATCACCCAGAAGAACAGCGAGCCGCTGAGCAGGAAGTGCAGGGTCATCCAGATGTGCCCCAGGTGCTCCTGCATGGCCGACTCGAACAGCGGCGTGAAGTAGAGGGCGTAGGTGGAGGCGACGAAGATGGCCGTCGCCACGACCGGATGGGACATGACCTTGACCGCCCGGCTGTGCAGGATCGTGGTGATCCACTCCCGGGGGCCCCTGTCGCCCCGCCTGGCCGCCGGCTTGAGCGCCCGCAGCGCCAGCGTGACCGGGCCGCCCAGGACCAGGAAGATCGGCACGATCATGGACAGCGTCATGTGCTCGATCATGTGCACGTCGAACAGGACCTTGGCGTAGCGGGCCAGGCCGCTCTGGGTGGCGAACACCAGCAGCGCGATGCCGATGAACCAGGCGGCGGTGCGCCCCCACGGCCAGGAGTCGCCGCGCCGCATCAGCCGGTGGACGCCGGCGCCGTAGAGCCCGGCGAGCACGGCGGCCACCGCGGCGAAGAACAGGTCGAACCACCACAGCGAGAACACGTTCGCGATCGTGATCTCCGGCGGGACGGGGAAGCCGAGCAGCTCGAAGGCCCGGTCGGCGGGCACGCTGAACTCGGGGGGCGGCGTGCGCGACAGCGCGACGGCCAGCCCGACGGTGGCCAGCATGAGCAGCGTCTCGCCGCCGGCCAGCCGGGTGAACGCCCTGGGCCGGCCGGCCTCCAGGTCGACGAGCGTGCGCTGCCGGTGCCAGTAGCCGACGTAACCCAGCAGCACGAAGGCGACGATCTTGGCCAGGGCCAGCAGGCCGTACTGGGTGGTCCACAGGTCGGACAGCGCGCCGAGCCGGGCGACCAGGCTGAACACGCCGGACAGGCCGACCGCGACGAAGCACCACAGCGCCAGCGCGGAGAACCGGGCGGCGGCCACGGTGAGCTGCGGCTGCCCGCGCATCGCGTGCGCGGCCAGCACGACCAGGCCGCCCACCCACAGGGCCAGCGCCAGCAGGTGCAGCGAGACCGCCGAGGTGGCCAGGTCATGGTTGGGCGAGGAGGAGGTGTGGCCGGTCAGCGGCGGCGGCAACATCGTCACCAGTGCGAACACCAGCAGGCCGGCCGCGGCCCCGGCGGTGATCGCGCCGCGCGAGAACAGCGCGATGGCCACCCCGAACAGCACCACCAGCGTGAGCGCCACGCCCTGGGTGGTCTGGGTGGCGGTGCTGGTCAGGTATTCCCGGTTGAGGATCTGCGGGACCGTACGGCCCCAGGAGTCGGCCGTGGTGAACACGATGGCCAGGAACGCCGAGGCGGCCCAGCCGAGCGCCGTCCAGGACGACGCCCTGACGTAGAGCAGGCCCGGCTTGCCGAGCATGCCCTTGTCGTTGGGCAGCAGCAGGGCGGCCGTGAGCAGCAGGCCGACGGTGAGCACGCCGGTGACGTCCATCAGCAGCTTGGACACCGGCAGGCCCCACCTGACCACCGCCCCGGCGTCGGGCAGCCCGGGGATGATCCTGGGGAAGGCCCTGCCCCCGGCGATCATGCCGATCACCAGGGCGGCGACCGCCGCCACCGCACCCGCGAGCGCGAGCCGCGCCGTTCTGCTCATGGCTTCTTCTTCCGCGCGCTGAACAGGAAACCGATGCCGATGCCGACCAGCGCGCCGATCACGATGACCAGCCAGGTCGGGAAGCCGCCCTTCGGCGTGGCCGCCGCCTGGTCGGCCGCGGGAGCTACCGGACCGGCGGAGGAGGGAGCGGGGGCGGCGGTGGAGGGCGCGGCCGACGCCGCGTCGGTGGCCGGCGCGCTCGGCGAGGCCGCCGGAGCCGCCTTGACCGTGAAGGGGATCTCGCCCTCGATGGGATGGCCGTCGGAGGAGACGACCCGGTAGGCGAGGGTGTACTTCCCGCCCGGCAGCGGCCCCTTGACCGCCTGCCGCACCACCGCGCCGTCGACCTCGGGCTTGCCCTCCTGGAAGACGGCCTCGCCCGCGCCCCGGACGATGACGAACGGCATGCGCACCTTGGCGGTGAACTCCAGCCTGACCTCGTCGAGGGCCTCGACCTCGGCGCCCTTGGCCGGGTCGCTGCTCTTGAGTGAGTCGTGGGCCAGCGCCGGGGTGGCGGTGCCGAGCACGAACAGGGCGGCGAGAATCGCGGTGAGTGCCGCGAGCGGGGAACTCTTCATGGCACCCCCAAGGCTACCGACGCCACCGCCCGGTCCTGACCTCGCTACAGCCCCGCGCAGGCGAGAGCCCGCTGGTAGGCGTCCACGGCGCCGTCGGAGTCGCCCAGCTGCTCCATCGTCTCGGCGGTGGCGTACCAGGTGGCCGCCGATCGCCGGGAGTCGGGCAGCGGCGCCAGCCAGTCGCGGACGGAGTCGACGTGCCCCTTGGCCTCGTCGAGGCGGTTGACGGCTCCGTAGATCTTGCCGAGGAGGAGGTCGGCCTCCGCCCCGAGCGCCGATCCCGCGTGCGCCAGCATGCCCTTGCCGGTCTTGGCGTGCTCGACGGCCTCGTCCAGATCGCCCGTCATCGCCTCGGCGAGCGCCAGCTCCACCAGGACGCGGGCCCGGTCGATGGTGCTGGTGGAGGTCTGCTCGTGCTCCACGATGGCCTGGCGCAGACCGTCGCGGGCCGCGGCGGCCTCGCTCGGCCACGCCTTGAATCGCCTCTGGATGAGCGCCGCCCGCATGATCGCGACGCTGCGCGGCGCACCGTGTTCGAGCTGCACGGCCATGGCGCGTTCGGCGAAGGACACGGACTCCTCGGCGTGACCTGTGGCGGCGGCCGTGATGGAGGCCAGCCAGTTGGCGGCCACGATCGAGCGCGGGGTGCCGAGCGCGTCGGCGGCGTTCAGCAATTCGGCCGCGAACTGCCGGGCGCGCAGCAGGTCGCCGCGCTCCAGGTAGGCAGCCAGCAAGGTGGCGCCGAGCTCCACGAGCAGGTCGTTCCAGGCGGGCCTAGAGGTGTTGCTGATCATCTGCTCGCCGACCTCGACCGCCTCGGTGAGCCGTTCGCTCTCCCGGTAGGCCCGGCACAGGTTGATGGCGATCTCGACGCGCCGGTCGGCCGACAGGTCGTCCTCTTCACGCAGCCTGTGCAGGATGGCGATCGAGTCGTCGAGGTCGCCGGCCGCCTGGGTCGCCAGCGCGAGTCCGAATTCGGTGTCTTGACGAAGTGCCGTCAAGCCTGTCAGGTTGTTGTTCGCCAACAGTTCGGTGAAGCGCGTGCGTGCCTCGGAGACCTCCCCGTTCTCGAGTGCGAGGCGCGCGTAGCCGAGCGCCAGCTCGATGTCCTCCATCTGCTCGGCGGTGACACCGTTGATCAGATAGGACAGCGAACAGTCGAGTTTCTGGGCCAGCAGCTCCAGGACTGCGGGGGTAGGAGTACGCTTGCCACTCTCGATCAAGGAGACGTAGCTGTCCGACAACTCCGGGTGCGCCAGCTGCGCCTGCGACAGGCCGCGTTGTCGCCGGACGGTCTTAATGCGGAGTCCGACCAGGTCAGATGTGGTCACAGTCGTTGCTCCCTGAGATGATGAAGTCCGAGCAACCCCACATAGGCGAGGGAGAACCCCCATGCGCATGCGTAGTGCCCTGTTCGCGCTGGCCGCCGCACTAATCGTCGCGGTAACCATTGGAGGCAATGTTACGGCCGCAAACGCCGAAACGTCTGCACTCTCCACGAACATGGACGTGATCTACTGCTGCTAGGCGTTTCCGGGAAGAGGGGGTGCGGACGCGCACCTCAATGTTCGGTACCGCACTGACCTTGTCAGCCGCTGCTCGGCGCACGACAAGACACCGAGCGAACTGTCGACGTGCCCTCTCTTCCATTCCCCGACCAGAGCGTAGTCGAAGGCGTCTACATTCGATCTACAGTCCTCCGACCGCTTCACCGCGCCCCAGGATTCTGATTACGCTGCCTTGATGAGGGCGATGTAGGGGCCGAACAGGGGGGACGCGTGAGCGAGGACATCTACATTCGCCTGCTCGGCGCCGTCCACGCCGAACGCGGATCCCAGCCCCTCGATCTCGGCCCGGCCAGGCAGAGGGCCACCCTCGCGATCCTCGTCTGCGCCGCCTCCCGGCCCGTCCCCATGGGTCGGCTCGTCCACGGGGTGTGGGGCGACGAACCGCCGCGCAACGCCGAGCAGAGTGTCTACACCTACGTCGCCGGCCTGCGCCGCGCCTTCGAGCCAGACCGCGGGCGACGTGCCCCGTCGCGGCTGTTGTCGGGCACCGGCGCGGGATACGTCTTCAACGTCCGGCCCGGACAGGTCGACTCCGTGCGCTTCGCCGAACGTCTGGACGAGGCCGGTCGGCGCCGCCGCGACGGGGACGACCGCCGGGCCGTGCAGCTCCTGGACGAGGCCCTGGCGATGTGGCGCGGCACCGCGCTGAGCGGCCTGACCGGCCCGTTCGCCGAACGGGAACGCTCCCGTCTGGAGCTGTTACGCCTGACCGCGCTGGAACAGCGGCACGAGAGCCTGTTGCGTCTGGGCCGCCACCACGAGATCACCGACGAGCTGCGTGACCTGACCGCCCGCAACCCCGTGCGCGAGCGCACCCGCGAGCTGCTCATGCTGGCCCTCTACCGGTCGGGCCGCCAGGCCGAGGCGCTGGAGGTCTACGAGGAGGGCCGGGTGCTGCTCCTGGAGGAGCTGGGCCTGACGCCGGGCGAGGGGTTACGCAGGTGTCACCAGCAGGTGCTGCGCGGGGAGCCCTCGCCCTGGCGGGGCGACGGCGTGCCCCACCAGCTCCCGCGCCATCTGGCGGGGTTCGTGGGCCGCTCGCGGGAGCTGGCGGAGCTGGAGACGCGGCTGGCGCCGGACGGCGGGCATCCGCCGACGCCGCTGGTGATCGTCTCCGGGCCGCCGGGGGTCGGAAAGTCCGCGCTGGCCGCCCAGGTCGCCCATCTGGTCCAGGAGCGCTTCCCCGACGGCCAGCTGTTCGTCAACTGCCGCGGCGCGACGCCGGAGCTGCCCGCGCTGACCGGGCTCGACGTGCTCGGCCGGTTCCTGCGGGGGCTGGGGGTGGCGGCCGACGCCGTACCGGCCGACCTGGACGAGGCGGCGGCGACGTGGCGCAGCCTCCTGCACGGCCGCCGGGTCCTCGTCCTGCTGGACGACGCCGCCGACCTGGCGCAGATCCGGCCGCTGCTGTCCACCCCCTTCGGCACCGCGCTGCTGGTGACCAGCCGCGAGAGCATGACCTGGGGCGAGGACTCCTACCAGCTCGAACTCGGCCGGATGTCCCCCGCGGAATCCGCCGCGATGCTGGCCGGGCTGGCCGGCGAGGAGCGCGTGCGGGCCGGCGCGGGCGACACCGCCGAGCTCGTCCGGCTCTGCGACGGCCTGCCTTTGGCGCTGCGCATCGCGGGGGCCCGCCTGGCCAGCCGCCCCGACTGGAGCGTCGCCACGATGGCCGGCCGCCTGGGCGACGAACGCCGGCGGCTGCACGAGCTGGTCGCCGGCGATCTGGCCGTACGGTCCAGCCTGGCGGCCGGCTTCGCCGCCCTCGAACGCAGCCCACGTCCCCTCGACCGGCTGGCCGCTCGCACGCTGTCCCTGCTGGGCCTGCTGCACGTGCCCGAGATCACCGCCGAGGCCGCCGCGGCCCTGCTCGGCGCCGACCCCGCCGACGCCGACCTGGCCCTGGAACGGCTGACCGACGCGCACCTGCTCGACCGCCCCCGGCCGGGCCACTACCAGCTGCACGACCTCGTCCGGCTGTTCGCGGGCGAGCTGCGTCCCCCTGACCCCAAGAAGCCGGTGCTGCGCGCGCTCGCGTACTACGCGGCCTCCACCCGCCTGGCCTGCAGCCTGGCGGATCCGCATCGCGTCCAGCGCGGCAGGGCTCCCGAGGCGGCCGCGCACCCGGTCGCGAGCCAGGAGGAGGCGACGGCCTGGCTGCAGGAGGAGGAGGGCGTGCTGGAGGCCGCGGCCCGCCAGGCGCTCGCCGCCGAGGACGACGACATCGCCGCGATGGGCGTGGCGCTCACGCTCGCCCTGGAATGGCCCTGCCAGCGGAGCTTCCGGACGCGCGAGATGCTCGAGCTCAGCGCGGCGGCCCTGACGGTGTGCGAACGGCTCGGCGACCTGGAGGGCATGATGCACACCAGGGGCCTGCTCGCCAACACCCTGCGCATGGGCGGGCGGCGTGAGGAGGCCGTCGGGCACCTGCGGGCCGAGCTGGCCCTGGCCAGGCGGCTCGGCGACGCCTTCTCCGAGCAGCGCGCGCTGGGCAACCTCGCCAACACGTACTTCAACGACGGCCGGTACGAGCAGGCGATCGTCCTGGCCGAACAGCAACTCGCGATCGCCGACCTCATCGGCGCGCGGGTGGGCGCCCGGTACGCCATGCTCGTCATCGGCGAGGCCCACCAGGCGTGCGGCCGGTCCGAGGAGGCGCACGAGATCCTCGCCCGGGCCCTGGCCGAGGCCGAGGAGGTGGGCGACCGCACACACCAGGCGCAGCTGCGCGCGGTCCTCGGCCGGGTGCACCTGGGCCGGGGGGAGCCGGAGCACGCCCTGCCCCACTACCTCATCGCCCTGGAGCTGATCGAGCGGGCCGGCTACCGGGTGGGGCGGCTGCGCGACCTGGTCGGGCTGTCGCGCACGTACCGGGCCATGGGCAAGCTCGACCTGGCCCTCGCCCACGTCACCGAGGCCGTGGCCGGGGCCGACGGGCTGGCCGAATGGGAGACGGAGGCCAGGGAGGAACAGGCCGCCGTGCACGAGGCCCGCGCGAGGCTCCGATGACCGACGACGTCGGCGTCCGCCTGCTCGGCCCGGTGACCGGGGTGCTCGGCGGCCAGGAGGTCGAGCTGGGGGCCGCCCGCCAGCGCGCGGTCATGGCGATGCTGGCCTCTCCCCCGGGCCGGGTCGTCACGATGGGGCAGCTTCTGGAGGGCCTGTGGGGGGAGGCGCCGCCGCCCAGCGCCGAGCAGAGCGTCTACACGTACGTGGCCGGGCTGCGCCGCGCGCTGGAACCGGGTCGCGAGCGTGGCCGGCGTTCCACGGTGCTCGTCGGGGAGGCCGGCGGGTACCGGCTGCTCCTCGCTCCCGGCCAGGTGGACTCCTGCCTGTTCACGGAGCTGGTGGACGCGGCGCGCCTCCTCGGTCCCGCCGGCGGCGACGACACCCTGCGCCTGCTGGACCGGGCGCTGGCCCTGTGGCGCGGCGTGGCCCTGAGCGGCCTGGCCGGGCCGTTCGCCGAGGCCGAGCGCGCACGGCTGGACGAGCTGTTCCTGAGTGCCGCCGAAGGCCGCGCCGAGACCCTGCTCCATCTCGGCAGGCCGCGCGAGGCCGTCACCGGCCTCCAGGAGCTCGTCGCACGCCATCCGCTGCGGGAGCGCCTGCACGAACTGCTCGTCCTGGCCCTGCACGGCGCCGACCGCCCGGCTGAGGCGCTGCTGGCCTACGAGAGGGCCAGACGCATCCTGGACGAAGAGCTCGGCGTCCTGCCCGGCGAGGGCCTGCGCGCGGCGCACCGGCTGGTCCTGTCCGGCGGTGCCGAGGAGCCCGCGTCCGCCCGTCCCCCCGTGCCCCGGCAGTTGCCGCGCGATCTCATCGGGTTCGTCGGCCGGTCCGAGGAGGTGGCCCGGCTGAGATCGCTGCTGGCGCCGGAGGACGGGCCACCCCATCCGGTCGTCGCCGTCTCGGGGCCGCCGGGTGTGGGCAAGTCGGCGCTCGCCGTGCACGTGGGACACGCGGTCGAGGACCGGTTCCCGGACGGGCAGCTCGCCATCGGCCTACGCGGCGGCACGCCGGGCGTCGCGCCGCTGCCGGCTCACGAGATCGCCGGACGGCTGCTGCGCGGCATCGGCGCCTCGAACGAGGACATCCCCGCCGACGTGGACGAGGCGGCGGCGATGTGGCGGAGCAGACTGCACGGCAGGAAGCTGCTGGTGCTCCTGGACGACGCGGCCGGCCTGGCGCAGATCAGGCCGTTCCTCGGCACGCCGTTGGGCGTGACCGTGCTCGTGACCAGCCGGGAGTCCTTCACGGCCGGCGACGACTGCGTGCAGCTGCGGCTCCGTCCGTTCTCCGAGCCCGAGGCCGCGGCCATGTTGTCCAAGCTGGCCGGCGACGAGCGGGTGGCGGCCGACGCCGGCCACACCGCCGCCCTGGTGCGCCTGTGCGACGGCCTCCCGCTCGCGCTGAGAATCGCGGGCGCGCGCCTGGCCGACCATCCGGAGTGGAGCGTGGGCACACTCGCCGCGCGGCTCACCGACGAACGCGGCCGGCTGCGCGAGCTGACGGCCGGCGACCTGGCCGTGCGCTCCAGCCTCAGCGGCAGCCACAGTGGCCTGGCGGCGAGCCCGCGGCCCTTGGACCGGATGGCCGCCGACACCCTGCCGCTGCTGGGCCTGCTCAACGTGCCGGACGTGACCCCGGAGGTGGCGGCGATGCTGCTCGGCACCGGGGTGGAGGAGGCGCGGCGCGCGCTCGACCGGCTGGCCGACGCCCATCTGGTCGATCGCCCCAAACCGGGCCGGTACCAGCTGCACGACCTCGTCCGGCTCTTCGCCGGCGAGCTGCGTCCCGAGGACTGGAAGCGGCCGCTGGCTCGGGCGCTGGCCTACTTCGCCGCGTCCGCCCGGCTGAGCAGCGTCACCGTCGACCCGCATCGGGTGCAGCTCGCCCGGCACGTCGACGGGCCGAGTCGCGAGTTCGCCGACGCCGCGGAGGCGCAGTCCTGGTTCCTGGAGGAGGCGCACGTCCTGAGCGCCGCGGCCGTCCAGGCGCTGAACTCGGCGGACGACGAGATCGCGGAGCTGGGCGTGACGCTGACCTTCGCGCTCAAGTGGCACCAGCAGCGAGCCCGTGCGAGTCAGGAGATCATCGAGTTCAACACGCTGGCGTTGCGGGTCTGCGAGCGGCTCGGCGACGAGCGGGCGGCGCTCATCGCCCATGACAACATCGCCAACGGCATGCGGCTGACCGGCAGGACCGAGGAGGCGGTCGTCCACCTGGAGGCGGAGCTGGAGCTGGCGACGCGCCTCGGTGACTCCTTCGGCGAGCTGCGGGCGCTGGGCAACCTCGCCAACGCCTACGTCACCGGTCAGCGCTTCGCGGAGGCGCTGCCCTACGCCGAACGCCAGCTCGCCGTCGCGCGCGACGCCGGCGCGCAGGTGGGCGTCCGCTTCGCCCTGCTCATGCTCGGCATGGCCTACCAGGGCACCGCGCGTCCCGTCGAGGCGAGCCGGGCTCTCACGGAGGGCATGGCGATGGCTCAGGTGGCCGGGGACACCACCCACGAGGGGCTCTTCCGCCTGTCACTCGGCGAGGTGCTGCTCGAACTCGACGACGCCGAACGCGCCCTGGAGCACATCCGCGCCGCCACCACCGTGCTCTACTCGGGGGGCTACATGTTCCGGGTGAACGGCCTGGTCTCCCTGTCGAAGGCCTCGCGTGCCCTGGGCAAGCTCGACGACGCGCTGGACTACGTGACGCAGGCCCTCGATCTCACGCGGCGGCACGGCTACCCCACCTGGGAGCAGCGGGCCGGGGCCGAGCTGGCGGCCGTGCGGGAGGCGATGAGGGTGGCCGGACGGGAGCTGTGAGGTCAGGCGGGTGGGGTGGTGTCGCGGAGGGCGAGGAAGAAGTCGACGCGGTCGGCCATCGCCGACAGGTTCCTGCCGGTCAGCTCCTCGATCCTGCGCACGCGGTACCGGACCGTGTTGACGTGCACGTGGAGCCGTTCGGCGCAGGCGTTCCACGAGCCCGAGCAGTCGAGGAAGACGTCGAGCGTGCGCACGAGGCCCGACTGGTGGCGGCGGTCGTAGGCGAGCAGCGGGGACAGCAGCCGGTCGGAGAAGGAGCGGCGCACGTCGCCGGGCACGGTGGCCAGCAGCAGCGCGTGGGTGTAGATCTCGTCGCTGGTGACCACGCCGCCGTCGCGGGCCTCGGCCAGCCGCCTGGCGTGCCCGGCCTCCGCCACGCCGCCCTTGAGCGCGGCGGCGCCGGTCAGCGCGCCGCTCAGGCCGACGCTCAGGCGGGTGCCGGGCAGCGCGGCCAGCACGGCGGCCCCGGCCCGCAACCGCACGGCCAGCTCCCCGACGCTCCTCCCCCGCAACGCGACCACCGCCACCGCCCCACCGCCGCCGCTTCCCTGAGGTGGTTCGGCGGGGACGGGGGCGGCGACGACCTCGCGGGCGAGCAGTTCCTCCAGGATCCGGCCACCGAGGACGGCGGGGGCGGTGGGGGCGGCGGAGCGTGGGACGGTGGCGCCGGGACGTGAGGCGGTGGCGCTGACCACGGCGTACGGTTCGTCCGCGTCGATGCCGCACGTGCGCAGCCGGGCGTTGAGCTCGGCCGCGTCGGACTCGGCCAGGGCGGCCGCCACGAGCTGCCCGGCCAGGCGGCGCTCGACCCGGCGGCCCTCCTCCAGGCGGCCGCGTTCGAGTGCCACGCAGGCGGCCAGCTCGTAGCCGAGGTCGGCGCAGCCGAGCAGGTCGCCGTCGCAGGCCAGGACCCAGCCGGCCGCCCGGTGGCCGCGTCCGACGGCGAAGAGCGTCGCGCCGCCGGCCAGCGCGGGCAGCCGGGGCGCGGTCAGGTACGCCCTGGCCAGCCCCGCCGGATCGGCGGCCGTACCGACGACCACCTCACCGGACGCGGACACGACGGCGCCCGTGACGCCCAGCTCGGCGGCGGTCAGCTCGAACAGCCCGCGCAGGTCGGCGCCCTCGGCCAGGGCCGCCACGAGCCTGCGGTGACGCCCGAGCGCGTCGCGCACGTCGCCGGACAGCCGGGGCGCGACCAGCTCGGCCAGCGTGCGGAAGGAGACCTCGACCGGCACCTCGACCAGCGGCAGCCCGGCCTGCCGGCAGGCCGAGACGAGGTCGGCGGGCACGTGCCCGAGCCGGGCCGCGCCCGCGCCGAGTGCGGACACCCCGCCCTCGACCAGGGCGGTGACGAAACGGGCGGAGTCGGCGGCGGTGTCGCGCCACATCAGGCCGGTCAGGACCAGCTCGCCGCCGGACAGGTAGCGCCCCGGCTCGGGCAGGTCGGTGATGTGGACCGTGCCGAACTCGCGCGCCGGGTCGCCGGCCAGCAGCCTGAGACCCAGCTCGTCGATCGCCAGCAGGTCACTGATGCGCACTTGGAGGAATATACAAGCCCGCTCTGTCAAGCGATGACCGGGATTTCACGTCACGGGCATAGGAGGCCGGGCCGGGCCGGTGCTCTACTCGGAGAATGACGGAGACGGTCCACTCCACCAGGTCCGAAGGCGTCGGCGGGGCCGCGGGGGTCGGCACGAGCGCGCGGCGGCCGGACGCCACGCTGAAGGTGACCGGCGAGTTCGCCTACGCCTCCGACCTGTGGCTCGACGGCATGGTGTGGGGCGTGACGCTGCGCAGCCCGCACCCGTCGGCCTGGATCCGGTCGATCGACGTGGGACCGGCGCTGCGGATGCCGGGCGTGCTGGCCGTCCTGACGCACGAGGACGTGCCCGGCGAGAAGTTCTACGGGCTCGACCACAAGGACCAGCCCGTGCTGGCCATCGACCAGGTCCGCCACCAGGGCGAGCCGGTGGCGCTGGTGGCCGCCGACCATCCGGAGACCGCGCGCAGGGCGGCGCGGGCCATCGTGGTGGGCTACGAGCCGCGCCCGGCGGTGACCGATCCGCGCGAGTCGCGCGAGTACGTCAGGCGCCAGCCGGTGCGCAAGGGCGACACGTTCGAGGCCGAGGTCGTCGTCACCGGCGAGTACGAGGTCGGCATGCAGGACCAGGCGTTCCTCGGCCCGGAGTCGGGTCTCGCGGTCCCGGCCGAGGACGGCGGCGTGGACCTGTACATCGCCACCCAATGGCTGCACGTGGACCGCGACCAGCTCGCCCCCTGCCTGGGCCTGCCGCCGGAGAAGGTACGGCTGACGCTGTCGGGCGTCGGCGGCGCGTTCGGCGCCCGCGAGGACCTGTCGATGCAGGTGCACGCGTGCATGCTGGCACTGCGCCTGAACCGCCCCGTCAAGATCGTCTACGGCCGCGAGGAGTCGTTCTTCGGCCACGTGCACCGCCATCCGGCCCGCATGCGCTACGAGCACGGCGCGACGCACGACGGCAGGCTGGTCTACGTCAAGGCCGACATCCTGCTGGACGGCGGCGCGTACTGCTCCTCCTCCCCAGCCGTGGTCGGCAACGCCGCCTCGCTGGGGGCCGGGCCGTACGAGGTGCCGAACGTGTGGATCGACGCCGCGGGGGTCTACACCAACAACCCGCCGTGCGGGGCGATGCGCGGGTTCGGCGCGGTGCAGGCGTGTTACGCCTACGAGTCGCAGATGGACCGGCTGGCCGAGGCGTGCGGCCTGTCGCCGGTCGAGATCCGGGCGCGCAACGCCGTCTCCCAGGGCTCGGCGCTGGCGACCGGCCAGGTGATCGACTCCCCCGCGCCGCTGGCCGGCATGTTGCGCGAGCTGGAGGCCATGCCGCTGCCCGCCCCGCGTGCGGGGGCGGACCTGCGCGCGCTGCCGGGCGGTGTCTCGCAGACCACGCACGGCGAGTCGGTGCGGCGCGGGATCGGCTACGGCGTCGGCATCAAGAACATCTGCTTCTCCGAGGGCTTCGACGACTACTCCACGGCCCGGGTGCGGGCCGAGCTGGTCGGCGGCGAGCCGCGGGTCACCGTGCACACCGCCGCCGCCGAGGTGGGCCAGGGTCTGGTCACGGTCCAGGCCCAGATCGCGCGCACCGAGCTGGGGATCGAGGACGTGACGGTGGCGACCGCCGACACCGCCGTGGGCTCCGCGGGCTCGTCGTCGGCCTCGCGGCAGTCCTACGTGACGGGCGGCGCGGTCAAGGCGGCCTGCGAGGCGGTGCGCGAGCGGTTCGAGGGGCTGCCGCCGCGGGAGGCGCTGGCCAGGTTCGGGCCGATCGAGGAGACCCGCGAGTACCGGCACCGGCCCACGAAGCCGATGGACCCGGTGACCGGGCAGGGCGACTCGCACACGCAGCTCGCGCTGTGCGTGCACCGCGCGGTGGTGGACGTGGACGTCGAGCTGGGGCTGGTCAAGGTGGTGGAGCTGGCCGCGGTGCAGGACGTGGGCAAGATCATGAACCCGCAGGCGCTGGAGGGCCAGATCCACGGCGGCACGGCCCAGGGCCTCGGGCTGGCACTCATGGAGGAGATCCAGGTACGCGACGGCCGCGTGCTGAACCCGTCGTTCACCGACTACCTGATCCCCACCATGCTCGACATGCCACCCATGCAGCTGAAAATCCTGGAAAATCCGGACCCGTCCTCGCCGTACGGCCTCCGCGGCGCCGGCGAGCCGCCCACGCTCTCCTCCACCCCGGCCGTCGCCGCCGCCGTACGCGCCGCGACCGGGCTCCGGTTGACTCGCGTTCCGATCAGGCCGGAAGATATCGCCTTGTCCAATCACGGGGAGGTATCCGATGGCAAGCGGTCGTGAAGCCGCCGAGGCGGAGTTCAGTCGCTTCGACACCGACGGCGACGGTCTGCTGACCGCGGCCGAGATCAGGCAGGCCAACGAGGCGCTGGGGGTCCACGGCGCCTCCGAGGAGGAGATCGAGGCGTTCATCGACGCCGCCGACACCGACGGCGACGGCCGGATCGGCCTGGAGGAGTTCGTCGGCCTGGTCGGCCACGGGCGGCACGAGAAGGCGTGATCATGTCCCCCGCCGGGTAGGTGACCCGCACTCCCCTCGATCATGACGAGGGGGACGTGTGGTGCTCGACAGACTCTTCGAGCTGACCGGGCGGGGGACGACCGTCGGACGCGAGGTCCGCGGCGGCCTGACCACTTTCATGGCGATGGCCTACATCATCCTGCTCAACCCGATCATCCTGGCCGGCGCGAAGGACGTCACCGGCGCCCGGCTGTCCATCGCCGAGCTGACCACCTCGACCGCGCTGGCGGCCGCGCTCTCCACCCTGCTCATGGCGTTCGTCGGCAACGCGCCGTTCGCGCTGGCCGCCGGGCTCGGGCTGAACGCGGTGGTCGCCTACCAGGCCGCGCCGCACATGACCTGGCCGCAGGCGATGGGCCTGGTCGTGCTGGAGGGCGCGGTCATCATCGTCCTGGCCGTCAGCGGCCTGCGCACCCTGATCATGAACGCGATCCCGCTGGCGCTCAAGCACGCGATCAGCGTCGGGATCGGCCTGTTCATCGCCCTGATCGGCCTGGTGGACGCGGGTTTCGTCGCCCGGGGCACCGGCACCCCCGTGCAGCTCGGCGCGACCGGCCATCTCACCGGCTGGCCGGTCACGCTGTTCTGCTTCGGCCTGCTGCTGATGATCGTCCTGTACGTGCGCAGGACCCCGGCCGCCATCCTCATCAGCATCGCGGTCACCGCGGTCCTGGCCGTCGTGGTCAACGCGCTGGTGCCGGTCCCCGCCAAGGAGTGGGGGGTGGTCGTGCCGCACATGCCCGAGTCCCTGGTCGCGGCGCCGAGTTTCGGGCTGGTGTGGCAGTTCGACCTGTTCGGCGGGTTCGCCAGGGCGGGCGCGCTGACCGCGACCGTGGTGCTGTTCACGCTGGTGCTGTCGGGCTTCTTCGACGCGATGGGCACGATCATCGGCGTCAGCGACGAGGCCGGGCTCGTGGACCAGGCCGGGCGGGTGCCGCGGCTGGGCCGCATCCTGACCGTCGACGGCGTCGCGGGCATGATCGGCGGCTCGGTCAGCGCCTCGGCCAACACCGTCTTCGTCGAGTCGGCCGCCGGTGTGGGCGAGGGCGCGCGCACCGGTCTGGCCAGCGTCGTGACCGGGGCGCTGCTCGGGCTGACGCTGCTGTTCACGCCGATCGCCGCGGTGGTGCCGGCGGCCGCGGCGGCGCCCGCGCTGGTGCTGGTCGGGGCGCTGATGATGACGCAGTCCAAGAACGTGCCCTGGACCGACATCGAGCTGGCCGTGCCGGCGTTCCTGACGATCGCGCTGATGCCGTTCACGTACTCGATCACGAACGGGGTGGGGGCCGGGGTGATCTCGTACACGCTGATCAAGGCGGCCAGGGGCCGGTTCGCGGAGATCCCGTGGCTGTTGTGGGCCGTCTCGCTGGTCTTCCTGGCCTACTTCGGCATCGACGCCCTCCGGGCCTTGTTCGGTTAGCGGATGTCAGCGCTGTTGCAGGCCACGCCGTTGTGGTCGAGGTCGGGATACCAGGAGTACTCCTCATGCCGTCCGCGCGTGTAGGGGCCGTCGCCGGCGGCCTGGGCCTCCTTGCAGCTCGCGTACCGCTTGTCGGGGACGCGGGCGACGCCCGCGGGGGCGGTCGTCCCGGTGGTAGCGGTGCCCTGGCCGGTGTCCGTGGGCTGCTGCGGCTGCTGGTCCGGCTGCTGCTGGTTCGTGGGTTGCTGGTTCGTGGGCTGCTGCTGGTCCGTCGGCTGCTGGTTCGTCGGCTGCTGGGGCTGCTGGTCGGTGCCCGGCTGGGACGACTGCGGCTGCGACGGCTGGGACGGCGGCGTGCCGAGCATCCGGACCACCAGCGCGTCGGCCTCCTCCTTGGTGAAGCCCGCGATGCTCAGGCTGTCGCCGTCCATGCTCTGGGTGACGACCGGCGCGGCCAGGACCGTCTTCGGCGTCTGCTCGCCTTCGGGCGCCAGCACGATCGCGACCTGCCGCTGCGTGGGCTGGAGCTCGTCGATGAGCCGCACCAGCCGGTCCTTGAAGACGGGCGCGACCGCGATGCGCACCGAGTAGGAGTTGTCGGCCCCCCGGACGGCCTCGATCCGCTGCACGGCGCCGACCGTGACGCCGTCCTCCAGGAGGTAACAGGTGGTCTGCTGCTCGTCGAGCACGGCCGGGTCGCCCGGGCAGGGCGCGGTCTTGGTCTCCTTGACCGGCGCGAAGTGGATGGGGATGGCCAGGCGCTGCGGCGGCGCGCCGCCGAGGAGCGGGCTGTCGGGGCTCTTGGTCATCAGGACGGCGACCGTGCCGAGCACGCCCGCCACGACGACGACGAGCACCAGCGAGACGGTCAGCACGATGGTGGTGAGGCGGCTGGCCTTCGGCTCCTCCGGCTCTTCCGGCTCCGCGGGAGGCGCCTCTACCGGTCTGTCCATCGTTGACGACCCCATCCTGACGTTCGGGCTGCCGGTGAGCTTATCGAGGACGGGCAGCACCGGGGTAATCAGCCGAAAAATCCTCACCTATCTGTGAGATCGGAGGAAAAATGGAAATGAGAACGCAGGTTGTCGGCAACTTTCCACGCGAACGAGGGATGACCCCATGAAGGTCGGAGTTCCCCGCGAGGTCAAGAACAGCGAATACCGCGTCGCACTCACCCCAGCGGGCGTCCACGAACTGGTACGCCACGGGCACCAGGTCCACGTCGAGCGGCAGGCGGGCCTCGGCTCGGCCATCCCGGACGAGGACTACGCCGCGGCGGGCGCCGTCATCGCGCCGCACGCCGACGAGGTGTGGGCCACGTGCGACCTGATCATGAAGGTGAAGGAGCCGGTGGCCGAGGAGTACCACCGGATGCGCAAGGGCCAGATCCTGTTCACCTACCTCCACCTGGCCGCCTCGGGCCCCCTGACCAGGGCCCTGCTCGACTCGGGCGTCACGTCCATCGCCTACGAGACCGTGCAGAACAGGGACGGCTCGCTGCCCCTGCTCGCCCCGATGTCGGAGGTGGCCGGACGGCTGGCGCCGCAGGTCGGCGCGTACCACCTGATGCGCTCGCAGGGCGGCAGGGGCGTGCTCATGGGCGGCGTGTCCGGCGTGCGGGCGGCGAACGTCGTGGTGATCGGCGCCGGGGTGTCCGGCATGAACGCCGCCGCCATCGCGCTCGGCATGCAGGCCGAGGTGCTGCTCCTCGACCGCAACATCGACAAGCTGCGCCAGGCGGACATGATCTACCAGGGCCACTGCCAGACGGTCGCGTCGAACACCCTGGAGATCGAGAAGGCCGTGCTGGAGGCCGACCTGGTCATCGGCGCGGTGCTGGTGCCGGGGGCCAAGGCGCCCATGCTGGTCACCGACGACCTGGTGAGCCGGATGAAGCCGGGCTCGGTGCTGGTGGACATCTCGATCGACCAGGGCGGCTGCTTCGAGGGCTCGCGGCCGACCACGCACGCCGAGCCGACGTACCGGGTGCACGAGTCGGTCTTCTACTGCGTGGCCAACATGCCGGGCGCGGTGCCGCACACCTCGACGTTCGCGCTGACCAACGTGACGCTGCCGTACGCGCTGGCCGTCGCGGGCAAGGGGTGGCGCGAGGCGGTCCGCACGGACGCCGCCCTGGCCGCGGGCGTGAGCACCCACGAGGGACGCCTGACCAGCCGGCCGGTGGCCGAGGCGCACGGCCTGGAGTGGTCGCCGCTGGAGGAGGCGCTGACCTGAGCCGCGGGCCCGGTCGCGTGGAACGGGACCGGGCCTTGGCCGTCACGGATCCGCACGTTACGGTGAGTCACGAGACGATGACGATCCGTGACAACGGAGGCTTGGATGGATCCGGTGCTCCTGCGCGGCAGCGCGGAACGCAACTTCGACGACCTCGACACCGACGGCGACGGCTTCCTGACCAAGGACGACTACCTCGCGCTGGCCCGCCACCGCATCCGGCGGGCCGGCGCGCAGCCGGACACCCCCGAGGCCAAGAAGGTCGTGGAGGCGTTCCTCGACACCTGGGACGTCCACGTCCACGCCCTCGACGCCGACCACGACGGCCGGATCAGCAGGGAGGAGTACGTCGAGTCCTTCCAGGCGCTGGTGCGCACGGGCGCGCTCGACGGCGTGCTGAACCCCATGTTCCGCGCCACCTTCGACCTCGCCGACCACGACGGCGACGGCGAGCTCACCGCCGCGGAGTTCCGCACGCTGTGGAACCGCGACGACGGGCTCTCGGCCGCCTTCCAGCGGGCCGACGCCGACGGCGACGGCCGCATCTCCTTCGAGGAGTACGCCCGCCTGCGCCGCGGCCTGCTCGTCGGCGACCTCTAGCGCAAGCCCCCGGACACACGTCGAGGGCCCGGCCGGAGCCGGGCCCTCGACGTGTCGCGAAGGGGTGTTACTTGGACTGGCTGGGCGAGGGCGCCAGCGTCTCCATCGGGGTGTTGCCCGTCGGCGCGGGCGGCAGCGGGGCCTGGTCGGACGTGGTGGTGATGGCGTCCTGGCCGCCGCAGATGGCGCCCGGCTCGGGGGTGTCACGGCCGTTCTGGTACTTCTTGATGAAGGCCGGGAGCTTGGGGTCGGACGGGTCCTGGAGCTTGAGCTGGTGGCCCCACGTCGAGGCGACGATCGGCGCCGGTAGGCCCGGGTAGGGGCTGACCAGCATGTAGTCCTGCTGGCCGGTGGAGGTGGCCACGTCCTTCAGCGCGTCGAGCTGCGCCTTGGGCAGGTCGGGGCGGTAGGTGATCCAGACCGCGCCGTGCTCCAGCGAGTGCACCGCGTGCTCGTTGTGGATCGGCTTGTCGTAGACCGCGCACTGCTGCCAGTAGTTGTTGTGCTCGCCGCCGACGGGCGGGGTCTCCTTGTAGGTGACCGACTTGGCGACGTGCTGGCCGGCCTCGTACTTGTAGCTGGTCACCGCGTCGAGCGACGTCGCGCGCGCCTGGTTGACCAGGTAGATGCCGACCACGCCGACGAGGAGCACGACGATGAGACCGCCCGTCCCCCACATGAGCAGTGCGGCGCGGCGTTGTTTGCGCTGCTGCTCGGCCCGCATCTTCTGCAGATGCTCGCGCCTCGCCTGCGCCTTCTCCTTCGTCATCGTCCCTCCATCGGCGTACCTGACTTCGGTCACCCTATGCCCTACCGCCGTATGCGGAGAATAAGAGGCGCATAAGCGTCGGATCACAGCTTGCGCGGGGATGGGTACGCTGGACTGGCCATGGAAAAGCCCGCCAGAAAACCCGTTCTGATCGTCTGCGCCGTGCTGGTGCTCCTCGCCGCGGCGTTCCTGCTGTTCGGCCGCGACTCCACGCCCGGAGACTCCTCGCCCGAAGCCGGGTTCGCCCGCGACATGGCCACGCATCACGCGCAGGCCGTGGAGATGGCGTTCGTCATCCGGGACAAGGGCCCGGCCAAGGAGATCAGGAACCTCGCCTTCGACATCATCACCACGCAGTCCAACCAGCGCGGCATGTTCCAGGGCTGGTTGCAGCAGTGGGGTCTGAACCAGGCGACCGACCAGCGCCCGATGGCCTGGATGGCCGGCCACGGCCACGGCGCCACGCCCGCGGCTGCGGGCACGGCTCCGGGCGCGATGCCCGGCATGGCCTCGCCGCAGGAGCTGGCCAAGCTCAAGGAGCTGCAGGGCGTCCAGGCCGAGGTGCTGTTCCTGCAGCTCATGATCCGCCACCACGAGGGCGGCGTGGAGATGGCCGAGGGGCTGCTCAAGCTGTCCAAGCGGGACGAGGTGGCCGGCATGGCCCAGAAGATCGTCCAGGGGCAGAGCGGTGAGATCAAGCTGATGACCGACCTGCTCAAGCAGCGGGGGGCGCAGCCGTACCCGTCGATCCTGGCCTCCTGAGCCCCGCGCGGGGCGGCGTGAGAGGCTGGAGCCCCGGAGCGCGGAAGGGCGGGCGCCATGGTCACGGCAAGGGCTGAGACAGTCGTCGTGGGGTCGGGCCCCAACGGGCTGACGGCCGCGGTCATGCTGGCCCGCGCCGGCCGCGAGGTGCTGCTGCTGGAGGCGGCCGACCGGTTCGGCGGCGGGCTGCGCTCCGGCGAGCTGACGCTGCCCGGCCGGGTGCACGACCTGGGCGCCACCGTGATGGCGATGGCGCTGGCCTCGCCGGCGATGCGGGCGCTCGACCTCAAGGGGGTCGAGTTCGCCCATCCGCCGGTGGCCGCGGCCCATCCGCTCGACGACCGTCCGGCCGTGCTGCTGCACCGCGACGCGGCCCGTACGGCCGAAGGGCTCGGCAGGGACGGCCGGGTCTGGCAGGCGACCGCGGGCGCGGCGGCGCGGGCCGGGTTCCCGCTCATGGAGGTGCTGCTCAGCCCGCTCGGGCCGTGGCGGGCCGGGCCGCGCACGTTCGCGCGGGCGGCCGGGTTCGGGGCCGCGGCCGCGCTGCCGGCCACGACGTTCGGCCGGAGGGCGCTGCGCACCGTGGAGGGGCGGGCGCTGCTGGCCGGGCTGGCCGCGCACTCCATGCTCGACCTGCGCTCCCCCGTCAGCGCCGGTTACGGGCTGGTGCTCGGGGCGCTGGCCCACCTGGTGGGCTGGCCGGTCGTGCGCGGCGGCTCGCAGGTGCTGGCCGACGCGCTGGTGGCCGAGCTGCGGTCGCTGGGCGGCGAGGCGGTGACCGGCCACCGGGTCGAGCGGCTCGACGAGCTCGACGCCCGGACGGTGGTGCTCGACGTGACGCCCCGGCAGTTCCTCGCGATGGCCGACCTGCCCGCCGGTTACCGCCGCGGCCTGCGCCGCTACCGGTACGGGCCGGGCGTCTTCAAGCTGGACTGGGCGCTCGACGGCCCGGTGCCCTGGCGTGACCCGGAGGTCGCGCGGGCCGGGACCGTGCACCTGGGCGGGACGCTGGAGGAGATCGCGCTCGCCGAGGCGGAGGTCGCCGCCGGACGGCACTCGCCCCGCCCGTACGTGCTGGTCGTGCAGCCGTACGCGGCCGATCCGACGAGGGGCGGGCACACGCTGTGGGCCTACTGCCACGTCCCCAACGGCTCGGCGGCGGACATGACGGACGCCGTCGAGGCCCAGATCGAGCGCTACGCGCCCGGCTTCCGCGACCGGGTGCTGGCCAGGCACGCGACGGGCCCCGCCGCCCTGGAGGCGGGCAACCCCAACCTGGTCGGCGGCGACATCGGCGGGGGGCTGAACGACCTGGTCCAGCTCGTGCGGCGGCCGGTCTGGTCGGCCGCGCCGTGGCGCACCCCGCTGCCGGGGGTGTTCCTCTGCTCGTCCTCGACGCCGCCGGGGCCCGGCGTGCACGGGATGGGCGGCTGGCAGGCCGCCCGCCTGGCCACGCAGGCGGAGCGGCACGCCTCCTGACCGCCGGTCAGGCCCGCATCTCCTCGGCGACGGCCGCCGCGAACGCGTCGACGTCCGCCTCGGTGGTGTCGAAGGCGCACATCCAGCGCACCTCGCCGGTCGCCTCGTTCCAGGTGTAGAAGCGGAAGCGCTTCTGCAGCCGCTCGGTGACGTCCGCCGGCAGGATCGCGAAGACCGCGTTGGCCTCCACGGGCCGGGGCAGCGTGACGCCCGGGATGCGCCCCACGGCCTCGGCCAGCCGCCGCCCCATGGCGTTGGCCTGCCGCGCGTTGCGCAGCCACAGGTCGCCCGAGAGCAGCGCCTCGAACTGCGCCGAGACGAACCGCATCTTGGACGACAGCTGCATGAACGTCTTGCGGATGTAGTCGACGCCGGTGGCCGCCGACGGGTTGAGCACCACGACGGCCTCGCCGTACAGCAGGCCGATCTTGGTGCCGCCGAAGGAGAGCACGTCCACGCCCGCGTCGGTGGTCAGGGCCCGCATCGGCACGTCGAGCGCGGCGGCGGCGTTGGTCAGCCGCGAGCCGTCGAGGTGGACGAGCAGGCCGAGCTCGTGCGCGTGGGCGCAGATCGCGGCGATCTCCTCGGGCGTGTAGACGGTGCCCCACTCGGTGGTGTTGGAGATGGACACCACCTTGGGCTGGGCCCGGTGCACGTCGCCGAAGCCCCACGCCTGGCGGTCGATCAGCTCGGGGGTGAGCTTGCCGTCGGGCGTGGGCACGGTGAGCAGCTTGATGCCGCCCGCCACCTCGGGGGCGCCGCCCTCGTCGGTGTGGATGTGGGCGCTCTCGGCGCAGATGACCGCCTCCCAGTGGGCGGTCATCGCGCGCAGCGAGACCACGTTGGCCGCCGTGCCGTTGAAGACCGGCCAGGCCCGCGCCCCGTCGCCGAAGTGCCGCTGGAAGACCTGCTGCAGCGCCTCGGTGTAGACGTCGTCGCCGTAGGCGATCTGGTGACCGCCGTTGGCCTGGACGATGGCCTGGAGGATCTCCGGGTGCACGCCGGCGTAGTTGTCGCTGGCGAACGCCTTGAGCTGGGGGTCGTGCCGGGGGATCAAGAAGTGAGGTCCAATCGGGTGCCGTTGATGTCTGCGGCGGGGCGGTCGTAGAGGCCGGCGATCGCCTCCGCCAGGTCGCCGACGTCGGTGAAGCCGGGGAACTTCGCCTCCGGCTTCGCGGCCCTCATCGCGTCGTTGACCAGGGCCTTCACCACCAGTATGACCGCTGCCGCGTTGGTGCCGGACAGCGCGTCGGCCAGGGAGAGCGTCCAGGCCTCCGAGGCCGCCTTGGCCGCCGCGTAGGCCGCGCCGCCCGCCGTGGGCCGCTGGGCGGCCTTGGCGGAGACGATCACGAACCGGCCGTTGTCGCTCTTGCGCAGCAGCGGCTCGAAGGCCAGCGACACGTGCTGGAGCGTGCGGATCAGCAGGTCGTGCAGGGCGTCCCAGTCCTCCAGGCGGGTGTCGGCGAACGTGCGCGAGCCGCGCCAGCCGCCGACCAGGTGGACCACGCCGTCGACCCGGCCGTGCTCGGCGTCGATCCGGGCCGCGAGGTCCTGGACGGCCGCGCGGTCGAGCAGGTCGACGTCGTCCTTGTCGACCCCGATCACGGTGTGCCCCTGCTTGCGGAAGTGCTCGGAAACGGCTTCCCCGGTGGGGCCGCCGGCCCCCGTCACCAGGATGATCATGCGCGGATCCCCTTAGTCGACTCGACCACGTCTGTCAGCTTACGGCGCAGGGCCTCGTAGAACATGCTGAGCGGGAACTCGTCCGGCAGCACCGCGTCCACCTTGGCCTTCTGCTCCTCGGGCAGGGCCTGGACGCCCTTGGCCCACACCGAGCCGGGGGCCGGCGGCACGTACGCGCTGACCAGCTCGTGCGCGGCCAGCCAGTGGGCCAGCTTGGACCGGTCGATGCTGTCGCGGTACAACTTCTCGACCTCGCCCCGCAGGTCGGCCACGCCGTCCGCGACCCGCTCCCAGTCGATCGTGAGCCGGTTGTCGGTCCAGCGGACGATGTCGTTGCGGTGCAGGTACGCGAAGAGCAGCTGGCCGCCGAGCCCGTCGTAGTTGCGCACCCGGTCACCGGTGACCGGGAACCTGAACAGCCGGTCGAACAGGATGGCGAGCTGCACGTACCGGGCGTGCGGCACGCCCTTGCCCTCCAGCTCCACGGCCTCGCCGAACGCCGTCAGGTCGCAGCGCAGCTCCTCCAGCGAGTACAGCCAGTACGGCATCCGCTGCTTGATCATGAACGGGTCGAACGGCAGGTCGCCGTGGCTGTGCGTGCGGTCGTGGATCAGGTCCCACAGCACGAACGTGTCCTGGGCGAGCTGCTGGGAGTCCAGCAGGCGGGCGGCGTCCGGCGGCAGGTCGAGCCGGAGCGTGGCGGCGGCCGCCGCCGAGACCCGGCGGAACCGGGCGGACTCGCGGTCGGCGAAGATGCCGCCCCAGGTGAAGCGGGCCGGCGCCTGGCTTACCGCGACCGTCTCCGGGAACAGCACGGCCGAGTGGGTGTCGTAGCCGGAGGTGAAGTCCTCGAACGCGATCGGCACGAACATCGGGTTGTCGTAGCCGCCGGCCTCCAGCCGGGCCAGCCAGTCGGGCCAGATGGTCCGGATCCAGACGGCTTCGAGGTTGCGGCTGAGGTTGCCGTTCTGGGTGTACATGGGGAACACCACGACGTGCTCCAGGCCGTCCACGCGCTGGGTGTCGGGGTGGAAGAGGTCCAGGGCGCGCAGGAAGTCGGGCACGCCGAGGTCCTGCTCGGCCCAGGCGGCCAGGTCGTCCTGGACGGCCTGGAGGTACGCGGCGTCATGAGGGAAGTACGGCGAGATCTCGCCCACGCGGCGGCCGATCTCGGCGACCAGCGCCTTGGCCCGCTCCTTCTCCTCCGGCACCGAGCCGTCCTTGACCTGGAGCGGCTTCAGCTCCTCCACGGCCTCCTTGAGCCTGGCGAACAGCGCGGCCTTGGCCTCGTCCCGGGATCCGGCGGCCTCGTCGCCGCCGGGGACGCGGGCGGCCCAGGTGATCACGTTGCCCCAGAGCCTGCGGTGGTCGTAGTCCTCGATCGAGTCGTCGCCGAACAGGTCGGAGTCGGCGAACACGACGACGCGGCCCTTGCCGTGCCGCAGGGCGAGGGCCAGCGGCGCGCCCGCCGGGTCGGCGGTGGCCGAGGTGGCGAACAGCACCGTCGCCTCTTCCGGAGCGGTCAGGACGCCCGAGCGGTAGAAGCAGGCCCGCTGCACGCCGGCCAGCACGCCGTCGCCCGTGGCGCGCTCGGCGAGCACCCAGGTGGCGACCTCGCGGTGGGCGTTCCTCGGGTCGCGCACGGTCGTGTGACCGACGCCGACGCCGAAGCGGGCGAGCAGCTCGGCGACGTTGTTGCCGTACTTGTCCTGCTCCTCCTCGGCCAGCACCACGAGCCCGCCGCCCTCGGCCACGAACGACTCGACGGCGTCCAGCTCGGCGGCGGCGAAGACGGGGCTGCCGTGGCCGGTGGTGCGCTCCCACCGGTCGCCGGACGGGTGGGCGATCACGAGGACGTCCTGGCCGGACAGCGCCCCGGCCGTCAGGGCGCCCTCGGTGTGGGCGAGCACGTCGTGCCCCAGATGGCGCAGCGCGGCTGCCGCGCGCGCGTAGCTGTTGTCGTCGGGATGGGCGGGATTGATGGTCTCGGCGACCTCGCGGCGGATGGTCCACGACTCGCTGTGGGCCTCGTCGAACAGCACCCGGGGGAACGATGGCATGAAATATCTCCTGTTGCTACCGCCTTCTCACGGAAAATATACACATACGTACCCCCCTGTCCGTCAAACCTCAGGCCGCACCAGGGCGCACAACCCCTGATTCGTAGGCGAAGACGACCGCCTGGGCCCGGTCCCGCAGGCACAGTTTCATCAGCACCCTGGCCACGTGCGTCTTGA
The DNA here is from genome assembly GCF_040674635.1 of Nonomuraea sp. NPDC049758. Taxonomy (NCBI): domain Bacteria; kingdom Bacillati; phylum Actinomycetota; class Actinomycetes; order Streptosporangiales; family Streptosporangiaceae; genus Nonomuraea; species Nonomuraea sp. NPDC049758. Next base: position 483,498 of record NZ_JBFAMZ010000005.1, read on the forward strand.
CCGTGGCCTCGCCGACGTACAGGTCCCTGGCGATCTCGGCGTTCGTCAGCCCCCGGGCCAGCAGCCGCAGCACCTCCAGCTCGCGCGGCGTCAGCTCGGCCAGCATCGGCGAGGGCGTGGGGTCGGCGCGCCCGGCGAACGTGGCGATGACCCGGCTGGTCACGGCCGGGTCGAGCAGCGCGTCGCCGGCGTGCACCACCCTGATCGCCTCCAGCAGCTGCTCGGGCGGCGACACCTTGAGCAGGAACCCGCTGGTGCCGGCGCGCAGCGCGGCGTAGAGGTTCTCGTCGGTGTCGAACGTCGTGAGCGTGATGACCTTGGGCGGCGAGGGCGTGTCCAGCAGTTCCTTGGCCGCGGCGAGCCCGTCGAGCCGGGGCATGGAGATATCCATCAGGACGATGTCGGGTCTGGTGCGGCGGGCCACCGCGATGGCCTCGCGTCCGTCGCCGGCCTCGCCGACGACCTCCATGCCGGGGTCGCTCTCGACGACCATGCGCAACCCGGCCCTGACCATCGCCTGGTCGTCGGCGATGACGATTCGTATGCCCACAGGCGGAGGGTAGACGGCCGATGCCCGGCTTGGACACCCAGGTCAAGCCGGGCACAAGTCAGTTACAAGTCTACGAAGGGCGCACGCTCTGCCTGATGCGTGTCTGGACGGCGTCCTCGCAGGTGTTCTTGGCGCAGAAGTACATCACGAGCATGGTCTTGGGCTGACGGTCGATGACGTAGCTGACGAATCCGAGCCGGGTGCCGCCGGCCGGGTCGTGCAGCACGCCGTCGAAGCGGGTGGCCGGGCTGCTGCCCGCCTGGTCCTGGACCGGCTTGCCCAGGTCCACCTGGCCGGGCAGCAGGTTGTCCATCTTGCTCTTCATCTGCTCGGAGTCGCCGCCCGCGTCGAGGGTGTCGGAGACCTGGACGTACACGCCCACGGCGCTGTCGGGGTCGTCGGCGACGATCTGGGAGATCGCCGACCAGTCGGCGCCCGGACCGGCCACGAACAGCGACTCGAACTCGGTGGCGTGCGGCGAGGCCACGGCGAACAGGTCCTGGTGGGTGCGCGCGGTCCAGTCGCCGGGGTACTCGAAGGCCAGCGGCGCGGCGGCGCTGGCGGCGTAGCGCGACCAGGTGTCGCCGCGGTGGTTGAAGATGATCATCGCGACCAGCGTCAGCGCGGCCACGGCGGCCACCAGCGTGACCGCCACGATCGGCAGCCGCCCCGGCCGCCTGGCCGGAGCCGTGGGATGGGTGGGGGCCGCGCGCCGGGAATGGTCCTCGTGCGGCCCCGAGGGCCGCCCCAGGCCGTGCGCGCCCGTGCCCGGCACCGCGTACGGGCTCTGCTGCGGTCCGGTCTGAGGGACGGCCTGAGGCCCCGTACGAGGGCCTGTCTGTGGGCCCGCCGCCGCTCCCGGGACCGGAGCCGCGTGCGGGCCGGTGCGCGGGACGGCGTGCGGGACCAGATGAGGCCCCGACGGGTGCCGGCCGCCAGGCTCGGCCTCCTGGCCGCTGATCGCGTCGCGCAGCGCGGTCACGAACTCGGCGCAGGTGGCGTAGCGCTGCTCGGGCGCCTTGGCCAGTGCGCGCGCCATCACGACGTCCACCTGCGGCGGCAGCTCGGGACGCAGCTGCGACAGCGGCGCGGGCTGCTCGGCCAGGTGCGCCCACAGCAGCGCGATGTCGTTCTCCCGCTGGAACGGCAGCCGCGCGCTCAGCGCCTCGTAGACCACGCAGGCCAGCGCGTACTGGTCGCACCGGCCGTCGATGTGCTCCTTGTTGATCTGCTCGGGCGACATGTACCGGGGCGTGCCGATGAACTGGTCGGTCTGGGTCAGGCCGGAGATCGACGAGCGGTGCTTGGTGATGCCGAAGTCGGTCAGGTAGACGTGGTCGCCGGCCAGCAGGATGTTGGCCGGTTTCACGTCGCGGTGGATCAGGTCGTGGGCGTGCGCGGCGTCGAGCGCGGCGGCCGTCTGGGCGAAGATCTGGCTGGCCTGGGCGAGCGGCAGCGGGCCCCGGTCGTAGATGAGCCGGCGCAGGTCGAGGCCGTCCACGTAGCGCATGGCGATGTACAGCACGCCGTCGGCGTCGGCGTTGGCCTCGTAGATGGGGATGATGTTGGGGTGCTCGATGCTGGCGACCGTCCTGGACTCCAGGATGAAGCGCTGGCGGAACCTGTCGTCCACGGAGAGCACCGGGTTGAGGATCTTCAACGCCACGCGGCGGCTGAGCCGGGGGTCGAGCGCCAGATATACGACGGCCATGCCGCCCTTGCCGACGATGTCCTCGATGTAGTACCCGGCCACCTCCTGGCCGATGAGCGATCTGTCGTTCAATTGCATCACGTCTCGATGGGATGGCCGCAGTAGCCGCAGAAACGATGGGCCGGGCCGAGCCTCATGCCGCACGAGGTGCAGTACTTGACCGGCGGCGAGTCGGGGGCGGTCATCACCTGCTGCTGCTGCGGGACCGCCTGGAACGGCTGCGAGCGGCGCACCACGACGGTCTGGCTCGCGCCCTCGTCGAAGGGCGAGGGCACCGGCAGGGTCTCCGGCGGCTCGACCGGTCTCTCCGGGGCCCGCCGCCGCCACAGCAGGAACACCAGGCCGGCCCCGGCGATGAGCAGCAGCCCGGCCGCCACCAGGAACGGCCACAACGGCGTGGAGCGCGACGGGGGCGCCGCCGCCTGCTTGGTGCCCTGGTCCTCGGGCCCGCCGCGCTTGGCCAGCGACGTCTTGAGCAGCGTGGCGGCCACCACGTTGCCGGGGTAGAGCTCCAGGACGCGCTGGAAGCCCGGCGCCGCCTCGGTGTAGTACCGGGTGTGGTAGCGGGTCAGCGCGGCCTCGAAGGCAGTGTCGATCGCGCCCCTGCGCGGCGCGACCTTGGCCGCGGCCAGGGTGGCGGTGATCTCCCTGACGCCCAGCATGGTGGCCGTCTTGCCGCCGCCGATGAGCATGCCGATGACGTGCCCGTCCTTGTCGCCGATCACCGGCGCGCCGGCCAGGCCCTGGTCGACCAGGGCGCCCAGCTTGACCGGCTCGTCCACCTTCTTCTCCGGGTCGGCGAACGGCCTGCCGGACACGCCGGCCTGCCCGCCCTTGGCCAGGTGGGCGATCTGCACGGTCTCCTGGACGCCGGGCCCCGGCCGGCCGAGGAAGCCGGCCACGTTGGTCGGCGAGCCCTCCTGCTCGGGCACCTTGTCGGCGAGCGGCGCGGTCGGCATGCCGACGCTGCCGGCGGCGGGCGTGAGCGGGACCAGCACGGCGGGCGTGTCGGGGGTCTTGCCGGCCTTGATGCACTTGTACTTCAGGCCCTGGCCGGGCGGCGAGACGTTGGTGAACACCGTGATGTCGGTGGTCACGTCGATGATGCAGGTGGCGGTGCTGGTCTTGGGCGGGTAGCACTCCTGCAGGTGGTGGTCGAGCAGGTCGTCCTTGAGCTTGTGCTTCTGGTAGTCGAGGGGGATCTTCACCTTGTGATGCTCGGCGAAGATCTTGTTGGCGGCGTAGACGGCGACGTCATCGGGGTTGACGGCGTTGCGCCTGAGCGTGACGACGTCGCCCTCGGGGTTGACGACGGTCCCCGTGCCCGAGGCGAACGGGATGTCGTAGGAGCGCTCCACGTGTTTCAGCTCGCCGATGTGGTCGAGCAGGGTGATCTCCACATGGGACACCGCCTCCACCCGCACCACGGCCGGCGTCACCAGATCGGTGATCCCGCTGGGATGGTTGTGGGCCGCGGCGGGGAGAGCGGCGGGGATCGCGAGCAGCACGAGCGTCGCCGCCACGCCGCCCGCCAGAGCTGTGATGCGCGCCATCTTGGCTCCAAACACCGAATAGATCCAGGTTCCCAATCAGATGCCGTAAGTCAAGAGATCGATACATAGACAAGCGCTTGCTCGGGGAACTACCGTACCGGGATGGGGTTCGCGATCGGCGTCGACGTCGGCGGCACCTTCACCGACGTGGTCCTGAGCGGCCCGGGCGGGGTCACCGCCGTGGCCAAGTGTCTGAGCACCCACGACGACCCCATCGCGGGCATACTCACCGGCGTTACTCGCGCGCTCGGATCCGTGGACCCCGCCCGGGTCACCCGGGTCGTGCACGCCACCACGCTGGCGACCAACGCGGTGCTCGAACGCACCGGCGCGCGGGTGGCGTTCGTGACCACCCGGGGCTTCCGCGCCGCCGTCCCGCTCGGCCGTCACGCCCGCGTGGAGGAGGACCGCTACGACCTGCGCTTCACGCCGCCCCCTCCCCCGGTCGCGCCCGGCGACTGCTTCGAGGTGGACGAGCGCGTCTCGGCCCGCGGCGCCGTGCTCACCCCCCTGGACCCCGGCTCGGTACGGCGGGCCGCCGTGGAGATCGCCCGGCGCGGCATCACCTCGGCGGCCGTCTGCCTGCTGCACTCCTACGCCGAGCCCGCCCACGAACGGCGGGCCGCGGCGATCCTGCGCGAGCACGTGCCGCACGTGGTGGCCTCCTGCGAGATCTGGCCCGAGATCCGCGAGTACGAGCGAGCCACCACCACCATCATGTCCGCCTACATCGGCCCGCTGATGACCTCCTACCTGTCGCGCCTGCGCGAGCGGCTGGCCGCGATCGGGATCGACGCGCCCGTGCACGTCATGGAGTCCGGCGGCGGGGTCGTCTCGGCCGAGCTGGCGGCCCGGCGCGCGGTGTCCACCATCGAGTCGGGCCCGGCCGCCGGGGTGCTGGCGGCGGCCGGCACCGGGCTGCCGGACGTGATCTCGTTCGACATGGGCGGCACGACGGCCAAGGCGTGCGTGGTGCGCGGGGGACGTCCGGAGATCACCCACGAGTTCCACGTGGGCGGCAAGGGCAGCTTCGGCGGGCGGCGGGCGGGCACCGGCGTGCCGATCAAGACGCCGGCCATCGACCTGGCCGAGGTCGGCGCGGGCGGGGGCAGCGTCGCGTGGCTGGACCCGGCGGGCGCGCTGCGCGTCGGGCCCCGGTCGGCGGGCTCCTCCCCCGGTCCCGCCTGCTACGGGCTCGGCGGCGGCGAGCCGACGGTCACCGACGCCGACCTCGTGCTCGGCTACCTCTCCTCGGCCTCGATGCCGCTGTCGGCGGCGCTCGCGGCCAAGGCCGTGGACCGGCTGGCCGGGCCGCTCGGGGTGTCGCGGGAGGAGGCGGCGCACGCCGTGCACGAGATCGTCAACGCCTCGATGGCCGCGGCCGTGCACGTGGTGACGGTCCAGCGCGGGATCGACCCGCGGGGGTTCGCGCTGGTGGCGTTCGGCGGCGCGGGGCCGATGCACGCCGCCGGGGTGGCGCGGCGGTTCGGGATCGCGACGGTGGTGGTGCCCGCGTACTGCGGGGTGGCCTCGGCGGCCGGGCTGCTGGCGGGGGCGCTCTCGACGGACCGGGTGTTGTCGCGGCTGGACGCGGGCGACCCGGAGGAGGTCTTCGCCGCGCTGGCCGCCGACGCCGCCGCCGACCTGGGCGTCGCCCGGGTGCGGGTGGCCCGGTCGGTGGACGTGCGGTTCAAGGGCCAGTCGCACGACCTGACCGTGGACTGGGCGGAGTCGCGGGAGGAGCTGGCGTCGCGGTTCTTCGCGAAATATGCGCAGGTGTATGGGATTGTCCAGCAGGGGGAGATCGAGCTGGTCAGCTACCGCGTCCGCGTCCGCGTCACCGACGCCGCCACGCCCGCCACGCCTGCCACGCCCGCCGCACCCGGGTCTGGTGGGGACGCGGAGAGCCGCAGGAGGGCGTACTTCCCCGAGGCCGGCGGGTGGCTCGACGTCCCGGTGCACACGCGGGGGACGCTGGACCGGGTGCGCGGCCCGGCGATCGTCGAGGACGCCGAGTCCACGATCGTCGTCCCGCCCGGCTGGCGGGCCGCGGCCGGCCCGTCGGGCGCGGTGCGCCTGACCCTGGAGGGCGCCGCGTGAACGACGCCCTGACCGCCGAGGTGCTGAGGAACGCGCTGGTCGTGGCCGCCGAGGAGGCCAGCATCGTGGTGGTGCGGTCGGCGTACTCGACGTTCATCGTGGAGGGCTCCGACGCCTCGGCGGCGATCCTGGACGCCGGGGGCCGCCTGGTCGCGCAGTCCATGGCGACCACGCTGATGAACAGCATGGCCCTGAAGGTCGCGCTGCCCGAGCTGCTGAAGGACGTCCCGCCGCACACCATGCGGCCCGGCGAGGCGTACGCGCTCAACGACGCCTACCGGGGCGGCGTGCACACCAACGACCTGCTGGTCTACCGGCCGGTGTTCGCCGGCGGGGTCCCGGCGTACTTCACCGCCACCATGATCCACGTCTCCGACCTGGGCGGGCTGTCGGCCGGTGGGATGGCGCCGCTGGCCACCGACATCTTCCTCGAAGGGCTCCAGCTCCCGCCGGTCCGCCTGGCCACCCGGGACGGCCTCGAACCGGCCGTGGAGGCCGTCCTGCGGGCCAACAGCCGCACGCCCGACAAGGTCATGGGCGACGTGCGGGCGCTGGTGGCCGGGACGGCGGTGGCCGCCGCCCGCGTGGAGGCCCTGATGGCCGAGTACGGCGTGGCGGGCCTGGCCGCGGGCGTCGAGGGCTACCTGGACCACACCGAGACCAGGACCCGCGCGGCGCTGGCGGAGCTGCCCAGGGGGCGGTTCGAGGCGTCGTACCCGATCGACGACGACGGGGTGCGGCCGGGGGTGGCGCACCACGTACGGGTCGCCGTCACGCTCGGCGGGGACGCGGCCGTCCTCGACTTCACCGGCACCGGGCCGCAGGTGCCCGCCGCGATCAACGCCTCGGCGTCGCAGTCGCTGGCGGCGGCCGTCTTCGCGGTGCGCTGCTTCCTGGACCCGACGATCCCGATGAACGACGGCTGCCTGCGCGCGATCGAGGTCGTCCTGCCGGAGGGCTCCCTGCTGAACGCCCGTTCGCCGTATCCGTGCGGCGGCCGGTACGTCCCCATCTACGCCGCCATGGAAGCGGTGTTCCAGGCGATGTCGGACGCGATGCCGGACCGCGCGATCGCGGCCAGCGGGATCCTCCAGCCGTTCTCGATCGCGGCGGTGGGGGCGCCGTACTGGATCCACCTGTCCTACGACTTCGGCGGGGTGGGCGCCCGGCAGGGGCTGGACGGGCCGGACGCGACGGGCGTGCACTTCGGCATCGGCCGCAACTCGGTGCCGCAGGCCGAGCCGGTGGAGAGCCGCTGCCCGCTGATCGTGGAGTCGGTCGAGACGATCGCCGACTCCGGCGGCCCCGGCCGTTTCCGGGGCGGGCTCGGCTCGCGTACCGTCTACCGCTTCCTGGCCGACTGCCACGTCACCACCCGCGGCGACCGCCTCCGCCTCCCGCCCCCGGGCCGGGACGGCGGCCTGCCCGGCAGGGTGGGCGGCTTCCACAAGCGCCACCTGGACGGGCGGGTGGAACGCCTGGCCTCGAAGGTCAACAACGTGCGGTTCGCGGCGGGCGAGGCGTTCATCGTGGAGACCACGGGCGGCGGCGGCCTCGGCCCCCCGTCGGAAAGGGACCCGGCGGCGATCCTGGCCGACCTGGAGTCGGGCCACGTCACCGCCGAAGGCGCCGCGAAGGACTACGGCTTCGAACCCCGCGGGGCGACCAGGACGGCCGGATCGAAGCTCACCGGATAGGGCGCCGAGAGACTGACCGTGGTGCCCGCCTCGTACGCGACGGGCCCCTTGTAGGAGTCGTCGTCGAGCTCGTAGACGTAGAGCGTCGGCCCCTCATCGGGCTCCACCCGCCAGTAGAGGGGAATCCCGGCTGCCGCGTAGGCCGCCGCCTTGGTGTTCCTGTCGAAGGCCCGGGTGCCGGGGCTGACCACCTCCACTGCCAGCAGCAGGTCGCTGGGGGCGAACATGAGCGACACCGACTCGCACGCCTTCTCCGGCACGACGGCGAGGTCGGGGATGTAGAAGTCCTTCTCGCCGGGACGCACGTTGACAGTCGTCAACGCCTCCAGCCCGAGGGGGGCCGCGTCGTCGAGGATCACCAGTAGCCGAGAGATCACTCGCTGGTGCAGGGGGGTGGGGGCAGGGCTCACTACTAGGCTCCCGTTGAAGAGCTCATAACGGTTCCCGTCGTCGGGGAACTTGAGCAGGTCGTCGACTGTGAACGGCGGCGCGCCGGGAAGAACGGTGCGCCTCGTTGTCGGTTCGATCGCCAATGCGGTCACCCACTCAGTATCGGGAGTCACGCCCTCGTCGACATCGTACTTCCCGAAGAAAGTCACCTGTAGTCACCAGGCCGCCACGCCTCGGCGCCGCGGCGGACGGCGGTGTGGACGGCGCGGGCCGCGCGGGCGCCCCACTCCGAGCGGGGGCCGCCGAAGAGCTGCTCGGGGCCGTCCTGCGGCACCACCACGCAGACGGCGTCCGAGGCGGTGCCCGTGCAGGGGTAGCCGGCCTCGATCAGCGCCTGGGTCTTGGCCTCGGTGACCGTCATGACCAGGTTCACCAGCGCGGCGTCGGTCATGGCGACGGGCAGGACGGTGACGATGTTGACGGTGCCCGCCCGCATGGGGGCGAGTTCGGGGTCGGCGGCGCCCTCGGGGGCGGCGGCCCAGGTGGGGACGCGCAGCCCGACGGTGGCCACGGCCTCCGCTCCCCCGTCGGCGGCCCGCACGTACCGGTCGACGGAGGCGGCGGTCAGCATGCCGACGCCGGGGCCGGACGGGCCCAGCTCGACCAGGTGGTCCACCGGGTCCATCCGCGCGTAACCGGCCACGACCTGGGCGTTCAGCACCCATTCGCGGGGGCCGATGCCGCCGCCGAGCATGGCCGAGGAGATCATCCGGAAGCCGGGTCCGAACTCCCACAGCAGGGACCCCAGCCGGGTCCCCTCCTCCACGCGATAGGTCAGCTTCACGTCCCACCTCGCACCAGGTGCACCACGGGCCGCCCGTCGGGGCCCGGCTCGATCTTGACACGGGCGTCGAAGTGCCGTCCGATCAGCGCCTCGGTGAGCACCTGTTCGGGGCGGCCCGTGGCGGCGGCGTGGCCGTCGGCCAGCAGCATCAGGGAGTCGGCGTACAGGCCGGCGACGGTCAGGTCGTGCAGGGTGGTGACGACGGTCAGGCCGTCGGCGCGGCGCAGGCGGTCGACCAGTTCCAGCACCTGCTGCTGGTGGCCGAGGTCGAGCGCGGTGGTGGGCTCGTCGAGCAGCAGCACGGGGGCCTGCTGGGCCAGCGCCCTGGCCAGCACGACGCGCTGGCGCTCGCCGCCGGACAGCTCGCCGACGCGGCGTGCGGCGAAGGAGGTCAGGTCCAGCCGGTCCAGCACGGACGCGGTCACCTCGCGGTCGTGCCGGCTCTCCCGTCCCAGGTAGGGGATGTACGGCGTGCGCCCCAGCAGGGCGTAGTCGAAGACCGTCATGTCGGGCGGCAGGGCGGGCGTCTGCGGGGCGTAGGCCAGCAGCCTGGCGCGCTCGCGGGGCTTGAGCGCGGCGAGCGGGCGCTCGTCGAGCACGACCTCGCCCCCGTTCGGGACGATCGCGCCCATGACGGTCTTGAGCAGCGTGGACTTGCCCGCGCCGTTGGGCCCGATGACCGCCAGCCACTCGCCGCGCCGCACGTGCGCGTCGACGCCGGTCAGCACGTCGCGCTCGCCCAGGCGCACCGACAGGGCCCGTACGCCGATCACGTGGCCACCCGCCTGGTCATGCGTAGGACGCCGACGAAGAACGGCGCCCCGACGAACATCGTGACGACCCCGATGGGCAGCTCGGCCGGCGCGATCACGGTACGGGCGATGAGGTCGGCCGCCACGAGGAAGGCCGCGCCGCCGATCAGCGACAGCGGCAGCACGATCCGGTACGAGCCGCCCGCCAGCCGCCGGACGACGTGCGGCACGACCACGCCGACGAACCCGATGAGCCCGCTGACCGCGACGGCCGACGCGGTGGCCAGCGAGGCGGCCACGAGGACGGTCAGGCGCACCCGGCCGGCCCGCACGCCGAGGCTGCCGGCCTCCTCGTCGCCGACGCTGAGCACGTCCAGCATCCGGCCGTGCAGCAGGAGCAGGACGGAGGAGACCGCGGCGTACGGCAGCACCAGCAGGAGCTGGTCCCATCCGCCGCCGACGTCGCCGAGGATCCAGGAGTAGATGCGCTCCAGCTCCTCGACCTTGAGCTGCTGGACGAACGTCTGGATCGCGGTCAGGAACGACGTGACCGCCACCCCGGCCAGCACCAATGTCGCGGTGCCGCCGCCGGTGCCGCCGGAGCGTCCGGCCGCGTTGCCCAGCGTGTACGCCAGGAACACTCCGCCCACCGCCCCGGCGAAGGCGGCGACGGGGATGCTTCCGCTGGCGCCGGGCAGCAGCACGATGGCCAGCGTCGTGGCCAGCCCGGCGCCGGAGGCGGCCCCCAGCAGGTACGGGTCGGCCAGCGGGTTGCGGAACACGCCCTGGTACCCGGCGCCGGCCATGGCCAGCAGGCCGCCCACGACCGCGGCGACGAGCACCCTGGGCAGGCGCAGCTCGTACAGCAGGCCCTGCTCGACCGGCGCGAGGCCCGAGTCGGCCGAGACGAACGGCAACCAGTCCGCCACCTGGAGGACCACCTGCCACGGCGAGATGTCCGCCGCGCCGCCGAGCAGCCCGGCGACCATCGTGAGGGCCAGCACGGCGAGGGCGCCCGCCACCCAGACGGGACGCGCCCTCGACGGCTGCGCCTTGCCTGTCACGCTCAGCCCGCGCCGCCGGCCTTGGCCACGGCCGCGCCGATCGCCTGGGCCAGGTCCACGACGCGCGGGCCCCAGCGGGAGGCGAGGTCGTCGTCGAGCTGGATCACCTGGTCGTTCTTGACGGCCGAGAGGTTCTTCCAGCCGGGCCGCTTGGCCAGCGTCTCCTTGCTCTGCTGGCAGCACTTGACGTCGGCCAGGAAGATCAGCGCGGGGTCGGCCTGGGCGACGAACTCGGCCGACAGCTTGGGGTAGCCGCCCGCCGCGTCCGGGGCCTGGTCGGCGATGTTGGTCAGCCCGAACATGCCGTAGACCTGGCCGATGAACGTCTTGGACGTGGCGGCGTACGGCGTCTGGTCCAGCTCGTGGTAGTAGGTGAGCTTCTTGTCCTTGGGGGCGTCGGCGGCCAGCTTGGCCATGGCCGCCTTCATGCCGGAGACGACCTCGTCGGCCTTGGCCTTGTTGCCGGTGACCGCGCCGATCTCGCTGATCTCCTCGTACGCCTCCTCCAGCCCGGTGGCGGCCGGTTCGAGCAGGACGGGGACGTTCACCTTGGCCAGCTCGGCGACGATCTTGTCCTGGTCGTTGGAGAGGACGACCAGGTCGGGCTTCTTGGCGATGATCGCCTCGACGTTCGGCTTGAAGCCGGACAGGTCGCTCTTGGGCGCCTCCGGCGGGTAGTTCGACTGGTCGTCCACCGCGACGACCTGGGGGCCGGCGCCGACCGCGAACAGCGTCTCGGTGTGGGTGGCCGAGAGCGAGACGATGCGTTCGGGCTTCTTGGCGAGGGTGACCTTGCCGTGGCCCGCCTCGACGGTGACCGGGAAGTCCCCGGTGCTCGCCGCCGCGGTCGCGGCAGGGGGGCCGGTGGGGGAATCGGTGGGGGAATTCGAGGGGGCGACATTGGCGCCGGTCTGGCCACATCCGGCCAGGACGAGCGTTCCCAGCAGCGCGCCCGCGAAGGCCGTGCGTACGGGCCTCACGAGTAGTCCTTTCACACTGTCGGAACCGAGAGACCCGCGATGAGCGACGGATCACCCTTTTCCACGAGGGTTGATGACGTCGGCGCAGAGGCAGGCGACCTGGCTATGACAGTTGCGGGACAGCGCCGGAATCGCACCGGACTTCGCTGCAGCACTGCGCGTCGGACAAACGTTATCAATGCCCCAGACGTCCTCGACGTCAAGGGGTCTCGGGGTCAGGCGTCGAAGCCCCCGGGGGCAGGCGTCGAAGGCCACGGGGTCAGGCGGCGAGCTGCGCCTCCGCGGCGGCGATGATCTCCTGGAGGCGCAGGCCGTGCGCCGCGTCCAGCGGGTGGCCGCCGCCGCGCCGGACGGTCTGGGCGAACTCCTCGGCCACGACCTCGAAGGGGTCCTCGTCGCCGGGCAGCAGGACGGCGGTGCCGGTCCTGCCGTACACCTCGAAGGTCGAGGGCGGCAGGTCGCCCACGGCCGCCATGCACAGGGACGCCTCGCTGACCGCGCCGCCCTCGTGCTCCAGCAGCAGGCCGGTCCAGCCAAGCGGGTTGCCGTGCGCGCGCACGCCGACGACCCGGCCGAGCGCGGCGTCGAGCAGGTCGATCACGTGCGGGCCGACGTCCAGCAGGGCGCCGCGCTCCAACCGCCACGGGGTGGCGAACGGGTTGCCGCCGAGCAGCGCGCCGGAGATGTTGGCGGCGTGCCCGCCGAACGGCTGGATCTCGGCGCAGCGGGCCAGGAACGTGCGGGTCGGGGTGGCGTAGCGCATGGTGAGCATCATCTGCGAGGGCACGCCCGTCTCCGCCACGGCCTCGGCCACCCGCATGGCCCCCTCGACGGAGTCGGCGAGCGGCTTCTCCAGCAGCAGCGCCTTGCCCGCGTGGGCGGCACGGACGGCCAGCTCGGCCTGCACGCCGGGCGGCACGCAGAACGCCACGGCCTCGCAGGCGTCGAACAGCTCCTCGACCCGCTCGTACACCGGGGCGCCGAGCCTGGCGGCCTGTTCGGGGCGGCGGGCCCAGACACCGGCGAGCCGGGTGTGGGGGCCTTTGGCCAGCATCGGCGCGTGCGCCATCTCCGCCCAGGGCCCTGCCCCGATCAGCCCGACCGCGACCGGCGCCATCCGTCCCCCTTAGTCCGCTTTTCTCCCGACCTTAGATCCCCCGTCCGGGCTCCCGCCCACCGGCCCCTCCGGTCAGGCGCGGGAGCGGTGGATGGCGTGTTCCGGGCGGTGGACGAGGGTGCCGCCGTCGAGGGCGATGGTCTGGCCGGTGATGCAGCGGGACTCGGCCGAGGCCAGGAAGCCGACCAGGGCCGCCTTCGAGGTGCCGTACGCGGCGTGGTCCACGTCGCCGGTCAGGCCCGACACCGAGGAGGTCAGGACGATCGCGCCGCCGTCGCGCATCACCGGGACGACGTGTTTGACCAGCAGCATCGCGCCACGCAGGTTGACCTCCATCGTGCGGTCCCAGACGGCGGCGTCCATGGCGGTCAGGTCGCGGTCGCGGCCGTAGACGTCGCGGTCGAGGCAGGCCGCGTTGGAGTGCAGCACGTCCACCCGGCCGAAGGCGGCCACCAGCGCGGCCACCGACTCCTCCACCTGTTTCTCGTCCGACACGTCGCAGGTCAGCGCCATGGCGGCGCCGCCCCGGGCGCGTACGGCGGCGGCGGTGGCCCGGGCGGGGGCGGCGCGCAGGTCGAGCACGCCCACCCGGGCGCCCTCGGCGGCCAGCCGGGCCGCGCACGCCGCACCGATGCCCGACCCCGCCCCCGTCACCAGCGCCACCCGCCCGCCGAACCGCCCGCTCGGGGCGTCCGCGGTCACCACTCCACCTCCAGCGCGCTCAGCCCGCGCCCCACCAGCGACCTGCGGTAGGCGACGGGCGCGTCCGGGGCGAGCCGCAGGCCGGGCAGGCGGCGCCCGAGGACGTCGAGCGCGGTGCGCAGCTGCAGGCGGCCGAGCGCCGCTCCGACGCAGAAGTGGATGCCGTACCCGAAGACCAGGTGGTCGGCGGCGTTGGGACGGTCGATCACGAACCGTTCCGGGTCGGGGAAGACGGTCTCGTCGTGCCCGGCGGAGTCGGTGGACAGCAGCACGAGCGAGCCCGCCGGGATCGTCACGCCGTGCAGGACGACGTCCTGCACGGCGTGCCGGAAGGAGCCCAGCGAGGCGCCGTCGATCCGCATGCACTCCTCGACCGCCCCCGGGATCAGGGCCGGCGGCACCGGCCAGGCGTCCTCCCGCAGCAGCCGCAGGACGCTGTTGCCGAGCTGGTTGGGGACGGTGTCGTTGCCGCCGAGCAGGATCGTGGAGATCAGCTCGACCACCTCCCGATGACTCAGCTCGTCGCCGATCAGCGAGGTCATCAGGGACGTGAAGTCGTCCCGCGGGTCCTTGGCGCGGGCGGCCACCAGGCGGTCGACGTAGTCGAGGTAGGCCAGGAAGCTGTCGGCCAGCTCAAGCTGGCGGGCAGGCGGCTGCGGCGACAGGAACAGCATGAACCAGTCCTTGACGTGCGCCTGCACGAACGCCTCGTCGGCCGCGGGCACGCCGATGAAGCGGGCGGTCAGCTTGACCGACGGCTCGTGCCCGATCTCGGCGACGAAGTCGGCCCGGCCCCTCGGCGCGACCCGGTCGAGGACGTCCTCGTTCAGCCGCCGGAAACGCTCCTCCATGGCGGCGACGGCCCGCGGCGTGAAGGCCCGGGAGACCGAGCGGCGCAGGCGGGTGTGGTCGGGCGGGTCCACGTTGGCCACGAAGCTGGACAGGAACGAGCCGTGCTCGCCCAGCTTGGCGCGGGTCTGCGGGGTGAGGCTGCGGGAGATCGTCAGCGACCCCTCGGAGGAGAAGCGGGCCGGGTCGCCGTACGCGGCGCGCACGTCGGCGTGGCGGGTCAGCACGTACGCGCCCAGGTGCTCGCTGCGGAACACCGGCCGTCCGGCGCGCAGGCGGCGCAGGAAGTCGTACGGCGCGGCGACGTGCCAGTCGGCGGCGACGTCGAAGTCCTGCGCCGAAGCGGGGGTCGTCGCAGAGGTCATCGCAGGATCCTCCTGGGGTTGTCGACGAGCATCTGGTGGAGCTGGTCGCCGGTGACGCCGCGGCTGCGCAGTTCGGGCACGACGTCGCGGGAGATGTGCAGGAGGTGGTAGTTCGGGTGGCGACGCCGTACGACGTCGGGGTCGAACCGGTCATTGAAACAGTACGAATCGTGACCTAGAACCATTTTTCCGGCGTGGCCGCGTTCGCACATCGCCGCCACCACCGCCACCCGGTCCTCGAACGAGCTGATCGTCTCGATGCCGAACCGGTCCATGCCCAGGTAGGAACCGCCCGCCACCAGCTCCTCCAGGTACGCCAGGTCCGTCGAGTCGCCCGCGTGCCCGATCACCACCCGTTCCAGGTCCACGCCGAGCGAGCCGAGCAGCCGCTGCTGCTCCAGCCCGCCCCTGGAGGCGCTGTGCGAGTGCGTGGTGATCGGCGCGCCGGTGACCAGGTGGGCCTCGGCCACGGCCCGGAACACCCGCTCGCACCCCTTGGTCATGCCGAGGTGGTCGGAGGCGCATTTCAGCATGGCCGCCTTCACCCCGGTCCGCCCGATCCCCTCGGCGAGGTCGCGGACGAAGAACTCGGCCAGCCGGTCCGGGCCGCCGAACAGCGACCCCGGCCCCCGGTTGCCGAAGTACGGCGGCAACGCGTCGTAGGTGTAGAGCCCGGTGGCGGCCACGATGTTCACCGACGTCAGCTCGGCCACCCGCTGGACCGCCGGGACGTACCGGCCGAGCCCGACGACGGTCAGGTCGACGATGGTGTCGATGCCCTCGGCCTTGAGCGCGTCGAGCTTGGCCGCCGCCTCCCGCGCCCGCCGCTCCAGGTCCCAGCCCTCGGGCACGTCCGGCCAGTTCCACAGGATCTCCGGGCTGAGCCCGAACACGTGCTCGTGCATCAGCGTCGCCCCGAGGTCGGCGACCGGCCCCCTCACGGTCTCAGGCACGGGAACCTCTCGTGCTCGAAGGGCCGGTTGACCTCCAGGCCGAGCCCGTCGGTCTGCCGGTACGGCAGCCCGGTGTAGAGGGCGTCGGCGTCGAAGTAGGTGACGGTGAACGACAGGCGGGCGGCGTCGCGCCGGTTGGCGGGCGCGCCGTGCACGGTGAGCGCGTGGTGCACGGTGGCGTCCCCGGCCCGCAGGTCGAGCGGCGGCGACAGCTCCAGCTCGGTGATCCAGGGGTGCTGGGTGAGCTGGTCGTCCCCGGCGCGGGTGAAGCTGCGCCCGAGCAGGCCGCAGCGGTGGGAGCCGCTGTAGAAGCGCAGCGACCCCATGTCGGCGGGCACGTCGGCCAGCGCCAGCCACACGGTGAGCATGGCCGAGCGGTCCATGGGCATCCACGGGAAGTCCTGGTGGAACTCGGTGGCGCCGTGCTCGCCCGGCTCCTTGACCAGCAGGTTGGTGACCTGCACGCGCACGGCCCGCACCCCGCCCAGCAGCCGCACGGCGTTGCGGCCCATGGCCGGGCTGGTGCTGAGCGCGCCGAACAGCTCGTCCTCGGCGGCGACGTCGCGGGACTGCCCGAAGGCCCGGTCGACCGGCGTGTCCCCGGTCCGGCTGCGCGACCGCAGGCGCTCGCGGGCCCGTTCGCGCAGCTCGCCGACCGTGTCCGGGGCGACCAGCCGGTCCAGGCGGACCCAGCCGTGCTCGCCGAAGAACGCCGCCTCGTCGTCCGTCGCCTGGCGTACCGGGATCTCCATGGCCACCAGTGTGCCACTCCAAGCAAGCGCTTGGTAAGGTCCGGGTCGAGGAGGCTGCCGTGCGACGGTTCAGGTTCGGTGCGGTGCTGCGCGGGGCGCGGTCCGGCAAGGAGTGGGCCGAGCGGGCCAGGCGGCTGGAGGCGTCCGGCTTCGACGTGCTGCTGGTGCCCGACCACCTGGTCGGCCCGCGCTTCGCGCCCGTCGCGGCGCTGACGGCGGCGGCCTGCGCCACCACCCGGCTGCGCGTCGGCACGCTGGTCTTCGCCAACGACTTCCGGCACCCGGCCGTGCTGGCCAAGGAGGCCGCCACCCTGGACCTGCTCTCCGGCGGACGCCTGGAGCTCGGCCTCGGCACCGGCTGGATGGCCGACGAGTACGACCGGGCCGGGCTGCGGCTGGACCCGCCCGGCGTGCGCCTCGACCGGCTGCGCGAGGCCCTGGAGGTGATCAAGGGCCTGTGGGACGGCGGCCCGCTGACGTACGAGGGCGCGCACTACCGCCTGGCCGGCCTGGAGCAGGAGCCCCGGCCGGTGCAGCGCCCGCGCCCGCCGATCCTGCTGGGCGGCGGCGGCCCCCGCATGCTGGCCCTGGCCGCCGAGCACGCCGACATCGTCAACCTCGGCACCCGCGTCAAAGCGGACGGCACCGGCCCCGACCCGCGCGACGCCGGCCCGGAGGCGTTCCTCGCCAAGCTGGCGCTGCTGCGGCGCAGCCCCCGCCACCACCTGCTGGAGATCGGCACCAGCGTGATGCAGGTGGGCGAGCGCAAGCCGGAGGAGTCGTGGAGCGCCGCCGACAGCTCCCGGCTCGGCGACACGCCGCAGGTGCTGCTCGGCACCCGCCGCGACATCGCCGACCAGTTGCGCCACTGGCGCGACGCGCACGGCGTCTCCTACTTCGTGCTGCACCACGAGCGTGACCTGGCCGCCTTCACCCCTGTCGTCGAGGAGCTGGCCGCTCTGCCGGATGATGGACCTCATGGATGAGATGTTGTTGCTGAGGCACGGAGCCACCGAATGGAGCACGGCCGGCCGGCACACCGGCCGTACCGACCTGCCCTTGACGCCCGAGGGGGAGGACCAGGCCAGGGCGCTGGCGCCGTTGGTGAAGGCGTCCGCGTTCGGGCTGACGCTGGTCTCCCCCGCGCAGCGGGCCCGCCGTACGGCGGAGCTGGCCGGTTTGACGGACTACGAGGTCGACCCCGACCTGTGGGAGTGGGACTACGGCGGCTACGAGGGCATCACCACGCCGGACATCAGGAAGACCCGGCCCGGCTGGTACCTGTGGCGTGACGGCGTGATCCCCGGCGACGCCGAGCATCCCGGCGAGAGCGCCGCCGAGGTGGCCGCGCGCGCCGACCGGGTGATCGAGCGGGCCCGCGGGGCCGAGGGGCGGGTCGTGCTGGTGGCGCACGGCCATTTCCTGCGCGTGCTGGCCGCCCGCTGGCTCGGCCTCGACCCGGCGGACGGCCGGCTGCTGCGGCTCGACACCGGCACCTACTCCCGGCTCGGCTTCGAGCACGCCGAACCGGTGCTGCTGAGCTGGAACTCACCGGTCGCCTGAGGGGGGTTCGTCAGTCGCAGCCCAGGGTGGCGGCGGCGCGGATCAGGTCGCGGGCGAGGTCCCGGTCGCCCTCCGACGCGTGCGGGAAGGCGTCCGGGGGCCACCGGCCGGCCACCAGCGACCCACCAGGTCGCGGACCGTGCCGTGCCGGGCGAGCGGTGCGTCCCACTGGGCCGGGCTCGGCTCGGCGAGCAGGTCGTCCATGAGCGCCACCTGCTCGGCGTACGGCACGGTCACGGACGCCACGCCCCCGGCCTCGCCCCCGCCGTAGAGGTACGGGTCCGTCATGGCTGCCTCCGCGGCCGACGCTGACCCGGCCGCGGTTCCCGCGCCAGACGGCTGCCGGGGAACGGCGCCAGCAGGGTCTCCCGCCAGGGGCCTTCGAGGTAGCCGCGGGCCCGCCTGCCCCAGTCGAGCAGCCGGGAATCGGGCGGGACCTCGTCGTCGAGCCCGAGCGCGGCGTCGCGGGCCCGCTGGGTGGCCAGGTGGTCCTCCAGCGAGACGGCCCACATGGTGACGGCCTCGGTGTCGCAGAACAGCACCTCGTACAGGCCGGTCAGGGTGTGGCCGTGCTCGGCCAGCAGCGGGGCGCGCTCGGTGCGGACGGCCCCCAGGTAGTCCAGCGCGGCCCCGGGGCGGACGCGGGCGCTCTCGAAGAGGTAGAACTCGGCGGCGGGGGCCTCGGCGAGCGGCGGGCAGCCCGGCGCGGCGCCGAGCGGCCTGGAGAAGGCGGAGAAGCGCAGGTCGTCGATGTCGGACAGGAACAGGCGCTCGTCCACGCCCTGGTAGATGTCCATCATCTGGCGCCAGCCGCCGTCCCACCCGCCGAGGCAGTCCCACAGCGTGACGGCCTTGAACTGGGGGTGGCCGGTGATGCCCACGGCGTAGAAGGCGCCGACGAGGTCGATCTCGCGCGACCTGATGGACATGCCGGTGGTCAGGGCGGGCTCGGCGCGGCTCTCGTCCTCGCGTTTGTAGCGGGTCAGCCAGGTCAGGTACTCCAGCGGCCGCTTGGAGTTCATCGGCCGGAAGTCGACCTCTTCGAGCAGGTGGATCGCGCGCCGCACCACGCCTCCTCTACCAAGCATTTGCTTGGCACGAGGATAGCGATCAGGTCAGCGCCTGGGAAGGCCGCGGCCCCCTGCCGGTCAGCCACTCCAGCACCCGGCGGTGCCCGGAGGCGGCGTCCTCGAAGTGGCCCCAGTGCCAGTAGCGCGGCTGGTCGCGCAGGCCGGTCACCCAGGTGCGGTAGGAGATGGCGGCGCCCGCGGGCGCCACGCCGTACGTGCGGACCACGACCTTGCCGCCCGGCGCGAGCAGCACGTCGTCGGCGATCGGGTACAGGTTCATCCGGTCGAGCATGCGCCCATCCTGACCGGCGGAAAGTCCCCGCCGGTTACGCCACCGGCGCGCCCCCGTTAAGGGAGCGCGCCGGAGGTGAACAGGCTGTTACACGAGAAGGCCGTCGAACTCGCCGTCCTTCGCGCCGAGCACCAGGGCCCGGATCTCGTCGCGGGTATAGATGAGAGCAGGACCGTCGGGGAAGCGCGAGTTGCGGACCGCGATCCCTCCGTCGGGAAGCTCCGCGAGCTCCACGCAGTTGCCCTGCGAGTTGCTGTAGCGGCTCTTGCGCCAGGCGACCTGGGTGAGGTCGGCCGCGGGCATGCCGTTGTAGGTGTGGTTCATCTACATCTTTCTGAGAAGACCGCCGATGAGCTCGACGGTGCCCCCTGGCGTGGTGCTTTCCACGCACAGTTGCTCCATGGCGGTGAGGTACGGGTCGATGTCCTCACGTTTGTCCAGGTACAGGGCACCCCAGAGCTGCTCGACGTAGACAACGTCCGACAAATCGGACTCGGGAAACCGCAAGATGCTGAACGCGCCCCCCTCGGCGGCGTGTTTGCCGAACCTGAAGGGCATCACCTGGAGGGTGATGTTGGGCAGGGCGGCGACTTCCAGCAGATGCTGGAGCTGCTCGGACATGACCTCTCGCCCGCCGATGATCCGCTTGAGCGCCGCCTCGTCGATGACGGCCCACAGCTTGGGGCCGTCCTTCTGGGTGAAGCGCTCCTGGCGCTGCATGCGCATGTGCACGCGGCGCTCGATCTTGTCCGGACTCGCGTCGGGGTTGCCGAGCTGGAAGACCGATCGCGCGTACGAGGCCGTCTGCAGCAGGCCGGGCACGAACTGCACCTCATAGGTACGGATCACGCTCGCGGCCTCCTCCAGGCCCACGTACGTCGTGAACCACGAGGGCAGCTCGGCGGAGTACTTGTGCCACCACCCGGGGGTGTTGGCCTCGCGGACCATCTCCAGCAGGGCACGGCGTTCGGCATCGTCGACGACGCCGTACAGGGTGAGCAGGTCCTCCACGTCACGTGTCTTGAACCCGACACGCCCGAGCTCCATACGGCTGATCTTGGACTCGGACGCCCGGATGTGGAACCCGGCCTGGCCGCGGTCGAGCCCAGAGGCCTCGCGCAGGCGCCTGAGGCTCGCACCCAGCATGATGCGCCGAACGGTCGAGCCGGAGCCGGGCGGATCAATGGACACGTGCTGCTCCTTGTGTCGTTTCCTTGAAGACACAGTCTGTCACTTGGCGGCCGAAAGATCATGGGCCGCGGACAAGATCCCCTTTCCCCCATATTGACCATCTGAGGAGAACCGTAGCGGTTGCACGAGTTGTCTGCACGTGCATTCGCTCTTGCACCTGCACGAGAGATTGCCGCAGAATGATCACGTGCAATCCACCACGGCGCCCGGCCAGTGGACCACGTTCGACTGGTGGCCGCCCGTCGGCTGGTGGCCGGAGGCGGCTCGCGATCTCCTGGTGACCGGCCCGTCCGCGAGCGCCACGTACGTGCTCCCGCCCACCGCCTCCTCGGTCCACTCCGCGCGCAGCTTCACCACAGGGACGCTGTCCGGCTGGGGGCTCGGCGAGCTGGCCGAGAACATGGAACTGGTGGTCTCCGAGCTGGCCACCAACGCCCTGCGCCACGGCCTGCGCCTCGACGAGCCCCGCTGCCAGCGTCCGGTCCACATGTCCCTGGTGCGCCGCGGCTCGCTCGTCACCAGCGCGTTCACCGATCCCGGCACCTCGGTGCCCGTGCTGCGATACCCTGGCCCCCTTGACACCGGCGGCCTGGGTCTCCACATCGTCGAATCACTCAGCCTCCGCTGGGGGTGGTCGGCACTCGCGCCCCACGGCAAGATCGTCTGGGCAGTCCTCTCCTGACGGAGGGGTGCTCTGCACTACCGTGGATGGTCATGGCTCACGGTGAGTCCCACGCGACCCCATGAGAGTGCTGACAGATGGAAGATCACCTGCTCGGCTGGCTGCGCACACTAGACGAAAACCGGCTTGCCCGCATCCTGGCCAACAGGCCCGACGCCATCGCGCCGCCCTGGCCCCGCAGGCTCGACACGCTGGCCCAGCGCCTGGGCAACGGCTTCGCCGTCATGGAGGCCATGCGGGGGCTCCCGCTGCCCGCCCTGCAACTGGCCGAGGCGGGCCTGACCATGAGCCGGCCGACGCCCGAGGGGCTGGCCGCCTTCCTCGGCGTCCCGGGCCGGACGGTGGCCCCCTGGCTCGACCATCTGTACGACCACGCGCTGGCCTGGCCCGACGCCGACGGCGTGATCCACCTGGCCGAGGGCGTGGCGCGCTGGTGGGCCGCGCCGCTCGGCCTCGGTGAGCCGCTGGAGCACTACCTCAACTCCTGGACGATCAGCAACGACGCCCTGCGCGCCCTGGCCCGCGTGCTCGGCCTGCCCGCCCACGGCAACAAGCGGCGCACGATCGCCCGCGTCATCGAGCTGCTGTCCGACCCCGGCCGCCTCGACCGGCTGACGGCCACCGCCCCCGACGGCACGCTCGCGCTGCTCGGCCGCCTCGCCTGGGACGGCCCCGCCCGCGACGTCGACGGCGGCCGGTTCGTCACCCCCGGCACGCCGGAGAAGTGGTGCGCCGACCACGGCCTGCTGTTCCGCCCGAGCTGGCACGTCGCCGAGATCCCCCGCGAGGTGGCGCTGTGCCTGCGCGGCCCGGGTTACCATCCGCCGTTCCAGCCCGAGGCGCCCGAGGTGGCCTCGATCCCGGTCGACCCCGAGGAGGTCGACCACCTGATGACGCTGGCCGCCCCGCACGTGGTCGAGCGCTGCGCGGCCCTGCTCGACAACACCTCCAAGACCCCGCTGCCGCTGCTCAAGACCGGCGGCGTGGGCGTGCGCGAGGTCCGCAGGGTCGCCAAGGAGACCGGCTGCGACGAGGACGAGACCCGCCTGCTGCTGGAGGTCTGCGCGGTGGCCAGGCTGCTGGCCTGGGACGAGCAGTCGGGCGGCATGATCCCCACCGAGCGCTTCGACCGCTGGCGGCTCGACGAGGGCTCGGCCCGGCTGCGGGTGCTGCTGTCGGCGTGGTGGCGGATGGAACGTTCGTCCCTGCGCAAGGTCGACGGCAAGTACGCCACCGTGCTCGGCGACGACCCCTCGGGCAGCGCGGTGGCCAGGGTGCGCAGGGCCGTGCTGGCGGCGCTGGCCCAGCTGCCGGCCGGCACCGCCTTCGCCGACCGCGACAGCCTCGTGCGCAACGTCCACTGGCACGCCCCGCTGCTCGACCAGGCGCTGCTGGCCGAGTGCGCGCCGGCCGTGCTGGAGGAGGCCACGCTGCTCGGCCTGCTGGCCAACGGCGCGCTCACCGACCTCGGCCGCGCCCTGGCCGGGCTGACCGCCGACCCCGGCGACGAGAACGACGACGCCGTCCCGCAGGTCGAGCACGATCCGGTGCTGGCCGAGGCGTCCACCAGGGCGCTGGCCAGCGTGCGCAGGAGCGCGCTGTTCGGCCCCGACCTCACCGCGGTGGTGACCGGGCCGCCGTCGGCCGAGCTGGCGGCGCTGCTCGACCGGGTGGCCGAGCGCGAGTCGCGCGGCGCGGCCTCGGTGTGGCGCTTCACCACCGAGAGCGTGCGCGGCGCGCTCGACCACGGCTACGACGCCGACGAGCTGCTCGACGAGCTGGCCACGGTCGGCACGATCCCGCAGCCCCTTGAGTACCTGGTGCGCGACACCGCGCGCCGGCACGGCGAGGTGACGGTCTCCACGGTCGGCTGCGTGGTGCAGGCCGGCGACACCGCGCTGCTCGCCGAGATCGCCGCGCACCGGCGGCTGGCCCGGCTGGGCCTGCGGCTGCTGGCCCCCACGGTGCTGATCAGCGCGGCCCCGGCCGAGCGCACGCTGGCCGCCCTGCGCGAGAACGGCTACTCCCCCGTGCCCGTCTCCGACACCGGCGAGATCACCATCCACCGGGCCAGGGCCGAGGAGCCGCACAACGGCAAGCTGATCCTGCTGCCCGGCGGGCAGGTGGCCGAGCTGTCGGAGTTCACGCCCGGCTCTGAGCCGCACGCGCCGTACGTGATCGCCGAGCCCGCCCCCGACCCGCACGAGCACGCCCGCCGCCTGGTCGCGGCCGGCCGGGACGACTCCGGCAAGCACGGCCGCACCTGGGCGGTCATCGGCAGGATGGCGACCAGGCTGCCGACCGCCCAGCAGTCGCTGCTCGGCTTCGTCGTCGACCGGGGAGTCCGGGCGGGCATCACGCTGGCCGACGGCCTGACGGCCACGATCAGCCATGGCGAGCTGCGCGCCGGGGCGCTCGACGCCTGGTGCGAGGAGGCCGGCGACTACCTGGAGTTCCCGCTCGCCGAGATCGTCGAGGTGCGCGGGGCCTACTGAAGCTTCTCGGCCTTCTTCAGGTTCGACACCAGCTCCTCCAGGAACGTGGCGTAGCCCTGGTAGCTGAAGGGAACCTCGGCCCGCCACGGGTAGAACTGGCCCGCCTTGACCGCCGGGAGCTTGGCGAAGGTGGGCTTCTTCAGCATCTCCTCGGGCTTGAGCGACTGGGTGCGGGTGTCGTAGAGGATCACGTCGGCGTCGTAGGTGTCGGCGTTCTCCCAGCTCAGGGTCTGGAAGAAGCCGCCGTCGTCGACCTTCGCGGGCTTGACGACGTTCAGGCCGTTCTCGGTGAGATGCACGATGTCGGGGTACTCGGGCGGGTTGACGACCCACATGGCGTCGGCGCCGCCGGACATCATGAGGATCTTGAGATCCTTGAAGGCGGCCAGTTCCTTGGTCGCGGCCTCCATGCGGGCCTTGGCCTCGGGCACGCCCCGGAGGTCGGCGCCCAGTGACCTGGCCAGCTCCTCGTACTTGCCGATCACCTGGGTGGCGCTGCGGCCGGTGAGCAGGACGCCGGCGGTGGGGGCGACCTGCTCGATCGTCTCCTTCGACTTCGCCGGCACGTACCAGAGGTCGCCCTTGACGTACATGCCGCTGACCAGCAGGTCGGGCTGGAGGGAGATGTACTTCTCGACGTTGAACTCGTCCCAGACGTTGCCCAGGCCCTCGACCTTGGCGATGTCGACATTGCCGACCTGCGGGTCCCTGGATCCGTCGGCGAGCTTGTGCGGGCCGAAGACGGCGACCGGGCGCACGCCGAAGTCCCACAGCGCGGCGGCGGCGCCCACCTGGGCCACCACCCGGGACGGGCGCTTGGGCAGGTCCAGCTTCTTGTCGCGGTCGTCGGTGAACGTCCAGCGCTGCGCGGCGGGCGCGGCCGAGGCGGTCGCGCCGCCGTCGCCCGCCGCCTGGGTGCCGCCGCCGCAGGCCGCCAGTGTCAGGGCCGCCGCGAGCCCTGCCGTGGCGGCCAGGAAGCCTCTGCGCGCGAGTACCGGTCCCGACATTTCCGTCTCCTAAGGTTAGGCTTGCCTTCTTACGGAGACATTAGATTAGCCTTGCCTAAGTTTGACCGCTACGAGAGGGGGTCGGGTGCGCCCGGCTGAGGACACGGCTGAGCCCGCCGGTGGGCGACCGCCGGCCACCGCGGAGGGGCCGCGGCCGCGCCGGTCCGCGTCCGTGCTGGTGAGCGGGCTGGTCGTGACCGCGGGGGTGCTGGCGCTGGTGGCGATGGCGAGCGTGGCGCTCGGGGCGCGGTCGGTGCCGTTCTCGACGGTGATCGACGCGCTGCTTGCCCCCGACGGCTCCAGCGACCACGTCGTCATCCGCGAACTGCGCATCCCGCGCACGCTGCTCGGCATCGGCGTCGGCGCGACGCTGGGCCTGGCGGGGGCGCTCATCCAGAGCCTGACCCGCAACCCGCTGGCCGACCCCGGACTGCTCGGCATCAACGAGGGCGCCGCGCTCGGCGTCACGCTCGCGCTCGGCCTGTTCGGCCTCTCCGACCCCGCCGTGTACGTCTGGTTCGCCTTCGGCGGCGCCGCGGTGGCCTCCGTCGTCGTCTACGCGCTGGCCGCGGCCGGCCGCTCCGGCGCCGGACCGGTACGCCTGGCGCTGGCCGGGGTCGCGCTCGGCATGGTGTTCACGGCCGTCGCCTCGGCGATCCTGCGCATGGACGCGCAGACCTTCGACCGGATGCGGTTCTGGCTGACCGGCTCGCTGGCCGGGCAGAACGCGGACACGCTGGTGCGGCTGGCCCCGTTCATGGTGGCGGGGCTGGCGCTCGGGCTGACGCTGGCCAGGCCGCTCAACATGCTCTCGCTCGGCGACGACGCCGGGCGCTCGCTGGGCGTCGCGGTCGGCAGGACGCGCGTCCTCACCGGCGTGGCCGTCACGCTGCTGTGCGGGGCCGCGACCGCCGCCGCCGGGCCGCTGTGGTTCGTCGGGCTGGTCGTGCCGCACGCCGTGCGCGCGCTGGTGGGCGGCGACCAGCGGTGGGTGCTGCCGTACTCGGCGCTGGCCGCGCCGGTGCTGCTGCTGGGCGCCGACGTCGTCGGGCGGCTGGTCGCGCGTCCGGGAGAGGTGCAGGTGGGGATCGTGTGGGCGGTGATCGGCGCGCCGATCTTCATCCTGCTGGCCCGGCGCAGGCGGGTGGCGGCGCTGTGACCGTACGTCTCGGCCCCTGGTCCGTACGGCTCGCGCCCCGGTCCCTGCTGGTCTGCGCCGCCCTCGTGGCGGTCGGCTGCGGGGTGGGCGTGGCGGCGATCGCCACCGGCGAGTTCACCGTCTCCGTGCCCGACATCCTGGACGCCCTGTTCGGCCAGGGCACGCCGGTCGCCGAGCTGATCGTGAGCAGGTTGCGGGCCCCGCGGGTGGTCACCGGGCTGCTGGTGGGGGCGGCGTTCGGGGCGGGCGGCGCGATCTTCCAGAGCCTGACCAAGAACCCGCTGGGCAGCCCCGACTTCGTCGGCTTCACCGCCGGCGCCTCGACGGGCGGCATCCTCGCCGTCGTCGCGGGCGGCTCGGCCATGACGATCGCGGGCGGCGCGCTGGCCGGTTGCGTGGTCACCGCCGTCCTGGTCTACGCGCTGGCCTTCCGGCGCGGCGTGCAGGGCTACCGGCTGGTGCTGGTCGGCATCGGCGCCAACACGCTGCTGCTGGCGGTCAACAACTACCTGCTGACCAGGGCCGACATCAACGACGCGGCCACCGCGGGCGCGTGGCTGACCGGCAGCCTCGGCGGGCGCGGGTGGGACCACGCGATCCCGGTCGCGGTGGCGCTGGCCGTCCTGCTGCCGGTGTGCGCGCTGGTGGCGCGGCCGATGCGGATGATCGAGATGGGCGACGACGCGGCCCGGGCCATGGGCGTCAAGGTCGAGGCCGTACGGGCCGCGGCCATCACCGCCGGGGTGCTGCTGACCGGCGTGGCCACCGCGGCGGCCGGGCCCGTCGTCTTCGTCGCGCTGGCCGCGCCGCAGATCGCCCGCCGGCTGACCCGCTCCCCCGGCGTCACGATGGGCGCCTCGGCGCTCATGGGCGCGGTGCTGCTGACCGCCTCCGACCTGGTCGCCCAGCGGCTGCTCGCGCCGACCCAGCTTCCCGTCGGGGTGGTCACCGCCGCCGTCGGCGGCACGTACCTCGCCCTGCTCCTGCGAAAGGACCGTCACTGATGGTTGACCACCGCCTGTCGGGCACCGGCCTCACCCTCGCCTACGACCAGCGCGTCGTGGCCACCGAGCTCAGCGTGGCGATCCCGGACGAGTCCTTCACCGTGATCATCGGCCCGAACGCCTGCGGCAAGTCCACGCTGCTGCGCGCGCTGGCCAGGATGCTCAGGCCCAGGAAGGGCGCCGTGCACCTGGACGGCAGCGTGATCACCGCGCTGCCGTCGAAGGAGGTGGCGCGGCGGCTGGGCCTGCTGCCGCAGAGCTCGATCGTGCCCGACGGGATCAGCGTGGCCGACCTGGTGGCCCGCGGCCGCTACCCGCACCAGCGGCTCATGCGCCAGTGGTCGAGGGCCGACGAGGCGGCCGTGGCCGAGGCCATGCGCGCGACCGACGTCGCCGGGCTGGCCGACCGGATCGTGGACGAGCTGTCCGGCGGGCAGCGGCAGCGGGTGTGGCTGGCCATGGCGCTGGCCCAGGAGACGCCGATCCTGCTGCTGGACGAGCCCACCACGTTCCTGGACATCTCCCATCAGATCGAGGTGCTCGACCTCTGCGCCGACCTGCACGAGGCCGGCCGGACCATGGTCGCCGTGCTGCACGACCTCAACCAGGCGTGCCGGTACGCCACCCACCTGATCGTCATGCGGGCCGGCGAGGTCGTGGCCGAGGGCGTGCCGGCCGAGATCGTCACGCCCGAGCTGGTCCACCGGGTGTTCGAGCTGCGGTGCGAGATCATCCAGGACCCGCAGTCGGGCACGCCGATGATCGTGCCCGAGGCGCGGCGGCGGGTGGCCGCCCCCGCCTGAGCCGAACCACTTGAGCCGGACCGCCCGAGCTAGACCGCCCAAGCTAGACCGCCTGAGCTAGACCGGCTGGGCGAGGGCGGCGGCCAGGGCCGTGATGCCCGCGGCGGCGCGCTCGCGGCCGTACTCCTCGCGCAGCACCCCGGCCGCCTCCGCGCCCATGGCGGCCAGCAGGGTGTGGGCGAGCACGTCGGCGTCGGCGCCCGGCCGGGCCTCGGCCAGCAGGATCGCGACGTGGCGGTGCCAGAACCGGTAGGCGCCGATGCGGTAGCGGGCCCCCGGGCTGGCCGTCTCGGACATCCGCACCAGGTCCAGGTGGGCGTAGAGATAGTCGAGGTAGGCGGCCGTGAAGGCGGCCAGGCGCTCGGCGGCCGGAGCGCCGGGACCGACGGGCGGCGGCCCCGACAGCACGCGCTCTTGCAGGTCGCGTTCGCGGGCGTCCAGCAGCGCCACCGCCAGCCCCGACTTGTCGCCGAACCGGCGGAACAGCGTGCCCTTGCCGACGCCCGCCTCGGCGGCGACCGCGTCCATCGACACGGCCTCCACGCCCTTCTCGGCGAACAGCCGCGCGGCGGCCGCGAGCACCTTCTCCCTGTTGCGGGCCGCGTCCGCGCGTTCCCTGACCGGCTTGCCGGTCAGCAGCTCCAGCGGCTCGCTTGACGAACCGGACTGCGGTCCGTTAGGTTCCTGGCCATTCACACATCCGGACTCTAGTCCATTTCGCTCGGAGGCCACAATGACCATCACCCGCGAGGAGCTGCACGCCCGTCTGGGCAGCGTGACCGTGCTCGACACGCTCGGCGGCTCCTACTACGCCCAGCAGCACCTGCCCGGGGCCGTCGCCCTGGTGGAGAGCGAGGTCGCCGAGCGCGCCGCCGAGCTGCTGCCCGACAAGGACGCCACCATCGTCACCTACTGCTCCAACCCGGCCTGCGGCAACAGCAAGGCCGTGGCCAACCGGCTGACCGCGCTCGGCTACACCGACGTGCGCCGGTACGTCGAGGGCATCGAGGACTGGGTCGGAGCCGGCCTGCCGGTCGAGTCGTCCCTGTGATCGTCGTACCGGGGGCTGCTCACACGACGCCGCAGCGGCGCACCGCGAGCAGCGCCAGCGCGCGGGTGACCTCGCGCAGCTCGGCCAGCTCGACCTGCTCCCTGGGCGCGTGCGCGAACCGGACGTCCCCCGGGCCGTAGTGCAGGGTCGGGACGCCGCCCGCCGCGTACAGGCGCAGGTCGCTCCCGTACGGCGCGGCGGCCTCGGCCGGACGGCGGCCGGCGACGTCGGCGACGGCCTGGTTGACCGCGTCGAGCAGCTCATGTCCGGCGGGCAGCCGGCCGCTGGCGAACTGGCCGCCCGGCCAGGTCACCGCGGGCGGGTTGTCCCGCAGCCACGGATGGCCGGTGGAGGCGACGGCCTCCTCGAAGGCCGCCCGCGCCGCGGCCGGGTCCTCGTCCAGGCGCACGCCGAGGCGTCCCTCGGCGACCAGCAGGTCCGGCACGGTGCTCGCCCAGTCGCCGGCCCGCACGGTGCCGACCTCGATGGGGTACGGCATGGGGTTGGCGCCGAAGAGCTCCGGCACGTCCCGGTTGCGTTCGGCCTCCAGGCGCCTGATCGCCTCGAACACCGGCCAGAAGACCTCGATCGCGTTGACGCCCTCGTACCGCGTGGCGCCGTGCGCGGCGCGGCCGGCGACCTCCAGCCGGAAGGTCTGCGCGCCGGCGTTGGCGGTGATGACCGCGCCGCTGGTGGGCTCGGTGATCACCGCGGCCTCCGCCGTGTGCCCCCTGGCCAGGGTGGCGAACGCGCCGAGGCCGCCGTCCTCCTCGCTGATCACGCAGTGCACCGCGAGGGGCCTGGCCAGGCGCACCCCCGCCCGCTTCAGCGCCCGCACGACGGCCAGGTTGGCCACCAGGCCGGCCTTCATGTCGCAGGCGCCCCTGCCGTGCAGCACGTCACCGGTGATCCGGGCGGCGAACGGGTCGCTGCCCTCCCACTTGGCCAGGTCGCCGGTCGGGACGACGTCCACGTGGCCCTGGAGGGCCAGCGCCGGCACGCCCTCACCCTCGGTCACGGCGACGACGCCGTAGCCCTCCTGCCTGGGGGCCTCGGTGCCGGGGAAACCGGCGCGGGCGGTGAGGTCGGCGAGGTCGAGTTTCCAGACGTCCACGTCCAGGCCGGCCTCGGTGAGCAGGCGGGCGAAGCGGTGCTGGAGGTCGGACTCGGCGTCGGTGCCCGTGACGCTCGGGACGCGCACCGTCTCGGCCAGCAGGCCGACGGTCTCCGCCTCGTCGATGGCGTTCAGGACCCGGGCTTCCACGTCGCGCATGCAGCACACTTTCTCACGCCGTGAACGCCTTACACGACATATGGCGATACAGAACGTGCGTAGCTGGATGAGCTGGATGAGCTGGATCGCGGTGACGCCGTTCGCCGTCTGGGCGGCGGTGCGCCTGAGCGGGTTCGAGCCGGACTGGCCGTGGGTGCCGGTGGTCGCGTTCACGCCGCACGCGGCGGTGGGAGCGGCGCTGGGCCTGCTGCTCGCCGGGCTGTTGCGGCGGTGGGCGGCGGGGGCGGTCGCGCTGGTCACCGTGCTGGCGCTGGGCGCCGCGGTGCTGCCCCGCGCGCTGCCCGACGCCGCGCCGGCCGCCCACGGCGCGCCGCTGCGCGTGCTGGCCGCCAACCTGCTGGTCGGCACGGCGGACGCGGCCGAGCTGACCGCGCAGGTCAGGTCGCTGCGGCCGGACGTCCTGACGTTGCAGGAGTTCACGCCCGTCGCCGAGCGGCGGCTGGCGGCGGCGGGGCTGCGCGAGCTGCTGCCGTACGCGGTGACGTGGCCCGCCAAGGGCGTCGGCGGCTCGGCCGTGTACGCCCGCCATCCCCTCACCGCCGGCGAGCTGATCGAGGCGGGCGGGTTCGGCCAGGCCACGGCCGTGCTGAAGCACCCCGGCGGGGCCCAGGTGGAGATCGTCTCGGTGCATCCGTGCGCCCCCAAGCGCACGGGCCGGCAGCCGTGCTGGCTGGCGGGGCTGGAGCGCCTGCCGCGCGGCGGCGGACGGCTGCGCGTGCTGGCCGGCGACTTCAACGCCACCCTCGACCACCTCCCGCTCCGCGAGCTGCTGGCCGCCGGCTACCGCGACGCGGCCGACGCCATGGGCCGGGGCCTGTCCACGACGTGGGGCGGATGGGGGCCGCTGCCCGGCGTGACGATCGACCACGTGCTGGCCGGCGACCGCATGGCGGTGCGGGACTTCCGGGTGCTCGCGCCGGTCGGCAGCGACCACCGTCCGGTGTACGCCGAGCTCCTGCTGCCGTGACCCCATCCCCGGGGAAGTCGAGACCTGGGACGACCGCGGGATTCCGGAGCTGCGGCGGCTCGTAAACTGTGACCCGTGGAAGCGCCCAAGTTCGAGATTCAGATGCTGCACGACCGAGTGATGATCCGGCTGGAGCAGGAGGCCGAGGAGCGGCGCAGCGGCTCCGGGATCGTCATCCCCGCGACGGTCAAGATGGCCAACCGGCTGTCGTGGGGCGAGGTCTGCGGCGTCGGCACGAACGTGCGCGCGGTCAAGGTCGGCGACAAGGTGCTGTTCAACCCGGAAGACCAGTTCGAGGTCGAGGTGCACGCGCGGGTCTACCTCGTCATGCGCGAGCGCGACCTGCACGCGGTGGCCACCCAGGAGACCGACCACGGCACGGGCCTGTACCTATGACACCCGGGTCCTGGCGAAGTTGACCCACAGCTCGGCGGCCCAGGCGGCGGCGGGCACGTCCGCGAGCACCCGCGTCGTCCGGCCGGTCAGGTCGAGCACCGACAGGCGGCGGCCCTTCCCGGCCGTCGTGACGGCGATCAGGTGGGTGTCGTCCCACCAGCCGAACAGGGCCTCCGGCTTGACGGCCACGCGCTGGGCGATCGTGCCGGTGGCCAGGTCGAGCAGGCACACCTGCTCCTTGAACCGCGAGGGGCACCACGTCGTCAGGCGTTTGCCCGAGGGCGCGTAGGAGTCCTCGGGGCCGGTCGGCAGGCCCACGTCCGTGTACGTGCGCAGCACCGCGCCGTCCGTGGGGCGGTAGACGCGCAGTCCGGTGCCGTACATGCTGACGAGGTTGCCGTCGGGGCTCCACCAGAAGCCGGCCCGCCGGGCGAGGCCCGCGACGCGGACCGTGCTCGCGGTGCCCGCGCGCACGTCCACCACTGTGAAGCCGAGCACCCGCCACGTCCCGCCGCTCTTCTGCTCGACGGTGAGCGCGACCTTCCTGCCGTCCCTGGACCAGGAGGCGTAGGCGGCCGTCATGGGCTTCTTGACGGTACGGATCCGCGCGGTCTTGCCGGTGGCCCGGTCGGTGACGACCACGGAGTCGTAGCCCGCCCGGTAGGAGGACGGCACCCCGGCCGTCAGGCGGCCGTCGGGCGAGACCGCCACCTCCGACAGGCCCTTCTGCCGGGTGAAGGCGTCGCCGGTGGCGGCGCGCAGGTACGTGCGGCCGGTGCCGAGGCCGTACGCGCTGAGCCGTACCGGGTCGCCCGATTTCTCGTGATATTTCATGCCGCCGGTTTCCGGCAACGTCAGGTCGGCCCGAGCGGCGGCGGGGGCGAGGAACGTCAGCGACAGCGCGACGGCGAGGTGAGCGAGCACGCCCGCAGAATAGGCAGGGAAAGCGGGCGATTCCGGGAACGATAACGACCCGGTCTGAAAGCCCCCGCGGAACTAGACGAAACGCTGGGCGATCTCCAGCAGGTCGATGCCGAGCGTCAGCATGCCGAAGTAGACGATCACCGCGGCGGCGGCCACGGTCACCAGCAGCACGAGGATGCGCACCGTCCAGCCCTGCCGCTTGTACCACTGCGTCCAGGCGTGCAGCGTCTGCTTGCCGAACTCCAGCACCCGGTGGGCCCAGTGGAACTCGGTGGCCAGCACCGCCAGCCCGGCGAACACCACGAGCCAGCCGGGCCCGGGGAACGGCACCATGATCAGGCCGCCGACCACCATCACCGCGCCGATGACGCCGACCACGATCTTCAGTGTGAGCGCGCCCGCGCGGGTGGACCGGATGCCGTCGAGCCGGCCCTTCAGACCGCCGCGGCGGGCGGGCATGGCGGAGCGGTCGGCGGCCTCGTCCTTCATCACGTCGGCGTCGCCCGTCTCGGAGTTCTGGATCGGCACGTCTCCCCCGTGTCGTCGGCTGCCTCTCAGGATACGGCCCACATTGACAGGAACACTTGCAGACCACTAGCAGGCCGCCAAACAGGACGAAGAGTAAAATTTCCCGCCAGAAGGAAGGGTATTCCGGCAACTATCGGTTAATGTCGGCTATGCCCGAGGTCATCCTTCGCACCGTCACCGGCCCGATCCGCGCGGCAGCGGTGAACGGCGCCGTACTCCCCCACGAGCACCTGCGCAACGACATGCGCTGGGCGGTCGGCATCGACTCCGACCCCCACCGCTGGCTCGACGAGGAGACCACTGTCACCGCGGAGCTCCGCGAGCTGCGCCAGTCCGACGAGCTCAACCTGGTGGTCGAGCTCACCTGTCTCGGCATGGGCCGCGACGCCGCCGCCCTGGCCCGCATCGCGGCGGGCAGCCGGGTGCCGGTGATCGCCTCGACCGGCTTCTTCGCCCAGCCGTTCACCGACGTCGGCGACGAGGACGTCGAGCAGCTCACCCGGCGCCTGATGACCGAGATCTCCAGCGGCGTGGACGGCACGGGTGTCTTCCCCGGCGTGATCGGCGAGGTCGGCAGCTGGGGCGCCGAGCCCACCGCCCGCGAGGAGCGCTGCCTGCGCGCCGCCGCCCGCGCCTCCCGGCAGTCGCGCCTGCCCGTCGCCACCCACGGCCAGAACGCCCCGGCGCTGCTGGAGATCCTGCTCGGCGAGAACCTGCCCGGCTCCCGCGTGGCCGCCGGCTACTCCGGCGACCTGGGCGGGGCCCGCAAGATCGCCGAGGCGGGCGCGTACGTGAGCCTCAGCGTCCTGGCGCTCGGCCCCGACCAGGCGGCCAGGATCGCGCTCGGCCTCATCGAGGACGGCCACGCCGACCGCCTGCTCCTCAGCACCGGCCTGAGCCGCGTGGCCCAGGTCCAGCGGTACGGCGGCTGCGGCTACGCCCACCTGTTCCACAGCCTGCTCCCCCGCCTGCGCGAGGCCGGCACCGGCGAGGACGTCATCCGCCTGATCACCCACGACAACCCCCTACGCTGGCTCACCGACGGCATGCGCTGACCTGGGGCCCCGCCCCGACACCGGCTGACCGACCGGGTGCGCCGGCCTGGGGCCGCGGCTCCCGCACCGGCTGACCGATCGGATGCGCTGAGCCCGACCGGCAGGCAGTTCCTCGTCGAGGGGCGTGTGCATGCCCGAGGGGCTGATCCGGGCCCTGTCGTCAAGATCGTCTCGGGGTGGCCGGGCGGGCGGTGATCGGACCGTGCCGCCCAGAACTCGCTAGGATCGGGGCGACACGAGCCTGGCCGGGTGGGGGATGGTGAGCGAGCACACGCAACGCGGCGGGCGCCTGCGCAGGTCGTTCGCGGCGCTGTCGCGCCTGAGCCGGGTGGGTGACGTCCCGGTCGTCGTCATGCTGGCCTGGGCCGGGTGGCTGGCCGTCCCGTGGTCGTTCAGCGGCCTCGCGCAGGCCAGGGCCGCGGCAGCGGCGGCCGCCGCCGACGCCGAGCCCCCGCCCTCGTCCCACGCCTCCGACACCGCCCCACCGCCGTCCGCGCTCGCCCCCCGCAGCACGCCGGCGTCCGCGCTCGCCCCCCACAGCACGTCGCCGTCCGCGCTCACTTCCCACACCGCGTCGCCGTCCGCGTTCGTCCCGGGTGTGCCCGTTGCTGGGGGCGGGGCGCTGTGTGGTCTGGGGGCCGGGAATGCGGCTTCGGGGCGCGGGGTCTGGCCGGTGGGTGCGGCCTGGGGGATCCCGGCGCCCGCGGTCGCCCATCCCGCCGCCACCGTTCGTCCCGCCCGGCCCGCCGCCACCGCCACCCCGCACACGCCGGACGCCGCCCCGCACACAGCGGAGACCGTCCGGCACACAGCGGGGGCCGTCCCGCATACGGCGGACGCCGTCCCGCAGACCGTCCCGCACGCGGCGGAAATCGTGTTCGGGCAGGCGGACGCTGTGGTCGGGCGGTCGGGGGCGTTCCTCGGTAGGGCCGAGGTGGTGGCGGCCGAGCGGGCGCGGATCGCCGGGGAGGTGCACGACGCCGCCGGTCACGGGCTCGCCGCCATCGCGATGCAGGCCGGGCTCGCCCTCGTCGTCCTCGACGACGACCCCGAGCAGGCACGGGCCTCGCTCCGGGCGATCAGGGAGACCAGCACCACCGCCCTGGCCCACCTGCGCGCCGCGCTCGACGGCATCGACCCGCCGGCCGCCGACCTGCCCGGCCTCATCGCCGGCGTACGCGCCGCCGGCCTGCCGGTGGACGTCGAGCCCGCCGATCCCGCCGTGCCCGCCCACCTCAAGGACGCCGTCTACCGGGTGGTCCGCGAATCCCTCACGAACGTGCTCCGGCATGCCGGCCCGACCAGGGCCTCGGTGCGCCTGGCCGACGGCCCGTGCGCGTTCGTCCTGGAGGTGGCCGACCGCGGCGCGGGCTGGAACGGCGCCGCCGAGGGCCGCGGGCTGGCCGGGATGCGCGCCCACGTGACCGAGGCGGGCGGCCGGCTCACCGCCGGGCCCCGCGAGGGCGGCGGCTTCCAGGTGACCGCCCGCTTCCCCCGGTACGAGGCATGACCGCCCCCGGCCCAGGCCCTCACCCCCCAGGCCCGGACGCGCACACCCCCAGCCCAACCCCCCTCCGGACAGGCCCTGACACGCCCGCCCCCGGCCCCACCCCCGTCCAGACAGGCCCGGACACGCCCGCCGCCGGTGCAGCCCTGCCCAGTACAGCCCTGCCCGCTGCAGACGCCGTGGGCCGCGTGATCAGGGTGGCGGTTGCCGACGATCAGGCCGTCGTGCGGATGGGGCTGCGGGCGCTGCTGGAGCGGGAGCCCGGCATGGAGTGCGTGGGCGAGGCGGCCGACGGTGCGGCGGCGCTCGACCTGATCCGCCGCACCCGTCCCGACGTGCTGCTGCTCGACATCCGCATGCCCGGCACCGACGGCCTGTCCGCGTTGCGCGCCGTGGCCGCCGATCCCACGCTGGCCGGCACCCGGATCGTCGTGGTGACCACGTTCGCCGTCGACGAGTACGTCTTCGCCGCCCTCCAGGCCGGGGCGAGCGGCTTCGTGCTCAAGGACAGCGCGCCCGACGAGCTGGTCAACGCCGTGCGGGTGGTGGCGGCGGGCGAGGCGCTGCTGTCGCCGTCCATCACCAGGAAGGTCATCGGCCTGTTCGGCCGCGGCGGCGCCGAGCCCGTCGAGGGTCTGGGCACGCTCACCCCGCGCGAGCGCGAGCTGGTGGCGTGGGTGGCGACGGGCCGGTCCAACGACGAGATCGCCAGAGAGCTGGTGATCAGCCCCGACACCGTGCGCACGCACGTCAGCCGGGCCATGGTCAAGCTGCGCGCCCGCGACCGGGCCCAGCTCGTGGTGTTCGCCATGCGGGCCGGGCTCGCGCCGCCGGTCTGAGCCGGGCAGGCGGCCCACCGGAGGAAACCCTCGTGCCGGGCAGGCGGCCTACCGCAGGAAGCCCTCGTAGTTGCGCTGCTGGAGCTGGGCCTCGATCTGCTTGACCGTGTCCAGCCCGACGCCGACCATGATGAGCACGCTGGTCCCGCCGAACGGGAAGTTCTGCTGCGTGCCGGGGTCGCGCAGGATCGCGAACGCCACCAGCGGCAGCAGCGCCAGCACGCCGAGGTAGACGGCTCCGGGCGCGGTCAGCCGCGACAACACGTACGCCAGGTAGCGGGCCGTCGGCGCGCCCGGCCGGATCCCCGGCACGAACCCCCCGAACCGCCGCATGTTGTCGGCCACCTCGACGGGATTGAAGGTGATCGCCACGTAGAAGTAGGCGAAGGAGACGATGAGCAGCACGTACACGCTCATGTAGAGCGGATGGTTCCCGGCGGTCAGGTTGCGCGAGACCCAGGCGCCCGCCTCCGCGCCGAGCAGCGGCGCGGCCAGCGTCGGCACGTAGAGCAGCGACGAGGTGAAGATCACCGGTACGATCCCCGCCTGGTTGACCTTGAGCGGGATGTACGTGCTGCTCCCCCCGTACATGCGCCGCCCCACCATGCGCTTGGCGTACTGGACGGGCACCCGCCGCTGGGCCTGCTCGACGAACACCACCGCCGCCACCAGGCACAACCCGGCCGCCAGCATCACCGCGAACCCGAACGGCGTGAGCACGAAGATCTTCGCCATGTACCCCGGGAACACCGCCACGACCTGCGTGAACATCAGGATCGACATGCCGTTGCCGATCCCCCGGTCGGTGATCAGCTCGCCCATCCACATGACCACGCAGGTGCCCGCGACCATCGTCGCCACGATCACCAACACCGCGAGCAGCCCCTGGTCGCGCAGCAGCGGACGGGCGCAGCCGGGCAGCAGGTTCCCCGAGCGCGCCAGGGTGACGACGGTCGTGGCGTTCAGGACGGCGAGTCCGACGGTCAGGTAACGGGTGTACTGGGTGATCCGCGCCTGCCCGTTGGTCCCCTCCTTCCTGAGCGTGTCGAGCCGCGGCACCACGACGGCGGACAGCTGCAGGATGATGCTGGCCGTGATGTAGGGCATGACGCCCAGCGCGAACACCGACAGCTGGAGCATCGCGCCACCGCTGAGCATCTGCATCATGTCGAAGACGCCGCCGCTCGCCGAGCCCACGCACTGCCGCACGGCCACGACGTCCACGCCGGGCGCGGGCATGATCTGGCCGAGGCGGAACAGCACGATCAGCCCCAACGTGAACAGCAGTTTCCTGCGCAGCTCCGGCACCCGGAACGCTCTGGCGAAGACGGTCAGCATGAGCAGGAAGTCTGTCCGCGAGCGCGCCGGACGTCGTCCGCCCAGGCGAGGCACCCGTGTACGCAGATCCGCGTAGGTTGGGCGCATGACGACCGTGTGGGTGATCAGCGGGCCGCCGGGGGCGGGCAAGTCCACGGTGGCGGCCGAGCTGCTGGCCCGCCTGTCGCCGGTGCCCGCCCTGCTCGACAAGGACACCGTCTACGGCGACCTCGTCGCGGAGGTCCTGCGGGCCCACGGTCGCGACCAGGGCGAGCGCGAGGGCCCC
Source organism: Nonomuraea sp. NPDC049758 (assembly GCF_040674635.1). Lineage (NCBI taxonomy): Bacteria > Bacillati > Actinomycetota > Actinomycetes > Streptosporangiales > Streptosporangiaceae > Nonomuraea > Nonomuraea sp. NPDC049758. The sequence continues at coordinate 521,307 of NZ_JBFAMZ010000005.1, forward strand.
TGGTACGACCGGCACGTCAAGCAGCACGAGTACACCGGCCTGACCAGGATCGCCGCGCAGATCCGCGGTCACGGCTGCCCGGTGCTGCTCGACGGCCCGTTCACCGCGCAGGTGCACGACGCGGCGCGGTGGGCGCGGTGGGTGGCGGAGCTGGGCGGCCCGCCCGTGCGCCTGTTGTGGGTGCGTTCGGACGGGCCGACGCTGCGCGCCCGGCTGGAGGCACGCGGCCTGGCCAGGGACGCGGGCAAGCTGGCGGCCTTCGCCGACTACCTGAGGAACATCCGGGTGGACGAGCCGCCCGTCGTGCCGCACCTGGAGATCGACAACCGGACGGGCGCGCCGCCGGTCGGCGACCAGCTCACGGCGGCGGGTACACCGCCGCGAACACGGCCGGCAGCCGGGGGACGAGCCGGGTGAACCGCCCCTCCTCGTAGGAGGCGCCCGGCTCGTTGCTGAGCTGCTGGGACACGGGCCCGGCGATCAGGCTCGCGGCCAGGGCCAGCCCCTCCTCGCCCGCGGCGTCGGGATGCAGCTCACCGCGCCCGACGGCGGCCCTGATCAGCTCGGCGAAGTGCTCGTGGACGGCCAGCGCGGGCGCGTACGCCTCGGGCGAGGGCGCGTACCCCGGCACCGGCCGCCAGAACATCAACTGGGCCAGCACCTGGTTCTCCATGATCCACCGCGCTCCGGCCTCCAGGGACGGCCCCATGGCGGCCAGCCCCGGCTCATGCGGCTCGGCCCCCCGCCGCACGGCCTCCAGGTAACCCTCCTGCCCGCGTCTGAACAGGGCGTCGTAGACCGCGTGCCGGGACGGGAAGTACTTGTACAGCGACGGCGGCCGGATGCCGAGCCGCCTGGCCACGGTCGCCAGGCTCAGCCCCGCGACGCCCTCCTCCGCCATCACGTCGATGGCGATGCCGAGGATCTCGGCCTGCGTCTCGGCTCGCCGTCGTGCGCGCCGGTCGGGAATGTCAGCCACATGAATTAGCTTAGGCTATAGGTAGTAGCCAAAGCTATTGGGGGTGTGGCACGTGTCGCGCGACATCGAGCTGATCGGCCTGCGACAGAACAATCTCAAGGACGTCTCGCTGCGGCTGCCCAAGGAGCGGCTGACGGTGTTCACCGGCGTGTCGGGGTCGGGCAAGTCCTCGATCGTGTTCGGCACCATCGCCACGGAGTCGCAGCGGCAGCTCAACGAGACCTTCAGCGCGTTCGTCAGGAACCGGCTGCCCAAGCACGAGCGGCCGCGCGCCGAGCGCATGTCCGGCCTGACCGCCGCCGTGATCGTGGACCAGAAGCCGGTCGGCGGCGGCGCCCGCTCGACCGTGGGCACGATGACCGAGGTGCACGCGGTCCTGCGGGTGCTGTTCTCGCGGCGCGGCGAGCCGTCGGCGGGGCCCGCGACGGCGTACTCGTTCAACGACCCGCAGGGCATGTGCCCGGTCTGCGACGGTCTGGGGAAGAAGGTGGAGGCCGACGTCGGCAAGCTGCTCGACGAGGACCTCTCGCTGAACGAGGGCGCGATCCGCATGGCCCCGACCGGGTCGTACGTGTGGCAGCTCTACGCCAGGTCGGGGCTGTTCGACCCGGACAAGCCGTTGCGCGGCTTCACGCCGCAGGAGCGCGACCTGCTGCTGTACGGCGGCGGCTTCAAGGTCAGCCGGGGTGAGTACACCAACACCTACGAGGGGCTGGTCACCCGGTTCGAGCGGATCCACCTCAAGCGCGACCTCGACCAGCTCGACAAGGCGGCGGCGCCGTACGTGCGGCAGGCCACGTGCCCGGAGTGCGGCGGCCGGCGGCTCAACGCGGCCGCGCTGGCCTCGCGCATCGACGGCCGGTCCATCGCCGACCACTGCGCGATGGAGGTGACCGACCTCATCGGCGTGCTGGAGAGCCTGGGCGACCCGGTGGCGGAGGCGGCGGTGGAGTCGTTGCGCCGGATCGACGCCATCGGCCTCGGCTACCTCAGCCTCGACCGCGGGACGCCGACGTTGTCGGGCGGCGAGGCGCAGCGGCTCAAGACCGTGCGGAACCTGGGCAGCAGCCTCACCGGCATGACGTACATCTTCGACGAGCCCAGCGTGGGGCTGCACCCGCGTGACGTCCACCGGCTCGGCGACCTGCTGGTCGAGCTGCGCGACAAGGGCAACACGGTGCTGGTCGTCGAGCACGACCGCGACCTGATCGAGCTGGCCGACCACGTGGTGGACATGGGGCCGGGCGCGGGCACGCGGGGCGGCCGGGTCGTGTTCGAGGGCACGGTGGCGGCGCTGACGTCCGGCGGCACGCTGACCGGCCGCATGCTGCGGCGGGTCACCGGGCTCAAGGACGCCGTGCGCGCCCCGGCCGGCTGGCTGACCGTCGAGGGCGCGAAGGCCCACAACCTCAAGGACGTCACCGTACGCGTGCCACTCGGCGTGCTCACCGCGGTCACCGGCGTGGCCGGGTCGGGCAAGAGCACGCTGATGCGCCAGGAGCTGGTCGCCCGGCATCCGCACGTGGTGCTCATCGACCAGTCGGCCATCGGCGGCTCGCCGCGCTCGACCCCGGCGACGTACCTCGAGGCAATGGACCCGCTGCGCAGGCTGTTCGCCGACGCCAACGGGGTGCGGCCGGGCCTGTTCAGCTTCAACTCGGCGGGGGCGTGCCCGGTGTGCAAGGGGCGCGGCGAGATCAAGACGGACCTGGCGTTCATGGACCCGGTGACCCGGGTGTGCGACGCGTGCGGAGGCAGCCGGTACAGCCCTGAGGCGCTGTCGTACACGGTGGAGGGACGCACGATCGCGGACGTGCTGGCGATGACGGCCGAGGAGGCCGCGGGCCTGTTCGATCTGCCGGGCATCGGCGGGCTCGGCGCGCTGGGGCTCGGCTACCTGCCCCTCGGGCAGCCGCTCAGCACGCTGTCCGGCGGGGAGCGGCAGCGGCTCAAGCTGGCGCACCGGATGCGCGAGCGCGGCCAGGTGTACGTCTTCGACGAGCCGACGACCGGGCTGCACATGGCCGACGTGGACACGCTGCTGGCCCTGCTCGACCGGCTGGTGGACGGCGGCGACACGGTCATCGTCGTCGAGCACGACCTCGACGTGGTCAAGCACGCCGACTGGGTCATCGACCTCGGCCCCGAGGCGGGCCGGCACGGCGGCGAGGTGATCTTCGAAGGCACCCCGGCCGAACTGACCGAAGCATCCACCTATACCGCGAAATATCTGGTCAAGTCACTCGATAGTCGTCGTCCCGGACGTCCAGCACGGCCATGTGACCCGGCAGATGACCGATCGCGTACTCCACGCCGCTCGCCATGACCGCCGCCTGCGGCGTCACCCCGCAGGCCCAGAACAGCGGCACGTCCCCCGGCCGCAGCTCCACCGGGTCACCGAAGTCGGGACGCCCCAGGTCGAGCACGCCGATCGCGGCCGGGTCGCCCACGTGCACCGGCGCGCCGTGCACCCGCGGGTACCTGCCGCTCACCTCGACGGCCGTCCGCACCAGCTCCTCCGGGACCGGCCGCATCGAGACGACCAGCGGCCCCGACAGCGAGGCGGTGGACTCGCACGGCACGTTCGTGCGGTACATCGGCACGTTCCTGCCCTGCTCCAGGTGCCGGACCGGGACGCCGGCGGCCAGCAGCGCCGCCTCGAAGGTGAAGCTGCAGCCGATGAGGAACGGCACGAGGTCGGCCCGCCACTGCCCGGTCACCTCGTCCAGGTCGGCCACCGGCTCGCCGTCGCGGTAGAGGCGGTAGCCGGGCAGGTCGGTGCGCAGGTCGCCGCGGAACAGGGTGGTCGACCAGGCGCCCGGCTCGCCCACGTCCAGCACGGGGCAGGCCCGGGGGTTGCGGTGGGCGAACAGCAGCAGCTCGTACCGCAGGGCGGCGGGCACGGCGATCAGGTTGGCCTGCGTCCAGCCGCGGCACCAGCCCGCGGTGGGCACCCGTTCGCCGACGCGGAAGCGGGCCCGCGCCTGCGCGGGGGTCAAGGTGGCGACGTCCACCTCTCGACACTATGGCGACCGGCCCGCACGGTCCACAATCGCACCTCACCGCGGCGCCCGGAGTGCGGCTATCGCGGTGTTTTCCGGGTAGCGGGCCGGTTGTGCGATTAGACGTCAACCTCCTCGACTACCTGCTCATCGCGGTCTACTTCGCCACCGTGCTCGCCATCGGGTTCGCCGCCCGCCGCCGGATCAGCTCCAGCCTCGACTTCTTCCTCGCGGGCCGCGGCCTGCCCGCCTGGATCACCGGGCTGGCGTTCGTGTCGGCCAACCTGGGCGCGATCGAGATCCTCGGCATGGCGGCCAACGGCGCCCAGTACGGCGCGATGACCGTGCACTACTACTGGATCGGCGCCGTCCCCGCGATGGTGTTCCTCGGCATCGTGATGATGCCCTTCTACTACCGCTCGAAGGTGCGCAGCGTCCCGGAGTTCCTGCGCAGGCGCTTCAACGGCGCCACCCAGCTGCTGAACGCCCTCATGTTCGCGGTCGCGCAGATCCTCATCGCCGGGGTGAACCTGTACGCGCTCGCCCTGGTCATGGAGGCCCTGCTGGGCTGGCCGCTGCCGGTGTCGGTGGTGGTCTCGGCCCTGATCGTGCTCTCCTACATCACGCTCGGCGGCCTGTCCTCGGCCATCTACAACGAGGTGCTGCAGTTCTTCGTGATCCTCGCCGGGCTGATCCCGCTGACCGTGCTCGGCCTGGTCAAGGTCGGCGGCGTGGCCGGGCTGTCCGACAAGGTACGGCAGAGCGCGCTCGGCGAGGGCGGCCTGCACACCTGGGCCGGGACCGCCGGCTCCAACCCGATGCAGGCCCACTGGATCGGGATCGTCTTCGGGCTGGGGTTCGTGCTCTCCTTCGGCTACTGGACGACGAACTTCGCCGAGGTGCAGCGCGCCCTGTCGGCCAGGAACACCAACGCGGCCCGGATGACGCCGATCATCGCGGCCTTCCCCAAGCTGTTGATCCCGCTGGTCACGGTGCTGCCGGGGATGATCGCGCTGGTGCTCTTCGGCGACCTGGGGAAGGGCCAGGACTACAACGACGCGATCCCGCTGCTCATGCGCGACCTGCTGCCGAACGGCGTGCTCGGCGTCGCGGTGACCGGGCTGCTGGCCTCGTTCATGGCGGGGATGGCGGCCAACATCAGCGGGTTCAACACGGTGTTCACCAACGACATCTGGCAGGCGCACGTACGGCCCGACCGCCCGGACGGCTACTACCTGAAGGTCGGACGCGTCGCCACCGTCGCCGGCGTGGCGCTCGGCGTGGGCACGGCGTTCATCGCGGCCGGCTACTCCAACATCATGAACTACCTGCAGGCGCTGTTCAGCTTCTTCAACGCGCCGCTGTTCGCGACGTTCGTCGTCGGGCTGTTCTGGCGGCGGATGACGCCGTGGGCCGGGTTCTGGGGGCTGCTGGCGGGGACGCTGAGCGCCTTCGCGTCGTACTTCGCCTACAAGGCCGGCGTGGTGGACTTCGGCACCGAGCTGAACGCCAGCTTCTGGGGCGCGGGCATCGCCTTCGCCGTGGACGTGCTGGTGTCGGTGATCGTCACGCTGGTCACCACGCCCAAGCCGGAGCGGGAGCTGCGCGGCCTGGTGTACGGCCTGAACGCCGCGGACCTGGAGGACGACGCCCTCGCCGGCGACAAACGCTGGTACCGCTCGCCGGTGCTGCTCGGCACCGGCGCCGTGATCCTGGCCGCCCTGTTGTACGGAGTGATCCTGTGAGCGACATCCGGATGGTGATCGGCGGGCTGTTCCTGCTGTACGGCGTGATCCTCGTCGTGGCCGGCCTGCTGGGGGACGCGGTGAACCTGTGGACGGGCCTGCCGATGGCCGTCTTCGGCGCCGCCTTCGTCCTGTGGGCCCGCCTCCGCCCCCTCAAGCCCTAGCCGCACCGCCCTCGACCCGCCCTACAGCCCACAGGCCGTACGCCCGGCCTGTGGGCTCCCCGTCCGTGCTGTGGGCTCCGCACCGGCACCGCGGCGGCGGCGGCGCGGAGCCGTCATGCGCCCGTTCAGTACTCGACCTCGAAGGTATGGGGACCGAGGCCGTACCCGTCGCCCCGCGGGACGACGTACCCCTGGTTCACGAGGACGGCCAGGCTGTCGCGCACCTCGTCGTCCTCCAGGCCGGTCGCCCGGATCACCGCCGCCAGGCCGGCCACGCCGCCGGACCCGATCGCCTGCGAGGCCACCGCCTCGTAGACGTGGATGTCGACGTCCGACAGCTCCTGCACGTCATGCCCCTCGGACATCAACGTTGCCTCGCCCCCTCCCTCAGCCTGGCCGGATCGACCTCGCGGTCGGGGAACCTGCGAAGGTATTCCGCCTCCAGCTCATTGGTACGGGAAGTGTGACGTGCCAGAGCATCGTCTGATCCATGGAAGAATGTGTCACTACGAGTGGCATGGAGTTGCCGCAGCTCGCGTACCACATCCTCGTCGCTGAGCTGGGCCGGATCTATTCCCATCGTCGTCATGGGTTCCCCCTACCCCAGACACCCCCGACAATATCTGTCACAATTCCTGACATATAGCCATTGTTTGGGAGCGATTCGTCGCCTTACCTTCCCGGTATGGACCTCGAGCTCAGGCACCTCAGGATCGTCCGCGCGGTAGCGGACGCGGGAAGTGTGAGCAAGGCCGCGTCCCTGCTCGGGCTGGCGCAGCCGGCCCTCACCGCCCAGCTCAAACGGATCGAGAGGGTGCTCGGCGGCGCCCTGTTCGAACGTGACCGCCACGGGGCGCGGCCCACGCGGCTCGGCGAGCTGGTGCTCGCCCGGGCGCGCGTGCTGCTCCCCGCGGCCAAGGAATTGCAGGACGAGGCCGTACGATTCGCCCACACCCCCTCCCCCGGCTTCCGCATCGGCGCCACCAACGGCCCGATACTCGGCGGCCTGGTCGACCGGCTGGCCGCGGAGCGCACGGTCACCACGTTCACGTCGTGGTCAACGCACGAGCTGATCAACATGGTCGAGCTCGGCCGCCTCGACTACGTGCTGACCGGCGCCTGCGGCGACTCCGGCACCCCCACAGGAACGCTCCTGTGGGAGACGATCAGCGTCGACCCGGTCTTCGCCCTCGTCGGCGAGGACCATCCGCTCGCCAAGGAGAAGGAGGTGGAGCTGGCCGACCTGGCCGGCGAACAATGGGCCGTCACCCCCGGCGACGGCTGCTTCGCCGACTGCTTCGCCATGGCGTGCGCCCGAGCCGGCTTCACCCCCGGAACGATCTACGAGACGGACGTCCCGACCTGCACCCACCTCGCCCAGGTGGGCCGCGCCGTGGTGCTCTGCCAGGCGACCCACCAGGCCCTGCCGGGGCTGGCCATGGTCCCGCTCTCCGGCGCGCCGCTGCGCTGGCGGCAGCTCCTCGGCCGCCACCCCACCGCCCCCGACGCCACCTGGGTGGTCGCCCAGGCCAAACAGGCACACACCGAGGCCGTACGCCGCAGTCCGGTCTACTCCGATTGGCTCGCACGCAACCCGGCGTACGGCACCGCGCCATAACACCCTGATAGGAGTGAAGTAGTAACTCCTCGCCCCGTGGGCCCGCCGTTACCGTGACGGCACCCCCAGCGGCGGGAGACAACCCAGCTCCACCCGCCGGCGCTGATCGCGGACGCGATCGGCGCATCAGCCATGTCCGGCTGCCTGAGCCGCGCCCATCCAGGTCCACCCCCACCCTGAACCGGCACCCGCCTCCAGGCAAGGCGCCAAGCCACCTCGCACCCCCACGCGCAATGCCACCTCGCGCTTCAAGGCGCTATGCCACCCCGTCGCCCCAAGGCGCTATGCCACCTCGTACTCCCACCCGGGCCGCCACTCGAACGGCGCGTCCACCAGGTCCTCGAGCGGAGTGCCGTCCAGCAGGTGCTGCAACGCCCACCGATTGGCCGAATGGGACACCACCAGCACCGTGGCCCCCTGCCACTCCTCCCGCAGGCCCTCAAGGAACGCAGCCGTCGCCGCCACGACCTGCCGATAGCTCTGCCCGCCCGGCCACGGCGTGTCGATGTGCCGCCTGCGCAGGGCCGCGACCTCGCTCACCGGCCGTCCGTTGTAACTGCCGTAGTCGCACTCCCTGAGCCGCGCGTCGAGCCGGACCTCCTTCCCGCCCCCGAACGCCACCTCCACCGTCTCGACCGCCCTGCGCAGATCCGAGCAGTAGACGACGTCCACCTCCCGCCTCCGCACCCCGAGCTCGGCGGCCAGCTCCCGCCCCCGCTCGGACAACTCCCCGGGCAGCCACCCGGTGGCGACACCGATCTCGTTGTCCACAGTGATGGAGTGGGTCTCGTACACCACCTTGATCGCCATATCGGCACCGTCCCTTCCCCCCAACCCCTCCCATTCCGCCCACAGCAAGCACAACCCCCAACCGAGACCCGAATATGATCGACACGACTCCACCAACCATGCCCGGCATGGAATGATGTCCGCGGGACCCCGTCCCCATCCGGCCGTGCGGCACACCCGGATCCGATGCTCTAGCCTTGACATGCGCGAGCCTCACCGAGATCCATACGCCGCACACCGCATGTCACAACTGAATCCAGGGGCGGTAGCTCAGCCGGTCAGAGCATCGGACTCATAATCCGTGGGTCGTGGGTTCAAGTCCCACCCGCCCTACTCACCAACACCGCGTTCGACCTGGGGTTTCTCGGTTCTCGTCACCCTCGGATGTTGCCGTTGATAACGGTTGGTCGCTCCGTGGTTGGCTGGAGGTCGTGCCATGGACTGGGAGTTCTTTCGGCTCTATGCCTTGGCCGCGGCAGGGCTGGTCGTCGTGATCTTCATCCTGTTTGCGGTCATGGAGGCGACCGGGCCGGGGGTCTTCCTCCTGCTTCTGGTCGCCCTGGGGATCGTCGCGGCCAGCGAATCACGAGGGAAGAGGAAAGGGGGGCCCGGCGACGAGGACGAGTCCAGCGACGTGGGTGGCGGCGAATAGCCGTCCGGCCCAGGGGCGCGCCACCTTCACCGAAGCTTCTGCCGTTATCTAGGGTGTCGGATGGCCATCTTTCATGTGCGCCACGTGGTGGGATTGAACGACGTCGCGGACAGATATCCAGGGGTTCTTCCGTCATGTACGGGTGTTGGTAAGAACCGTGGCACCGGCCGCCAAATAGTTGATCTTGAGTAGTGATCGGGCGACGGCTGGGCGTTTGTGCCGGTGACCCCTGGACTACATGAGCGTCCGGCTGACCGCATGGCGTGCACCATCAACAACTGCGAGGCTGCCGCGTAGCTCAGCTGCCGGCCGGTCAGGACCGGGCAAAGTGACCGGCGGAGCTGCGGGCTCAGCTCTTGAAGTAGTGTCCCGCGTTCAGATCGGCGATGAGCCCGGGGCGGCCGGGACGCCAGTCCAGCAGCTTCTGGGTCAGGGCGGAGGAGGCCGGCATGTCCAGCGTGACGAAGGAGGCCAGCCAGCCGAAGTGCTCGCCCGCCTCCCGCGCGGTGATCGCGGTCACCGGCACGCCGAGCCGGCGCCCGATGACGCCGGCGACGTCACGTACCGGCACACCCTTCTCGGCGACGGCGTGCAGCCGCGCGCCCGCGGGAGCCTCCTCTAGGGCCAGCCGGTACAGGCGGGCGGCGTCCAGCCGGTGCACGCTCGGCCACCGGGGGTCGCCGTCGCTCACGTACGCGGAGACGCCCTTCGCGCGGGCGATGCCGATCGCGACCGCGACGAACCCCGGGTCACCCTCCCCATGCACCAGCGGCAGCCGCAATATCGAGACCCGCACCCCGCGCTCCGCGAACGACAGCGCCACCTGCTCGGCCGCCCCTCGGGGCGAATGCGTCCCCGGCTCGTCCTGCTCGGTGCCGACGCGGCCGGGCGGGAGCAGGCCGGTGCCCGAGGTGACCACGAGCGGCCGGCCGGACCCCGCCAGCGCCTCGCCGAGCGCCGCGATGGCTCGCCGGTCGGTCTGGTTGGCGGCCTCGAAGTTCGCGAAGTCGTGCACGAAGGCCAGGTGGATGACGCCGTCGGCGGCGGCGGCCCCGTCGCGCAGGCCGGCGAGGTCGTCGAGCGAGCCGGGGTGGGGCTGGGCTCCGGCGGCCCTCAACGCGGCGGCGGCCTCATCCGTACGGGCCAGACCGGCCACCTGGTGCCCGGCCTCGATGAGCTCACGTACGGCGGCGGACCCCACGAAACCCGTGGCGCCGGTGACGAAAACACGCATGATGATCTCCTTCTTCAGCGGTGTTCCCATCGTCGGAGCCGGTGCCGTGCGGCGTCCAAAGCCTGTCGCTCATCGGGCGATACGTTTCAGGCATCACCGCAGTAGGCTGCGGGCATGCCCCAGTCGCCCGATCTCGATCTGCGGCTCGTACGCTACTTCACGGCCGTCGCCGAGCACCGGCACTTCGGCCGCGCCGCCGAGGCCCTGCACATCACCCAGCCGTCGCTGAGCCGACAGATCCGCGCCCTTGAGCGGCAACTGGGCGCCCTCCTGCTCGACCGAACCCCGCAGGGCACGCGACTCACCGAGGCGGGCGAGGTCTTCCTGCCCCGCGCGAAGACGCTGCTGCACGCGGCCGCCCAGGCGGCGGCGCAGGCCCGCGCCGCCGCTCGGCCCAGCCGGATCACCATCGGGTACACGATGGGCCTCATCGTCACGCCGGCCGTGCGCGAGCTGCGCCGCCTGCATCCGGATGCCGACGTACGCACCTCACACGTGGCCTGGAACGAGCCGCGCCCCGCTCTGCTCGACTACCGTGTGGACGCGGTGGTGACCCGGCTGCCGTTGGCGACTGATGGGCTCGACGTGACGATCCTGTATGGCGAGCCGCGCGTGCTGCTGCTCTCGCGCGACCACCGCCTGGCGGGCAGGGGATCCGTGACGCTCGCCGACATCGCCGACGAGCCGTTGCCCCGGCTGGCCGACCCGGACCCGGCCTGGGAGGCGTACTGGCGCATCGATCCCAGGCCCGACGGCCGCCCGGCCCCCGACGGCCCCGTCATCGCCGACATCGAGGACAAGTTCGAGCTGATCGCCGCCGGGGAGGCGGTGGCCATCGCGGGCGGCCCGACCCTTGTCAACCTCCGCCCGGACATCACCTCGATCCCCTTGGAGGGCGTCGAGCAGAGTCACGTCGTGCTGGCGACCCGGGCCGGCGACCACAACCGCCTGGTGTCGGCGTTCCGCAAATCCGCCAGGGCGCTGCTCACCGGTTCGCGGGCAACCCTGAGGTCGCCGGAGGCTGCGGGTGGTCCGGCGGGTGGATGACGTACGTCACGCCGCCGCTGCCGGTGTTGCGCAGCCACACCTTCTCGAAGCCTCTCCGAGCAGGACCGGCAAGCCTTTGTCGAGGTCGCCGGTGAAATCCACCACGTCATAACCGGTGGCGACCGTGCCGAGCCGCCAGGTGAACAGGGCGCGGTCGTGGTGGGCGCTGATCACGGTGTCCAGGGTGAAGCTCAGGTCGCCGAAGTTCTGCTGGGCCTTGCCGATCGCCTTCGACAGCTCCGCGTGCCCACGCAGGCCCGCGTAATCGGGGTCGGAGTAGAACGAGTCGTCGGTGAGGACGGACGTCATGAGCGCCTCACGGGCGGCGACGTCACGCTCGTTCCAGATGTCGAGGTACGTGAGGATCAGGTCGTTGGTGCTCATGCGGTCACTCCTTCGAGAGTGCGGGGTCGGGAGGGTTCGAGGGCCAGGGCGATCAGGCCCCCGGCGACGGTGAGCGCCGCGGCCGTCCAGCCGGCGACGTGCAGGCCGCCGAGGAGGTTGGGCGAGGCGGTGGAGATGGCGACGATGACGGCCAGGCCCATGGCGCCGCCGATCTCCTTGGCGGTACTGGCGATCCCGGAGGCGACGCCCTGCTCGTGTGGCGCGATGCCGGATCCGGCTGAGGCGAACAGGGTGACGAAGGCGACGCCGCCGAACAGGCCCCAGACGACGCTGCCGGGCAGCAGGGTCCAGAAGCCGCCCGCAGGCGTGGTGCCCATGACCATGAGGGCGATGCCGAGGCCGGTACCGACCGTCGAGACCGACAGTGTGGTGCGGACGCCCCAGCGGCCGAGCCCCATCGGGGTGACCTTCACGGCGGCGAACATGCAGACCAGGGTGAGCGGCAGGAAGCTCAGGCCCGCCTCCAGGGAGCTGTAGCCGAGGACAGGCTGCAGGTAGGAGGTGAGGACGTAGTAGCCGCCGCCGAGGGTGCCCTGGAAAATGGCGATCACGATCATGGTGGTGGCCAGGGAGCGGCCACGCGCCAGCCGTAGCGGGATCAGCGGGTCGCGGGTGCGTGACTCCACCACCAAGAGCGCCACCAGCAAGAGGGCGCCTGTGACCAGCGAGCCATAAACGCGGGGCGAGTCCCATCCGGAGTCGGGACCGCTGGCCAGCCCGAACACCAGCAGAGCGGCGCCCCCGGTGGCCAGCAGCGCGCCGGGCACGTCGAAGGAACCCGGGGTGCGGTCGGGATCGGCGGGCAGCAGGCGGGGTGCGGCCAGGGCGCAGATCAGCGCCAGTGGCACGTTGACGTAGAAGACCCATTCCCAGCCGAGATAGTTGGTCAGCACACCGCCCAGCAGGGATCCGGCGGCCAGTCCCGCGCTGCCCGCCATGCCCCAGGCGCCCAGTGCCCGGTTGCGGGCCGGCCCCTCGGCGAATCCCCGGTAGATGAGCGTGAGGGTGGCAGGAGTCAGCAGCGCACCGCCGATGCCCTGGACCGCGCGGGCGGCCACCAGCATCTCCGACCCGGTCGCCAGTCCGCCGGCCAGCGAGGCGACGCCGTACAGCGCCAGTCCTGCCATGAACATCCGGCGTGGTCCGAGCCGGTCGACGGCCCGTCCGCCGAGAAGCAGGAGCCCGCCGAGGCCGATCGCGTAGGCGCTGACCACCCACTGGACCGACGACGGGCTGAAACCGAGCGCGTTCCCGATGTCGGGTAGCGCCACGTACACGATGTTGTAGTCGAGAGCCACGATGAGCTGCGTCAACGCCAGCAGCCCAAGGCGCAGTCGTGGCGATTCCATAAATCCCTTCCTACATGCCGTCAAATTACTACACGGTGTTCACCTTAGAGCACGGAGTTCAATAGTCAAACCCTGTAGACTGCTGGCATGGAAGCGACCATGAGCCGACGCGAACGGCTGCGTGCTCAGACCAGCGCCGAAATCAAGGCGATCGCGCTCAAGCTCATGGCCGAGGGCGGCCCCGACGCGATCTCGCTGCGCGCCATCGCGCGCGAGATGGGCATGACGGCGGGCGCCATCTACAGCTACTTCGCCACTCGCGACGACCTGGTCACGACACTGATCGGCGACGTCTACACCTCGCTCGTCGAGACCGCCGAGTCGGCGCGCGACGCGGTGCCCGAGTCCGATGCCGGCGGGCGGATCATGGCCTGGGCGCAGGCCGTACGAGAATGGGCTCTTACCAACCCCGAGGGTTTCCGGCTCATCTACGGTGACCCGGTGCCCGGCTACCAGGCGCCGGAAAACAGCCCCGGCATCGCCGCCGAAGTGCGCGCCTGCACCGGCATTACCGGTCTCGTGGCTGCCGCGTGGCCGGTCACCGGGAGCGCGCGCCAGGACTATGACTGGGCCGACTTCGACGCCGGCTTGGTCGCACACACCCGAGAGGAGTTCCCCGATCTGCCACCCGCGGGGCTGGCCCTGACCATGCGCGTGTGGGGGCGCATGCACGGCTTGCTGGCGCTGGAGATCTACGGACACCTGCGCGGGCTCGTCCACGACCCGGCGACCGTCTACCGCGATGAGATGCGCGACCTCATCGCCTCACTCGGGCTTAGCGCATGAAGCTGCGGTTCACAGCCATGATGGCCAACTTCACCGCCCGCCCGCCCGATGACGGAGGAAGCCTCCGGCGCGGCCTGAGTGCCGATCAGGGTGTCGCGGTTCGCGCGCGTTGTGCGCTGACTGCCTGCCGCGGTACCGGCGTCTTGCCGATGCGGTCGGCGGCGTAGCGCGCAACCAGCAGGCGAATCCCCAATAGATCAGCTCTCACAAACGCTCGATTGCCAGAGAAGATCGCCAGACGGCTTCGCAGGGCTGGTTCTGATCGCCGCAGAGGCTGATTTATTCTCACGGTGGGAAAGCAACGCCGCGGGAGGACAAGCATCCTCGGTCACAGCCCGTTCACGCACCGCCTCAAGCTCCCGGCGCGCCTGCTTCGACCGGCCCCTGCACGGCGAGCCCCGGCCCCTGCCGGACGGCCCGGCCCCCGTCGACCCTGAGGTCACCTTTCAGAACCCTTGGACGGTACCGTCAGGCGGGCGCGGTGTTCAGCGCTTCATCGCGCCCTCGGCCGCCGCGTCGGCCGCGGCGGCGATGGCCGTGCCGGCGAGCTCCAGGCGGCGGGCGAGCTCCCGTTCCTTCATCTTGTCAGCCGTCAGCTCGCCGGTGAAGATACGGGCGATCTCGTACTGGTACATCCTGCGCACCGCCCCGCCCGCCTTCTTGGCCGCCAGGGCGTCCCCGACGGCGGCCGACGGTTTCGACGCCAGCGCGCGGACCGCTTCGTCCAACGCCTCGATGCCCGCGAGCACCTGGTCGAGCAGCGGGGTGAAGCCGGTTCGGCCGGGCAGGCGGTACAGGTGGGCCCCCCTGACGAAGTCGCGCAGCGCGTCGAGCACGTCGTCGATGGCGCGCGAGAGCCGGAACAGGTCCTCCCGGTCGATCGGGGTGATCAGGACGGACTCCAGCTCCCCCACCAGCCGGGCCCGCTGGGTGTCGCCGAGGTGCTCGATCGCCCGCATCCGCTCGTGCGCCCCCGCGTGGTCGACCTCGCCCGCCACCATGGCCAGCGCGAGCCGGGCGCCCTGCCTGGTCGCCTGGAGCTGTCCGGCCAGGGCCTCCGTCAGCGCGGTGTCCATGCGCCCGGCCAGCAGATCGCGGAACCGGCTCAGCCGCCTCATACGACCATCCCCAGCCCGAAGGACGCCAGCCCCGCGAGCAGGGCGCTCGTCGGCAACGTCAGCAGCCAGGCCAGCACGATCTTGACGGCCGCGTGCCAGCGCACCCTGCCGCCGCCCTCCGCCATCGCCGACCCGATCAGCCCACCCGCGACCGCCTGGGTCATGCTCACCGGCATCCCGGCCGCGGCGCAGCCGATCACGGTGAGTCCGGAGCCGGCCTGGGCGGCCACGCCGTACAGGGGGCGGACGGAGGTGATCTCGATGCTCAGCGTGCGGCCCGCCTTCGGTAGGCCGTACAGGGCTCCGACGCCGAACAGGGCCGCGGCCGTCAGCGTGACGGGAGGCGGCGCGTCCGGGACGCCCAGCGCGAGGATGAAGACGGCCGTCATCTTCTGGCCGTCGTTGGCGGCGTAGGCGAGGCTCTGGACGGCGAACCCGGCCCAGTGCCAGCGTGCCAGTCCCCGGCTCGCGGTCACGGCGCCCAGCAGCCGCGCCACCAGCGGCGCCGCCAGCGCTCCGGCGAACGGCGCGGCCAGCCCCACCGCCAGCACGAGCGCCACCGGCCCGGCCGCCACGGGCATGCCCCAGCCGATCCCGGCCCCGGTGAGCCCGCCGACGACGGCCAGGGTGAGGCTGGTGGGCTTGCCGAGATGACCGAGGGTGAGGACGACGACCAGCGCCGCGATCACCGCCACCGCCAGGACGTGCCGGGCGTGCGGGCCCTGCGGCGTGGCCAGGCGCCGGGTGAACGTCTGCGCCACCTCCTGAGTCAGCAGGGGGACCAGCGCGTTCATCGCGACGAGCACGGCGATGCCGGTCCGCGGGCGTACCGTGGGCAGCTTGTGGCCGGAGGCCAGCAGGGCGCCGCCGTCGTTGACGCCCGTGACCAGGGCGAAGACGGCCGCGAGCAGGATTTCTAAGGGCACGGCGGGCCGCCTGGTCCGGTCACAGCCCCAGCCGTTCCCGCTCGACGTGGTCGAGCGCCATCCGGACCGCGCCGAGTGCGATGCTCTCCTCGCCGAACGTGGACAGCGCGACCTCGGGAGGGTTCAGGCACATCTGGGCCAGATGCGCCCGCATGCGTCCGAGCAGCAACTCGCCCGCGCGCGAGAACCCGCCGCCCACGACGACCAGCTCGGGGTCCACCACGAGCACGAGCGCGGACGCGCCGCGCGCGAGCCCGTGCGCGAGCCGGTCCACCACCGCGAGCGCCTGCTCGTCGCCCGCCCGCGCCGCCCGGAAGATCTCCTCGGCGTCCCGTCCCGCCTTGGCGAGCACGACGGAGGAGTCCTCCCATCCGGTCAGCGGCAGTCTGCCCAGCTCGCCGGCGCTGCCGGTGCGGCCGGTGCGCAACCGGCCGTCGAGCAGCAGGCCGTGCCCGGCCCGGTATCCGGACAACACGTAGACCAGGTCCTCGACGTGCCGCGCGCTGCCCCGCCAGTGCTCGGCGACGGCCGCGAGATTGGCGTCGTTGGCCGCGAACCCGGGGCAACCGAACCATCGCCCGACCTGGCCGCCGAGGTCGAGCCCGGTCCAGCCGGGGATGAGGTGCGAGACCGACACCCGGCCGGACCGGTCCACGACGCCCGAGGTGCCCACCGTGGCCGCCCACACGCCTCCGCGGGCCAGCCCCGCCGCCTCCACGCACGCGGTGGCGGCCCGCTCGGCCAGCGCGAGGCGTTCGGCGGCGGGCATGTGCTCGTCGGCGTCGAGCCGTCGTTCCTCGATCACGTCGCCGTTGAGGTCGGCCAGCATGGCGAGAATCCGCCGCGGCCCCACGTCCAGGCCGACGACGTGACCGGCCTCGGACCTGAACCTGAAGCGGCGGGCGGGCCGCCCGGCCCTGCCTTCGGTCGGCGCGGCCTCCTCCGCGAGCCCCCGCTCGGTCAGGTCGGACAGCGCCACCTCAGCGGTCTGCCGCGACAGACCGGCGGCACGTGCGAGCTGGGTCAGCGTCTGCGGCCCGCCCTGGCGCAGGGCGTGCAGGGTGGCGCGCGTGTTGAGGCGGCGCAGCAGTGCGGTGTCGTTAGTAACACCGAGAGTTCTCATAAGGCCCCTTGACGGTAGGACTGGGCAAACTCTAGCTTTACGTCGCGTCTTCTCATAATTGGAGTTGGGAACATGCGACAGGTTGGGCTGGCCTTGGTCGGTGCGGGCGACCGAGGGACGAGATACACGCGATACGCGACGGCGGACGGCCGTGCCAGGCTCGCCGCCGTGGCCGAGCCTGATCCACGGCGCCGGGAAGGACTGCTCGCCGAGCACCCGGACGCCGTCGGCTTCGGCGACTGGCGAGAGCTCGCCGAGCAGCCGCGGCTCGCGGACGCGGTGGTGATCGCGACGCTGGACGCCAACCACGTGGAACCGGCGGTGCGCTTCGCCGAGCTCGGCTACCACATCCTGCTGGAGAAGCCGATGGCGATCCGGCTGGAGGACTGCCGGAGGATCGTCGCGGCCGCCGAACGGGCGGGCGTGTTGTTCGCCGTCTGCCACGTGATGCGCTACACGTCCTACACCCGCGGGGTGAAGGCCGTGCTCGACAGCGGGCGGCTCGGCGAGATCGTGAACATCGAGCACCTGGAGCCCGTCGGCTGGTGGCATCATGCCCACTCCTATGTGCGCGGCAACTGGCGTCGCACCGATCAGGCCACGTTCATGCTGCTGGCCAAATCGTGCCACGATCTTGACTGGCTGACGTACGTGATGGGCCGCCGGGTGACGCGGGTGTCGTCGTTCGGGGGGTTGAAGCACTTCACGGCCGGCAACCAGCCGGAGGGTGCGGCGGAACGCTGCCTGGACTGCGCCGTCGCGGACACCTGCCCGTACGACGCGAAGCGCATCTACCTGCCCTTCGTGGGCAGCCAGGACCGCTGGCCGCTGGCCGTGCTGAGCGAGGACACCACCGAGGCGGGCGTGCTGCAGGCGCTGCGCGAGGGCCCCTACGGCAGGTGCGTGTACGCCTGCGACAACGACGTGGTCGACCACCAGGTGGTCAACCTCGACTTCGACGGCGGGGCGACCGCCTCTTTCACCATGACCGCCTTCTCCCCCAAGACCCCGCGCCAGACCCGCATCTTCGGCACCCGCGGCTCCCTCGAAGGGGACGGCGCCCGGCTCACCGTCACCGACTTCGTGACCGGGGCCGTCGAGGTCATCGACACCAACCCGCCCGCCGACGGGCACAGCGGCGGTGACCAGGGCCTGGTCACGGCGTTCCTGGACGCCCTCACCCGCAACGACCCCTCCCCCATCCTCTCCGACCCCCGCGAGAGCCTGCACAGCCACGAGATCGCGTGGGCGGCTGAGGAAGCCCGCCTCACCGGAACCGTCGTCACCCTGAAGGAACCACGATGAAGAAGACCCTCTTGCTCGCCTGCGCGCTGACACTCGCCACGACCACCGCGTGCGGCGCCGACGAGGAGGAATCGCCCGCCGACGGACGCGGCCCGATCACCATCGTCGACACCCAGAGCCACGAAGCCGCGACCAGAAAGGTCATCGACGCCTGGAACGCGGCCCACCCCGACCAGCAGGTGACCCTGGACATCCAGCCCAAGGACGCCGACAGCCAGCGACAGCGCCTGATCAACAACGCGCAGACCAAGTCCGACGCCATGGACGTCATCATGCTGGACGCCGTCTGGACGGCCGAGTTCGCCGCCAACCGCTGGGTGGACCCCATCGCCGCCGGCACGTTCAAGGCCGAGGAGTTCCTCGCCCCCACCCTGCAGACCGCCACCTACCGGGGCACCCTGTACGCGATGCCCTGGCTCACGGGGACCGGCCTGCTCTACTACCGCAGCGACCTGGTCGACAAGGCCCCCACGACCTGGGCCGCGATGAAGGAGACCTGCGACGAGGCGCTGCGCGGGCACAAGGAGATGTCCTGCTACGCGGGCCTGCTCGACAAGTACGAGGGCCTGACCGTCTCCTTCTCCGAGGCCGTGCAGTCCGCGGGCGGCACCGTGGCCGACGAGTCCGGCGCGCCGCACCTGGACACCGACGCCGCCAAGGCGGGACTGTCCTTCCTCGTGGACGGGCTCAAGAGCGGCATGATCCCCAAGGAGGGCATCACCTTCAAGGAGGACGAGGTCAAGAACGCCCTGCAGAGCGGCAAGGTGCTCTTCGCCCGCAGCTGGGCCTCGCTGTACGGCACCGCCAACGCCGCCGACAGCCCCGTGGCGGGCAAGGTCGGGGTCGCCCCCATTCCCGGCCTCGACGGCCCGGGCAGCGGCACCCTCGGCGGGGCGAACCTGGCGATCTCCGCGTTCTCCAAGCACAAGGAGACCGCCAAGGACTTCCTGGCCTTCCTCACCTCGCCCGAGCAGATGAAGACCTGGGCCACGGTCAACAGCACACCCGTCGCCCGCGCGGCGCTCTACGACGACCCGGAGCTCGTCAAGCAGTACCCGTACCTGCCCTCCCTGAAGGAAGGCATCGTCGCGGCCAAGCCCCGGCCGGTCGCCGTCAAGTACGGTGACGTGACCGCGGCGATCCAGAACGCCGTCTACCCGGCGCTGTCCGGCGAGGTGGCCGTCGACCAGGCGCTGTCCGGGCTGCAGCAGCAACTGTCGGGGCTGCTCAAGCAATGAGGCGCGGCTCGCGGTGGTTCACCGCACTGATGATCTCCCCGACACTGCTCGCCCTCGCCCTGGTGGTCCTGTACCCACTGGTCGCGGCCGCGCGGGAGTCGATGTACGTCCGGGGCGAGGGCCTGGACGCCGACGGTTTCGTCGTCGAGGGCGAACGGTTCGTCGGCCTGGCGCACTACGCCGAGCTGGTCGGCGAGCGCTTCCTCAACGCCCTGGCCAACACCACGGTCTTCACCGTCGTCACCGTCACGCTGGAGACCGTGCTCGGCGTCGCGATGGCGCTGGTCATGCACAACGTCCTGCGCGGCCGCGGCCTGGTGCGGGCCAGCATCCTCATCCCCTGGGCGGTGCCGACCGCCATCTCCGGCCTGATGTGGCGGTGGGTGTTCCAGGCCGACGGCGTGGCCAACGCCGTCATCGGCGAGAAGATCCTGTGGACCACCGAAGGCGTCCAGGCCAAGCTCGCCGTCGTCATCGCCGACACGTGGAAGACCGCGCCGTTCGTCGGGCTGCTGGTGCTCGCCGGGCTGCAGATCATCCCCACGATGGTCTACGAGGCCGCGAAAGTGGACGGCGCCTCGGCCTGGCAGACGTTCTGGCGCATCACGTTGCCGCTGGTCAGGCCCGCGCTGGTGGTGGCGGTCCTGTTCCGCATCCTCGACGCGCTGGCCATGTTCGACCTGCCGTTCGTGATGATCGGCCGGGGCAAGCTCTCCGTGGAGACCCTGTCGGCCCTGGTCTGGGACGAGGCCACCCAGCTCCGATACGGGTCGGCCGCCGCCTACGGGATCGTGCTCATCTCGTACGTGGCCGTGGTGGTGTTCGTCTTCGTCCGCCTGCTCGGCGCCGACCTGCTCGCCGACGCACGATCAAGGAAGAGGACGGCATGAAGAGGGCCTTGGGGGCCGGGCTCGTCGTGGTGTACTGCCTGGCGCCGTTCTACTGGATGGTCGTCTCCAGCCTGCGGCGCACCGGCGACATCTTCTCCACCACGCCCTGGCCGTCGCCGCCGTCACTGGAGAACTACACCGCGGTGTTCTCCGGGCACAGCGACTTCGGCCGGGCACTGCTCAACAGCCTGATCGTGTCGGCCGGCACCACCGCGCTGACGCTGGTCCTCGGCATCTGCTGCGCCTACGCGCTGGCCCGGCTCACCTTCCGCGGCAAGAACCTCGTGCTCGGCCTGATCATGGGCACCTCGATGTTCCCCGGCGCGCTGCTGATCGTGCCGCTGCTCAAGCTCTTCACCGAGCTGGGCTGGATCAACACCTACCACGCGATGATCGTGCCGAGCATGTCGTTCGCGCTGCCGCTGGCCGTCTGGACGCTCACCGCGTTCTTCCGCCAGATGCCGCACGAGCTGGAGCAGGCCGCCACGATCGACGGCTGCACCCGCTGGGGCGCGTTCCGGCGGGTGATCCTGCCGATCGCCGCGCCGGGCGTGTTCACCACGGCCATCCTCGCCTTCTTCGCCACCTGGAACGAGTTCATGATCGCGCTGACCATGATCAGCAAGGCGGACATGCAGACCGCCACCGTGCGGGTGGCCCAGTTCGGCGGAGCCTCCGACTTCGACACCCCGTTCGGCACCCAGATGGCCGCAGGGGTCGTCGTCACGATCCCCCTCGTGATCCTCGTCCTGGTCTTCCAGAAGAGGATCGTCGCCGGGCTCACGTCCGGCGCGCTCAAGTAACCCCCGGAAAGGAACCCCCCCATCATGAGCATCAGCAGGAGAGGTCTGCTCGGCGCCGGCGCCGTGGCGGCGGCCGGCGTCGGACTGGCCGCGATGCCCGCCTCCGCGACCGTGGAGAAGCGCAGGATCCGGCGCGGGGTCATCCGCGTCGCCTCCTTCAACATCCACTACGGCGCCGGTCCCGACAACGTCTTCGACCTCCGGCACACCGCCGAGATGATCGAGGCCATCGACCCGGACGTCATCGGCCTCCAAGAGGTCGACAAGCACTTCCGCGCGCGCAGCGAGTGGCTCGACACCGCCGGCGAGCTGGCCGGCATGCTCGGCATGCACCAGGCGTACGGCGCCAACTACGACCTGGACCCGCTGGAGCCGGGTCAGCCGCGCAGGCAGTACGGCACCGCGTTCCTGTCCCGCTGGCCGATCCTCGAATCGGGCAACACCCGCCTTCCGCAGCACACCGGCAGCGAGCCGCGCGGCCTGCTGGAGGTCGTCGTCAACATCCAGGGCAAGCAGGTACGGCTGGGCAACTCGCACATGCAGCACACCAGCGACGCCGAGTGGCAGGAGCAGGCCGACGCCATCACGGCCCGGCTCGCCCAGTCGGCCCAGCCGGTCATCCTGCTCGGCGACACCAACGCCGTGCCGTCCTTCCCCGGCATCAAGACCTTCACCGACCGGTACGACGATGTGTGGGCACGGGTCGGCGTGGGCCCCGGCCTGTCGGCGGCGAACACGTGGCGCTTCGACTACGTCTTCGTGCCCAAGGGCTCCGACGTGCGCTCGGCCTGGCTGGTGAGCACCGACGCCTCGGACCACCTGCCGCTCGTCACCGACCTGCTGCTCCCGTGAAGGACGCCTCCATGACCCCCCGGCGCCTGCTCACCGCGTTGCTCGGCGTCGCGCTGACCGCGCCGATCGCGCTTCCCGCGCGGGCCGGCGGGCACTGGGCCGACGCCTGGGCCACCTCCCTGCACTCCTCGGCCGCCGCCGTCGTGCCGCCCGCGTACGAGAACCAGAGCATCCGCATGGTCGTACGGATGCGCGGCGACGGCGACCAGGTGCGCGTCCGGCTCTCCAACCTCCATGGCGACCGGCCGGTGACCTTCGGCGGCGCCACCGCGGCACTGCGCAGCTCCGGCCCGGCGCTGGCCCAGGGCACACTGAGGCGGCTCACCTTCGGCGGCGCGCCCTCGGTGACCGTCCCCGCCGGTCAGGACGTCTCCAGCGACCCGGTGGAGCTGAAGGTCAGGAGCGGCCAGGACCTGGCCGTCAGCATCTACCTCCCGGACGCCACCGGGCCGGCCACCTGGCACCGCTCCGCCGTGCAGACCAACTACCTCACGACCGGCGACCACACCGCCGACGAGGACGGCGGCTCGTTCACCACCACGGTGAGGAGTTGGATCTTCCTCAACGCGGTCGCCGTCACCCACGGGCCCACCCACGAGACGCTGGTCGCGCTCGGCGACTCCATCACCGACGGCTCGGGCACGGCCGTCGACGGTTTCGAGCGCTGGCCGGACCATCTGGCGGCCCGGCTCGCCGCCGTCCCCGGACGCGACCCCGCCGTCGTCAACGTGGGCATCGGCGGCAACCGCGTGCTGGCCGACACCGCACAGGACGGCCTGAGCGTGCTGAACCGGCTGGAGCACGACGTGCTCACCCGCGACGGCCTGAGGTACGTGCTGCTCCTCGAAGGCACGAACGACCTGCGCAACCGTGCCACAGCCGGCCGGCTCGTCACCGCCTACCGCCAGATCGCCGACCGGGTGCACGCGGCGGGCGCGCGGATCATCGGCGGGACGCTCCCGCCGCTGAAGGGCAGCGCCGGGTACGACGAGGCGTTGGAGGCCGAACGTCAGGCCGTCAACACCTGGATCACCACCGGCGGCGCGTTCGACGGGGTCGTGGACTTCGCGAGCGCGCTGGCCGACCCCGCGGACCCGCTGCGCTACCTGCCCGCCTACGACCGCGGCGACCACATCCACCCCAACGCCGCGGGCTTCGCGGCCATGGCCGCCGCCGTGGACCTCGACCTGCTGCACTGAACACGTCCGGGCTGAACACGTCCGGGCGGGACGCGCACACCGCGTCCCGCCCGGTCCGGCGGCCCTCGGTCCGTCCAGAGCTGAGCGTGCAGGGTCCGGAGGACCCATCGCTCCCAGCGCTCACGCGGCCAGCCGCGCGCCTGGACGAACAGCAGGTGATGCTCGGGGCTGAGCAGGCCGTACAGCAGGTCTGCGGCCATCTGCGCGGACACGCCGGCACGCGCCCTGAGCTTGCCGACCAGGGCCTTGGCCGCGGCCTGCTGGACGACGTACCGGGGATCGACGTCGTTCGGCCACAGCGCGGCACCCTCGGGGTCGCTCGCGACCGCCACCTCCAAGACCCTGCCGATCGGCGCAACGCTCCAGAACCACGGTCGTGCCGGCGACGTAGGCGCGCGGCAGGTCCTGGGCGGTGGCCGCGGCCCAGTTGGTCGCTGAACTCCACGACGGCGTGGCCGGGCCCGTCCACGCTGTCGGTCTGGACCGGCTCGGCCTGCACTTCCTACGTCCCGGGATCGGCTGGGGCGGCTCCTGGTTCCCAAGGACTCCGAGGCGTTGCGGCAGCTCGCCGACAACACCGGCTACCACCTGCAGTTGCTGTCGGCCGTGATCGAGATGAACAACCTGCAAAAGCGCCGGGCGATCCAGAGGATCAAGGACGAGCTGGGCAGTTCGGCAGGCATGCGGGTGGCGTTGCTCGGTCCGACCTTCAAACCGGGGACCGACGACATGCGGGAGGCGCCAAGCACAGTGCTGGCCGCCGGCCTGCCGGCCGAGGGCTCCGAGGTGCACTGCCGGGATCCGCCGGCACGCCCGGCCGACGCCGAAGCACTCCAGCCACAGTGCCGAGCGCGACCAGCTCTACCGCAGCGCCGGGCTGCTGCCGCCGCAGGCCGGGACCGTCGACACCCACGTGCCACCTGGCATCCAACGGCTCGTCTCGCGCCTTGGCGATGTCCCGATCGGCGTGTTCGCCGCGGACTGGACCCTGGTGTGGTGGAACACCATGTGGAGCGCCCTGCACGGCGACCCCGCCGCCCTCCCGGCCGCCGAGCGCAACCTTGCCCGTGCGCTCTTCGGCAACGGCGCCGCGAGCGCCTTGATGCTTCCCGTCCGGTCGGAACGCGGGCCGGACGCCTTCGCGGCCTCGATCGTCGCCGACCTCAAGGACGCCGTCTCCCGCTATCCCGCCGATGCCCGGCTCGAT
The DNA here is from genome assembly GCF_040674635.1 of Nonomuraea sp. NPDC049758. Lineage (NCBI taxonomy): Bacteria > Bacillati > Actinomycetota > Actinomycetes > Streptosporangiales > Streptosporangiaceae > Nonomuraea > Nonomuraea sp. NPDC049758. The sequence goes on from NZ_JBFAMZ010000005.1 coordinate 545,738, forward strand.
CGTCTCGTACGAGAACTCCGCGAGACCTCCGGCGCCTTCGCTCATCACTGGGCTGCGCAGACGACCGGCGCCCCTCATACGACCGACGCGAAGAGCATCCGGCACCCTCAGATCGGCGACATCCTGCTCGACTGCGACGTCCTCATCGTTCCCGGCGCCGACCTGCGCATGGTCACCTACACGGCAGCGGCCGGAAGCGCCGAGGACGGAAAGCGATCTTCTCCGCGTCACGGGAGGCCGCCTCGCCACCACACATCGCCGACCGGCTGCAGCAGGGTGGTGACCCATCCGGTGCGGGGACGGCTCCGAAGCCTGGGTGGCCGGTGTTGTGCCGGCCGGGGCAGGAGGGGCTGTATGGGAGCGCGTGACCGGTCGCCGGTGGGCCAGGACCGTCCGGGCAGTGGTCCGCCGGGTCTGGAGGAATTGCTGCAGGCGGTCGGCAAGGGAGATCGCGGGGCGTTCGAGCGGCTGTATGACGTGCTGGCGCCGCGAGTGTACGGGCTGGTGCTGCGGGTGCTGCGAGATCGCGCGCACAGCGAGGAGGTGGCCCAAGAGGTAATGGTGGAGGTGTGGCGCAGCGCCGCCCGCTACGAGCCGGCCAGGGGGTCGGTGATGGCGTGGGTGCTGACCATCGCGCACCGGCGGGCGGTTGACCGGGTGCGCGCGGCGCAGGCGGGCACCGACCGGGAGGAGCGGGCCGCGCGGCTGGAGCCGCACCGCTGTTTCGATGAGGTGGCCGAGCTGGTGGTGGGCCGGCTGGAAGGCGAGCGGTTGCGCCGCTGCCTGGACAACCTCACCGAGCTGCAGCGGGAGTCGGTCACCTTCGCCTACTACGGCGGTTACTCATACCGGGAGGTCGCCGAGCTGGTCAAGGCACCGCTGCCGACGGTCAAGACACGGATGCGCGATGGGCTGATCCGGCTGCGCGACTGCCTGGGAGTGGAGCGATGAAAGCGGCAGAGGACGGGTTCGACCCGCACACCCTGGCGGGCGCCTATGCGCTGAACGCCATCGACGACGAGGGCGAGCGGCGCCGTTTCGAGCGGCATCTGACCACGTGCGCCGAATGTGCGCAGGAGATCACCGGTTTCACCGAGACGGCCGCTCGCCTCGGCGTGGCGGTGGCGGCCGAGCCGCCTTCCGGCCTGCGGGCGCGAGTGTTGGCCGAGATCGAGCAGGTGCGTCAGCTGCCGCCGACGCTGTCGCCTGCAGCGCCTTCCCGGCGGGTGTGGAGGGTCGCGTGGCGGCCGTGGCTGGCGGCGGTGAGCGTCGCCGCGGCGCTGGCCGTGGTGGCCGGGCTCGGCGTGAGCACGCTGCAGGCGCGTCAGGAACTGGCGCAGGCCCGGCGGGCCGAGCAGCGGATCGCCGCGGTGCTGGGCGCGGATGACGCCCGCACAGTCACCGCTCCAGCAGCACGCGCTGCGGGGGTGGGGCGAGGCGGCCGGGGCACGGTGGTGCTGTCGCGCTCGCAGGGAGCGCTGGTGTTCTGGGCGGCCGGGCTGGGTGAGCCGCCCGCGGGCCGGGTGTATCAGCTGTGGCAGCTCGCACCGGGACGGATCACCTCGGCCGGGCTGCTGGCCTCCAGCGGCTCCGGCGGCACGATGCCGGTCCTCGCCGCCGTCAGTGCCGGTGCGGGCCAGGTGGGGGTGACGGTGGAGCCGGCCGGCGGGTCACGGCAGCCGACCAGCACGCCGTTGCTCCTGGTGGACATGCCCGCCGCCTGACCTTCCCGCCCGGCACCCGCAGCCCGGGGAAAACGGCACCCATCCGTTTCGGCAGTGGCTCCGAAGCCTTTGTCTGACTGCTGAGAAACCAGCCCACGACGGGGCGCCCCCCGCACCGACCCCGACGCCGGCCCACGTGCCGGCGGGCCGGATGCTGGGGGCCGGCGTGCCCGGGGTCTTCGGTGTGCTGGCCGCGGCGCTGGCGCTGGGCCTGGCGGAGCTGACCGCCGCGCTGGCCGGTCGGCCGCAGGCCGGTCCGCTGCTCGCGGTGGGGTCGGCGGTCATCGATGCGAGCCCGGCGTGGCTGAAGGACTTCGCCATCCGCGCCTTCGGCTCCGCCGACAAGCCGGTCCTGCTCCTGACGCTGGCGGCCGTGATCGCGGCCGCGTCGGCGGCCGTCGGGACGGCCGCGCCTCGGCGACCGCGCCTGGCCATCGCGGCCCTGGCAGGGCTCGCGGCGATCGCTGGGGCCGCGGCGCTGTCCCGGCCGGGGACAGGCCCGATCGACGTGCTGCCCGTCGCGGTGGGGGCGGAGGGCAGCAGCTTCGCCCTGCTCTACACCCGCCGCCGGCTCCGCTCCACGCGTGAGGGCCGCATCACGCTCGGCGACCTGGTGTGCTACGGCCATCCCGTCCAGCTGCCGGCACCGGTGCCGGCAGCCGATCGGCGGGCGCTGCTCACTCGCGGCGCCGTCGTGCTCGGGGCGGCTGTGCTGACCGGCGGCGCCGGCCGGGCGATCACTTCGGCACGGCAGGCGTCCGCTGATGGCCACGCCTTGGTGCTGCCGCCTCCCGCCGACCCGGCCCGGCCGCTCCCGCCGGGCGTGGGATTGAGAGTGCCGGGGCTAGGTCCGTTCACCACCTCCAACGACGCCTTCTACCGGGTCGACACCGCGCTGATCGTGCCGCGCGTGCCGCATCAGGAGTGGACGCTGCGCATCCACGGCCTGGTCGACCGCCCGGTCGAACTGTCCTTCGCCGAGGTGCTGGCCCGGCCGCTGACCGAGCGCGACATCACCCTGACCTGCGTGTCCAACGAGGTCGGCGGCCCGTACGCCGGAAACGCCCGCTGGCTCGGCATCGACCTGGCCGCGCTGCTGCGCGAGGCCGGCATCCAGGCCGGGGCCGACCAGGTCCTGTCCCGCTCCGCAGACGGCTGGACCGCCTCCACCGCCCTGGAATCGGTGCTGGACGGCCGCGACGCGCTACTGGCCATCGCGATGAACGGCGCCCCGCTGCCACCCGCGCACGGCTTCCCGGCCCGGACGATCGTGCCCGGCCTGTACGGCTACGTCTCGGCCACCAAATGGGTCACCGACCTCAAACTCACCCGCTTCGCCGACGAACGCGCCTACTGGACCCGACGCGGCTGGGCCGAACGCGCGCCGATCAAGACCGCCTCCCGCATCGAGGTACCCAAGCCCTTCGCCGAGGTACCCGCCGGTCCGGTCACCGTCGCCGGCACCGCCTGGGCGCAGCACCGCGGCATCGCCGCCGTCGAGGTCCGCGTCGACGACGGCCCCTGGCGCCCGGCAGACCTGGCCGCCTCCGCCGGGCCCGACACCTGGCGGCAATGGCACACGACCTGGCAGGCCACCCCTGGCCAGCACCGCCTGCAGGTCCGCGCCACCGACGCAGGCGGCCACACCCAGCCCGCCGAACGCATGCCGCCGATCCCGGACGGCGCCACCGGCTGGCACACGGTCCTGGTGACCGTCACCTGAACTCCCCCTCAACAATCCATTCACCAAACACAGGAGCATCATGAACATTCGTCATGCCGCCGGACTGCCGATCCTGGCCATGGCCTGCGCAATGGCCGTCGCACTGACCGGTACCGGCCCGGCCGCGCTGGCCTCCACCCGACACACCGACACCGCTGCCAGCGGTGTGACCTGGTCCGCCGCCGCGCAGCCGATGACCGCCCGGCGCCCCTTCGGGGCCGCCTGCTCGGCCGTGCCCCGCACCGGCAAGGGCAGCTTCACCGGCATGGCCGCCGACCCCGTCGCCACCGCCGCCTCTCACAACCCCGCCCTGTCCACCCTCGTCGCCGCAGTGAAGAAGGCCGGCCTCGTCGACACCCTCAACGGAGCCGATGGCATCACCGTCTTCGCCCCCACCAACCAGGCATTCGCCAAAATCCCCAAGATGACCCTGGCCAAGGTCCTGGCCGACAAGAAGATGCTGACGTCCATCCTCACCTACCACGTCGTCGCCGGCCGCAAGACCCCGGACGACCTGCGGCGCGGCCGCTTCACCACCCTGCAGGGCAGCACGGTCGCCACCCGCGGCTCCGGGACCGCCTACGCGGTCAACAACGCCCGGGTCGTCTGCGGCGACGTGGCCACCCGCAACGCCACCGTCTACATCATCGACACAGTCCTCATGCCCAAGAAATAGGAAGTCCTCGGTGCGCTGGCCATCGAGACCGAACTCCTGCAGCCTGCCACCACGACGAATGGCCGGGCGCATCGCGTCGGGCCATTCATCACCTCTGGGGCACATCCATCGTGGCCGGGCGGCACGCTAGGCGGGGCTGTGTGATCGCCCTGGTCAGGGGCATGACCATCCCCTTCTCGCGTACTTGGTTCGCCCCCTGGCGAGGTTATCTGGGGTGCCGAGAAGGTGCCGGCTATGTAAGGCAAGTGGCCTCCCGACGCACGTGCCTGACAAGTTATCCAGGGGTGTCAGGCACGTGCGTTACCGATGGAAACGCCTCCCAAGGATCTCGCTGAGGGTTCGAAAGGCTCACCGCCGATCCGGGGCGGCCACCGTCGGGGAGATCGGGATCCGTCGTTACCATCGGCGAGCCCGGCGGGCGCCGACCCGTCGTAAACGTCGAGGACATGGCCGACAGGTATGGATCAAGGGCTCGGCTCGTCCGAGGAACGTCGTGTCAGGTCGCCGGGCAGGGATGCGGTGGGCTCCTGGAGCCGCACCGGTCCGGGGCCGTGGTCGCGCAGGGCGTCGTCGGGATTGAGCAGCAGGCAGGCTTTCATCGATAGGCAGCCGCAGCCGATGCAGCCCGTGAGCTCGTGTTCGAGCTGCTCAATGGCGCGGCGGCGTTCCTCGAGCTGCTTCTTCCACGTACGGGAGACCCGCTGCCAGTCCTTGTGGGCAGGGGCGCGGTCGGTGGGGAGGGTGGCGAGGATCTCGGCGACGTCCGACAGCGGGATGTGCAGGCGCTTGGCCACGATGATGAGGGAGATCCGGCGGAGCATGTGCCGGGAGAAGACGCGTTGGTTGCCGCCGTCGCGTTCGCTGAAGATCAGGCCCTTGCGTTCGTAGAAGTGCAGGGCGGAGGCGGGCACGCCGGTCCGGCGGACGATGTCACCGATTGTGAGATGGTCCTCTGGGCTGGCGTGCACGGCGGCTCCTTGTGATGAAGACGGTGTCAGGCGGTGTGGCGGGACCTGGCGCGGCTGTGGATGAGGACGGCCACGATGACGGACAGCACGAGGCAGAGCAGCCCGGCGCCGAGCTGGGTGAGCTGCCAGGACCAGGTGAAGGCGTCCAGTTCCACGGACTCGGCACCGGGCGTGAGGCGCCCGGCGCCGACCTCGGCGGCACGGGTCGTGTCACCGAGCCTGGCCGCGAGGAGGCCGGTCAGGGAGGCGCTGAAGGCGGCGATCACCATGGCCTCCGCCGCTCCGCGCAGCGTGTTGAGGAATCCGGCCGCCATGCCGACCGCGTCGGCCGGGACCAGGGCCATGGCCTGTCCGTCGGTGATGCCGAAGGACGCTCCCATGCTGAGGCCGATCATCAGCAGCGGCGCCGCGGCCGCCGCGACCGGGTTGCCGGCGTTCAGTCCCATCAGCCACAGGTTCCCTGCCACCACCAGGGCCAGCGCGATCACCATCACCAGCCGGGCCGGAACCCCCTTGTTGACCAAGGTGACGGCGACCATGGGCATGACCAGCACAGGAGCGGTGAGCAGCAGCATGGCCGCCCCCGCGGCGGCGGGCGAGAGTCCCGCGGCCGCCTGCAGGTAGGTCGGCAGGAAGACCAGAACGCCGAGGAATCCGATCGAGGTGGTCAGCGTCGCGAGGCTCCAGCCCAGGAAGCCGCGGTTGGCGACCAGGAAGGGAGCCAGGACCGGGGCGGCGCTGCGCCGCTGGGACAGGCCGAAGCACATCAGCGCGACCAGGCCGGCGACGGCGGTGACCAGGACGGCCGGATGGGTCCAGCCGAACGCGGGCGCCTCCAGCAGCGCGAACATCAGCAGGGTCAGCGCGGCGACGAACAGCACGCTGCCCGTCCAGTCGATCGGGCCCGTGCCGGTCGCCCGGGACTCGCGGGTACGGGTCGCGCCCAGGGCGACCAGCAGGCCGAGAACCGCGAAGACCGCGAAGCTCTCCCGCCACCCGGCGGCCGAGATCAGCAGGCCCGACAGGGTCGGGCCGACGGCGATGCCGACGCCGGCCATGGTGCCCATCAGGGCGAAGGCGCGGTTGCGGGCCGCGCCGTCGTAGGTGGAGGCGAGGATGGCGCCGCCGGCCGCCATGATTCCGGCTCCACCGACGCCCGACAGGATACGGGCGACGTCGGTGATGATGATCGCCTGGCTCAGCGCCGTCGCGAGGAACCCGGCCACGAAGACCAGTGCCGCGGCGACGAACACCCGCCGGCGGCCGATCCGGTCGGCGGCCGAGCCCGCGACGAGCGTCATGGCCGCGAAAGCCAGGTTGTATCCGGCGACGACCCAGTGCAGCAGGGACCCGGACGCATCGAGGTCCCGGCTGATGCTCGGCAGCGCCACCGCGGTTCCCGAGATGGACATCGCCACCAGCACGACGCCGACCAGGACCACCGGGAGCGTCAGCGGAGAGGGCCGATCCACCGCGGCGTGATGCTCGGACGGTTGTGTGGAGGTGTCCATGCTGTTCGCTTTCTCTGGTCCGGAGGCCGACGGCGAACAGCCCATCAGCTCAACCTAAGTTGAGGTCAAATGCGGTGGTGAGAGCTCTGCTCGACAAAGGGCAGCGGTAGACCTCCGGCCGACTCACACCTCGGTGCGGCAGCGCGGGCCAACCCGTTTGTCTGAGATGCCTGGCAACGGCCACCCAGCCTCCTGCCGCTGACCTCGTCGCTGCATCCGCACCGCTTGTAGACCACGCAATGCATGTCATCGCTGCCTGTCATCGCTCGCCTCCAGGTCCGTCCCAGAAGCAACGTACGAGTCGCGCAACGACAGACCTAGCCAAGAGGAACGTTTAGGTAGGTACCTCAGCCAAGTGGCCCATCTGGTGCGATCAGAACCGAAGTTCGGGTAGGACCATCGCCCCATAAAAACCCGGAGTTCACATGTATGGGCCCCAGCCGGGCTTCGGCCGAACGACCTGACGCCGCAGCATCGCCACCACGCAACACCATGGCTTCTGCATCCTTCGACTGGTCAGAGCCATCATGACTGGGTCTGAAGCGATACAGGACTCCAGGACCCGGTCGCCGCAGTAACGGGCACCCAGGTCAGAAGGATTCCCCATCGTGGGTTTCCATGTGCGCACCAGCCTCAGGGCTGGACCGTTCCGTTTCACCCTCAGCCCGGGCGGGATGGCCGTCTCGACCGCCATTCCGGGCCTTCGAGTAGGGATGGGCCCCCGCGGCAACGTTGTGCGCATGGGACGCGGAGCGGTCTCCTACCGGACCGTCGCGCCCGGCCGTGACGTGGTCATGCACGATGTCGTCAGCCTGGTCCCGGCCCAGCCGAGTGACGTCGTCCAGCAGCTGCAGAAGGCCGCCAGACGCTGGCCGTACTGGCCGTTCACCCTGGCCGCCGTGCTCGTCGCGGGGCTGGTGACAGGACGCTTCGGCCTGGTCATCATCGCCGTCGGGCTCCCTTTCGTACTCTGGGTGGCGTTATGCGATCGGGCCGCTCGCGCGGTGGTCGTCATGTACGACGTGACCGACGAGGCCGCTGCACGCTTCGATCACCTCGTCAACGCGATCACCGACCTCCAGCGAACCCACGGCTTCTGGCTGATCACCGCATCCGGCGCGCTCGCCAGCACCTACCAGTACAAGGTGAACGCCGGCGCCGCCAACCTGCTGCGCAGGATGAACGCCACGGCCCAGCTGGCAGGACCACGGATCCTCATCACCAACGTCGCCGTCCCGACCCTCACCGCGGGCAGCCTGTCCGTGCACTTCCTGCCCGACCGGGTCCTGATCCGGGACGGCCGCCACATCGCCGACCTCGCCTACCAGCACCTCCAGGCCGGCGTCGAACACTCCCGCTTCATCGAAACAGGCCCTGTGCCACGCGACGGCACCGTCGTAGATTCCACCTGGCGCTACGTCAACGTCAAGGGCGGCCCCGACCGCCGCTTCAAGAACAACGCCCGCCTGCCCATCCTGCTGTACGGCAGACTCATCCTCCGCAGCCACAGCGGCCTGAACCTCGTCTGGGACGCCTCCCAAGTTCCCCTCGTCCGGGCTGTGGCGAACGCACTCCACCAGTCCATCGCCGCCCGACCGCCTGTGATCCACTCCTGAGGTTGTCTACTCCATCACCGCCCGCTAGTGTTCTGAGTCGTTAATTCGATTAATAAATAGGTACGATGTCTGCATGGCGAAGCGTGGCAGACCTCGACGGCCCTTGCTTGTCAGCGAAG